>DASXEZ010000025.1:0-14903 GCA_036489875.1 Solirubrobacteraceae bacterium | reverse complement strand
AGCTGCGCCATGCAGTGGTCCTGGAGGTTCTCGCCGACCGGCAGATCGACGCGCGCCTCGATCCCCATGGCGGCCAGATGCTGCGCCGGCCCGATGCCCGAGAGCATCAGCAGCACCGGCGACTGGTAGGCGCCGGCCGAGAGGACGACCTCGCGCTCGGCGCGGATCTCGATCAGCTCGTCGTCGAGTGAGATCTCCGCTCCGACGGCGCGCTCGCCCTCGAAGAGCAGGCGTGTGGCCAGGGCGCGCTTGATCACCTCGAGATTGGGGCGATCCTCAGCCGGGTGCAGGAAGCCGTCCGCCGTCGACCAGCGGAGCCCGTCGCGCTGGGTCAGCTGGAAGCGGCCGACCCCCTCCTGGCGCGCTCCGTTGAAGTCGGGGTTGCGCTCGTGGCCGGCCTGCGTGGCGGCCTCGATCATGACGTCGACCAGGGGCTGCATCGAGCGCGACTCCGAGACCGCGAGCGGCCCACCGGCGCCGTGATAGGCGTCCTCGCCGCGCTCGTTGTCCTCGGAGCGGCGGAAGTAGGGAAGCACGTCCTGGTAGCTCCAGCCCTCAGCGCCCAGCGCCGCCCACTCGTCATAGTCGGCGCGGTTGCCGCGGATGTAGATCATCGCGTTGATCGAGCTGCAGCCGCCGAGCACGCGGCCGCGCGGGAGATACAGCCGGCGCCCGTCGAGTCCCGGCTCGGGCTCGCCGAGCAGGTCCCAGTCGATGCCGGACTTGAACGCGGCCGGAAACGCGGCCGGGGTCTGGATCTCCGCCTGGCGGTCGTTGCCGCCGGCCTCTAGCAGGGCGACGCGCACATCGGGATCCTCGCTCAGGCGCGCGGCGAGCACGCAGCCCGCGGAGCCGGCGCCGACCACCACGTAGTCGTAGCGGCGCTCAGTCGACACGAATGACAACCTTCATCACCTCCGCTGGATGCTCGATCGCGAACGCGATCGCCTCGGGCGCTCGCTCGAGGGGGAACTCGTGGCTGATCAGGCGCGAGAGCAGGGCCGAGTTGCGCTCGACGGCGGCGACCGCCTCGCCGAACTCGCCGCCGCCACAGCAGCTGACTCCGAGCACGTCGATCTCCTTCTCGGTGAGCATGCCGACGCGCACGGGCACGATGTCGTTGGACATGCCGACCTGCACCGCGCGGCCAGCCGAGGCGACCATCTCGAAGGCCGCGCTGACCGCCGCCGCGGCCCCGGTGGCGTCGATCGCCACCGGCGGACCGCCGCCGCCGGCCCAGGCGCGAGCCGAGGCGACGACGCTCTCGGCGTCACTCCACACAAGCCCCTCGGCGCCCATCTCGCGGCTGAGCTCCAGGCGTCGGTCCTGGAGGTCGACGACCATCACCTCGGCACCGCGCTCGCGTGCGAGCAGACACACGCACTGCCCGATCGGCCCGGCGCCCAGGACGACGACGTGCTCGCCGGCCTCGATCCGCGCGCGATTGACGGTGCGGACCGCCACCGAGACCGGCTCGGCGAGCGCCGCCACGGCGCCATCGTCGGCGCGGATCGGGAAGACCTGCTCCTGGGGAACGCAGAAACGCTCCCGCAACCCACCGTCGAGGTGGATCCCGATCAGCGTGAAGTTGTCGCAGGTGTTGGGGCGCCCGACGCTGCACGGATAGCAGTGCCCGCACGCGTGCAGCGGGTAGATCGCGACGCGCGAGGCGCCCTGCAGCTCGGCGCGACAGTCGGGCCCGATCGCCTCGATCGTGGCCCCGCACTCGTGGCCCTGGATCTTCGGGAACGGCGAGGCCCCGCCACCGGCGGCATCAGAAAGCTCACCGAGCAGGAAGTGGTAGTCGGAGCCGCAGATGCCGACCGCCTCGCTACGCACCAGGACCTGCCCCGGTCCGGGCTCAGAGGCCTCCTCGACGTCGATCACCTCCATCGCACCGACGCCCCGGGTCACCGCCGCGCGCATCTCAGCCCTGACCCTCGGTCTTGCCGAACACGTTGACCTCGATGCGTACCCCGTCGGGTCCGTCGAAGAAGAGCTGGCGCAGTCCGGCTTGGGGGATCTCGTTGCGCACGGCGGCCACGCCACGGCTCTCCAGCCGGCCGGCAGCCTCCTCGTAGTCGGTGGCCGCGAAGGCGAGGTGGTCGACGCTCGGCGCGCCGGCCGCCACGCGCAGCCCCGTGGCGCGGGCGTGGTCGTTGTAGATCGCGCGGTCGGCGATGTGCAGGCAGGGTCGCCCGCCCGCGTAGAGCCAGTAACCGGGGAAGGGCAGCGGCGGGCGCTCGCCGACGGTCACCCCGACAGTGGCGCAGTAGAAATCTCGTGAGCCGTCGATGTCGTCGCTCAGCACGAGCACGTGATCGAGCGACGCGACCGGCAACTCAGCGAGCCCCGTGGCCGACCGTCCGCAGCAGGTACGCGGAGTGGAGCAGCTCAGGCTTCTCGCGCAGCTCGGTGGCGTTGCCGGAGAACTCGATCACGCCGCCGTTCATGACGTAGGCGCGGTTGGCGACGTCGAGGGCAACGGTGGCGAACTGCTCGATCAGCAGTACTCCGGTGCCCGACGCGCTGATCGTACGAAGCGTCGGGATCAGGCGGGTGATGACGACCGGAGCGAGGCCGAGCGAGAGCTCGTCGATGAGCACGACCTTGGGTCGCGTGACGAGGGCCTGGGCCAGGACGACCATCTGCTGCTCGCCACCGGAGAGCAGCCGCGCCGGGGAGCTCAGGCGCTTCTTGAGCTCGGGGAAGAGGTCCAGCGCGCGCTCGCGCGCGGTCGTCGCGTCGGCGCGCGAAAGCGTGTAGGTCGCAACCTTGAGATTGTCCTCGACCGTCAGCGCGCCGAGCAGTCGGCGGCCTTCGGGCACGATCGCGATGCCGGCCTGGCGGATCGCCTCCGGCCGGGCCTTGGTGAGGTCACGATCGTCGAGGGAGACCGACCCGCCGCGGCTGCGCAGCACGCCACCCACCGCCAGCACGAGACTCGACTTGCCGGCGCCGTTGGGACCGAGCAGCGCGGTGACCTCGCCCGGCGGCACCTCGATCGAGACGTCGCTGACGACGTCGCGGCTGCCGCGGGCTACGGTGAGGCCGCGGATGTGAAGGGTCGCGGTCTGCTCCGGCGACATCATCGCCTGCTTGGCCTCTTGTGGCGTCGGGGGAGCCGCCGGCGCCTCCGCGCCCTCGGGCGAGTCCTGATCGGCTTGATGCTCGCTCATACGGGCTGCTCGGTGCCGAGGTAGGCGCGCATGACGCGTTCGTCACGCAGCACGTCCTGGGTCGGCCCGACGGCGATCAGCTCGCCGAAATCGAGCACGGCGGTGACGGCGCAGCATGCCGAGACGAGGCTCATGTCGTGGTCGACGAGGATCACCAGCGCGCCCATGTGTTCCGGGATCGCCTGGATCACGCGGCTGAGGTGCTCGGTCTCCTCATCGGGCAGTCCGGCTGCCGGCTCGTCGAGCAGGACGACGCGCGGCTTGCCGACGACGGCGCGAGCGATCTCCACGAGCCGGCGGTCGCGCGCTCCGAGGGTCGCCACCTTGGTGTAGGGATCCGGCTCGATGCCGACGAAGTCGATCGCTCCGAGCACGTCGGTGCGCCGCGTCGAGCGGCTGCGCCCGGAGTGCTCGTGGATCATCGCGACGTTCTCATAGATCGAGAGCTCCTCGATCGCCTGCTCGGTCTGGAACGTGCGCCGCAGCCCCCAGCGCGCGCGACGGAAGTGCGGCATCGAGAGGAGGTTCTCGCCGTAGGCGCTGACGGTGCCCGAGCTCGGCTTGACGAAGCCGCTGAGCACGTTGAAGAAGGTCGTCTTGCCGGCGCCGTTGGGACCGATCAGACCGCAGGTGCCGCTCTCGAAGGTCACGCTCAGCGAGTCGAGCGGGATCACTCCACCGAAGTGGACGGTGAGGTCCTTGATCTCGATCATGACGCGCGACTCGGGGCCGGGGCGAGCCGGCGGACCCCCCGGTAGATCAGCTTGCCGAGCTTGGCCATGTCGCGCGGGAACTGGTGGGCGATCCCGGCCGGCGCGGTCGTCAGGACCTGCAGCACGCCGATGCCGAAGAGGATCGTCGGGACCTGCGAGTCGATCCCCCAGATCGTGAACAGAGCCGGCAGGACCCACAGCAGGATGCCGGCGAGCACGGCCCCCCAGACGGTGTAGATGCCGCCCATGAGCACCACCGCGAAGAGGATCACCGACTGCGAGGTCGGGAAGGCGAAGGTGTAGAGCTTGCCGGCGCTCGAGCCCAGCAGGCCGCCGGCGACGCCGGTGATGAAGGAGGCCAGCGCGAAGGCCCATATCTTGTAGACCGTGACGTTGACGCCGGCAGTGAGAGCCGCCGGCTCGCTCTGGCGGATGGCGGCCCAAGCGCGCCCGGGCTTTGAGCGCAGGTGCCAGATCACGAGCGCGAACATGAGCACCGCGACGATCACGGCGTAGCGGAAGAAGGCGGTGTCGGAGCCCGCGATCGATGGCCTGCGGATCGTGCCGGGGTAGTTCTCGTCGTAGCCGAGGAAGCCCTTGCCGCCGTTGGGGAAGTTGGTGACCGTGAGCACGACGGTGATCGCGCCCGCGAGCATCAGCGTCACGAGCGCCAGGTAGAGACCGCTGACGCGCAGCGCCGGCAGCCCGATCATCACGCCGAGCACCATCGTGATCAGCCCCGACAGCAGCAGCACGATCGGGTAGGGCAGCGTCGTCGAGAGACAGAACTTCGCGCCGACCCAGGCGCCGAGTGCGAGCACGGCGACCTGGCCGAGCGAGATCATGCCGACGCGCCCCACGAGCAGGCCGACGCCGAGCGCGGCGACCGCGTAGATCACCGCCGTCGTCGAGGTGTCGATCCAGAACAGGCTGAGGAGCTGCGGCAGCCCGGCCAGCACGAACACCAGCAGCACCGCGATGACCGCTAGCTGGATCCCCTCGCCGCGGGTCACCCGCAGCGACGACCCCACCCGTGTGACGACGCCGGTGGCCTCCATCGACTCTCCTGGCGCCTAGCGTATACCGCCGCGCGCGAAGCTGTACTGGCGTCCGCGGGCGAAGAAGAGCAATGCGATGATCGCCAGCACGAACGGCGTCATGTCGCGGTAGTTGGTGATTGAGTTGATGGGCGTCACGAGGTTGTCGACGAGGCCGATCACGACCGCGGCGACGAAGGTGACGGTGATCGAGCGCAGCCGCGCGATCAGCGCCGCGGCGACGGTGAAGATCACGAGGAAGGTCAGCGTCGTGGGATCGAGCGTGTCGAGGTCGGCAAGCAGCAGGCCCGTGATCCCGGCCAGGATCCCTGAGCCGAACCACGCCGCGGCCTCCACGCGCCGTACCGGCACCCCGAGCGTCGCCGTGATCTCACGGTCGTCAGCGAGCGCCCGCATGGCGGTGCCGATCTTGGTGAAGCGCAGGAACACCGTCGCTCCTACGGCCACCACGAGCCCGATCGCGAAGGCGATCACCTGCGTCCACGAAACCGACACCGCGCTGACGGTGAACGCCGTCGTGCTGTCGGTGGAGAACGAGATCGATCGGGTGATGTTGCTGTTGCTCCACAGCCACGTCATCAGCCCGAGCAGGATCAGCGCGAAGCCGAGCGTCGCCACCGCCTTCACAAGAGGGTCCCGAGCCGCCAGCGCCGGTCCGAAGATGACGCCGTAGAGGAGCGTCGAGAAACCGCCGATGAACACGGCGATCACGTACGCCCAAGCGCTCGGAACCCCCTCGTAGGTAATCAGCGACCAGGCGACCATGGCGCCTATCGCGCCGATCGCCCCGTAGGCGAGATTCAGCACCCCGGTTGCCCGGTACAGAACCACCATCCCGACGCCGGACAGGGCATAGACCCCGCCCAGCGCCAGGCCGATGGGAATGAAGGGCTGAAAGCTCGACCAACTGGGCATCGAACTAGATAAGCGCCTTGATCGCTATTCCTGGTTGCTTTTCGTCTTCCTAGAGGCCCTGTGACTTCTCGATTGCCCGCACCTGGCCGACCTCCGGGTCAAACGAGGAGATCTGCAGGCAGCCGGAGCCCGGCACGACCTGCATCACGCCGTTCTGCGGCCACACCGTGTAATCGGTGTTGTTGGGCAGGTGAACCGGGGCCTTGCCGTAGTACCAAGGCCGGCAGAGCATGTCGGTCTTGAAGTCCTTCACATTCTGGATCGCGGCATTGACCGTCGCCTTGGTGTACTTGCCACCCTTGATCGACATCAGCGCCGAGGTCGTGATCTGGCCGATGGTGAAGCCGAACTGGCTGAAGGAGCCGATTCCGCCCTGGACCTTCGAGCCGTAGGCCTTGAGCACCGCCAGGTACAGCTTGGTGTTCGGGCCGTTGTCGTCGTGGACGTCGTTCATCTCGGCGTTGACGAACAGCTTGTGGTTCCAAGCCGATCCGAGCGAGGCGGCCAGCGAGTCCGTGTTGCACGGCGTCGCGCAGGTCCAGATGACCTTGTTCTCCAGGTTGAGCTTCTGCGCGCCCTGGAGGATCTGCTGAGCGACCGGCGGGGTGAAGATCAGGTCCGCCGCACCGTTGCTTCCGGCAGCCTGGACGATCCGCTCCGCCTCGGTCTCACCGTTGAGGCTCGTCGCGTTGGCCGACAATGAGACGACCTTGACGTGGTGAGCCTTCGCGATCAGCTGGATGCCGGCCGCGTTGTACTGGTAGCCCGGGACGTTGGACTGATCGATGACGATCGTCTTCGCGCCGTGCGCGATCGCGGTCTGGGCCGCTCCGTCGCCGGAGAAACGCGGGCCCATGTTGACGGCCGCGCTCCACGGACTCGCGTAGCACTGCTGCGCGATGCCTGCGTCGATGACGTTGAAGCCGTCCTTCTTGTACGTCGCTCCGTTGACCGCGCAGTCGATGATGTCCGAGCTGCCGACGATGCCGACCACATGGTCGGTGTTGATCAGCTGGTTGGCATCCGCGGCGAGCTGACCGGGCTGGGTCTGGTCGGTCAGGATGTCGAGCTTGATCGGGTGACCGTTGATCCCGCCGTTGGCGTTGACGCACTGGAAGTACGCGTCGGCCATGTTCGGAATGTCGGTGAAGCTGGTGCCCGGCTGGTTCACGGCGATAGCGCCGAGCGTGATCGGCGAGCCGGTCGCCGCCTTGCCGGTGCCTGCGCCGCACTTGACCGCCGCGGAGGCGGCGTGAGCCTGGCCGAAGACTGTCGTAGTCGTGGCGATGGACACGCCCACGGCCACGACCAACATGGCCACGGGAATGCGCACCCGCCAGCCGAAATGCTTCCTCATAAACAACCTCTCCTCTCCCCACCGGACCGTCCGGTGCTGAACTCGCCGTCGCCTCATCGGCAGCCGGCACGATGGACGCGATAGTACTGCGTGAGCGCGACTGCATGCAACAGGGGTCTGAACGTGCGCTGGCAAGCGCTTGCGCGATCTGCTGGGCGCTTTGTTGCATACAGGCGCTCCACGGGCGATACTCACGCGTGGGATGCCTGCACGGGCCGCCGCCCACCAGCCAGCGGCGGGCGAGGAATGACGCTCACCGCGACCGAGACCCCGACGTCACAGACGATGCGGGCGCAACTGCGCCTGCGCGAGCTGATCCTCAGCGGCGAGTTCGGTCACGGCGACCGCATGTCGGAGCTGCCGCTGGTCGAGCGCCTCGGCGTGTCGCGCACGCCGGTGCGCTTGGCGCTGGCCAAGCTCGAGCATGAGGGCCTGCTGCTCGCGCTCCCCGCCGGCGGTTACGTGGTGCGGGAGTTCACGCGCGCGGATATCGCTGACGCGACCGAGCTGCGGGGTGTGCTCGAGGGCACCGCTGTCCGCTTCGCCGCCGAGCGCGGCGCGTCCCGGCGCGAGATGCGGATCCTGCATGCGATCAGCGAGGAGATCGGCGACGTCGTCCACCAGGCCGACTACGCGTCGTTTGAGTGCTACGTCGGGCTCAACGGCCGCTTCCACAACACCTTCGTGCGGATGGCCGGCAGCGACCTGCTCGAGCGCGCGCTTGAGGCGGTCACCTGTGTCCCCTTCGCCTCCGCCACCTCCTTCGTGCTCGCCGAGGCCGAGCTGCCCGCCTCGCGCGACATCCTCGTGGTGGCGCACAACCAGCACGTCGCGCTGATGGAGGCCATCGAGCGCCGCGAGGGCGCGCGTGCCGAGAACATCGCTCGCGAGCATGCGCGACTCGCGCTCACCAACCTCGAGCTCGTGCTCCGTCACGGCGTGCTCACGCGCGTGCCCGGCCATTCGCTGACGACGCTCGTGCAGGAGACCCAGCCGGCGCCGGCGCTGTCCTGAGCTCAGGCGCCGGCGGGCGCGGGCGAGCTGAGCGCAGGCCCGGCGGGCGCACGGGCGATCAGAACCGCAGGGTGCCGCCCGGCGCGCGGGCCAGCCGACCTCAGGCGCCGGCGGGCGTGCGCGCGAGCTGAGCTCAGGCCCCGGCGGGCGCGCGACCCAGCGTGACCAGCGCTGCGGCGCGGATCTCGGCGGCGCCTGGCAGGTAGGCATCCTCGAGCGGCGGGCTGAGGGGGATCGGCGTGAAGGGGGCGCCGACGCGCTCGATCGGCGCGTCGAGGTGATCGAAAGCCGCGGTGCCGACCTCGGCTGCGATCTCGGCTCCGAAGCCGCCGAAGGCGACCGCCTCGTGCGCGATGACCAGGCGGCCGGTGCGCGCCACCGAGGCGACGATGGCCTCGATGTCCAGCGGCACCAGCGTGCGCGGGTCGATGACCTCGGCCTCGATCCCCTCCCCCGCCAGCTGCTCGGCCGCCGCGAGCGCCTCGCCGACCATGCGCGAGAGCGCCACGATCGTGACGTCGCGCCCGCCGCGCAGCGTCGCCGCGCTCCCGATCGCCACCGCGGGCGGCGGATCCTCGACCTCCTCACGGCGGAAGTAGAGCGCCTTGTTCTCGACGAAGACGACCGGGTTGTCCTCAGCGATCGCGCTCGCGAGCAGGCCGGCGGCGTCGGCGGCGCGCGAGGGCATCACGACCTTCAGCCCGGGCACGTGGGTCAGCCAGGCCTCGAGGCTCTGCGAGTGCTGGGCGCCGCCGCGCTGGCCGGCGCCGCCCTGGGTGCGCAGCACCAGCGGCACCGACAGCTGCCCGCCCGACATCGAGTGCGCCTTGGCGGCCTGGTTGACGAGCTGGTCGAGCGCGAGCGTGATGAAGTCGATGAACATGATCTCGAGCACCGGCCGAAGGCCCGACTGGGCGGCGCCGATGGCGACGCCGCAGATCGCGCCCTCGCTGATCGGCGTGTTGCGCACGCGCTCGCGCCCGAACTCCTCCGCGAGGCCGGCGGTCGCCGTGTAGGGGCCGCCCTCGGCGACGTCCTCGCCCATCACGAACACGCTCGGGTCCTCGCGCATCGCGCTGGCCAGCGCCGCGTTGATCGCCTTCACATAGGTCGTCGCGCTCATCTGACGTCGCTGGCGGTGCTCATGGCGCGTAGACGAGCTCGGTGAGCAGCGCGGGGTCCGGGTAGGCGCTGGCGCGCGCGAACTCCACGGCCGCCTCGACCTCGGCGAGCGCGTCGGCGGCCGCGGCGGCGGCCTCCTTCGGCCCGAACCAGCCCGCCGCCTCCGCGGCGCGCTCGAGCCGCAGGATCGGGTCGCGCTGCTGCCACTCCTCCGCCGCGATCGCCTCGCGATATTGGGTCGGGTCGCCCTCGTAGTGCCCGCGCAGCCGGTAGGTGAGGCACTCCAGCAGGAACGGGCCCTCGCCGCGACGGGCTCCGGCGAGGAAGCGCCCGAAGGCGTCCCAGACAGCGGCGACGTCGTTGCCCTCGACGGTCTCGCGGACGAACTCGTAGGGCGCGATCACGTCGCTGACGCGCTCGATCACGCTGTGCTCCTCGCGCGAGGTGAACTCGGCCATGCCGTTGTTCTCACAGACGAGGATCACCGGCAGCTTCCACAGCGCGGCGAGGTTGACGGACTCGTTGAAGTGCCCGGCCTGGACCGCGCCGTCCCCGAAGAAGACGACGGCGACGGCGTCTGAGCCCTGCAGGCGCGACGCGAGCGCGCTGCCCAGCGCGAGCGGGACGTTGCCGCCGACGACGCCGGTCGCGCCCATCAGCCCGTGCTCGAGATCGACCAGGTGCATCGAGCCGCCGAAGCCGCGGCAGAGACCGTCGCTTCGGCCCATCAGCTCAGCCATCGTGCGCTGAAGGGGCGCGCCCTTGGCGATCGCGTGACCGTGTCCACGGTGGCCGGTGTAGGCCGGATCGTCGTCACGCAGCTGCGAGCACACGGCGGCGGCGACCCCTTCGCCGCCGATGCTGAGGTGGATCAGCCCGTAGACCTCGTCGGCGCGCTTGAGCACGCCGACGCGCTCCTCGAAGCAGCGGATCCGCCACATCGTGCGCAGCAGCGCGAGCGCCGAGACGCGATCGAGGGGCGTCGCCACGGCGCCGCCCCCCGGCGCCGAAGGCGCCCCCTGATCCGTTCCCATCCCTAGGCGGCGACCGGCCACTGGCCGAGGACCTGCTGGACGGCGGTCACGATCTTGTCCTCGTCGGGGAGCACGAAGGCCTCCATCGGCTCGCTGTAGGGGATCGTCGCGTCGAGAGCCGTGACCTGCACGATCGGCGCCTTGAGCGTGTCGAATCCGTGCTCGGCGACCTCGGCCGCGATCAGGCCGGAGACACCGCCGTGGCGCGTGGCCTGATCGACGACGACCAGCTTGCCGGTCTTGGCGACCGACTCGAGGATCGTGCGGGTGTCGAGGGGCACGAGCGTGCGGGGGTCGATGACCTCGGCCTCGATGCCCTCGCCGGCGAGCCGCTCAGCCGCCGCCAGCGCCTTGTCGACCATCCAGCCGACGGCCACGATCGTGACGTCATTGCCCTCGCGGCGCACCGCGGCCTCGCCGAAGGGGACGAGGTGCTCGCCGTCGGGCACCTCGCCGTGCTCGAGCGTCAGCAGGTAGTGGTGGAAGTAGCAGACCGGGTTGTCGTCGCGGATCGCGGTCGCCATCAGGCCCTTGGCGTCGGCGGCCGTCGAGGGCAGCACGACCTTGAGCCCGGGCACGCCGACGAACATCGAGTAGATCGAGCCCGTGTGCTGCCCGGCCCAGCCGGCGGTGAAGCCGTAGCCCGCCTTGAGCACCAGCGGGACCTTGACCTTGCCGCCGCTCATGTAGCGAAAGCGCGGCGCCTCGTTGACGACCTGGTCCATGGCGACGAGCATGAACTCGGCCATGTAGAGCTCGACGACGGGACGGTAGCCGGCCAGCGCGGCGCCGACGGCCATGCCGATCTCGGCGGTCTCCGAGATCGGCGTCACGCGGACGCGGTCGGCCCCGAAGGCGGTCAGGAAGGGATCGTCCTCGGTGGTGGCGATGTTCTGGCCGAAGTAGAGGACGCTGTCGTCGCGCTCCATCTCCAGCTGGATGGCCTCGTTGATCGCGGCGATGTAGGGGAGTTCGTGTGCCATGCTCGCTGGACTCCTATGCGTAGACGTGGTTGACGGCCTCTTGGGGAGAGGGCAGTGGGCTCTCCCAGGCGAACTGGACGGCCGCCTCCATCTCCTCCTGCGCCGCGGTGGCGATCGCGTCGGCCTCCTCGGGCGTGAGCGTGCCGTCCCCGATCAGCTTGGCGCGGAAGCGCGGCACCGGGTCGCCGCGCAGCGCCGCCTCGTACTCCTCGCGGTTGCCGAAGACGGTGATCGCCTCGTGCTCGGGGTAGTGCAGCGGCACCCCCGGCGGGGCGATGATGTTGCCGTGGGCGCTGAGGCGGTAGACCTTCGATTCGACCAGCGTCGGTCCCTCGCCTGAGCGGGCGCGATCGACGGCGGTGCGCATGACCCCGTAGACCTCGAGCGGATCGCCGCCGTCGATGGTCACCCCGGGCATGCTGTAGGCCTTGGCCTTGACCGCGAGCGGCTCGCCGGCGGCCGCGTTGGCGTCCTCCTGGTCCGAGCGCGTGACGACGTTGTAGTTGTTGTTCTCCATCACGAAGACGATCGGCAGCTTCCACAGCGAGGCGATGTTGAGCGACTCGGCGAAGGACCCCTGCTTGGAGGCGCCGTCACCGAAGAAGCTCAGCACGACCTGCCCCTGCCCGCGGATCTGCGCCGCGTAGGCGGCGCCGGTCGCGTGGGGGATGCCCTGGCCGACGATGCCGGAGGTGCCGAGAAACCCCCGCTCGACGTCGACGAGGTGCATCGATCCGCCGAAGCCTCCGCACATGCCGGTCGACTTGCCGTAGATCTCGGCCATCATCGCCTTGGTGTCGCTGCCGAGCGCGATCGGGTAACCGTGGCAGCGGTAGGTCGCGAGCACCTGGTCGCCGTCGCGCAGCGCCGCGATCGAGCCGACGATCGAGGCCTCGGCGCCGTCGGCGAGGTGCGTGTGGCCGCGGATCGCTCCGGGGTGCTCCTCGAAGGTGCTCTTCACGCGCTCCTCGAAGTCGCGGATCCTGACCATCTGCGTGAGGATCCAGCTGAGGCGGTCCTTGTCGAGAGTCTGCTCGTCGCTGCTCACCGGCGTGCTCCTTTCGTGCTCAGTCGACGTCGGCGCTGAACTGCGCCGCTGTGGTTTCGTAGGCCCGCTGGAAGATCTCCTCCATCGGCAGGCTGCGCAATTCCTCTGAGAGGACCTCGACCCCCCACGGACCCTTGTAGCCGAGCTCCTGCAAGACGGCCAGGTCCTCGAGCAGCGGGAACTCGCCCTCGCCGGGGAGGCGGCGGTGGTTGACGACCTCGTCGACGGGGTCGGGCAGGTTCTCGTACTGCCCGTCGCTGAGCTCGACCCAGCCGAGCAGCTCGGGCGGTAGCCCTCGCAGGTCCTCGGGGGTGATGCCGAGCTTGGCGCAGTGCCAGGTGTCGACCGCGATCACGCCGTTGGGCGCGCCGGCCCCGCCGACGACCTCGATCACCGCCTCGAGCGTGTGGACGTTGACGTCGAAGGGCATGAACTCATAGGCCATCAGCGCGTCGTGGCGGCTCGCGGCGTCGGCGCAGAGCTCGGCGAAGCGCTCCGTCAGCTTGGGCAGCTCGCACGGCGTGCCGGGGATGTTGGCGACCTTGACGTGATGGGCTCCGAGCTCGGCCGCCGCCTCGAAGAGCAGGTTGCGGTTGCGGTCCGATTCCGTGCGACGCTCGTCGCCGGGGTCGACGAACCAATCCATCAGGCACTCGACCTCGGTCTGGCGCACGCCGTTGTCATCGAGGATCGAGCGCATCTCGCGCAGCGTCCGGGTCTCGAGCACGTGCTCGAGGTCGGCGTGCCAGATGCCGATCCCGGCGAAGCCCACGCGCGCGGCCGCCTCGACGCGGTCGCGGAAGTCGAACAGGCTCCACTCGCGTCCCGCGTGGACCTCCACCGGCCCCGACAGCGTCCAGTAGAGACCGACCAGCTCGACGTCGCCCATCAGCCCCTGCTCCTCTCCCGCGCCATTTCGCGGCCGGCTGCTGCCCTCGCGATGTCCGCGAGCGCGCCCGGGCGGGCGCTGTGGCGCAGGCTATCCAGTCGGCGCTGCGGGCGGCCTGCGCCTGCTCGCGTCGCCGTCTGCCTGTTCTCGCGCTCTCCCATCGATCAGCGCGACAGCCTACGCGACGATGGCCTAACCTTGCCGCCGGGGATGGGAAGCAACGCTCCGCAGCTGCGTACGCTCGACACCGCGCAGGCGCAGGCGCTGGAGCGCCTGTGCGAGCTGATCGTGCCGGGCTCGGCGCGCGTCGGCCCGGCCTTCTACATCGACGCGCAGCTGAGCGCGATGCCCCAGGCCCACCGCGACGGCGTGATCGCCTCGATCGAGGGGCTCGGCGAGCTCGCCACCGGCGGCGCCGAGGCGCTCGCGCCGCACGCCCTCTCGCCGGAGTTCCTGCAGCTGCGGGCGCTCGCCGTCGAGGCCTTCTACAGCGACTTCGTCGCCCCCGGCCGTGACGCCGGCGGCGCCTGGGAGGAGATCGACTTCCATCCCCCCGCCGCGGCAGCCCTGCACAAGGACTGGTCCTATCTGGGAATCGAGGGCTGAGGGCGTGGGCGAGCACTTCGACGTCGTCGTCGTGGGGTCGGGAGCGGGCGGCGGCGTCGTCGCCGGCGAGCTGAGCGCGCACGGGCGCTCGGTGCTCCTGCTCGAGCTGGGCCCGCACAAGACCGCGATCGACTTCCAGCGCTGGGAGGCCAAGGCGGCCCACGACCTCTGGTGGCCGATCCGCTTCGCGATGCCCGCCGGCGACTGGGGCCGCGGCCCCGTCGCGCTCGTGGCCGGCCGCTGCGTCGGCGGCTCGACGACGATCAACACCAAGGTCGCGATGCGCGCCGACGACGTCGACCTCGCCAAGTGGCACGCGGCCAGCGGGCTGCTCGGCGAGCGCGGCGAGCCCTTCGGCGCGGCCGACATCGATCCCTACTACGAGCGCGTCGAGCGCTACCTCGGCGTGCGCACGCGCGATGACTGGTCCGACAGCGTGCGCACTGTCGAGCGCGGCTTCAACGCGATCGGGGCGCAGCTGGAGTCGGTGCGGTCCTACACCGACGAGAACTGCACGCGCATCGGCTCCTGCCTGCAGGGCTGCCCGACCAACGGCGGCAAGTCGACGCAGAACACCTACATCGCCCGGGCGGCGATGCTCGGCTCGCTCGTGCTGCGGCCGGACTCGCGCGTCGAGCGCGTCGTCATCGAGGACACCCTGGATGGCCCGCAGGCCACGGGCGTCGAGTACCTCGACTCGGGCGGCGTGCGCCACCACGTCGGCGCCGGCGCCGTCGTCGTCGCCGCCGGCACGCTCAACACGCCAGGGGTGCTCGCGCGCTCGGGGGTCGAGGATCCGCTGCTGGGACGAAACCTCGGCTTCCACCCCGCGCGCATCGTCGTCGGCCGCTTCGACGAGATCCAGGACGCCCACATCGTCTACCCGATCACGACTCACTGCGCCGACTACCGCCACGACGAAGACGGCGGCTTCGTGGTCGAGGCAGTGACCGTCCAGGACCCGATCGGCATGGCGATCAACCTC
>DASXEZ010000179.1:0-5334 GCA_036489875.1 Solirubrobacteraceae bacterium | reverse complement strand
CGGCGAGCGCCGGTCGGACTCGCTGACCACGAGGGCGCCGGGGGCCAGGGCCGCCGGCAGCTCACGCGAGAGCTCCCCGCCCAGCTGCTCTGCCGCCGCGTAGGGCGGGTCGATGAAGACGAGATCGTATTTGGCTGCGTTGCGCAGCGCTGCCAGCGCGTCGCCGGCGCGGATCTCGGCGCGCCCCTGCAGGTCGAGCTGCTCGACGTTGGCGCGCAGCGCCTGCAGCGCGCTTCGGTCGCGCTCGACGAAGGTGGCCTTGGCCGCGCCGCGCGAGAGCGCCTCGATGCCGAGGGCGCCGGAGCCGGCGAAGAGGTCGAGAACGCTCGCGCCCTCGACCGGCCCGAGCATCGAGAAGAGGGCCTCGCGGACGCGGGCGGAGGTGGGGCGAGTGAGAGTGCCGGCGGCCGTGCGGAGGGTGCGCCCGCCGAGCTCGCCGGCGATCACTCGCATCGTTGGGAGGAGGTTGGCGGGGGGCTCTGCGGTGCGCGAGTCGCGCTGTTTTCGCGGTCGGAGTGCCGGGCGCGATGTGGGTCCCGCGTGGCGCTCATGCCGCGATCGGGTGGGCTTCGATCTCGCCGTGCAACTGCGCGAGGCGGTCGGCGAGCAGCACGTGCTCTGGGCTCTCGAGTCGCGGGTCGGCCTCGATCAGCGAGGTGGCGCACTCGCGCGCGTGCAGGAGCAGCGCCTCGTCGTCGGGGAGCCGCGCGAACTTGAACTGTCCGGCCCCCGACTGTCTCGTGCCCACGAGCTCGCCCTCCTTGCGCAGTCGCAGGTCGATCTCGGCGAGCTCGAAGCCGTCGTCGTGCTGGGCCAGCGCGGTCAGGCGCGGCGAGGATTTCGGGCCGCAGAGCAGGCACAGCGACTCGTGCCCCCCACGCCCGACGCGCCCGCGCAGCTGGTGCAGCTGGCTGATCCCGAAGCGCTCGGCGTTCTCGATCAGCATCACGGTCGCGTTGGGGACGTCGATGCCGACCTCGATCACCGTCGTGGCGACCAGGACATCGGCCTCGCCGGCGGCGAACGCCGCCATCGCCGCCTGCTTCTCGCGGTGCCCGAGCTGCCCGTGCATCAACAGCAGGCGGAAGTCGCGCAGCTCGCCCTCCCGCAGGCGCTCGAACTCGGCGGTCGCAGCGCGGGCCTGGGCCGCCGGTCCGACTCCCCCGCCCGCCTGGGCGCCGTCCTCGAGCTCACTCTCCTGTACGAGCGGGCAGACCACGAACGCCTGGCGCCCGGCCTTGATCTCCTCGGCGATCCGCTCGTAGGCGCGCTCGCGCTCGCGCTCGCCGGAGACCACATGGGTCTTTGCCGGCGGGCGACCCTGCGGGCGCTCGTGCAGTCGCGTCTGGTCGAGGTCTCCGTACTCGCACAGCGCGAGCGTGCGCGGGATCGGCGTCGCGCTGAGGTGCAGGGCGTGCGGCGCGCGCTCGGGCGGCGCCTTGGCCGCGAGCGCTGTCCGCTGACGCACGCCGAAGCGGTGCTGCTCATCGACGATCGCGACCGCCAGCGAGCGGAAGACGACCGGGTCCTCGATCAGCGCGTGCGTTCCGACGATGAGTGAGCACTCGCCGCTTGCGAGCCGGGCGAGGAGCTGCGCGCGGCGCGCGGCCGGTGTCGAGCCGGTCAGGAGCCCGAGCGTCACCGGCTCGGCGCCGAACAGACGCTGGATCGTCGCGAAGTGCTGCTCCGCGAGGGTCTCGGTCGGCGCCATGAGCGCCGCCTGATGTCCGTGCTCGACCGCGCGCAGCATCGCGTAGAGGGCGACGACGGTCTTGCCGCTTCCGACCTCCCCCATCAGCAGGCGCTGGGCGGGCCTGCTCGTCGCGAGCTCCTCGCGCAGGACGTCGATCGCGGCGAGCTGGTCCCCGGTGAGGGCGAAGGGCAGTCCACCGGCGAGCCAGCGCGTGGTGAGCTCGCCGGACTGCTCGAGCGCGAAGGCGGGCGCGCCGGCGTCCTCGCTGGCGCGGCGGGCCAGCAGCGCCAGTTGCGTGCACAGAAGCTCCTCGAAGGCGAGCCGCTCGCGACCGTTCTCGGCCTCGCGCGCGCTCTCGCCGAAGTGCATCGCCTCGAGCGCGGCGCCACGCTCGGCGAGCTTCAGCCGCGCACGCAGCCGGGCCGGCAACGTGTCGACGACCTCGCGGAGCGCCGGTCGCTCGGCGCTCACCAGCGCCAGGATCTGGGTGCTCGAGAGACCCTCGCTGGCGGCGTAGTGGGAGACCTCGTCGCTGCCGGAGGCTGCCTCCTCGGTGGTGGCGTGGGTGGCGACACGGAAGCTGTTGCGCCCGCCGTACTTGCCGTGCAGCACCAACCGGGTCCCCGGGCGGTAGCGATCTGCGAGCCAAGGCTGGTTGAAGAAGGTCGCCTTCATCGGGCCGGTGGCATCCGCGACCGTGGCCTCGACAAGCGGGCGCATGCCGCGCCGGCGGACCGGTCGCGAGGCGATCGAGCGGACCTCGACGATCACCGTTGCCGTCTCCCCCGGGCTCAGCGCCGCGACCGTGCGCGCCTCGCGGCGGGCGCGCGGCACGTGCTCGAGGAGATCTCCGACCGTGTGGAGCTCCAGGGCAGCTGCGCCCTCGGCCGCCTTGGGGTGCAGCTTGAGAGGTCGCTCGAGCCGCGAGGGCCGCGGCGTGCGCACGGGCGCGTCGATCAGCGCCTCGGCGCCGATCTCCTCAGTTGCCCCAAAAGCTCGCATCCCGTTGATGATGCCCGACGCTTCGGTCAAGGATCGGAGGGTGAAAGCCGGCCCGAGGCGCTATTCAGCGGCGAGCAGCCACCAGTAGCTCGGCTGCCCGCCCTGGCGGTGCTCGAGCTCGACCGCTTCGGGCGCCAGCTCGTCGATCCGCTCCGCGCTCAGCGGCGCGCCGGCGCCGGCGATGCAGGTGATGAGCTCGGTGCCGTCGCCGAGGCGCGCGAGCACCTGCGCCAGCGTCGCCTCCGGATCGCCCCAGGCTACGAGTGACTCCTCGACGAAGCCGACGGCCTCACCGATGCTGAAGCGACCGTCGGCGTCGTCGCGTGCCGCCGGAGCCACCGAGCCTGCGCGAACACGCGCCAGGGCGGCGGCGATCGTGGCGGCGTTGTCGTCGGCGCCGAGCTCGGGCGAGAGTGAGACCAGTGCCGTCAGGGCGGTCTGCTGGCTGCGCGAGGGGACCACCACGACGTGCTTCTCCGAGAGCTCCGCGGCGCGCTCGGCGGCCATGATCACGTTGGGACTGTTCGGCAGCACGACGACCTCCTCGGCCACCACCGCGTGGATGCCGGCGAGCAGCTCGTAGGTCGAGGGATTCAGCGTCGGCCCGCCGTTGAGCACGTGCGCGCCGAGGCTGTGGAAGAGCTCGCCGATGCCCGGACTCGCGACGACCGCGAGTACGCCGCAGCGGGCGGTCTCGCCGAGGCGGCGAGCGCGCGCGGCGACCTGTCCGTGCATGTCGGCGATGTCGAGGTGGGAGACCTCGCCGGCGCCCGCGAGCACCGCCACCGCCTGCTCGGGGTGGTCGGTGTGGACGTGGATCTTCAGCGTGCGGGCGTCGCCCACGACCAGCACCGAGTCGCCGAGCGCCTCGAGCGCCTCGGTGAAGCGGCTGGCCTCGAGGTCGTGGCCGCTGACCGCGAAGTTGGTGCAGTAGCGGAAGGTCGAGGAGAGGTGCTGGGGATGGGTGACGCGAGCCGGCGCATGATGGTGAAGAGGCGGCGGCTCATCGCCACGGAGCGCCGCGACGATCCCGGCGAAGATCACGACGAGCGCGTAGCCGCCGGCGTCGACGACCCCCGCCTCGCGCAGCACGGCGAGCAGGTCGGGGGTGCGCATGACGGTCGCCTCACCGGCCGCCACGGCGCGCTCGAGGAGCCCGGCGATGGCGTCGTCCTGATCGTCGGGCGTGGCAGTGAGCGACAGGCGCGTCTCGGGCATGTGGGCGAGCTCGACGGCCACACGACTCGCCATCTCACGCACGACCGTGAGGATCGTCCCCTCCGCCGGCTCGCGCACCGAGGCGTAGGCGCGGTCGGCGGCGCGCGCGAGGGCGGCCCCGATCAGCGTCGGGTCGATCAGCTCCCCGGGACGGCTGAAGAGCTCCTCGGCGGCGCCATGGATCAGCTGGGAGAGGATCACGCCGCTGTTGCCGCGCGCGCCGAGCAGCGCCGCGCGAGCGACCGAGCGGACGATCTCGTCGCGCCCGATCTCGTCGATCGTCTGGTCGCCGGCGCCGGCGAGGCGGTCGAGCTCGGCCAGCACCGCGCGCATCGTCAGCACCATGTTGTCGCCGGTATCGCCGTCGGCGACCGGGAACACGTTGAGATCGTTGATCTCCTCGCGGCGCGATTCCAGGTGCGCGAGCGCGCCTGCGACGAGGGCGCGAAAGCGGATCAGATTGGGGTCCGGCACGACCCGCGGCGGGCTAGAGCGCCTTGGTGACCTTGCCGGCCTTGAGGCAGCGCGTGCAGACGTAGACGCGGCGCGGGGCGCCGTTGGCGTCGACGATGCGGACCTTCTGGAGGTTCGGGTTGAAGCGCCGGCGGGTCGCGACCATCGAGTGGCTGCGGCTGTTGCCGAACGCCGGACCCTTGTTGCACGAGTGACAGACCTTGGCCATGCGACCTCGAAGTCTAGCTGAGCGCCAGTTGCGAGCGGATCTCGGCCAGCGCGAGCACCGCGCGCGCGGCGTGCGCGCCGCTGTCGCGCTTGTCGCCCCCGGAGCGCGCGAGCGCCTGCTCGTAGGTGTCGACGGTGAGCACCCCGAACGAGCACGGGACGCCGCTGTCCAGCGACACCTTCTGGATTCCGTAGGAGGCCGCGGAGCAGACCCAGTCGTAGTGATCGGTCTCGCCGCGGATCACGGCGCCCAGGCAGGCGACGCCGGCGAAGCGTCCGCCGGCGGCGGCGTAGGCGGCGGCCGGCGCCAGCTCGTAGGCGCCCTCGACCTCGAAGACCTCGACGCTGTGGCCCTCCTCCTCAAAGACGGTGCGGGCGCCGCGTTCAAGGCGCTCGGCGAGGTCCTCGTAGAAGCGCGCGAGGACGATGGCGAAGGTGGCCATCAGAAATCGGGCTGCACGAGGTGATCGTGCAGCCGCTCGCGCAGCAGCATCTCGCCGTCGACGTCGAGGCCCTGGTGGTGGAGCATGTGCCCGAGCTTCTCCCGCTTGGTGCGCAGGTAGGCGAGGTTCTCGGGGTTGGGCGGCTCCTCGATCGGAACCTGATCCACGACCGAGAGGCCGTAGCCCTCGAGCGCGTGGATCTTCTTGGGGTTGTTGGTGAGGATCCGGATCGAGGAGAGCCCGAGGTCGGCGAGGATCTGGGCGCCGATGCCGAAATCCCGAAGGTCGGCCGGCAGT
>DASXEZ010000128.1:0-9495 GCA_036489875.1 Solirubrobacteraceae bacterium | reverse complement strand
GCAGCCCGCGGTCGAGATCCCCTTGCCGAACTCGATGTCGAACTCGGCCTGCTTGAACGGAGCCGCGACCTTGTTCTTGACGACCTTGACGCGAACGCGGTTGCCGACCGCCTCGTTGCCGTCCTTGAGCGTCTCGATGCGGCGGATGTCAAGCCGCTGCGAGGCGTAGAACTTGAGCGCGCGCCCGCCCGGCTGGGTCTCCGGCGAGCCGAACATCACGCCGATCTTCTCGCGGATCTGGTTGGTCAGGATGCAAAGCGTCTGGGTGCGGTTGAGGTTGCCCGCGAGCTTGCGCATCGCCTGAGACATCATCCGCGCCTGTAGGCCGACGCTCTGGTCGCCCATCTGGCCCTCGAGTTCGGCGCGCGGTGTCAGCGCGGCGACCGAGTCGATCGCGACCACGTCGACCGCGCCGGAGCGCACGAGCATGTCGGCGACCTCAAGCGCCTGCTCGCCGAAGTCCGGCTGCGAGACCAAGAGCTCGTCGATGTTGACGCCGATCTCCTTCGCGTAGAGCGGGTCCATGGCGTGCTCGGCGTCGATGAAGGCACAGGTCCCGCCGAGCTTCTGGGCCTCGGCGAGGACGTGGTAGATCAGGGTTGTCTTGCCGGAGGACTCCGGCCCGAAGACCTCGACGATGCGCCCGCGCGGGACGCCGCCGATGCCGAGCGCGAGGTCCAGCGACAGCGCGCCGGTGGGGATCGCGGCGACCTTGACCTGCGCTCCCGGGTCCCCCATTCGCATGACGGTGCCCTTGCCGAACTCCCGCTCGATCTGCGTCAGCGCGCCCTGCAGCGCTGCATCGCGGGCCTTCGCGGCCTTCTCGTCTTCTGTCACGGTCATGCTCAAGCTCCTGTCGCGCTGGATCGAGGGAGTCAGACTACGGCGGGCATCAGACGGAACCGAATCGAACACATGTTCGCTCCCGGGGCTGGAAACCCTCCCATATCGCGGCCTGCCCGTCTCTGCGGGTGACAGCTCCGACGGCGATCGTGCGTGCCGGACAACGCAGGCCCGGTGAACCAGCCGCCTCGCGGCTGTGCGAAGGGTGCTCGGTGGGTTAGCCAGCGCCTCGAAGCGCGCGCATGAGACGCGCCCAGAGGCTCGGTCGGGCCGGGGCTGGATCGAGGACCACATCGCCCTCAGGCAACCCCGTGTAGGGCGCCTGATCGGTGTCGAGCCAGGCGCCAACGGTCACATCGTCCGAGGCCTCAGACGGCGGCGGATCCTGATCCGGCTCAGACGGCATCTGGTCTGGCTCGCTCACGCATGGCCAGTATAGGAGCGGGCGTGGCTCCCAGAACTTTTTCTTGGTGGTTTGGGAAGCCGCTGCACGGCCTGACGTTCGAATACCGCTGTTTTGGCGCAAGCGACAACGTGGCGTCGAGCCGATCGGCCGTTTCGCCACGCTGAGCGTTGCGCTTCCTCCGGCTATGCGGCGGTGACCACCTCATTCAGCTCGCTGAAGGTGATCGTGGGTAGCGGGCCGCCCCCGGCAAACGCGGGCTTGACATTCGCCTCGAACCATTCCTCGAACTCACCTTGCGAATCCCACACCTCGACCACCCGCCAGCCGCCAGACACCGGGCCGTTGGTGTGCACCACGAATCCCTTTGCACGACGAATCGGCTCAAGCAGCGGCCGCATCCCATCGAGCATCTCCTGCGTCGCGCCGGGCAACTCGGCGGTCATCAAAACGGACATCTACACCTCCCGAATAGTGAACGTCGCACGTCGTCGCGATCATGCCACCACAGCGAGAAGCAGGCGCTCCGCCGTGTTGCCGCGTCTCGCGCCAAGCGGCAATGCGAGACGGTTTGTGCGGGGTTAGCGAGTGGCCTTTCCCCAGACCGAGATGTGCTCGGTGCTGTGCCGCGTGAACGGCTCGCGCTTCCAATTTCCCCAGCGCTCGCGGAGCGTCATCCCGGCGAGCCGCGCCATGAGGTCAAGCTCCGAGGGCCACGCATAGCGGAACGGGATGGCGTGGTCCTCGAGCTCGCCGTCGACTGTTGCGTAGTGGTGCGACACGAGTCGCTGCCACACGACGTCGTACTCGTCGAAGCCCACTCCCGTGTCGGTCAGGTAGAGCGGTCGGAGGGTCTCTCCTGGGGAGAGCCGTTGGAGATCCGGCACGACGACCTCGATGACGAAGTGCCCGCCCGGTTTGAGATGCACGCGGGCATTGTGGAAGCACGCGATCTGATCGTCCATCGTGGTCAGGTTCATGATCGTGTTGAAGACCAGGTAGACGAGCGAGAACGTTCCTTCGACCTTCGTGGTCGCAAAGTCGCCGATCGTCGTCGCGATCTTCTCGGCGCCAGGCTTTGCCCGCAACCTCTCGACCATCGCCGTCGACAGGTCGATGCCGTGCACCCGGATCCCGCGCTCTGCCAGCGGCAGCGCGACGCGCCCGGTGCCGATGCCGAACTCGAGGACAGCGCCGCCATCCGCTAGCCCGGCAAGAAAGTCGACGGCCGGATCAACCAGCAACGGGTCAAATCGGCTGCCCACGGCGTCGTCGTACTGTGCGGCCTGCTTCTCGCTAAAATAATCAGGCATCGCCTGACGTTACACGGCCCTCAACGACCCGCCACAGCGAGCCGCTCCGACCTGACGCCAGGCGCGAGCCGAACGTGCTGCTCCTCGCGCGCTTTTCACCACTCTCGGAGCTGTAACCGTGCCGTTACCTCGCTCTTGCTACCCCTTGCGGCTAGGTCCGACCGCGCTTGCCCCGCAAAGAGGCCAAAACGCTCGGCTTGATCTGGCGCTTGGACGTGATCAAGTAGCGGTGGGCAGCCCATGCGGTCCCGCCCCCAACGCCAAGACGAGCGTCAGTGTCGCGACAACGTTCGCGTAGGAAAGCGGCTGCGCGAAACCCCACCCGCAGTTTGGTCACGCCTCGGATCCAACACGTGCATATGTCGTCCTCCCCCTAGACAGCATTCGCGCTTCGTGCCGAACCCGTAGCGCGCTACCGCGGTCCGCGACCCGACCAGCGCTCGCGCGCGAAGCCGTCGCGGTGCTTCGCCCAGCCGAGACGGTCCCCGGTTCGCTGGAAGGGCGTCGCTTTTCGCGCAACGGAGCACTCGCCTGATCGCTCCGTGGGTGTGGCCAGTGGGCCATGATGTTGCGAGTGTTCGGGGTGAGGTCTGGATTTGTGTGGCTGGGCGCGGTTGGCGCGGCAGTGCTCTTGGTCGCGACAGGTGGAGCGGGAGCCGCGACCGTCGGCGCTCCGGTCAGCTTGAACCACTATGGCGACGTCGACTTGGTGAGCATCGCGTGCCCGCTCTCGCGGCAGTGCACCGCCGTGAGCCTGCACGGCTTGGCCGTCACATTCGACCCGCTCGCGCCCGGCACCCCGCGTCCCGTCGTCATCGACCAGCGCGCAAGGCTAGAGAGCGTGGCCTGCCCGTCGGCCACGCAATGCACCGCGGTCGACGTGCAGGGGTGGGAGGACACGTTCGATCCATCTAGCCCTGGCCTACTGACGTCAGCGCGGATCGCGACAAATAGCGTGCTCTTTGCTGTCGCCTGCCCGTCGATCCGGGAGTGCGCGGCGGTCGGCACACGGGGAACCGAGGTCGCATTCTCGCCCAGGTCGCCGAGCAGTCGGCGCACAGCGAAACTCGACTCCTACCATGGCGCACAGAACGTGCTCACAGCAATCGCGTGCACGTCCACGAGCAGTTGCAGCGCGACGATCGAGACGGGACTGGAGGTCACGTTCAACCCGGCGTCCCCTGGCGTGCCGCGGCCATTCCGCCTCGAGGCCCAAGGACACTTCCTCAGCTTGGCGTGCGCGTCAGCAAGCCTATGCGTGATCGGGACGGGCAACGCGAATGCTTTGCCGTTCGATCCAGCGTCCCCGTCGCTGGATGGCATTACACCGATGAACGCCCCAGAACTCGTCAGCGAAGCGTGCCCACTCGCGACACAGTGCACCTTCGTCGACGACATCGGGTCTGAGATCACCTATGACCCGGCGTCCCTTCGTCCAATCGGTTGGCATCAACCCCCCAGCATCCAGATCGACCGCAATCCGGTGACCGGCCTCGCGTGTCCATCGGCTACGCAGTGCACCGCCATCGACGGCGAAGGTCTAGAGGTCACGTTCAACCCGACCTAGCCTCCTCCAGCGCAGCGAACGAAGTACGCCTGAGATCCTCGCTCCCGCTTGCTTCGAGCCGCGGCTCCTAAATCGCTTATCGCGACCACGCGGTGCTGTTTGCGTTGGTGGCTAGCCTGCGGCGTGGGTCGGTGTCGTCTCGCTGCTCGTGCCATCGGGCTGACTCGCACTCGAGTACCGTCGGGTGAGGTGGACACGGTTCCCGATTCGGTTCGTAGGCAGGCACTCCACGCGTTTTCGACGCTCCCGAGCATGCCTGGCACCACGCTTGTGGAGGGCGAATACTGCTTCGCCGCGCTCCATCCCCTCCCGTTTCCGCAGCCGATCGAACCTCGGCCCGCGCTCACGGAGGCCGACGTCGACGCCGCGATCGCCGAGGCCCGAACGCTGGTGCGCGATCACGGTCGCGAGCAGCTCGTATGGCTGACCGGCCCCGACCATCCGTGGCTCGCCGACGCGCTCGCACGGCGCGGTCTGCGCAACGAGGACAGCCCTGGGTTCGAGTCCGTGGAGAACGCGATGGCCCTCCTCCATCCTCCGGCGGGCACGGGTGGCGACGAAGTGGAGGTCACTTTGATCACGTCGTTCGAGGCCTACACCGCCGGGATGGCGGTCGAGCTGACGGCGTTCGACATTCCGGCCGACGAGCGTGAGCGGTTCGAGCACGAGCTCGAGGAGCGCTGGACCGAGTACGTCGCTCCCCATAATCCGTACCGGCGCTGGAACGCACTACTTGACGGGCGGGTCGTCGGGACCGCCGGCGGCGTGCTCGGGGACGCGGGGATCAACCTGTTCGGCGGCGGCGTGCTCGCCGAGGCGCGCGGACACGGCGTGTACCGAGCGCTCGTCGGGGCTCGCTGGGCAGCCGCCGTCACTCACGGCACGCCCGCGCTGACGGTCCAGGCCGGGCGAATGTCCCGCCCGATCCTAGACCGGCTCGGCTTCGCGTTCATCGGCGTCATGCCGACCTACGTCGACGATGCCTCCGCCGCAGCGAGTTGACGTGAAACACGTCCTACGTTCCGTCGACTGTGGTCGCACCCGTGGTTCACGACCGCGAACCACGGCCAGCAGCTCCAATTCGCGCTATCCATTAACGATCAGGCTGTGCCTATCTGGTCCGACGACTGCTCGTCGCGCGTAGCAGCAACGTCGATAATCGCCGTGTGACTGATCCAGCGGATGCGCCCGCGTTTGATTGGCGGGTGCTGAATGACCTGACCCAACTAGCGACGCGCGGCGGCGCGGTTATCGGCGTCGCCTATGCCATGCCGACCTGGACCGGGCCGCAACGGCCGAGCCCGGATAGCAATTTCGAGTTCTGGTGGCTGCCGGTCCACGACCCCGAGCGCGAAGAGGTCCTCTTCGGCGACGTCGCTGACACTGAAGGCAGAGTTGTGTCCTGGGCCGGCGTGCACCAAGCCGCGCAATGGATTGAGGCCGAGCACGCGGCCGCAGGTCGCTGATCGACGCCCCCTGTTCGCGCGAAGCGGTAGCGGCCAGGTGTGTCTCTACGCCTTTGTTTCGAGCCGTTCTTTGAGTCGGCGCATGTTCTCGGGCATCTCGCGGGCGGCTTGCCGCCGGACGATGAGGGGCACGATCAGCTTTCCGATCCCGTGGCCGCTGAAGTCCAGGTCGATCGTGAGGCGCGAGCCGGATCCGTTTGGCACGACGGTGACCGCGACCTTGGCCCGGACGGGTCCATCGATACCCCGGTCGGCCCATCGGTGCGGCGGATCGTATTCGGTGATCTTGGTCGTGGACGAGCGTTCGCGGCCCCCGATCTTCCGGACAGTCGTGCAGTTGGAGCCGACGTGGGCCGTCGACCCGTCCATTTGGCCGGACACACATCCCTGCTGCCATTCGGGCATCGTCCGTGGATCCGTGACGTAGGCGAAGACCTCGTCCGCCGGACGCGCGATGTCGGCACTTGTCGTGATCGGAGCCATGATGCTCCTTGTTGTTGGCTAGTCGATTTGGGCGATCAGGAGGACGTAGCCATCGGGGTCGGTAACGCGCATTTCCTCGCGTGGGCCGGGGCTGCCGTCCTCGATTGGCCCGGCCTCGATGCCGACGCCGAGCAGGTGCGCGCGGAGGACAGCGAGGTCGTGGGAGTAGAGGTAGAACAGGATCCGTTGGTGGTCGGGGTCGGGAGGACCGTGGGTGCCCTCGAACATGATCTCGGCGTCGCCGCTGCGCATGGCCGCCCAGGACAAGTGGTCCTTGTACATCGCGGTGTCCTGAACCTCGAAGCCAAGGTGCTCGTAGAACGCGACCGATTGTTCGACGTTCACGACCCTCACGAACGGGATGAGCCGGCTGACGCGGTGTTCGGGCTGCTCCATCCACGGCCAGCGTAGCGCGCGACCTCGGCTGCGGGCAGGCTCGATGGGGCCTACGCTGACGGCGTGAATCGCGACCACCGAGCAGAACACGCAGCAGTCGCACGGCTTCGGCCTCAACGTCTCGCCGCATCCGGTGCAGCAATAGCGATACAGGCAGGCATTCTCGGGCATCGACTCAACCCCCGCGACGCCGCACAGCGGGCACGTGACCGTGGCCTCCACGACTACGAACGGTAGCGGCGCGCAGGACAAGCCCGTACGTTGTCGCTCGCGCGTGCAAGCAGTCACGGCGTCGCCAGAGATCGGCCCGTAGGGAGAGAGGATGGTCCTTGGAGGAAGCCGCACAGCGGCGCGGCATCACCGCGTGCGACCGGAGTCCTCGAGAGCCGCGAATAGCCGGCAACGGCGGGCAGAGCGCTCGGCGAGATGTCCTGCGAAGCCGCGATCAGCAGCCGATCGACGCCAGCGCCGTGTAGCGCGCGCCGGCCGGGTCGAGGTCCGAACGCAGAAGCGTCACTGCCGTGGGTCTGAAGCCCAACGACGGCGTCGGCGGCAGCTCTCGCGCACGCTCGTCGCCGGGCCGCATGCGCGCGATGGTGATGTGCGGGCGGAAGCGCTGGCGCGGCGGCTCCCAGCCGATCGCCTCGGCAAGCTCGCGCGAGAGGGTGGCGTGCAGGTCGCGCAGCGACCCACCGGCGTCCCCCACCTCGACCGCCAGGACGCGCGGTCGTCGGGGCGGCAGCCACGCAGGCGCACCGACGTAGAGCTCATCAACACTCGCCGCGAGCTCACTCGCGGCGGTCAAGACGGCCCCGATCTCGGCGAGGAACGCCGAGGGCTGCTCGCCAAGGAAGCACAGCGTGATGTGCAGCGCATCGGCCTCCAGACGCCGCATCTGCGCGCCGCGTCCGGCCGCGCGCCGCGTCCACGCCACCAACTCGTCACAGACCGCCGCGGGCGGCTCGGCGGCGATGAACAGCCGCAGCGTGCCGCTCACGCCGCGGCGGCGTCGGACTCGCCGAGCAGCAGGCGTCGCAGCAGGTGCATGATCGATGTCGTCGAGCGCTCGCGCACGTCCGCGCGTGTGCCACGCTGGTCGGTGCGGCGGACGAGGCGGCGCCCGTCCGGGGCGACAACGGCGAGCCAGACCAGTCCGACCGGCTTCTCCTCGGTGCCGCCGCCGGGGCCGGCGATCCCCGTCACGCCGAGCCCGATGTCAGCTCCCAGCGCGCTACGAGCCCCCTCAGCGAGCGCGAGCGCGACCTCCGCGGAGACAGCCCCATGTGCCTCGATCAGCTCCGCCGGAACCTGCGCCAGCGAGATCTTGACCTCGTTTGAGTAGGCGACGATCCCACCGCGCACATAGGCGGAGGAGCCCGCAAGGTCCGTCAGGCGGCCGAGCAGAAGCCCGCCGGTGCACGATTCGGCGACGGCGAGCGTGAGGCCCTGCTCGATCAGCATCCTCGCCACCTGGTCATCGACGCGACTTCCGTCGTCGGAATAGAGCACGCCGGCGTGGCGCTCGCGGACGATCCTCTCGAACACGGCATAGACGTCCGCTGCCGGCGGCTCATACCGGCTGACGATCTCGAGCTCGCCGCCGCGGACGCAGGTGGTGATCTCGATCTGATCGATCGGTACGCCCGCGGTCTCGACCGCCTTCAGCGTGGTGGCGATCTCGGACTCAGGCAGCCCGAACATGCGCAGCGTCCGCTGCTCATAGACGGTCGCGTTGCGGATCGCGTGGGCGAAGGCCTCGGTCTCGGTGGCGCGCTCCCACAGCGGCTGGAGCTCGCGCGGCGGGCCGGGCAGGACAACGACGGTGGGCCCGCTGCGCCCGTCGGCGGCCGGTACGACGAGGCCCGGCGCGGTGCCGACCGGCTCAAGGACGGTCGCTCCTGTCGGGATCAGCGCCTGCTTGCGGTTGGCCTCGCGAATCGTCTCCTCGGTCAGGTGGGGCCAGCGTGCCCGCAGCGGCAGGACGATCGCGGCTATCCGCTCCTCGAGCTCGACGTCGAGCACCATCTCGCGCCCGCAGAACTCACCGACCACAGTGGCCGTGAGGTCGTCGGCCGTCGGGCCGAGCCCTCCGCTGGTGACGACCAGGTCGACCCCCAGCGAGCCACACCACTGAAGCGCTGAGAGCATGTCGGCCGGGCGGTCCCCGACCACCGTCACGTGAGCGAGGTCCACGCCGAGCTCCCCGAGGCGCTCAGACAGCCACGGACCGTTGCGGTCACGGACCCGGCCGCTCAGCACCTCGGTGCCGGTGACGACGATCGCTGCGCGTGCGCTCACTGGCAGTGGGGGGCCTGCGTGGCGGACAGCAGGTGGCGCCCTGAGCGCCCCACCTCGTAGGAGCGCGTCGTGGCGCTGGCGTCGACGCTGGAGGTCTTGCTGCCGATCGTCATCCTCGCCTTGCCGCCGCTGAAACTGACCCGGAAGTGATTGTCATGGTAGAAGGGCGCGCGGGCCCCTGGGGTCAGAAGCGCCGTCGTCGCGGCGCTGCCCTTCGGCGGCAGCCTCTGGTGGACTGTTCCGCGTTCGGTCACGTAGCCAATCAGACAGACGTGGACCGGCGTCACCGCCGTCAAACGCAGCGCGATGGGGCCGGCGGTCGACGGCGGGTGCTTCGGCTTGGTGTGGTTCTTGCTCGTCGTGTTCGTCGTGGTCGTCTGGGCGGGCGGCGCGGCGCTCTTCTTCTTGTCCAGCTCGTGGACGATGAAGACGGCGGCTGCGACAAGCACCACCAGCAACGCGATCAGCAGCACGCGCCCCGAGGGCCCGGCCTGGCGACCGCCGCGCTCGCCGGGGCGTTCACGACCCCGGGCTCGGTTGTCGCGGCGCGAGGGCGGCGAGGGCGAGAGCTCGATCTCGGACGGATCGGGGTACTGGCGCTTGAACTCATCGACGATCGTGCGCCCGTCGAGACCGAGCATGTCCGCATAGGTGCGCAGGAAGGCCTTGGTGAAGGTGTAGCCCGGGAGCAGGCTCCATTCCTCGTCCTCGAGCGCGCGCAGGTAC
>DASXEZ010000118.1:0-39765 GCA_036489875.1 Solirubrobacteraceae bacterium | reverse complement strand
GTCGGCGACACGCGGCGATCATGTCCCCACGCCCGGGCGCTTCGCATGCGGGAATGACCCCCAACTCTCGTCCTTTCGGCCCCTGTTACCGAGGCAGCGTGGTGTAAGTCGGCCGGTAGTGTGGGCGCCAATGGCCTACCGATCCGCCTCCGTCCCGGTCCGTCTACTACAGCGCGAGCACGAGCTCGGTCAGCTCCGCGGCGCGCTCGATGCGGCCGCGCAGGGACGCGGCTCCCTCACGCTGGTCACGGGTGCCGCCGGAACCGGCAAGAGCTCGCTGCTCGCCGCTGCAGATGCGGACAGCGGCGCCGTCACCGTCAGGCGAGCGCGTGGCACGGAGCTAGAGCACGACTTTCCGTTTGGTGTCGTGCGCCAGCTGCTCGAGGTGCCCCTGCAATCGCTGGCACCCGCCGAGCGTGACCGATGTCTCTCCGGGGCAGCCTCATCGGCGAAGCGAATATTCGAATCCGCGCCGCAGTCCCGGGGTGCCGACGACGGTGGCTTCGCAACGCTGCACGGCCTGTATTGGCTCGTAGCGAACCTGGCTGCCTCGCGGCCACTCGCGCTGGTGGTGGATGACGCGCAGTGGTCCGACGCGCCGTCGCTGCGCGCGCTCGCATACCTCGCCGGCCGGCTCGACGATCTGGCTCTGGCTCTGGTCGTGTGCGTGCGCTCAGGCGAGACAACCCCAGTCGCCGACCTGCTGGCAGCGCTCCAGTCGCACCCGGAGACTCATCGCCTCGAGCTAGGTGAGTTGGACGGGCAGACCGTAGCGGCGCTCGTACGAGAGTTCCTGCCTCGAGCCAGCGACGAGCTCTGTGCCGCATTCCACGAATCAAGTGGCGGCAACCCCTTGTACGTGCGGGAGCTGCTGCGGTCCGTTGATGGCGGCGGTGACGGCCCGTCAGCGAGTGACGTTCGCGATGCTGCTCTGTCGTCGGTCGGCGACCGCGTCCAACGACGGCTCGAGGCTGTAGGGCCGGAAGCGCCACTGCTAGCCGCAGCGATGGCGGTACTCGGCATGAGCGGCCGGCTGCCTCTCGCCGCCGCGCTCGCGCAGCTTGACGAGACGCTTTCGGCGTCGCTTGCCGAGCGTCTGCGCCGGGCCGAGATCCTCGCCTACGCCGACCCGTTCGAATGGATTCATCCCCTTGTGCAGCGCTCCCTCTACGACACGCTGACCGTCACGCGGCGCGACGAGTTACACGCGCGCGCTGCCGATCTCCTCGAGGAGGGCGGCGCGGCGCCGGGTCATGTGGCGGCCCACCTGGCTGCGCTTCGGCCCACAGGATCCTCGCGAGTGACCGCCGCACTCGTCCGAGCGGCCGAGGAGGCGATCGCGCGCGACGCGCCCGGAGAGGCCGGCGCTCTGGTGCGCCGAGCGCTCGCGGAGGGGGCGGCCGAGCCATCGCGCGGAGAGCTCCTGCTGCGACTCGGGCAGATCGACGTCGGTCGGCGAGATCCGAGCGCCGCCGCACATTTGCGCGAGGCGCTCGAGCTGCTCGATGACCCCAAGGACCGTGCGCTCGCGGCGCTATCGCTCGGCGAGATTCTCACGCACGCCGGCGACTGGGAGTCTGCGGCGCGGGTGATCGACGAGGCGCGAAACGAACTCGGCCCCAGTGATCCCGAGCTGCAGTTGGAGCTCGATGTCACGCATGCCCTCGTCTGCGCCTTCGACCCGGTGCTCGCCTCTACCTACTGGAGCGAGCGCGAACGGCTGGTCGGGCTCACCGGCGGAGATTCATGGGCCGCGCACGCACTCTGCGCTCTGCTCGCCTCCACGTCCGGCTTCCGCGGCGAGTATCTCGACGAGGTTCTCCCGCTCGCGGAGCGAGCGGTCGAGGGTGACGTGCTCTTCTCGCAGCGCGCGGCGGGTGCGTGGACGCCCGCGCACGCTCTAGCCGGCTTTGTGCTGCTCGAGCGCTATGAGCGGGCGGCGGAGGTCGCCGATGACATCGCCGTCGCCGCACGCATGCAGGGGTCCATCGCCAGTGCCGTCGTCGCAGACGCGACACGTGGCTGGAGCACGGCGCGACTCGGCGACCTGGCGGCCGCCGAGGAGATGCTTCGTCCGCTCCAGGACTTCGCCCTACAGAACGGCTTGCTGCTCCTCGTCGCGAACCTGATGTGGTTCGGCGCCGATGTCATGCTCGAGCGACCGTCGCAAACCGACGTGGCGCAGGCGCTTGAGAGCCTGCAGCTCCCGCCCGCCTTCGAGGAGGCGGCGGGCGGCGCCTGGGTCAAGTCCGCACGTGGGCGCCTGCGCACAACCCGCGGCGATCGGGTCGGCGCCGAGCAGGACCTGCGTGCGGCGGGGAGCATCTTGGAGCGCCTCGGGTTCGGTCCACTGCACGACCCGTGGCGGTCATGGCTGGCACTGGCTCTTCCGAGGGCTGACGCCGACGAGGCGCTCGCGCTGGTCGAGTCGGAGTTCGCCGAGGCCGAGGCAACCGGGCTCTCACGCCCGCGCGGCATCGTCTTGCGTGCGAAGGGGCTGCTCGCACGAGGCGACGAGGCCGTCGAGCTGCTGCGCGACTCGGTGGCGGTGCTCCGCGACTCCCCAGCCCGCTACGAGCACGCCCAATCCCTCGTCGCGCTCGGCGCGGCGCTACGACGAGGCGGCTGGCGCGCCGACGCTCGAACGCCGCTGGCTGAAGGGCGCGAGTTGGCCTACCGGTGCGGCGCCGAGCGCCTGTCTGATCAGGCGCGTGAGGAGCTGGTCGCCACGGGTGCGCGGCCGCGGCGCATTGCGCGCAGTGGCTTCGACGCGCTCACGGCCTCCGAGCGACGCGTCACTCGCCTCGCTGCGCAGGAGCGCTCGAACGCCGACATCGCCCAGGACCTCTATCTCAGCGTCAAGACCGTCGAGCGGCATCTCTCGAGTGCATACGCAAAACTCGATATCACCGGACCGGGTGCGCGGCGCCGGCTGGCCGGTGTAATCCCGACCGCCTCGCCGGACCACTGACACGAGCGGTTGAGGCCCGGGCTCAGCCGTCGGCGGAACGCGCCAGTGCCTCCTGCGTCGCCCATTCGGCGAGCTGCGACCGATGGTGAGCGAGGTGGACGTCGAAGGAGCGGTTGCCGAGGAGAAGCTTGCGCGGCGGATTCGGATTGCGAACGAGGTCGAGCACGGCGCGGGCAGCAAGGAGCGGATCACCCGGCTCGGAGCCGACATGGCGAACCGACATCGCGTCGAGGTTGTCGGCGAACTCTCGGCTGTATTCGTCGATCGGTTGCTCACGCTCGCGACACGAAGCGAGGAACCCGGTGCGAAAGTCGCTCGGGCCACGATCGTCACGGCGATCCCGAAGCGCTCGGCCTCAAGCGCCAGCGCCTCAGTCATGCCCTCGAGTGCGAACTTACTGGCGCAGTAGAGGCCGACCATGGGGAATCCGGTGCCGCCGGCGGCTGAGGACACCTGCAGGATCCGGCCGCCGCCCTGCCGCCTCATGACCGGCATCACTGCCTGGGTGACCCAGAGCGCGCCGAAGAAGTTTGTCTCCATCTGCTCGCGAGCCTCGCTCTCGGTGGTCTCCTCGATCGCTGCGTGCAGGCCGTAGCCGGCGCTGTTGACGAGCACGTCGACGCGCCCAAACGCCTCGACTGCGGCTGCGACCATCCGTTGTGCCGCGTCCCTGTCGGTCACGTCGAGCTCGAGCCCGAGCGTGGCGCCCGGATGGGAGGTGCAGAGGTCCTCCAGGGCGCTCGGGTCGCGGGCGGTGAGCACGACGGTGTCGCCCTCCTCCAGCGCGACCCGGGCGAATGCTCGCCCCAGACCTCGCGCTGCCCCGGTGATCAGCCAGACCCTGCCAGCCCTTGCCTGCTCCGCCATGCTGCCTCCCAGCGTTGCTTGCACACGCGCGTTGCGCTGGCGATCCTATGCAAACGTCGCGAGAGTTCTGCCGTACCCGCGCGCGGCTGGGGCACGGGCCGGCCGAGGGTCGGACCGGACCGTCGGGACGCCGCGAGCCGACGCCTCAGGCTACAACCGTGTGCTGCATCGCCCACAAAGCCGCTGCCGCTCGTGTCGACACGCCGATCTTGCCGTAGATGTGTTGGATGTGGTGGTCGGCGGTCTTTGGGGAGATGTAGAGGCGATCGGCGATCTCGCGCGTGGTGAGCCCGCGCGCGGCGAGGCGCAGCACGTCCACCTCGCGCCGGGTGAGTCCCCCCGGATTGACCTGCCTCTTGCCGAGAGGAGTCCGCGGCTCGCCGTGTCCGGCTGCCACGAGAACCGCGCGGCTCGCGCGCGGCTCGAGCGTCCCGAGTGATTCGAGCCGGCGAAGCTCGGAGGCGGCGTCCTCTGGTGAGAAGGGCTCGCGGTCTGCGCGCTCAGTGGTGAGACCCACGTAGATCTCCGTGGCAGCGAGAACGCATCCACGGAGATCGTCGACGTCGGCGGGAACGCGCCTGTGGTATCCGGAGCCGTCGCATTTCTCGTGGTGGGCGCAGGCGACCGGGTTCAGGACAGCGAGGGCCGGGGCGCGGCGAAGCATCTGCTCCGTCAGCATCGGATGAAGCTCCACGCGATCGAACTCCGACCGCGTTAGCGGCCCTGGCTTGTCCCAGATCGAGTTCGGTACGACCGTGGTGCCGAAGTCGTGCACGAGCGCCGCGCGGCGGATGGTGGCGACGGCGTCCTCCTCGAGCCCGAGCACCTGGGCGGCGTCGGCGGCGAGGTCCGCGCAGCGCCGGCTATGCCCGCCCATGTAGGGCGACTTGAGATCGATGAAATCGGCCACGACGGTCAGGGCGTCGTCGAGCTCGGCGCCTCCCAGCATCCTGTGGGGCTCAGGCTCCAGAGCGAGCACCGCGTCCCAAGGCTCGATCGCACGGAGTTGGTCGAACCAATCGCCACCTCGCTCGACGAAGAGGTCGGCCAGAGCCGGGTCGTAGGTGCGGTCGCTGCGATCCCGCGCTGCTTCGAGTGCGTGGGCCGGGGAGAAGAGCCGCTCGATGGCCTCCATATCGTGGCTTAGGTGTACGACGCGCATCGCGAGCGGGATCGCCTCGCCTTGCGCGTGAGCTGGATAGCCGTTTCCGTTCCAGCGCTCGAAGGTGAAGGCCAGCGCCTCGCGAACGCTTGGCGGCAGCTCGAGGCGCTGTACCAGCATGTCCGCCACTTCGCACCCAGAGGAGAAGTTGTAGACCGCCCACTCGCGGGCGGTCTCCTGGATCATCTTCACGATCGCGTCGCGCTCCTCCGGGCCGCGGCCGGCCGTGGCGAACGTCATCACGTCGTTCATGACCTCGGCGGGGTTGGCGGCGTCGTGAATCAGCGTCTGGGCACGGATGGCAATCTCGTCGCCGAACACGGTCGCCACCTCGTGGGCGTGGCCGGTGCAGCCGACGTAGCGAAGCAGTGACACCCAGTAGGCCGTCTCGCGAACCTCGGCCGGAAAACCTGCGGCGTCGCAGATCCAGGTTGCGAGCAGGCACGAGCGCAGCTGTGACTCAAGCGGCTGTCCGAAGGCGTTGTCCTGAGCGAGGGCCAGGGTCGCCACGAGCTCGCCGAGCCGCAGAGACGGCGCGAAGATGGGGGGTTCTCCCGATGTATCGACTCCCATCACTTCGCAGAATGGCACAGGACGCGTCGTTGTTGTGCCCCGGGGTCGAAATCAAACGGCTCAACGCAAGGGAGAAAACATGTCGGCATCTTCACCGAGCAGCAGTGAACCCATCAAGGTCGGGGTCATAGCTGATCAGACGGGCCCGCTGTCGATCGTCGGGCAGGCGAATGCCAACGTCGTCAGAATGGTCGCGGGCGACATCAACGCCAAGGGCGGCCTGCTCGGGCGGCCGCTGGAGCTGTACCTCGAAGACGGTGCGACGGACGATGGCGTCGCTGCCGCCAAGGCAAAGAAGCTGGTCGAGCAGGATCAGGTCGAGGTCATCCTCGGCGGGATCCTGAGCTCAACCCGGCAAGCCATCAAGGCCGCCGCCGTCGAGGAGGGCAGGACTCTCTACATCTACCCGGAGCAGTACGAAGGAGGGGAGTCCGATCCGCTCATCTTCTGCACCGGTCCTGGGCCCGCGCAGCAGGTGGACCCGTTCATCCCGTGGCTGATGCGCGAGACCGGAGCGAAGCGATTCTACCTACCCTCCGCCGAGTACATCTGGCCGCGCGTGATGAACGCACGCGTGCGAGAAGCCGTAGAGGCCAACGGCGGGACGATCGTCGGCGAGGAGTATTTCCCGCTCGATCACAGCGACTACCGAGCGACGGTAGAGCGGATTAATTCGACGGGCGCTGATGTCGTGTTCAACACGACGGTGCCCCCTGGTGTCACGCCGTTCTTCGAGCAGCTCCACGACTCTGGTTTCACGAGCCGCGGCGGCCTGGTGGCCTGCACGTACTTCGACGAGAACCTGATGCATGTCGTCGCGCCGGAGCACGCGGACGGCGTCTACAGCTGTCTCGACTACTACCAGACGGTCAGCGACGCGTTCAGTCACCGGCTGCTGGCCCAGTACAACGACCTTTACCCGGGAATCGCCCAGTTCGCAGCGGGTAGCGGGTGCTCGGGCCTGTACCGCGGACTGCGGCTGTGGGCAGCAGCGGTGACGGAGGCCGGCTCGGTCAGTCAGGCGGAGGTCATCCCCGCGCTCGATCACGCAGAGATCACCGAGGGCCCAGGCGGGCCCGCGACGATGATCCCGGGGCAGCACCACGCCCGCATGAACGTCTACATCGCCCAAGTGCGAAGTGGTCGCTTCGAAATCGTCGAGAGCCTTGGGGCGATCGATCCACAGGAATCCATCGTCGACGCGCCGCTGCTCACCGCCTGAGCGCCGGCTGTGAGCAGGCACGTCGCGACAAAACGAAAAGGAGACAACGGTGCTACTGGCAACGACGCAGGTGGAGGACTTCGACCGCTTCGTGGAGGTCTTTTCGGGAGCAGGCGTGGCAAAGCGTAAGGAGCACGGATCCAAGGGCGCGCTCATCTTCCGCGATCCCTCCGAGGATGACCGGGTCTGGGTCGTCTTCGACTGGGACGAAGACGGCTGGCACAGCTTTGTGACTGACCCCGAAGTACCGCCGATCATTCAGGCAGCCGGACACAAGGGCAAGCCCTTGGCAGCAGAGTTCGCCGGGCGCTGCGACGCCTGAGCAGGCTGCGGGAGGCGGCAGCGGTAACCGCCGCTCTCGCCTCCCGGCCTGGCTCGGACGCCACCGCCAAGCCAACCCACCTTTGACGCCAGAACGCTGGCGTCAGGCGTTCATTCCTGGCGGAACAGGCGGCGGGCGAGCGGGTCGTCGATCAGTCGCGATTCGCCGGAACACGATCGCACCGACGAGACACGATCCGTGATGGGGCCTACTCAGGCGTTGTCGAGCGTGCGTTCCTCGACGAGGAACACGAGCGAGCGGGAGAAGTCGACGAAATGCTGCTCGTCGGGCGCAACGAGCTCGAGATACTTCGGCTCCGCGAGGCAGCGCCCGAATGCCTCGACGCTCTCGACCCACTCTTCGACGATGCCGTCGAATGGAGAATCGAGGCCGGCCACGGGCACGACGTAGTTGTGCACGTAGCGGCCGTAGTAGCGCGCGAACTCCGGGATCCCGTAGGCGAGCGGCCCATGCACTTCGATCCAGTAGCGGATCCATTCCGCTCGTGTGGCGAAACGCTGGGACCGGCGCGAGAGCGCCATGAACTTGACCGCGCCACCGCCGTGATCGAACTGCACCGACTCCTCGGCTGCCACCACGACGCAGTCCTCCAGCCGCTCGCGCCATCTCGCGTCCGGTAAGACTGCCTCCACCGCCTCACGACCACCGAGCCACAGCTCCCAGACGATGTCGATATCCGCGAGCGCCATATGAGGCACGGCGGCGCCGGGAATCATGCGATTTTCAACCGCGCGCTCCACCAGGCGGCCCAGGTCGGCTGCGAGCAGGTCGGCCAGATCCAAACCGGGCCGTCGCGAGAACGCGAACAGTTTCATCACGGCATGACGGTGAGCGGCCGCTCGTAGGAGCGGTCGGCCCGATCCCATCGGCCGTCCTTGCTGACACCGAAGACGAAACGCGATGCGGCGGCATCGCAGGCACATGCCCATTCGATGATCGCCTCGCGCGCCGCGATCCGCCATTCGCCGTCACGGCGTTCGAGTCGGTCGATGTAGCGCCCACCAGCGATGTCGACGACCCCCTCGTCGCGGCGCAGGAATGCTCCGACGCAGTACGTCTCGGCGTGCGCTTGGTCGCCGTCCAGTTCAATCGTCATCGTCGTCAGGTGATGCTGGTGGGCGCTCCAGTCCGCGGCGTGCAAGCCGTTGGCCCACGCGATGAACTCGTCCGGTCGGCCTACGAAGTCACCATGGTGGTCGAGGGCGTCCGGGTGGTAGGCGCCGGCGACCAGTTCATCGTCATGGCGGTCGAGACCGCGGGCAAAGCGGTGGATCACTTCGCGGATCGCTTCCCGGTCAAGCAAGCGCCGGATTTCCGGATGCATGGCGTCGTCCATGGTCGCGCCTCAGGCCGCCGCGCCGGTGGCGCGCCCAACGTAGGCGGCTGCCGCATGCGAGCCGGCGATTCGGCCGAACGTCACTCCGCGAATCACGGAGGTGCCGGCCGGATACTCATGGTAGTAGAGACCGGTCACCTCACCGGCTGCGTACAGGCCCGGGATCGGAGTGTTTCCTGGTGTCACCACGCGCGCCTGGGAATCCGTTCGCACACCGCCAAAGGTGAAGCAGATCGCGCACTTCAATGGGTAGGCAATAAAGGGTGGCGAGTCGAGCGCGAAGGCCCAGTTGGACTTCGGCGGCTCGACGCCGGTCGTGCTCTTGCCATCGAAGCTGTAGGGATCGAACGCCACGCTCGCGTCGGTTGCCGCGTTGAACTCGGCGACGGTTTGCTCGAGTGCCGCGGGGTCCAGGCCGAGCTTGCCTGACAACTCGCTGAGTGTGCCGGCCGTCACCGGTTCCTCCTTGGAGAACACTGTGTCGGTAAAGCCGTTCACCGAAAGGCTGGTCTGATCACCGATCAAAAACGCGGACTGATCCTGGTTGCGCCAGATTTCATAGCCGAGGGCCTCGAAGGTTGAGTCGAAACTGTTGGCGCCCTCATCAAAGAACCGTTGCGCGTCGCCGTTGACGAGGATCCCGTAGGTATACGGATACACGACCGGATCGGGGTTCGTAGCCCGCGAGTCGACCGGCTCGGCGTGGAAGCGGTCGAACTGACCGGCCGTGTCAGCGCCGACCTCGACGGCCATGCGAATACCCTCGCCGCGGTTGTTCGCCGTCCCCGGTGCGATCACCGGAATGTCGCAGGCGCGCTCGCCGAGATACTGGGTCATCATCTCTCGGTTGCCCTCGAAGCCACCACACGCGATGACTACTGCGTCGGCGTGAAGGGTGTGCAGCAGGCCATCGCGCCCACGAATGACCACGCCGTCGACGCGGCCTTCCTCAGAGGTGCTCAACCGCACCGCCTCTGTCTCGTAGATCAGGTCGACACCCTCGGTGCGCTCGAGTACACCCCCGAGCCCTTCCACGATGCCCAACCCAAAGCGCTGCGGCATGCCGAGCCCTCCGCCCGTGCTGCGATTGGGCAGTCCCTGCTTGATGTACATGTAGGGCACATCGTGCTCCTCGAGGAAGGTGATGGACGTTGGCACCTCGCGATCGAGAGTCCGGCAATAGTCGAGATCCGCCAAGCCACCAGAGACCTTCTCCATGGTCGCCACGAATTGCGGGTCAAGTTGACGATCCTCGGTGACCCGGAACCACGAACCCGTGTATCGCGTGGAGCCGCCCCGCTCCTCATGGCTCGACCGCTCGAGCACCGCAACGCTTGGTGTGCGGCCCTCCTTCACCGCGGCGTCCGCGTAAGCGACGGCGGCCGAGAGGCCCGCCGCTCCGTGCCCGATGACCGCCAGCTCATACCGCCTGTCCGCTTCCATCTCGCCTCACTTTCCTGCCGGACTTGCCGGCGTCATCGGTGATCTCCATGGGCGCCTCCAGCCACGGCAACCTTCGACGCCTTCGTTGATCTGTCACCCCTGCGAGGACGTCTCGGTAATCCGCGTCCACGCGGGCGAGCATGCCTGCGCGAAGCATTGCCCCGAGATCCAATGCTGCCGCCGTCGCCCCGCCCACCGGGCTGTCCGCGACGGCGCCAGATGCCCGAGCCGCGGCGACCTGCTCGTCATCGAGCGCCAACAAGTCGTGTAGCACCCAGTCCGCAGCCTCTCCGAAACGAGGGCCGCAGCCACGGCTCCTGACGGCTGCTGCCTCGCTGGACCAGCGATAGGGCCGGCCGATCAGCGGCCGCAGCGAGCCGTCCGGAAAGCGCGCTGTCTCGTAGAAGCCACGCGCCCTCAGCTGCGGGTCCTCGAGCATGTCGCGGGCGTCGAGCACGGGCCCCGCGGGGATCCCCGCGTCTTGGAGCACGGCGGCGGCCTCCCAAGGGTCGCGCGAGTGCGACCACGTCGCCAGTGTATCGATGAGCGCGTCCTTGGATTCGGCTCCCACGACGGCGCGTAAGGCACGCAGTTGCTCTTCGCTGAACGCCGTGACCGCCAGCCAGCGGTCCGCGCCGAGTGCGGGCGCCACCGAGGCGAACCGCGCGTCGGGCTCGGCCGGGCCACGGGCGGGCTCCTCGCCGCCGAGCTGCGCCTCGAGCAGCACCTCTGGCATCACGATCGCGCCGAGCTGGTACATGCCCAGATCGATCCACTGCCCCAGCCCGCTGCGCTCGCGCTCGACGAGCGCGGCGAGCACGGCCAACAGGCCCGTCCAACACGCGAGGAAGTCTGGGTAGGACTGCCCCACCTTCGAGGGTGGGCCATCCTCGTGGCCCGCGTAGCGCGACAGGCCCATCGTCGCCTCGAGCGTCGTGCCCTGCGCGCGGAATGGCGCCCACGGTCCGGTTGAGCCGAATCCGGTGTTGGAGAGCATCACCAGCCGGGCGTTTCGTCGGGCAAGCTCGTCGTATGTCATTCCCCAGCCACGCATGACACGTGGCGTGAAGTTCTCGAGCAGCACGTCGGCGTCGTCCACCAGCTCGAGCAGGATCCTTCGTCCGGTCTCCGTGGAGAGGTCCAGCGACAGCGAGCGTTTACCTCGATTGACGACGTGAAATGCCCCCGCGCGATCCCAGAAGGCGTCGGCTGGATCGTTGTCAAGAAACGGGCTGTAGGTCGTGCGCGACTGGTCGAGCCGGTGGGGCGCCTCGACCTTGATCACCTCCGCCCCGAGGTCCGCGAGTAACCCGCCGACGTAGGGCGCCGCGAACACATAGGACAAATCGAGCACGCGAAGGCCGCTCAGCGGCGCAGCGTTCGCGGCGGCCGGCGGAGACCCCGCCGAGGACGCCCGAGCGGGGTGTGCCCCGGCGGAGAGCTCGCCCAACCTGGGCGCTCGCCGAGTGATGCTAAACGGCGTCCGCGACAGGTCCGCGGGTCGCGCTGGGAACCGCAAGCCGGGAATTCCTCCCACCCCCTCGAGCGCGCCCCGTGCGCGCAACTGCGCGCACGTGAGTAGCTCTGCTGCACCCCGCACCACCCCGCACAGCAGTCCGGCACGCGAGGCTCGCTCGAACAGCTCGTCTACATCCTCGCCGCTCAGGCGCGCCGAGAGTAGGGCGATGAGGTCGGCGGCGTTGGCGGCGCGGCCCTCGGTGGTCGCGAAGCGCTCCTCGGCCAGCGCCGGTTCACCCAGGAGCTCCGCGACGTGCGTCATTGACACCGTCGGGGTGACCTGGAAGGCCACGTACCCGTCGCCGGCTGGCAGCGGGTCGCCACCGCCCAGCGGACCCCCGAGAGGGTCGCGCACGACCGGGCGACGACCCTGGACGGCCCCCATGCAGGCGTAGAAGGACTGGTTGAGGACCAGCTCGGAGGCGGGGCACTCGCGGATCGCGAGATCGACGTGCGCGCCGACGCCGGTGCGCCTTGCGGCTATGTAGCCCGCGAGGGACGCGTACGCGGCGTTGATCCCCGCGCACCACAGCGTCTGGCGACCGCCCCGCTTGAGCGGCTCGCGGTCGGCAGTCCCACTGATCTTGGCCACGCCGCTCATCGCGTGGAAGACCAGGTCGGAGCCCCGCCAGTCGCTCAGTGGACCGTCCCACCCGAAATCCGTGATGGTCGTGACGACGAGGCGCGGCGACCCTTCTCTGAGAGAGGCAGGGTCAAGGCCCCACGCCCGCAGCCGCTGCGGCCGCAGCGAAGTGACGACCAGATCCGCCTCACGGGCGAGGTCGCGAGCGCGCTCGCGATCTGGCGGATCGTGCAGGTCCAGAGCGATCCCGCGCTTGTTCCAGTTCAACAGCTCGAACAGCGCGCTCGTGCGCTCGCCGTCCGCGTCGATGACAAAGGGACCGAGGCGGCGGGTCAGGTCGCCCTTCTGTGGCTGCTCGACCTTGAGCACCTCGGCGCCAAGGTCGCCGAGCAATCGCGTGGCGAAAGGCCCGGCGATTCCGTGCCCGAGCTCCAGCACCACCATGCCCTCGAGGGCACCGGATTGCGGCGGGCCCGTCATTCGGCAAGGCCCGGGAACGGATAGGGGACGGGTCTACCGTCGCGCAGCGGGAGCACCCCCGTCGCGTTGCCGATCGTCGTGCTGTCTTCGCCGCGCTGGTTACGGATCCCGATCTCGCAGACAACGATTCCCAGACCATCGCGCTGGGTGGTCTCGGTGACCCGGCCCCAGGCGCTCAGCGTGTCGCCGACGAGATCCATGCCGCGGAAGCTCATCGAGATCTTCGCCAGCCAGCCCGTGGGTTCGAGCCAGCCGCGCACCAAGCCCACCATGAGGTGCTGTTTGTAGGAGCCATTGAGCAGGAGGCCCTGCAACTCGTCGTGCTCGACCGCGAACGGCTGGTCATAGTGGATGCGGTGCCAGTTCTCGATCGCCGCTGACCAACGCATGACGTGGGTGGTCGTCAGCGGCCCGCGCACGAGATCGGGCAGCGCGGCGCCGACGGCGATCTCCTCGAACACCAGGCCGCTCATCGCATGATCACCGTATTGACGACACGTGCCAGCGGTTCGTCGTCCTGGTCGCGGTAGGTCGTCTCGATCCGGGCCAGGACCATGGCTCCGCTGCGGCCCTCCCGCTCGGTGATGTCGAGGTAGCGCGACTGCGCGCTCACGATGCAACCGAGCGGCGGCAGCCGGAAGAACTCGGCCTCGGTCCCGCCATTGAGCACGCGTTTGAGTGGCACGTCGATTCGTGGCAGACCGCCGAAGCCTGCCTCCACGTCGAGGCCGTCCCAGTCGGGATCGGCTGTGAAGCGATCGAGTGGGTCTGGGGTGCCGGAGTGCCGGCGAGCGGCGGCGTGGAGCACGTAGAGGGGTGTGGCCACAACCTCGCCGTAGCGACTGGCGCTCGCGGCGTCCTCGTCCCAGTGGACTGGATTGGGCTCCATCACCGCCTGGACGAAGCGCCGCAACTCATCGGCTCCGAGTGGACCCGGCGCCGTGAATCGAGGACCGCTAACGCCGACCAGCGCCCTGATCTCATCCGTCACGTAACCCACGCGCTCGTCTCCTTGTCCGACCCGACGGCCTGGCGTACCATCCAACCAGTCAGTTGATTTGCCGTCAAGTCATCGAGGAGACGAACATGTCTTACCCGAAGGTCCACCTCATCGAGGAGGTCATGCGCGAGGGAATGCAGATCGAATCGGTGGAGATCTCCGTAGATGACAAGGTCCGCCTGCTTGACGCCCTGTCGCAGACGGGCCTGGAAGCGATCGTCGTCGGCTCGTTCGTCAGCCCGAAATACACGCCACAGATGGCACAGATCGACGAGCTGCTCGGCCGCTTCGAGCCGCGCGAGAACATCACCTACAGCGCGGTGGCGCTCAACGAAAAGGGTCGCGAGCGCGCCGCGGCCTTCACCCCTCCGCTGACGAAGCCATCGGCGCCGCCGGCGCTCTTCTGCCACCTGTGCGACACCTTCACGCGGCGCAACGCCAACATCAGCCAAGCCCAGGAGATGGAACGCTGGCCGCAGATCGTCGCTGCGGCGGTCGAGCGCGGGGCGCGCGAGGCCGGGATCGCGATCAACGCTGCCTGGGGGTCGAACTTCGAGGGTCCCTTCACGCTCGAGCAGCGCATGGAGCTGTTCGAACGCGAGCATGCGCTCTGGGACGAGGCCGGCATCCGCGTCACGAGGGTCATGCTCGGCGACCCGATGGGTTGGTGCATGCCGCACGTGGTCGAGGAACAGTTGGAGGCGATCCGCGAGCGCTGGCCGGAGATCTCCTACTTCCACTTGCATCTGCACGACGCGCGGGGGATGGCGCTGCCCAGCATCTACGCCGCACTGCGCGTGCTCGACGACCGTCACGAACTGCAGCTCGAGACGACGGCAGGCGGAATCGGTGGATGCCCCTACTGCGGAAGCGGCCGGGCGACCGGCATGGCCGCCACCGAAGATGTCGTGACCATGCTCGAGGAGATGGGGATCGACACCGGCGTCGATCTCGAGAAGCTCATCCGGGCGGTCTGGCTGCTCGAGGAGGTGATCGGCCGCCCGACTCCCGGGCACGTGTCGAAGGCTGGTCCTCTACCACGCGGCGCGGCACTCTACGACGCCAACCTGCCGCTCGTGGAGACTCACAGCGAGGCGCTCCACTTCCTGCTCGGCCCGGAGGCCTGCGAGCACCAGATCCGACCGTGGCGCGAGCCGATCCCGGAGCCGACCATCGCCCAGTCCCATGTCTGAGTCGACAACCGCGCAGCTACGGGCGCCCCAGGAGACCGACCGCGAGTTCCGCATGCTGATCGACGGCGAGTGGGTGGCTGCCGCCTCCGGCGAGACGTTCTCCTGCTTCGATCCCTTCCTCGAAAGCGAGTGGTGTCTGGTGCCGGTCGCGGCCGAGGTTGACGTGGACCGCGCGGTGCGTGCGGCGCGGCGGGCCTTTGACGAGGACGGCTGGCCTCAGACCTCGGCGGCGCAGCGAGCTGCTCTGCTGCGCCGGCTCGCCGCTCTGATCGAGGCCGACGGCGAGGGGCTCGCCGAGCGACAGGTGCGCGAGAACGGGAAGCTGATCTCGGAGATGCGTCCGGGCGTGGATGTCGTGGTCGGCGACTGCCACTACTTCGCTGGCCTCGCAGAGGCGCTGCAAGGCGCAACCATCCCTGTCAGCGCATCGAGCATCGTCGCCTACACAGTGCCCGAGCCGGTCGGCGTGGTGGCCGCGATCACGCCTTGGAACACGCCGCTGGGCCTGCTCGGCTGGAAGTTGTTCCCGGCGCTCGCGGCTGGCAACACAGTTGTCGTCAAGCCGTCTGAGGTCACGCCCACCTCGACGCTGCGCCTTGCCGAACTGGTATGCGAGGCCGGTTTCCCGTCTGGCGTCGTCAACGTCGTGACCGGACCTGGCGACCCGACGGGCATCGCGTTGGCCTCGCACGCGGGCGTCGACAAGATCGCCTTCACCGGCTCGGCCGCCACCGGCCGCGCCATCGCCCACATCGCCGCGGACCGCAACACGCGCGTGTCACTCGAATTGGGCGGCAAATCGCCCAACGTGATCTTTGCCGACGCCGACCTCGACAACGCGGTCAACGGCGTGATGGCGGGGATCTTCGCGGCCACCGGGCAGTCGTGCATGGCTGGCTCACGCGTTCTGATCGAAGACGACGCCTATGACGAGGTGGCCGATCTCCTGGTCGCTCGTGGGAGCTCGATCAAGGCCGGAGATCCGCTCGACCCGTCCGCGCAGCTCGGCCCGCTCGCCTCGCGGCCGCAGCTCGAGAAGGTGATGAGCTACCTCGAGATCGGGCGCGAGGAGGGCTTCGAGGTTCTCGGCGGCGGTGGCCGCATCGAGCGCCGGGGGCTCTTCGTCGAGCCGACGGTGTTCGGCGACGTTGCCAACGGCAGCCGGATCGCGCAGGAGGAGATCTTCGGTCCTGTTGTCTGCCTGATCCGCTTCCGGGGCGAGGATGAGGCCGTGCGCCTGGCCAACGACACCACGTATGGGCTGGCCGCCGGCGTCTGGACCGAGAACCTCGGTCGCGCGCACCGCATGGTCCGCCGCCTACGGGCCGGCTCCGTCTGGGTCAACAACTACCGCGTGATCCAGCACAGCGTCCCGTTCGGGGGCGTCAAGGCCAGCGGCCTCGGGCGCGAGCTCGGCATCGACGCCCTGCATCGCTACACCGAGAACAAGAGTGTGCTGATCGACACCGGCAGTCGCGTCCCCTTCGCCTACGGATGATGTCGCGACCGTCGAGACGATGAGCGCGACCGAGGACACCGCGGCAGAGCTGACCGAGCGCGGTAGCGACACGCGACGGCGGATCCTTGATGCCGCGCGCGAGCAGTTTGCGGCCAAGGGCCTGGCCGGTGCCCGTGTTGACGAGATCGCGCGCTCGGCGCAGGCCAACAAACAGCTGGTCTATTACTACTTCGGCGGCAAGCTCGACCTCTACAACGAGGTGCTCGGCCAGCTCGTCGAGGAGTCCGACCACAAGATTCAGGTCGAGGCCGCGTGCGACACGGCTGCCGAGAAGATCGAGCTACTGACGCGTGGGGGCACGCACCCCAACGCCATGCTCTGGCAGAGGCTTCTCGCGTGGGAGGCGCTGGAGACCGATCCGCGCGACGGGATCGTCCGCGAGAACGAGCGCCGCCGAGCCTGGGAGCGCCACGTCGAGACGGTCCGCGCCGCGCAGGCAGCCGGCGAGATCGACGCGGCGCTGGACCCTGAGCTGGTGGCGGTCGCTCTCGTCTCGATGGCGATCTTCCCCTTCATGCTGCCCCAGATCGTCAAGTTCATGACCGGGCGACTTCCAGCCGAGCAGGCGTTCCTCGACGAGTACGCCACCACCGTGCGCCGGCTCGTTGCCGGCCTGCCGTCGGACTCCGGCCCGGCCGACTTGCGCGGCCGCGACACCTGACGGCACCGCCCGTGGGAGGTTCGTTGCCCAGTCGTGAGCCTGAATTACGATTCGCCACGAGCCCCGGCATCCGCCGCCTGATTGCCGGAAGTCTCACTCCGGCCGAGGCCGTGGCGCAAGGCGAGGTCACCATCCTGCGCGGCAACCTGAAACTGCTCAAGCGCTTCGTGGAACTCTTCCGGATCGATGCCTGAGTCCGCTGCGCGTCGGTGGCGCTGGTTCATCGCATGGGCGTTCCCCGGCGCATGCTGCGCTCTATCGATCAGCGCGCTCGCGGTCTTCACGGCGCCGGTCGCCATCCTCGCGGTGCTTGTTCTCCGCCGACACAGGATCGGCCGAGATGCTATCGGCCTTCTCGCGGGGATCGGCGTTACCGTCGCGGTCATCGGAAGCCTCAATCTGGACTATCAAGCCTGCTCTGCGAGAAGCGGCTCGCTGGTGTTGCCGGTCGGGGCGAAGAGCATCAGCTCATCGTGCGGCGGCGTCGACGGCGTGGCGTGGCTCATCGCCGGCATCGTGGTGGCCGCCGCGACCGTGACCTTCTACTGGGCAACAACTCGGCGCTCGTGGAACCGCGGGACTCACGCCGCGCCCACGGTCGGCTGAGGCCCGCGCCGCCGACGTGCTCGGCGAGCCAACCGCGCTCTGCTGCGAAACGCGCGGGACACCGCGGTGCGTGAAGCGCGACGACGGGGTGGAGGTCGTCGCTGCGACTGTTCACCCGTCGCCGAGCGTGACCACGCGAGTGCAGTTGTCGATCAGCTCGGGGTCGCTGCTGGCGATGATCACGATCGTCCCGCCCCGGGCTGCCTCGAGAAGGCGATTGGCGACAACGGCGCGGGACTCCACGTCGAGACCGGCAACAGGCTCGTCGGCGAGGATCAGGTCAGGATCTCCGGCCAGCGCTCTCGCAACCGCGACGCGCTGGCGCTGTCCGCCGGAGAGCTCCCAGATCAGCTGCTTGGACTGATCCCGCAGGCCCACCGAAGCGAGCGTGCGGTCGGTTCGCTCAGCGACCTCCGCCCTGTCCATGCCCCGTGCTTGCAACGGAAGGCCGACGGCCTCGTGGGCAGTCAGCATGCCCGGAAGATGATGATGCTGGAGGATCAGCCCCAACGCGGTACCACCGCTGGGGGTCACCGGACGCTCGTCATGGAGCACTCGCCCGGAGTCCGGCGCGGCGAGACCGGCGAGGACATGGATGAGGCTCGATTTGCCGACGCCGGACGGGCCGGTGATGCCAAGCACCTCGGCGCGCTCGAGGCTGAGCGAGAGGTCGCTGACAAGCACGGCATCGGCGTTGCGAACGGTCACTGCGTCGATCACGAAGCGGGGGGTCTCAAGCACCGCCGTCTCCCTCGGGGCCGTCCTGTCGGGGCCGCAGGACGACTCGCTCGTCGTCGAGGTCGACGGCCAGAAGTGTCCCGGTGGGGTAGCGGGCGAGGATCTCCGGGGGCAGCTGGATCGTCCCAGAGCCGCTGACGACCGCGAAGCGCTCAGCCCCCCGGCCCTCAGCGCCTATCGCCCCGTTCTCGATGGCCAGCGAGCGGGGAAGGGCCTCGGAGACCGCCCGGTCATGGGTGACGACGATGACCGTGGCGCCGCTCAGCTCGCGCGCGTCGCGCAGCGCCGCGATCACCATGTCGCGACTGTGGGGATCGAGCTGGCCGGTCGGCTCGTCGGCGAGCAGTACGCGCGGAGACGTCGCCAGCGCACTGGCGATCGCTGCCCGGTTCTGCTGTCCGGCCGAGAGTTGGTACACAGGCCGGTCGGCGAAATCAGCCAGACCCATGCGCTCCACCAACTCCTCGCTCGACCAGCGCAGGGTCCAGCCGCGCCGGCGTGCGCCGCGCGAGGCAAAGCCGACGTTTTGGATGACCGTGGCGTACGGCAGCAGATTGCGCAGCGGGTCCTGGAGGAGGAGCGAGAGCTCGGTGGCGCGCAGTCGGCTGAGGCTGGTCGCGTCGAGCTGAGTGATGTCTTCGCCGCCGATCAGCACCGAACCCGCGGTCGGCTGGAGCAGGCCGCTGAGGAGCATCATCAGAGTGGTCTTGCCCGAGCCGGAGGGGCCGACGATGGCGAGCATCTCCCCGGCCTTGACGACGAGGTCGGCGTTGCGCAGGGCAGCGACCGCCCCTCGCTCGCTCGGATACACGTGCACGAGACCGGCGCAGACGACGTCGGCGCCAGTCGAGAGCTGTGCCTCAGTCGACGTCATCGGCCGCGTTGCGCAGGAGGGTTGGAGACATACTCGTGAGGATGCCGCGCGCCGCCAGTGCGGTGGCGACCATGACCACCAGCACCGCCCCCCCCGCCGCGGCGAGCAGCAGCGGAGCCGAGAGGGCATAGGACAGAGGAGCGTCGGTGGGCGCTGCGAGCTGAGGTAGGGACGGCAGGACGATGGCGGCGGTGCCCGCGCCGGCGGCCACACCGAACAGCGCGGTCAACACGAGGATCCCGGCCTCGATCGCCAGCGAGCGCGCGATCGTCCTGCGCCGCACGCCGGTGACCTCCAGCGCGACCATCTCCGCGGCGCGCTGCCGGCCGCCGGCGGCAAGCACGCTGAAGGTGCCGACGGCCGCGACGAGCAGCGCCACCAACGTGGCCAGCAGCATGAAGTCGTAGGCGAAGGCCGGACCGGTGTGATCCCCCTGGCTGATCAGCGTCGAGGAGTGCTGCACCTGGTCGATGCGCAGCCCGGCCATCCGCAGGCGGCTGACGGCGTTTGCCGGCGCTTGCGGTCCCAGCCATACCTCCTCGCTGGTCTCGGGGAAGGTCGGGCCGGTCTGGGCGCGTTCGAGTGAGGCGAGGTCGACGAGCGCGCCCCCGGGCCCAGTGCGCGGGAGCGCGCTCGCGGTGATGATCGGGCGTACCGTGATGTTGTTCCCATCGAGGCCCTGCACCGGCAGAGTGTTGTCCTGCCCGCCGCCCACGGCAAGCGACGCGGCGCGGCTACCGGCGACGGCTGGGAGAACCGCGGTCTGGCCCGCGAGCGAGGCCATCACGGAGTAGATGCCGTTGTAGCCGGTGTCGCCGGCCACCACCGACATCGCAATCCCGAAGCCGACTCCCGTACCGGCTGCGAACACACCGACACCGTTCGTGCTCGAGCGCCAAGCAGCGGGGGTTAGCGCAGCATGAGGGTTTCGGGAAGCGCCTCGGCCTGAGTCGACGGGGAGCGCATGCAGACGGAGAAAAATTTGCCCGATGCTCGGCACCTGCTTGGAGCTGGACAGCACGCCGATGCCGACCAGGCGGCAGGGGCAGTTCGTCTGCTTAGCGCCCCGGTAGGTGGAGGTGCCGAAACGCAACGTGCCGAGATTCACTGTGAACGTCCCATCCACCGGATCGAACAGCCACGCCGCGAGGTAGAGGCGCGTCAGCTCCCGGCTCGTCACCCCGTTGGCCGACACATTCGCCGAAGCCGTCCACGCCCCGTCGGCAAGGTTGACGTCGGGGACCGCTCTCGGGCTCAGTGCACGGCTGACGGCAGCGACGCTCTCGTGGGTCGTCCCGCCGGGCCATTCCGCGACGGCAGCCAGACGCGTGGTATCGACGCCGATCAGCGGCGTGCCCGGCCCGGAAACCTCGATCGCCGCCATCGCGAAGCGCCCACGCGGGTCGACGGTGTCGACCGCGTGGTTGAGTTGCCGATGATCTGCGTTGACAGTGACGACCGTGCTCGCACCGACCGCGAACGTCGCGGCGGTGAGCCGATTGGCTCGGGCGACCGACCACGCAGACACAGCGAAGCAGGCCAAAGCGACCGCGATGACAAGGGTTCGTCCCTCTCGCAACACCGTTGGCCGTCGGGCGACCCGGCGGACGGCCAGGAACACCGCCACGGCGGAGGAGTCAAGGGTCGCGGCGCTGAGCCGGCGGCAGAAGTATTCAACGATGCGGATCGCGATGACCGAGGTTCCGAGCGCGACCACCGCCGGGGCCGCGGCCGCGACTGGATCGGTACGAGAGCTGAGCGCGCCGCTGGTGGCCGCACCGACCAGGGCAACAACGGACAGAACGAGAACGGAGACGTCGATCACGACGCGCGAGCGGTTGTCGGCCGACTGCGCGGAGGACGCCGCCAGCCCCGAGCTGCGCAGCAACCGCATTGCGCTGAGGCCCAGCACCGCGCAGATCGTCAGCACCACCGCTCCGAAGCCGACGAACGCCCACGTGTCGAGGCTCACGGTGGTTCCCGGCGTGAACAGGATCGCCGTGGCGGCAAGCACGACGCCCCACGCCCCAACGATGCCGAGCACGACTCCGATTGCGCAAAGCGCCGCCGGCTCCGTGATGGAAACCGCGAGCAGCGTGGGAAGCGGGAATCCTCGCAGGCGCGCGATCCGCAGTTCCGCGCGCCGGAGGTCGGCGCTGCGCATGAGTGCCGACGTCAGCACCCACATTGCCAAGAGGACGAGCTGAAGGGCGGCAACCACCACGATGGTGTCCATCAGGCTCTGCTGGTGAAGCGGCGCGGAAAGCACCGCGGGAAGGCCGGTTTCGATCTCAAAACCGGTGTCCTCCGCGCGCTTCTGCAGCGCGGTCATGCCGCGCATGACCGCCGATGCATTCCCGATGTTCAGCACCCCGGAGCGCAACCCGCTCTGGATGCTGAGTGAGCGCACGTAAGCAGAAGGGAGAGCAAACGCCGCCGGGCTCGCCACGAAGAAGTCGTCGAGCTCGTTGAGATACAGGGGTCTGCCGGTGTTCTGCCCGAAGGCGAAGTAGCCGTCGGCGCCGCCGAACCAGTAATCGCTACTGAGGTTCGGGAGGTCAAACACGCCGGTGATGCGGATCCCGACCGGATGCTCATCCTCGAAGTCGTTGACGGTGACCGTCGACCCGACGGAGACCCCAAGTTTGTGTGCGGTGCGGTCGCTCACGACCGCGTCCAGAGGACCGCTTCGACACCCGCCAGCGTTGAAATGAAGAATCGAGCAGATGCCGCTGCGGTAAGTGAGTCGGCTCGCATAGGGCTCGGCGTGCGGGCCGGTGAGGTGAAGGACGCTGAGCACCGTTTTCACCACGGGCGGGCCGTAGAGCCCGGTGACGTGCCCTCTTACAAGCAACGAGTGCTGTTCATTGACAAGCCCGTCGAGCGTGGTGGTGGCAGCCAAGGGAGCGAGCTCAAAGCTGGTGTTGGATGCGCTGGCACTCGCCACGGCCTGCCGGACTAGGGAATCCCCGCCGGCTCGTAGGAAGAGCGGCCCGACGACCGCCGTCCCCACCGCGATCGCGGCTGTGATCACAACGAGTAGTGAGCCCATCAAGCGCCAGCGGATACCGCGGGCCAGCGCGGACCTCGCACGACCTCTCACGCCTCTATCGACCCTCGCTTTCTCGTCGATGCGGGATCCTGAACCGCAACCAGGCTAACCGACATCGTGGTGAGCCGAAGACGATTGAACGGTCGGCGGTCGACGCGCATCACCTCCGTGCCGGACGGGCGCCATCACAGGCACGATCAGGGTTGCTCGGTGCGATCCTCCGGCGGGCGCTTGAATGGACGGCCTCGCGGTTTGGGGGATCGCCAGCTAGGACGCCGCCGCAACCGGTATCGGTCTCGCGCGCCGAAAAGCACCGGGTGCGGGTAGCGTCCGCACGCGCGTCGCCGGGGCATCAGAGGCGACAAGGAGCTGAGCGGCCTCGCCGGCCGCGCCGAGGAGTACGGAGGTGTCGCTGCCCTGCCCCTGTCCGAGAACCACACCGACCACGGTCTGCTGGCGCCTATCGACGGTCCCCTCGGTGAAGAAGGCCAGGCATCCGCCTGCCGCGGAGTCGGACCCGGTCTTGCCGGCGTAGCCGTCGGCGATCAGAGGGTCGTAGTTGGTGAGCGTGCCCGCGACCGGGAGCGTCACGGCGGGCATCGCGACGATCTGGCGGAAGACCGAAAAGCGCATCGCGCGCTCGAAGATGCGCAGTTGGTCGGCGGCGGTGGACACGGTGCTCGGATCGAATCCGCTGGGATCGGTGTAGACCGTGTGGAGCATGCCGAGCGCACGCGCCTTGGCGTTCATCTCGACGATGAAGCGCGGTTCGCTCCCCGCGACCAGGCCGGCGAGGATCTCGGCGATGTTGTTACCAGAGGGAATCAATAGGGCCTCGAGCAGCTGGCGCTCGGTCAGTTGCTCGCCGGGCAACACCGCAACGCCTGACTGGCCTTGCGCCGCGTCGTGTATGGCGTCCTGCGCCTGGGCCGGGGTGACGGCGATCGTGAACCCCGCCTGCGTGTCGCTCAGCGGGTAGCGCTCGAGCGTCAGGTAGGCGGTCATCACCTTCGCCACGCTGGCGATGGGGACCGGCTCTTCGTCTGGACTCGCGGCCGGCCGGCCGTTTCCGAGAACAAGCGCCGCCTGGCCCTGCTGAGGCCACCTCGTTGCCGGTCGGTAGCTGCCGGCTCTACCGGCGGTGCTGGAGCGGGCACCGCGGCCGAGTGTGCGAGGAGTGGTCGGTGTCTCCTTGCCCGTGAGCAGGTGCGGGGCCGCCACGAACGCCGCGCCCGCGAGCAGTAGCGCGAGAATGGTGCCGCGTAGATGGCGCCGGCGCCGGCGATACACGGTTAGACGGGCACCCCGGGCTGCTGCTCGTGCTGGTTCCCTGGAGGGCATGCCCCCAGTCAAGAGAGCGGCATGTTGCCAGCACGTATGCCGTTTTCGATACGCGGACGATATGCCCCCGCTGCCATCATCGAGAGCTTGCGCGTGCTGATCGTCGAGGACGAGCCCTATATGGCGGAAGCCATCCGCGATGGCCTGCGCCTGGAGGCGATTGCGGCAGACATCGCCAATGATGGCGGGACCGCGTTGAATCTATTGAGCGTCAACGCCTACGACATCGCGATCCTTGACCGTGACATTCCCGGCCCGTCGGGCGACGAGATCGCCGAGCGCATCGTCGCTTCCGGCAGCGGTATGCCGATCCTCATGCTCACGGCCGCTGACCGACTGGACGACATGGCCTCCGGGTTTGGCCTCGGTGCCGACGACTACCTCGCGAAGCCGTTCGCGCTCCAAGAGCTGGTGCTGCGGCTCCGCGCGCTGGACCGCAGGCGCGCGCATCACCGGCCACCCGTGCGAGAGCTCGCAGGCCTGCGGTTGGATCCGTTCCGCCGCGAGGTCCACCGCGACGGCCGCTACGTCGCGCTGACCCGTAAGCAATTCGCTGTGCTCGAAGTTCTCGTCGCCGCAGAGGGGGGTGTCGTCAGCGCCGAGGAGCTCTTGAAACAGGCGTGGGATCAGCACGCGGACCCGTTCACAAACGCCGTGCGCATCACGGTCTCGGCGTTGCGCAAACGCCTCGGCGAACCGGGAATCATCGCCACCGTAGCCGGCGCCGGGTATCGGATCGAGGCGGGACCGGACACCAAGTGAGATCGTGACCGACGCATCAGGCCGCGCGCGGGGCTGACGATGGCCCGCCTCTCGCTCGCCCGGATAGCTCCGCGTCAAATGCTTCACTTTCCCTCGCGGACGGTCCGCCTGCGCCTGACCCTGCTCTACAGCGGCCTGTTCCTCGTCTCCGGGGCTGTGCTGCTCGCGATCACCTACGTGCTCGTCCGCAGTACGACGGGCCCCGACCTGATCGTCGCCGGGAGAGGTCGGCACGGGGCGACCGGCCCGCACGCCCTCCAGAAAGCGCTGGCGAACCCGGCCGTCGGCCGCTACGTGCGTCAGGAGGCCCATCAGGAGTTCGCCAGGGCTCTAAGCCTTCACACCAACGATCTGCACCAGCTGCTCATCTGGTCTGGGATCGCACTGGCGATCGTGACCTTGGTCTCGATCGCGTTTGGCTGGCTGGTCGCGGGGCGGGTCCTGCGCCCGCTGCGAGCGATTACGGCAACCACCCGACAGATCTCCGAGCGCAACCTGCACGAGCGCCTCGCGCTTTCGGGACCCCACGACGAGCTGAAGGACCTCGCCGACACGATCGACAGCCTCCTGGCGCGAGTCCAGGCGCACGTCGCCGAACAGCAGCGATTCGCCGCCAACGCGTCCCACGAACTGCGCACTCCGTTGTCGATCACGCAGACGCTCCTCGATGTCGCTCGCAACGATCCGAGCCGCGACACCGGCGAGCTCGTCGACCGCCTTCACGCCGTCAACGCGCGAGCGATCGACCTAACTGAAGCGCTTCTCTTGCTGAGCCGCGCCGGCCAACACTCCTTCAGCCGGGATTCCATCGACCTATCCCTGATCGCCGAGGAAGCGATCGAGACTCTTCTCCCTCTAGCAGAACAACGCGGCACCACCATCGAGGTTTCCGGCGAGGTGGCCCGGGTGGTCGGTTCGCATCCGCTCCTGCTGCAGATGGCCACAAACCTCGTCCACAACGCGATCGTCCACAACCTGCTTCAGCACGGCAGCGTGTGGGTCACCACCAGCTTTCATCAGGGCAGCGCGGTCCTCACCGTCGAAAGCACCGGTGAGCAGCTTCTTCCGGAGCTGGTCGCCCGGCTCGACGAGCCGTTCCAGCGCGGCGTCGAGCGCATCCGCACCGAGGACCGCGTCGGCGTCGGACTCGGACTCGCAATCGTCAAGACCATCGTCCAAGCCCATGGCGGAACACTCAGCCTCACGCCCCGCGTTGCCGGCGGGCTCCACGTCAGCGTGCGCGTGCCCACCGAGCCGTCGCACACCGCCGGCTAACGGTCACCGGCGCGGCCTGGCCCATGCCGACGGAGCTAGAGAACTCGAACCCCGGACCACCTGGATCCCCCATTTGCCATTAGCGTTGCTTCGAGGGACGCCTAGCCGTCGGCACGGCCCGCTCAGCCCGGAGTGCCTCCCGCCTACCCGACGGGGTCAGACAGTGGCCTAGGGGTTATTCCTGCTCGATCGTTAGGGCTTTGGTGAGTTTGGCGCGCGACCCCGGGCCAGCTAGTCCGAGCTTGTCGTAGGCGTGGGAGAGGTGCGTTTCGATGGTCTTGACGCTGACGTAGAGCTGTTGGGCGATTTCCGGGTTGGTGGCGCCTGCTCCTGCTCGCTCGGCGACGCGCAGCTCGCTGGCGGTCAGGGCATCACGTCCGGTCGTCACGAGCCGTGGGCGACGTCCGCCGCACGCCCGTAGCTCGTGGTCGGCCTGTTCAGCGAGGCCTTGCGCTCCGCAGGAGTGGGCGAGCCGGAGCCCAGCGGCGAGTGGTTCGCGTGCGTCACGGCGGTGGTTGGCTCGGCGCAACGCGGCGCCCAGCTCGACGAGTGAGCGTGCGCGTTCCAGGCGGCCCGGCGAGCCCTCGAGGACGAGGACGGACTCGTGCAGGAGGTCGATGCCTTCGTTCACGTCGCGCAGGACGCCAAGTGTGCGTAGTGCGATGCCGATCGACCGGGGCAGTCCCGTCGAGCGGGCGAGCGCCAACTCGTCGGCGGCGAGCCTGTGCGCGGTGTCGCGGTCCGTGCGCGGGAGTGCGAGCGCGAGCGAGGAGCGCCAGAGCGACCAGGGTGGGCCGAACCGCATCGGGCCGTTGATCTCGCCCGCGGCGCGCAGGTCGGCGATCGCGTTGTGATCATTGCGAGCCATCCGCAGACGTCCGCGGGTTTCGAGCAGCATTGCGCCGCTGGTGGTGGCGAGAAAGTCGGGGGGAAGCTCGGTCTGTTCCACGATGTCCACGATCTGGGGAAGCGAGCGTTCGAGCACGACGTCGATGAGCAGGAACGCCGCGGTGGTGAGGATCATGAGCATGCCCGTCTCTTGAGCTACGGCGAGCGCCGTCTCGAGGGCGACTTCGGCGTTGATGAGCTCCCCGCGCCGCGCGTCGAGCCACCCGCGGTAGATGATGGCTGTGACGAGACCGAAGATCGATCCCGACGCCCCTGCCGCCGCTTCGACTTCGTCGCACGCGCGGGCAGCAGCGTCCAGCTCGTCCGAGAGGATGAAGCCGTTCAGCAGTTGGGGGGACGCCCAGCCGCCGCCGTGTTGGGCGAGGAGGCGTCCATCGGCGCGTGCGCGCTCGGCGTGGGCGAGCGCCTCGCGGGGCTGGCCGCGGAGGCCCGCACTCGCGCCGAGAAGCGCCGAGAGGGCGTAGGAGCCCCAATGCTTGCCTCGGGCGAGTCGCTCGTATTCCTCTCGACGCTGATCGAAGTCCGCGATTAGGTCGGGGTCATACAACGTCACCGCGGCGCGAACGGCGGCGAGTTCGGTTACTGCGGCGGTGCGTTTATCGACGTCGCGCCCGAGCGTTTCAGTCAGGTCGCGGGCGCGCTTCCAAGCCCCTGCTTGAGCTAGCAATTCGGCGAGCAGGATGCCGACGGCCACGCGCTGACGCACATCGGGGGCACAGCGGTAGGCCTCCTCGAGCGTGTCCGCGGCCGTCGGATCGCGCAGCGTCGCTTGTGCCGAGCCGAGCTGCACGAGCAGCTCGAACGGCGTGGGGTGCAGCGCTCGCTCCTCCCGTGCTCGTTGCAGCCATGCGATCGCCTCCTCAGGGGCGGCGCGGTCGATTGCGCTGCCCGCGGCGCTGGCGAGGGCTTCGGCCACTTCTGTGTTCCCGGCCGGGATGAGACGCCCCAGATGGGCGGCTATGTCCTCTGCCGGCGCGCCGGCCTGTTGCAGGAGAGCGGCCGCATCCCGATGGGCCGTCTGGCGTTCGGCTTCGGGTATCGCGTCGTCGATCGACGTCTTGATGAGTGGATGCACGAAGGAAACGGGGTCCTCGCTGGAGAGCACCTCGATGCGGCGAAGGTGGTGGGCGATCGTGCTGGCCTGCTCGGCGCTGAGCGTCGCCAGCGCGGCGGCAGCGGCCAGCCGCGTCCCGTCGCCAAGTATCGCCATCGCACGCGCCAGCGCCGGCGCCATCGGGTCCACGCGTTCGATCCGGCGCAGGACACGGTCGCCGAGCGACCGTACCGGCGTGGCCGCGACGTCCCGTGGCTGTAGCGGCTCGCTGTTGAGATGCACCGCGCGTAGCAGTTCGTTGACGTAGAGCGGATTGCCCGCTGTGGCTACCAAGAACGCGTCGCAAAGCTCATTGCCGGCCTCGGACAGTCTGCTGCGCACGATCGACGCGACCGCGTCGCGGCTGAGTGCCGCGGGTGCGAGGCGTACGTCCGCGGCATCGCGAAGCGCGTCGAGCAGATCCGTCCCCGCTTCGGGCTCCTCGGGACGGAAGGCCACGAGCAGGACGAGCGGCAGATCTGCGATGCGGCGGGTCAGAAAGTCCAGGGTCCGCAGCGAAGAGCTATCGGCCCAGTGAGCGTCATCGACGATCCCCACAAGCGGCTGGGAAAGCGCGAGCTGGCTGCTCAGCCAGTAGATGGACTGCATCGCCGCGAACCCGGCGACCTGGCTGGCGTCGCCATAGCTGGCGACGCCGAGGACGCGCGCCGCCGGCGCCGCCGCCCCGCCGAAGAGCTGCCTACGCGCGTCGCCCGAGGCGGCTGTGAGCACGGGCCCAAACAGTTGCCGGATGACGCCAAACGATCGTCGCTGCTCCAACTCGCCCGCGCGCGCGGCCAGAACCCGCATCCCGCGGGTCGCGGCCATCTCACCGGCAGCGATCAGCAGCGCGCTCTTGCCCGTGCCAGCCGCACTCTCCACCGTCACGAGGCTGCCGCGCCCTTGGCGCGCCCCGTCAAGAGCCCGTTCAATCGACGCGAGCTCCGGGCCGCGATCGAGCAGATCTCCGTGACTGATCTGCATCGAAGCGCCGGAGCCTACTGGGGCGATGGCGGGCTGGTGGGCCGCGCCAGCGGCGGGCGATGGTGCGAGTCGGGGCAAAGATCAGGGTCGGACCCTGATGCAAACACGCCGAAGCTCTGAAAACCTCGCGCCGACGAATCAAGACGTCGCCGCGGATGTGGCAGAGCGTTCGCGGTGGCCGTCGGCCAGGCCGGACATTGGTGGCATCGCTGCGCACTGGGCGGACGGCCACCTGTCCGAACCACCACCGCGAAAGGATGATCGTGAACGCACCGAACACGAACGGCCGTCGGACGTGGCCCGGCCGCCGATTGTCCTACGCCAATGTCGTCGCGACGCTCGCGCTCGTGCTCGCGGTCGGCGGGGGGTCGGCGTTCGCGGCCGGCTCGCTCAGCGGAGCGAGCAAGCCAAAGCACAAGCCGCCGAAGCACAAGTCCAAGCTTACGCTCAACAGTTCGGACAAGGCTTACATCAGCTCGGAGATCTCCTCGGGTCACGTCGCGTTCGCGACATCGGCCGCGTCCGCCACAACGGCAAATTCCGCCGCCAGCGCCACGACCGCCACAAACGCCACCAACGCGACGACGGCGGCCAACGCTCTTTCGCTCGGAGGGACATTGGCCAGCGGCTACACCCACAACGACTGCGCGTCGCAGACGGGACAAGTGAAGGGATTTGTACTCGTCGTCGCTTCGCCCACGTTCTCGTCAACCCCCATCACCGTTGGGGGCTACAACTGCAGCGGCCAGGCGATCCAAGTCTTCCGGGCCAACATCGGGGTCTATGACGTCAACTTCGTCGGGAGTCCCGTAACGATCGCTGTCGGTAATGGCGTCGGTGTGCCAGGGAACGGAATGGCGGACACGAACGTGAGCTTCAGCCAGGTCGGTGCCGGCGAGTTTCAGGTGTATTTGTTCCACGACGGCACGGCGGCCGACTTTCCCTTCGCGGTCGTGACGCCATAGCCGGCGGAGAGCACACAACCACCATGCCCTTCGTCTTGGCACGCCGCTCGTAGAGGCGCGCGAGACGCACCCGCTCCAACGAGCGCTGAGAGCCGTCACGAGACCGACGTTCCTGTAGTAGCCGCCGATCGACCGCAGCAGAGGCGACGGGATTGGCGCCCCTCGCCACTGGGAAACGGAAACAGGGGTAAGACTTGCCGAGACGGGCGTCGTATTCAAGCGTTGTGGCGACGCTCGCACTGGTCGTAGCGGTCGGTGGGGGCGGGACCGCTGCGTGGGCGATGACGCACCATCGCTACGTGATCACGAGCGCATCGCAGATCAAGCCAGGTGTGCTGCAGCAACTCCGCGGCCACGACGGTAGGAATGGAACAGTCGGGCCTGCAGGGCCACCTGGCCCCGTCGGGCCCGCTGGCCCGACCGGGTCTGCCGGCGCGCCGGAGGTTGGCGGAATCGTCACCGCGACGAGCGGACAGCAGTCACTCGTGGGCAGCCCGACCGTCGTGTCCGCGACGGCGCCATCGACAGGCAGGTTTCTCGTGCTTGGGCAGGTCGAGGGAGACGATCCCGTTCCGCAGGGCGACGGCGCGCTCTTCTACGACATCATCGACCTGACGGCCGCGCCGGGAACCGACTTATACGTGTCTGAGACAACGTTCCCGAAGGAGACAACCTCCGACGCACTCGTTGACCTGGTTGTTCAGGGCTCTGTTACCGCGGTCCAAGGCGACAGGCTCAGCATCAAGTGCACCGCCTTCGTCAGTGGCGCCCCGAATCCCTCTTCAGGCGAAGGCAGCATCGTCCTTGTTCCAGAGCCGTAGGTCGTATCCGTCGCGCTGCTGCTCACGCTCGCACGCTTCAGCCAGTGGGTTGCGCCCTTCACCCAGAGGCCGCGGCCCAAGCCCACGATCCCAGGAGGGTCAACGCGGTGCCTCAATCCAACCAGGAAGGCCCCACGACGCGGACGCGTCGCCCACTGTCGTACGCCAACGTGGTCTCGACGCTCGCCCTGATCCTTGCGGTGGGCGGCGGCTCGGCTCTCGCTGCGGACTCGTTGGCGAGGGGTGGGAAGTCGCCGCCCCCCATGCGGAAGCACAAGCCAAAGCTGACGATCAACGCCGCCGACAAGACCTACATTGCCAGCCAGGTCGCCTCCGGCCACGTCGCCTTCGCAACCAGCGCAAGCAGCGCAGCGACTGCGACGAATGCGACCAACGCAACGAATGCGACCAACGCAACGACCGCAACCAACGCAGCCAATGCTATTAACGCGACCGATGCCGCCAGCTTGGGTGGGATTGCCGCCTCCGGCTACACGAGGGACGACTGCAGTTCGCTGACGGGGCAGATCAAGGGCTTCGCCACAATACCCGCCTCGGCAAGCTTCCCGGCCACCTTCACCAACGTCGGCGGTTACAACTGCAGCGGACAACCAGTGCAGGCAGAGCGGCTCACCACGGGCGACTACGAGGTGAAATTCCTGGGCAGTCCTGCGACTATCGCGTTCGGTACGGTCAATACACCCGGAACGGCGGTGGTGGGATACGTGAGTGTCGTCGATAGGGGACCAGGGGAGTTCGAGGTCACCGTCTTCAACCCGCAAAATACAAGCATCCTGCCCTTCGACGACTACCAGTTCAGCATACTTACCCCCTGAGCATCGAGGGCGTGGGCGGAGGGCAGAGGTCTGGGCCAACTCGTTTGTTTCCGTAGATGTGATGGAAGCTGTTCACCTCCCATGCGGAGCGGCGACGGTCCGCCGAGGATCCGATTCTGGCTGCTCGGGAAGCGAGGTTCCTCCAGCGCTTTCTCGCCGCTACCGACGAAACACCGACGGTGCGCGACCGCACGTCGCGCGAGGCGGCGAGACAAGGCGATCTCGCCGATGGAGCTAGGGGGACTCGAACCCCCGACCTCCTGGGTGCGATCCAGGCGCTCTCCCAACTGAGCTATAGCCCCGCTTGCGTCGGTCCGCACTGGCCGTCGCCTCGTGAAGTCTAGATGGTCGCGGGAGGCGTTAGGCTGTCGTTGATGGGTGACCTTGATGACGCGATCCGCGAACACCTGGAGCTGAAGCGGCGCCGCGGAGCAGATCCCGCTGAGGTGGCGCGGGAGGAGCAGGAGGCTCTGGCGCCGGTCACGCGGAGCCATCCGATCGTCGTTTCGCCGCCCCGTGAGCACGAGTTGCGCGTTGTGCCCGACGAGCACGCGGGCGCCAACGGATCCCCCGAAGCCGGCGCTGACGAGGATCTCAGTGACGCGACCCAGGAGTTCCACGTCCACTTCGCCGACGACGACGAGGACGACTGGCTCCAGGGTCTCGAGGCCTGAGCGGGACGCTCAGGCGCCGGCGCGCAGCAGGTTGTGCGCCTCGCGCAGGGCGACGGAGAGGGTCGTGACGTCGTAGGTTCGCGTCGCGCGGATCTCGGCGATCAGGCGCAGGCAGCGGGCAACCACCTCGGCGTTGGTGGCCTCCCACTCCTGCGCCGCCACCTCGGCGGGAGTGTCGGCCGCCGAGCTCATCAGGACCTCCGTCGTCAGCGTTCGCTGGAGCTCGCCGAGGTCTTCGCGTAGCGCCGCGCGCGCCAGGCCCTGCCAGCGGCTCGAGCGGGGAAGCTCGGTCATGCGGTCGCGAAGCCAGTGGAGGCCGAGGCGACTGCCGAGACGGAAGTAGGCCCTGCTCACCGTCGCGGCCGGTCGCTTCGAGGCGCTCGCCACCTCGACGATGTCGAGCGCGGCGAGCAGGCCGCCCATGGCGGCCGCGCGTGACGCGAGTTCGGGCGGCACGTTGCCCGCCTCGAAGCGGCCGAGCATCTCGTCGTAGGCGTCGCGGTCGGAGCCCTCGAGCACGGCGGGGAGCACCTCGCTGAGCGCCGCCACTCCCGGAGCGAAGTGCTCGATCGTCGCGGCGATGTCGAGCGGGCTCGTCCGGTTTCGCAGAATCCAGCGGGTTGCACGCTCGAGCAGCTTGCGGCCCTCGAGCAGCAGGGCGAGCTGGGTGTTCGCGTCGGCGAGGTTGTCGAGCGCCTCCACGTCGGCCCAGAATCCGCGCACGGCGAACGCCTCGCGGGCGACGATGTAGGAGCGCGCCAGGTGCGCGACGCTCGCGCCGGTCTCCTCGGTCAGGCGGTAGCCGGCGCTGATGCCCGCGGTGTCGACGAAGTCGTTGGTGACGTGCGTGGTGATGATCTCGCGCGCGAGGCGGTGGCCGCGCAGCTGCGTGGGGAACCGCTCGGGTAGCGGCGCCGGGAAGTAGCGGTCGAGCTCGCGCTCCAGATACGGATCCTCGGGTAGGTCGGAGTCCACGAGCGCAGCGTTCATGGCGATCTTCGCGTAGGCCATGAGGACGGCGAGCTCAGGAGCGCGCAGACCTTCCTCGCGCACGCGTCGCGCCGCGATCTCGTCCTCGTCAGGGAGCGCTTCGAGCTGACGTTCGAGGCCCGCGCTCTGTTCGAGCCCGCGGATCATGCGGGCATGGACATCGAGCATCTGCGGTGCCTGCGCGACGGCGAGGCTGAGCGACTGGTTCTGCGTGTAGCTGTCGCGGAGCACGAGTTCGGCGACCTCCTCGGTCATCTCGATCAGCAGCTCGTTGCGCTGGGGGGCCGTCAGCGCGCCGGCACGCACGGCGGCGTCGAGGAGGATCTTGATGTTGACCTCGCGGTCGGAGCAGTTGACGCCGCCGACGTTGTCGATCGCGTCGGTGTTGATCATGCCGCCGCCGCCCGCATACTCGATCCGTCCGCGTTGGGTGAAGCCGAGGTTCCCGCCCTCGCCAACGACACGGCAGCGCAGCTCGGGGGCATCGACGCGGACGCTGTCGTTGGCCTTGTCGGCAACTTCGGCGTTGGTCTCCGCCGCGGCCTTCACGTAGGTGCCGATGCCGCCGTTCCAGAGCAGATCGACGGGCGCTCGCAGCAGCGCGCGGATCAGATCGTCGGGCGCGAGCGCCGTAGCCTCGACGCCGAGCGCCGAGCGCGCCTGCTCCGACAGGGAGATCGACTTGGCGCTGCGGGGGTAGACGCCGCCGCCGGAGGAGATCACCGCGGGGTCGTAGTCGCTCCAGGCAGACCCCGGCAGCTCGAACAGGCGCTGGCGCTCGGTGCGGCTCGCCGATGGATCGGGGTCGGGATCGATGAAGACGTGGGCGTGATTGAACGCCGCCAGGAGGCGGATGTGCGGGGACAGCAGCATGCCGTTGCCGAACACGTCGCCGGACATGTCGCCGATCCCGACGACCGTGAAGTCGGCGGCCATGATGTTGCGTCCGAGCTCGCGGAAGTGGCGCTTGACCGACTCCCACGCTCCGCGGGCGGTGATCCCCATCTTCTTGTGGTCGTAGCCGACCGAGCCACCGGAGGCGAAGGCGTCACCGAGCCAGTAGGAGCGCGAAGCCGAGATCGCGTTGGCGATATCGGAGAAGGTGGCGGTACCCTTGTCGGCGGCCACGACCAGGTATGGGTCGTCGCGGTCGTGACGGACGACCTCGCGCGGTGGCACCACCTCTTCGCCGACGATGTTGTCGGTGATGTCGAGAAGGCTCGAGACGAAGGTCCGGTAGCAGTTGACCACCTCCTCGTGCAGCGCCTCGGCGCCGCCGGCCGGTGGGCGCTTGACGACGAATCCGCCCTTGGCGCCGAAGGGCACGATGACCGCGTTCTTGACCATCTGTGCCTTCATCAGCCCGAGCACCTCGGTGCGGAAGTCCTCGCGGCGGTCGGACCAGCGCAGGCCTCCGCGTGCGATCCGCCCGCCGCGCAGGTGCACGCCCTCGACGCGCGGCGAGTAGACGAAGATCTCGAAGCTCGGCAGCGGATGCGGAAGCAGCGGCACCTTGGCCGGGTCGAGCTTGAAGCACAGCGACGGCTTGGGCGAGCCGTCGTCGCCGGCCTGGAAGAAGTCGGTTCGCGTCATCGCCGAGACGACCGCGAGGTAGCCACGCAGGATGCGGTCGAAGTCGAGGCTCTCGACCGCGTCGATCGCCCAGGAGATCGCCGATGCCGTGCGCTCGGCCTCCTCGTCGTCTCGGCGCGAGGGGTCGAAGCGGGAGCGGAAAAGAGCCACCAACAGCTGTGCGATCTCGGCGTTGGCGACCAGCGCCTCCTGCAGGTAGCCGTCGCTCAGCGCTGTCCCCGCCTGACGGAGGTACTTGGTGACCGCGCGCAGGATCATCACCTCGCGGCCACGCAGCTGGGCTTCGAGCACGAGCCGGTTGAGGGCGTCGTTCTCATAGACCCCCTGCCAGACCCCGAGGAAGGCCTCCTGGAAGCGGACGCGGACCTGCGCGGTGTCGAAGCGCGCGGCGCGTTCGGTCGCCAGGCCGAGGTCATAGACCCACACCGGCGGCGTGCCCCGCGGCGTCAGCGCGTAGGGACGCTCGTCGACGATCCGCGCGCCCATGTTCTCGAGCATCGGCAGGATGTCTGAGAGCGAGATCGCCTCACTGGCGCTGAAGAGCTTGCAGCGCACGAGGCCGGGCTCGTTGCCGGCCCCCTGGCGGTAGAGACGGATCCCGAGCGAGCGGCTCGCGAGCGCCTCCTGCGCCCGTTCGATGTCGGCCACCGCCGCGCGCGCGCTCCAGTCGGCGCGGTAGGCGGGCGGGAAGGCCTCCGCGTAGCGCCAGTGGAGCTCGCTGCCGTCCTCCTCTCCGAGCTCTTCGATGAGGTCCGCACGCAGCTCATCGCCCCAGGTGGCGGTGAGCGCCACGAGCTCGGCCTCGAGCTCCGCGGTGTCGGGCGTGGGGGTGTCGCCGGGCTCGACCGCGAGCACGTAGTGGACGCGCACGAGCACCGATTCGGAGAACAGCAGCGACCAGTCCTGCAGGCTCGCGCCGAAGGCCTCGCTCAGCGCGGCGCCGATGCGCTGGCGGTTCTCGGTGTTGAAGCGGTCGCGGGGAACGAAGACCAGGCAGGACACGAAGCGCCCGAACGGGTCGCGGTGCACGAACAGGCGCACCCGCTGGCGCTCGCCGAGCGCGAGGATCCCCATCGCCGTCTCGAACAGCTCTTCGGGCTCGAGCGCCAGGAGTTCATCGCGCGGGCGGTAGGACTCGACGATGTCCAGCAGCGCCTTGCGGTCGTGGCTCTCCGGGGCGAAGCCGGCCCGGGCGATCACGAAGTTCAGCTTGCCGCGCAGGATCGGGATCGTCTGCGCCGGCTCCTTGTCGGTGAGCGAGGTGTAGAGGCCGAGGAAGCGCCGTTCGCCACTGACGCGCCCCTGCGCGTCGAAGAGCTTGACGCCGACGTAGTCGAGGAACGACGGGCGATGGACCGTGGCGCGCGAGTTGGCCTTGGTCAGCACCAGCGGCTGGGGCGAGAGGGCGATCGCTCGCGCCCGCTCCGAGAGCGCCGACGGCTGCTCGGGCCGCTTGCGGCCCTCGCGCAGGATGCCGAGCCCGCTGCCCGCGACCGCTTCGAGCGCCTCGCCGGCGTCGGTGGCGACGAGCGCATAGTCGCGCGCGCCGAGGAAGGTGAAGTGGTCCTGGACCAGCCACTCGAGGAAGGCCCGGCTCTCGGCGACCTCATCGGCCGAAGCGGTCGCGCTCTCCGACGTCAACGAGCCGGCGATCTCCGCGAGTCGCACCCGCATCAGTGGCCAGTCCTCGACCGCCGCTCGGACCTGCGCCAAGACGTCGGCCAGCCCCGCCTCGAGTGCCGCCAGCGCCTGCGCGTCGCCCTCGCGATCGACCTCCAGGTGCAGCACCGACTCGAGCTGCTCGCCGCCGCCGTTTCGATCCGCCGTGAGCACGTCGCGCAGGCGTCCGTCGCTGTCGCGCACGACACCCAGGACCGGGTGGACCATCAGGTGGATGCCGACGCTGACGCGGCGCAGCTCCATCGCGACGGAGTCGACGAGGAAGGGCATGTCGTCGCTCAGCACCTCGATGATCGTGTGCGGCGACTGCCATCCGTCGCGCTCCAGGACCGGGTCGTAGATACGGATCTTGGTCTCACGGGGCGCCCGCACCTGGGCGAACTCCCACAGCGCGACCGCCGCGCCGGCGAGGTCGGCGGTGCTGCGCTCGGCCAGGTCCTCGACCGGGACCCAGCGGTAGTACTGGCGGATGAAGGGCTCGCCGCGGACGAACTCGTCGGGCTGGAGGCGCTCAGCTGCGAGCGCCACGATCGCGTCGATCAGGGAGGTTTCGATCTCAGCGGGGTTCACGCAGTCGCCTCCGTGCCGGGCGTCGGAGCGAGCCTACTCCGCCGTGGAGGACCCGGCGACGCTCGAGTGTGTCGGGCCGCTGAAGTCGCTCTCGGGGTCGGGCAGCGAGTAGACCGCCATCTTGGCCACCCGTCCGCGGATCTCGAAGTGGTCCACGAACACGAGGTCCTCGGGCGTCTCGTGCAGCCGCTCGCGCGTGGTGTCGGAGATGAAGAGCATGTGCGGGGTGCCCTTGGTGAGACCCTCCAGGCGCGAGGCGGTGTTGGTGGTGTCGCCGATCGCCGTGTACTCCACGCGCGCCTCGGCGCCCACGTTGCCCGCCATCACGGTGCCGCTGTTGAGGCCGATCCCCATGCGGAACCCGGACTCATAACCCTGCTGGCGAAGCCAGCCGTTGAACTGCTCAAGGCGCGGGCCCATCATCTCGCGCGCCGCCACCAGCGCGCGGTCGGCGTGGTCGGCCTGGTCCATCGGCGCCCCGAAGACAGCCATGATGCCGTCGCCCATATAGGAGATCAGCGTACCCCCGGCGGCCAGTATCGCCTCGGTCATTTCGTTGAGGTAGTAGTTGACGACCTCGATCACCTTCTTCGCCGGCTGGGTCTCGGAGAAGCTCGTGAAGCCGCGCAGATCGCTGAAGAGGACGGTGCAGTCCTTCTCGACGCCGCCGAGACGGAAGTCGTCGTCGGTGCGGGCGAGCACCTCGTCGACGACGCCGGGGGGGACGAAGCGGGCGAAGATGTCGCGCGCGTGCTGGCGCTCGAAGGCCTCGCCAAGGAGCACGATCGAGAGCGTCGCGATGATCGCCAGCACCATCGCCACGAGCGGATAGGTGTAGGAGAGGATCGTGCCGTTGTCGAAGGCGATCTGGGCGGCGGCCGTGTAGAGCGCCGCCACGAGCACCGAGAGGAACAACGTCAGCGAGAGCCGCAGGCGGATGCTGAGCAGGGGCGTCGCGGCCGCGAAGAAGACGATCAGGAGCACGTTCAGCCAACCCGGCGCGTTACGGAGCGGGATTCCGGCGAGCACGGTGGCGGCGGAATCCGCCTGGATCTCGGGCCCGATCATGAGCTCGCCACCCGAGGTCGGGGTGGTGTGGACGTCCTGGAGCGCCGGCGCCGAGGCGCCTACGATGACGACCTTGCCCCGCACGGCCGAGTGGGGGAACCGGCCCGAGTAGACGCTCGAGTAGGAGAGGTAGGGGACCGTTCCCGGCGGCCCCGGATAGTCGATCACCGCATGCCCCCGGGCGCCGCCGAATTCACTGGAGGGGATCGCGTGGCCGGCGTAGATCGAGGCGATCGCAACCGGGAAGGTGTCGAGTCCCTGGTAGGAGTAGCGCATATCGCGGATCACCCCCTGGGAGTCGGGGATCACCGTCGAGTCGCCGACGTGGACGCCGAACTGCTGCTCGACGGCCGGGCCTCCGAGCACGCCGGTGGTCCCGTTCTTGGCGACCGCCTCCGTTGCCAGCACGGTCGGTCGCGCGCGCCCGAGCGCCTCGATCAGCGCGTCATCGTCGGTGGGGTCGGTCTGCTGGGTGAACTGGACGTCGAAGGCGATCACCTTCGCGCCGGCCGCCAGCAGGTGGTTGATGACAACCGCGTGGTAGCGGCGCTCGAAGGGCCAGTTGGCCGCCATCTTGCGCTTGTTGAAGTAGTCGAAGCTCGTCTCGTCCACGCCGACAACCGCGAAGTCCTTGACCAGCCCCGGCCGCGAGCCACGGAGCGAGAAGCGCTCGTTGACCGAGTGTGACTCGAGGGGGTAGAGCAGGCCCGTCGCGTAGGCGAGCAGTCCGAGCGCGATCGTGGCGGCGGTGACCCCCGCGAGCAGCAGCCGCTTCCTCCTCTGCCAGGCACGCCGGCGCATCGATCAGCGCGATGCTAGTGGACCGCCCCGACTCGAGGGGTGGGCTGGCGCGAAGGCCGATCCGGGCCCGCCGGCGGCGATCGCCGCCGCCGGCGTCACCTCCTTGGGGCGGCTCAGGCCGCCGAGGTCGTGTCGGCGATGAGGACCGAGCAGGGAGCCTTGTGCGCGACCGAGTTGGGAACGCTTCCCAACACGCGCCGCACGCCCTTCATGCCCTTGTTGCCGACGACGATCAGATCCGCCTCGACGTCCTCGGCGACGCGCACGATCGCGTCCGCCGCGTCGCCTTCGGCGGCGTGCACGACGGGCTCAAGCCCGCGCTCGGCGACGAGGTCGGAGAGCCGGCGCAGGAGCGCCTCGGCCGGGTGATCGGCGGAGTAGCGAACGTCCGCGGGTAGGTGCTCGACCGTGACCGACCGCGCGTCATAGGCCGTAACGATGTGAAGCTTGCCGCCCCCGGCCTGGGCGACGTCTGCTGCCACCATCACTGCTTCGCGCGCGGTGGTCGAATCATCGGCCCCGACAACGACGGTCCTATACACGGCCTTCCTCCTCGATTTCGATCGGCCTCGCGTGCTCGTCGCTTCGACGACCCGCGGGCTCGCTGGTTTTATCTTCGACGGTCTTGACTTCGGGAACGGTCTCGGGCGGTCCGACGAGCTCACCGAGCAGCCCGCCGCGCGTCGCCAGCACCGTGCGGAGGGCCTCGCCGGGTACGGCGAGCAGCAGACAATCCTCGGCGGCGGTGACGGTCGCGGTCCTCGCCACGCGGTGGAGCACCGCGATCTCGCCGAAGCCGTCGCCGGCGAGCAGCTCGGTCCGCTCCTCGCCGGCGACGCTCACACGGGCGCGTCCGGAGAGGAGCACGTAGTAGGAATCGTCGCTGTCGCCCTCGGCGACGATCGCCCCGCCGGCATTGACCGCGCGCCGGGTTGCGGTCGCGGCGAGGTCTGCGATCTCGCGGCGGCTGAGTCCCGAGAGCAGCGCGGTCCGGCTGAGCAGTTCGGCTGGGTCGGCGTCGGCGGTGCGCTCCTGCGACCCGAGCGCCCCGCGCACTTCCACCTCGCCGCCGGCGATCGCCGTCAGGAAGGCGTCGCGCTCGAGCGCGAGCAGCCCGACCTCGGTGAGCGCGCGCACCGTCGCCGCACGCGGGCGCTCGCGCAGCAGCGCCAGCTCGCCGAAGCTGTCCCCGCGCGTGAGCTCGTTGACCTCGAAGCCGTCGATCAGGACCGCCATCGTGCCGCGGTCGATCAGATACCAGC
>DASXEZ010000073.1:0-10505 GCA_036489875.1 Solirubrobacteraceae bacterium | reverse complement strand
CGTCTCCCGCCAAGCGATGCACCGACTGCTCGCCACGCTCAAAAGCACCAACCTCGTCCACAGCGACGGCGGCGGTCGCCACGAACGCTTCACCCTCACCGACGACGGAGCACGCTGCCTCACCGGCGCCTCAGCCGCTGTCGCCGCCATCCAAGAACAGATGCTCACCCCGTTCGACCCCGACCAACGACGACGCCTCTACGCCGACCTCACCGCCTGCGCCGACGCACTCAGCGACCGGTGATCAGAGCCAGTTCCTCCGCGGTGAAGTGATCAAGAACATGCGTGCGACCGGCTGCCGCTTCGTGAAGCGGTCGTCTTGACGAAGCGGTTCGGACGCTTCCGCCTATCAGCGCCCGCGGTCGTTGGCGTCGGATGCCTGCCAAGCCGAGAAGACCTGTCGGTGGCCCAGCGAGCGGGGGTCCTTGGTTTTGAGATAGCCGCCGGTGAGCAGCACCACGCGACCACCGTGCGCGATGACCTGGCCGTGGTGATCGATGATCTCGAGGGGGTCATACCGGGCTCGAAAGTTCCTCGGCCACATCACGAGGGTGAGCTGGCCCTCGCCGTCGGCGAGCCAGGTTCTGATCATGCCGTTGACGATCACACCGACGAGGGTGCCTCCGCCGCGGGCTAGCGTTCCGATTATGCCGGGAGAGACCTCGCGGCCGGGCGGCTCAAGTTCGAACAGAGTCCGTGTACTCCCTGGGTCCGGTGTCATCCCGGCTGAGCCTACGGGCGCGCCGCAGTCGCGGGCGATAGTCGCGCGAAGCTCAATCTGGTCGCCGACACGCCGCGCCTCAGCGGATCCACCCTTGTCACCTTCGAGGACACGCGAGCGAGCTGCCGCCCTCGGCGTTAGGGCCAGGTACGGCGTGTCGCGGCCTAGGGGCGTTCTCACGGTGCCGCCCGGTGATAGTCGCGGCCGTATGGCGGGAAGCTCTTACGCATGGACGTCTTCTGGCTCGTTTTCGGCCCCGTGCTTCTCGTGTTCGGCGCGGCGATGATCGTGAATCGGGAGCGCATCCCGACGTGGCAACAGGCGCGAGGGATGACGCGCACGCAGTCACCGATGCTGTACGTCGTGCTCGGCGGGATGTTCGTGCTCCTAGGGTTGCTCTGGTTGGTCGACGGGATCATCCAGACCGTCTGAGCCGCGTCCACCACCGCAACTGCGCGATGGCGCCCGAAGCCCACGATCGCCCCGACGCCAGCGGCTCGCCATCCCTACACGAAGTGACGAGACCGGCCACCGCGGCCTGGGCAGCCCGTCGGGATTAGAGACGTGTTGTCGGCGCAACCCTCGCTGCGAGACCGGGCGTTGCATGGCGAAGGCGCCCGTCTGCTCGTTGAGGCTCGGCGTGGTTGTGGCGCGTTAGGTGGTTTGAAGTGGGTCGACCGCGGTCGCGAAGTCCTGGGCCACCACAACGGAGATACCCGCGGCTTCGAGCTGGCGCACAGCAGCCGCACCGTCCTTGCTGAGTCGCTCCTGCAGACTACGGCTCGCGAGGGCCGGGGCGTAAACGGCTGGCCAGTTATTAGACCAGTTGTGCGTCTGCCATTGGCTCGCGATCGCGCACGGGTCGGCATCCGCCTCGGCCAGATCGGCCAGCTGTGAGCGCACCGCGACCGAGTCACCGGCGGCCCGCCGCAGCGCGCCGGTGAGGGCGATCGCCTGCAGCCCCCGGCTGAAGGAAATGTAAGGCGCCTTCAGCGCACGTGCTTGGAGGATGAGCACGGAGAGCACCTGGACGCTGAAGGCGTCGTTCTCACCCGCGCGCCGGAGCTGTGCACCGCAGACGGCGGGCACCCGACGACGCGACAGCTGGTTCTCTCGTGCCAACATACGGTTCACTCGGGTGCGCTCAGCTACGAAGTTCGCGGTCAGCCCCGCGACCTGATGGACCGCGTCACCCGCAAGCTTCAGGGCGGTCCGCCGACGCGTATGAACGCGTGTGGAGTTCGGAACGCCCCCCGGGTTAAAGCCCGCGCGTCGCGTGGTGCTACGCGCTGGTGATGTGTGCTGACCGGCCTGCCCGCATGCCGGAATCGCCAGGGCCAAGCCAGCGCTCATGATCAGGGCGGTCAATTGTCGACGCTGCATCACCTCGGCACCCCCACGAAAGCCTCAACCGCGCATCGACACCACGGCGAAAGCCTTGAGCGTCTACTCGTGCCACGGACAGCCGTTCGACGCCAATTCGAACCGCACGCATGCTCCCGTCGCCAAGCTCTCATGCGAGAGGTCTCATCGCGGTCGTGGAAAGCCGGAGTGTCACGGGCGGATAGGGTGGCCGGGTGGCCGCGATTGCGTTAGGTGACGGGCGCTTGGTCGAGCTCGGTGATCTGGCCCGTGGCGGGTCGAAGAACGAGACCCGGTTTGGCTGGGTCGGGCAGCGGCGGGTCGTCGTGAAGATCGAGGGCGAGCACGGTCGGCTCGCCGACGAGGAGCGCGCGCTGCGGTTCTTGGCCGCGCATGGCGTCCCCGTCCCGAATGTGATCGGTTCAGGTACGCGCGAAGGTCGGCGGCTTCTGGTCATCTCATATGAAGCTGGCGTGGCGCCAGTCACGCCAGAGGGTTGGGCGAGATGCGGCCGAGACTTCGCGGCACTGGTCGACATCCCGATCGCCGGCTGCCCGTTTCCTCGCACAACGACGGCGGATTTCGTCGCCGACCATCGAACGCGGCTACAGCTGGTGGAGCCGTTACTGAGGGCAGATCTGGTGGATGAGATCTCCGGTGCGATTGCGCGGATCGCCGGGGGCGATCGACTGGTGGTGACGCATGGAGATCCCGGAGGCGGCAACTATTTGGAGAGCCAGACCGGCGTCGGGGTCTTACTGGACTGGGAGACAGCGTCGGTTTCGCCGTTCGGGCTCGATCTCGGCCGGGCTGCGTTCATCGCACTGATGGACTTGTGGGCAAGCGGCATCCCTGACCAGCTCGCCAGCGCATTTGTCCACGGCTACACCGGCCGGCCGCCTCAGACCGAGCGGGTGAGCGGCGATCTGTTGCGAGCCTGGATCATCGTCGGCGGCCTGCAGTTCATCCACGGCCGCCACACTCAACCGCTAATGCCAGAACGCACCCCGCACGTCGCGGCGCAGGTCCTCAAGAACTACCTAGCGACCGTGGGCTGAGGATCCTTCCCGTCGCCAAGCGCGCGTCGGAGCGGCCGCGGCTTGCTGATGAAAGTGAGTCCCTCAGCTGTCGCGTCTGTGAGCCTCGGAGGCGTATTGGCCGACTTGGCCGCGTCGATGCGCGACACGGCACCGCTCAGGGACGGTGTCCGGGGTGCGGAGGCCGCTTGGGTCCTTTGCGGCTTCGCAGACCGACGATGAGTCGTGCCGAGGGGGACGCACGCGAGGATCGGGATGATCAGGCAATAGGTGAAGGTGTTCCGTAGCCCGAACGGATGCACGATCATCAGCGCAAAGTACCCGCCGACCACGGTATACGTGAGCGCGGTCTGGCGATAGACAGCCCGGCGGCTCTCAGGAGTCATTTCCCGAAGCGTCCGGCGCTGGTCCTTGAGCAGCCGGCCGATAACCACCCAGGTGATGAGCGCCGCAGAGGCTTGCGATGAGCCCGGCAGCGATGAAGAACGCGACGAGCACCGCTGTGCTGGTTGAGCTACCCGCTCCGGCGAGCTTCAACTGGAGGAAGCGACCGCGCCGGCAACCGCTAGCCGCCAGTTCGGCTGATCCAACCGTCCCAGAGCGAGCGCCTTCGGACGTCTGGAGCGTCGGTAGTCTGCAACCCGGTGAGCCCTTCAGACGATGACATCAAAGGCATGGATGAGGAGTCCTTCGAGGCGCTCGAGGACAAAGTCGACAGGCTCGCGAGCGACGCTGAGCGAGCCGCCGCAGCGAATCCTGGCCCAGACCTTCCCGCGAACGCGCCGATCCATTCCGAAGCTGACTTTGAGGCAGCGGTCCGCGCTGCTCTCGACGCGCTCCCACCGGAGGTTGAGGCCCAACTGCGCGGTGTTGCCGTCACCGTTTCGGATGACGGTGCCGCACACCATGCGTATGGAATGTTCGCGCCAGGCGCGCAGAGCCTCAGTCAGGTCGCCCGCTGGTTTCCCTGGGGCGAGGCCAACGACGCTCCCGATCAGATCTTCATCTACCGGGACACCCTCACGCGTGACTTCGGCAGAGATCAGCCGCTTCTACGTGCGAAGATCATTGAGACCGTCCGCCACGAAGTGGGTCATTTACTTGGCCTCGACGAAGCTGGCGTGCGCAAGCTAGGCCTCTAAACGCACGAGAACATCAAAGACCCACTACCAGCTTCCGCGGGCGACCATACGCCGCCGTCTGAATGGGCGCCACAGCCGCAGCTAGCGTGCCGAACGTGACTGCCGTGCCTGATCCGCTCGTCGCAGAGCAGGTGCTTGGGCAGGCTCGTTTCTGAAAGACAAAGCGAGCGTGGACCGCGGAGGAGCTGCGCCAGAGCGGTCCTCGCTCTACAGCGGCTGATAGGTGCGGGGCGAGATCCAGTAGCTGAAGCGACCACCGTCGAAGGTGAGCTGGATCGCAGACTTGCCGTGGAGCGTTGCGTTGGGGTTGACGTTCACCTTCGACGACGACTGGCCCAGCAAATACTGGACCTCTGCAAGCGCTGAGGTCGATTGGGGTGTATCGGAGGTTTGATGCCGCTTGACCCCCGGCGCCAGATAGACGGGTGTTGGAATCCACCGAGAGCACTCAAAGAAGAGCTGACGGCTCTCGGTGGTGAGCTCGGGCCAAGCAGGTGTTGGGACGGCTGGCAAAGCGGGCGGGCACTTTCCCGGCCTGTGGCCGCGCCATAGGATCAGACCGCCCAATCGATCAAGGAGGAGCCATGCCCGCCAAGCTCGTTGTTCTCTACGGACCGCCGCAGGATCCCGTTGCCTTCGACGCTCACTACACACAGACCCACGCCCCGCTGGCTGAAAAGGTCCCCGGGCTGCGGCGCTTTGATCACGGCCATGTCCTTGGCAGCCCCGACGGATCTCATGCGCCCTACTACTACATGGCTGAGCTGCACTTCGACGACGCCGACGCGCTCGCCAGCGGCTTCGGCTCCTCCGAAGGTCAGGCAGCCGGCGCCGATGTCGCGAGCTTCGCCACCGGCGGCGCGACGCTCATGATCGTCGAGACCTGACCCACCCCAGACCGCATAATCGTCATCGACCGCTGACGCGTCAGGCCCAGACGTACCGGAGCAGCGACGCTGTTTCGTCGCGAGCGAGCGCCCCAAGTGCGTGGCTGCAGTTGCTCAAAGCGGGCGTCCGGACCACGGACTTGGTTCACTTCTCACGAACGGAACGGAACGAACGCTGGGTCGCCTGGCAGGCGATGTGCGGGGTGAGGAGGCGCGTTGTTGTCGCTGGTTTCTAGGACTGATGTTGAGGTCGCTTCGCTGCGACGGAGGGCCGTGGCGGGGGCGCTTGATCTGCTGGTCGTCCTCGCTGTGTTCGGTGCATGGCTCGTGACGCTGGTGTGGCGCGTTCGGCGTCGCAGCAACGAGACCGCCTCCCGTGGGATTGAGGAGAGCTCCCCTCGCGGCAGCGTGACCAAGTTCGTACAGTCCAGGCTTGGCCGGCGGATGCTCCGGGTGGCATCGCTGGCGCTGAACGGGACCCCCCTTCGCAACTGGAGGGGCGTTGGGGCGAGGGTGGCCGGCATCCAGGTAGTCGACGCGCAAAGCGGCGGACCGGTGACCATCCGCAGTGCCGCGGTCGGCGCAATGGTCGATGCCGTGTGGCGTTTGCTGATCGGCCGCCTTAGGGCGCCGCTCAAAGCCCGATCCGATGCCGCCCGCGCTCAGAGGCTGGCGCTGGAGCCCCAGCTCACGGAGTTACTGCGCCCACACGCTGGCGACCATGCTCAGCAGATGAAGATACGCGAGGTGTTCTACAAAACACACGGGATCCGTAGCGTCGACGGGTCAGAGGCCCTGTGGGGGATGGCGGGCGCTCTGCTGATGGCGTTGACCGCACTGCTGTCGCCACGCCGGCAAACGATCCGACAGCGCCTCGCGGGGACGCTCGTGATCCGCACTCGCTGAACTGCTTGGCCCGAAGCGGCCGCCGCTCTTCAATGCTGCGTGGTCCTCATCGCTCGGAGCACTGCTGGCGCCGCGCATCGTCGCAGAGGTAGCGCCGGCGACCGACTGCGCCAATCATCAACAGCGAGCGTCCGTCGGCGGGAGAGTTGCCTGCATGAGCTCGTTTGAGGGCCTGATCACCCTCACCGGCGCCCACCCACACGCCCACATGTACACGAGTCCAGCGGCATGGCGGGCCGCCGCCGCCCGTCTGCTGGGATGATCTCTCGTGGTCAGACGCACTGGCGGACGATCGGAGGCGTGATCGCTTTCGTTGGCAGGCCACGCGTGTGCCTCCAACGGTGGTCAACCGTCAGACCAGGGGTCTGAAGATCGACCACATCCCACGCCGCAGCACTCGCTTTCCATGACAAGCCGGACGCTCGGGATCAACCGCTGACGGAGGGGCGTCAGGCGACCCGATAGACGCCTGCTTCGACGTGGAAGGGATCCTCCGTCGTAACGCCGCCAGACCGGCGCGTTTGCCACGGATCCGAGCGAACTCGCGGGGTGTCTCGAGACGCGACCCGCAGGCCTGCGTTCGGCTTAGGCGCCGAGCAAGTCGCCCCAGGCCGCGACGTCGCTGACCCACGGCCCCTTCAAGGGGCTAACTGGTTGCCGGCTCCATCGCTGTCGCGGTGAGCTCGATCGAACGCAGCCGCGCATCGATATCGGGTGCGTAATGGGCGGTGATCAGTTCGTCGGCGCCGGCACGCTCGGCGAACTCGGTGAGGTAGCTGTGGACGTCGGTGGCGGTGCCGGCGGCGGTGAAGGTGAGCATCTCGTCGACGTGGGCGCCGAGTCCGGCGGCGAGCAGTTGATCGGCCTGCTCGTCTGTGATGCTGCTCGAGTCCACGCCAGGGTGCCGGCCGTAGAGGCTGATCGCGCGCGTACGCCTGATCGCCGTCAGTTGCGCCTGAGCCTCGTCCATCGAGTCCGCGGCCAGCACGTTGACGCCGGCGATCACATACGGGCGCTCAAGGGTCTCGGAGGGTTGGAACTCGTGTCGGTAGGCGGCGATCGCCGGGTCGAGCAGACCGGGCGAGAAATGCGACGCGAAAGCGTAGGGCAGACCGAACGCCGCCGCGAGTTTCGCGCCGAACATCGAGGAGCCGAGAATGTAGAGGGGGACGTTGGAGCCTTTGCCCGGCACCGCGTCGACACCCGGTATCAGGCTCTCGCCGCGCAGGTAGCCCTGAAGCTCCCTGACGTCATCCGGGAAGCTCGACGCTGAGCTGGGGTCGCGGCGGAGCGCGAACATCGTGTTCTGATCCGAGCCTGGCGCGCGCCCCAGCCCCAGGTCGATCCGTCCCGGATACAGCGCGGCGAGCGTTCCGAACTGCTCGGCGATCACCAGCGGCGAGTGGTTCGGCAACATCACCCCGCCGGCCCCCAGCCTGATCACCTCGGTGTGCGCCGCCACGTGCGCGATGAGAACGCTCGTGGCTGACGAGGCGATGCTCGCCATGTTGTGGTGCTCGGCGTACCAGACGCGCTGATAGCCGAGGCGTTCAGCCTGCCGCGCCAGCAAGACGGACCCAGAGAAGCTGTCCGCCGCCGTCTGTCCCCGCCCGATCGGCGCGAGGTCCAAGACCGATAGTTCTACGTTCATCGAACAATGGACTCTAGAGCGCAGCGGGGAGTGGCTCAGCGTCTCGTGGAATCGTCGCCGAATAGGGTCTCGAGGGTCGAGCGCACCTCGGCCCAGCGCTCGGCGCCGACCTGCGCGGCGTAGGAGCGCTCGAGCGCGAGCATCCGGTCGCGAGCGATCGCGACGCCGGCGCGTCCGCGGTCGGTGTATCTGATGATCACGCCGCGCCCGTCGTCTGGGTCTGGGTCGCGGCGGACGAGATCGAGCCGCTCGAGCTCGTCGACGAGCTTGGTGATGGCCTGGCGCGTGACATCGGCGTGGGCGGCGAGCTCGCTGGGGCGAGCACCGTCGTCGCCAACGTTGCGCAAGAGCGCGGACTGCGCGGGCGTGACATCGCCAAAGCCGTTCTGTGCGAGCTCGGCGCGGACGGCGGTCTCGATCGCGCTGCGGGCGTCGCGGAGAAGGATCTGGAGGCTCTTCGGCATGTCCCACACGATTGTAGTTCACCTTGCTTGACAAACGCCAGGCGCCGTGAGAAGGTTCTCCCAGCTTGTCAACCATGGTGAATGACTAAGAGAAGCGATGCCTCGCCGTCGCCGGCGCTGCATCACGTCGATCTCACGACGACCCGTCGCAACAGTCGCAACCAATAAAGGACCAACGACCCAATGGAGCCCCTGTGAATACCGCTTCCCTTGACCCTGCAACCCACGTTGCCGCGACCCGGCGCATCGACTTTCGCCCGGGCATGGATATGTGGTGGGAGATCGTGCACACCGCCGAGGACACCGACGGCGAAGTTCTTGAGGCAAATAGCTGGCTTGGTCCCCACAGCCCCAGTCCCCCGGTGCACGTGCACGACAATGTTGAAGACAGTTTTGAGATCGTCGAGGGCCGGCTTGATGTGAAGCTCGACGGCACCTGGCGTACCTATGGGCCGGGGGAGCGCGCCGCAGCGGCTCCCGGTCACCGGCACACCCTGCGAAATACACACGATGAGCCGGTGAGGTTCATCAATCGCCACCGCCCCGCCGCCGACAACGAGGGGTTCTTTCGCGATATGGCGTCGCTGGCATCGACCGGGAGGATGGGCGCCGGAATACCTCACAGTCCGCGTCAAGCGATCTACGTGGCGATGCTGTTCAACGCGCACCCGACCGCGATCCGAACCTCGCGGCTGCAGCGGTTTGCGTTCGCGTCGCTGTCGGGCTTGGGCGGGATGCTGGGGATGAGCCTGTGAGCGCGCTCACGCCTCGCGCCAAGAATCTCGCGCTGGTGCTGTTGGCGATGACGCAGTTCGTGATCGTGATCGACGCCTCGATCGTCAACGTCGCGCTGCCGTCGATCGGCGCCCACCTGCACTTCTCCCGCGACGACCTCACCTGGGTCGTCAACGCCTACACGCTGACGTTCGGCGGCTTTCTGCTGCTGGGCGGCCGGATGGCCGACCTGCTGGGCCGCCGCCGGATGTTCATGCTCGGTCTGATCGTATTCTCACTCGCGTCGCTGGCGGGCGGCCTGGCGCAGTCCGAGACGTGGCTGATCGCCGCGCGCGTCGTCCAGGGTCTGGGTGCCGCGATCGTCTCCCCCGCGGCGCTGTCGATCATCACCACGACGTTCGCCGACGGGGCCGAGCGCAACCGTGCGCTCGGTATCTGGGGCGCGGTCGCTGGGGCCGGCGGCGCCGCCGGGGTGCTGCTGGGCGGGATCCTGACCAGCGGGCTGAGCTGGCGCTGGGTGCTGTTCGTCAACGTTCCGATCGGGATCGCCGCGGCCGCACTGGCGCCACGGATCCTCCGTGAGAGCCGCCGCGAACAGGCCGGCAACTCGTTCGACATCCCCGGGGCGGTGGCTGTCACCGGCGGGCTGGCGCTGCTCGTCTACGCCGTCGTCGACGCGGTCAACGTCGGCTGGGGCGCGACCCGCACGATCGTCTGTCTCACCGCCGCGGGGGTGCTGTTGATCGCGTTCGTGGCGATCGAGCTGCGCCAGCGTGACCCGTTGATGCCGTTCTCGATCTTCCGGCTTCGGACCCTGCGCGGCGCCAACGTCGTCGGGCTGTTGATCGGCATGTCGCTGTTCTCGATGTTCTTCTTCATCTCGCTCTACCTCCAGGACGTGCTGGGTTACTCGCCGGTCAAAACCGGGATCGCGTACCTCCCGCTGGCGGTGGGGATCATCATCGCGGCCGGGGTCGCGTCCCAGCTCGTCACCCGCGTCGGGTTCAAACTGCCGTTGATCGCCGGCATGGTGCTGGTCGCCGGTGGCCTGCTGTGGTTCTCCCAGGTGCCGGCGACAGGTGGTTCATTCCTGGCCGATGTGCTCGGCCCGTCGCTGCTCGCGGCCTTCGGCCTCGGGTTCGCCTTCGTGCCGGTGACGATCGCCGCCGTGACCGGAACCGAGCCGCACGAGGCGGGCCTGGCCTCCGGTCTGATCAACACCTCCCAGCAGATCGGCGGCGCGCTCGGGCTCGCGATCCTCGCGACCATCGCCAACAGCCGCACCCAAAGCCTGATCCACGCCGGCATCCACAGCACGGCCCTGGCGATGACCAAGGGCTTTGACCGGGCGTTCCTCGTCGGCGCCGGCCTCGCCATCACCGGAGCGATCCTCGCCGCCGTGCTGATCTCCTCGCGCGACAGCCACCAACGCTCAAAGGCGGCCCGCACCGACGGGGCCTCCGACGCCGACACCCAAGCGGTTCCCGTCGGCGCGGTCTGAACGCCTTCAGTCGCTCTCACGTTCAAGACGCCTAACGACGTCAGCTGACCCACCGGGTCATCACGGGGCGGAGCTCCCCCCCCCGGGAGCGGCGCCCCC
>DASXEZ010000071.1:0-9243 GCA_036489875.1 Solirubrobacteraceae bacterium | reverse complement strand
TTGAGGATCTGCGACACCCCGGTCGCCTTGGCCTGCCCGTACTGGAAGGCCTCGCGCCAATCGGCGATCTTGGCGCCCTCGGCGACCATCACGTTGAAGAAGGCGCGCGGCATCTCGACGGTGACGCGGGCGTCGGTGGCGATCTCCTTCGTGATCTTGCGCGCCGGCAGCTCCACGCGGTACTGCTGGGTGTCGCCGCGACCCCGCAGCACAACCGAGAACACCAGCTTCAGGGGCGCCAGCGCGGGCACCTCGCCAGCGATCTTGTTCAGAGCCTCTTCGATCTGGCCCTTGACGTCGGTGGTCGCGCTCACCCCTTCAGTCTACGCACCGCGGGCAGCGGCGGGCCGTCCTCAGAGCGCGATGATCGCGTCGATCTCGACCGCGGCGCCGCGCGGCAGCGCCGCGACACCGACGGTAACCCGCGCCGGAGGATCGGTCGTGAAGACGTCGGCGCAGACCTCGTTCACCTCGCCGAAGCCCGCAAGGTCGGTCATGTAGATCGTGATCCGCGCCGCCCGCGCAAGCGTCGTCCCAGCGGCCGCGCAGACGGCTGCCAAGTTGTCCAGGCAGCGGCGTGCCTGATCGGCCACGGAGCCGCCGACGAGCTCGCCGCTGGCCGGGTCGAGCGGGATCTGGCCGGAGCAGAAGAGCAGAGCGCCGACCCGTACGGCGTGGCTGTACGGGCCCAGAGCGGCCGGGGCCGCCTCGGCGTGGACGATCTCGCGCGCTTGCTCGCTCATCCCCGACACGATATCCACCGCCGCCCGCGCGTGGGCGGGAACTTACGGGACCGAAGGGCTTGATCTTGTAAGGTCAGCCGCGATGCGCCGTAAGGCCACCCTGACCGCGCTGCTCGCGGCGGTCACCGCTGCCGTGGGTATCGCCGCTACGGCGGGACCTGCTGCCGCGGCCACCAGCAGCATCCCCTTCACGACCTGCGCCGACGCGCCGACCTTCGGCTGCGGCCATCTGATCGTGCCGCTCGACCCGACCGGCGCGATCCCGGGAACGGTGTCGCTGGCGATCCGCCGCCAGCTCTCGGCGACCGGCGCCGCGACGACCGCGATCGTGGCCCTCGCCGGCGGCCCCGGGCAGGCGGCGCTGCCGTTCGCGGCTACGGCCTCCCAGATCGTCTCCGACGGACTGGCGACCGACGACTTGATCGTCTTTGACCAGCGCGGGACCGGTGACTCCGGGCCGCTGGCCTGCACGGCGCTGAACTCCTTCACGCAGCCGCTGAGCGTGATCATCCCCAACTGCGCGGCCCAGATCGGCGCGACCCGCGGCCTCTACACCACCGACGACACCGTCGCCGACATCGAGGCCCTGCGCCAGGCGCTCGGCTACACCAAGCTGGTCCTCTACGGGACCTCCTACGGCACCAAGGTCGCGCTGCGCTACGCCGCCGCCTATCCCCAGAACGTCGCCGGGCTGATCCTCGACTCGACGGTGCTCCCGAACGGGCCCGATGTCTTCGACCAGTCCAGCTACCAGGCGGTGCCGCGGATCCTCAAGCAGATCTGCGCCGCCGGCGCCTGCGCCGGCATCGTCCATCCGGTCGCGGACCTGCGCAAGGTCCTCGAGCGTGTCGATCGCAAGCCCGCGAGGACCATCTTCACCGACAGCACCGGCAAGAAGGTGCGCGTGAAGATCGGCCCGGATGGGATCGCCTCGATCCTCCTCGCCGGCGACGACGATCCCTCGCTGCGCGCCGACTTCCCGGCCGCGGTGGCGACGGCCGCGCACGGGCAGTACGCCCTGCTCGGCGTGCTCTACGCGCACGCCGTGCTCGGGGAGACGCCTGACGCGACGATCGACAACCCGCTCTACTTCGACACCGAGTGCGAGGAGCTGGCGTTCCCCTGGACGCGTACCGAGACCGGGGCGCAGCGCTTCGCCGCCGCGCTCGCCTACGCGAAGGCGCAGCCGAAGGGCACCTACGGCCCCTTCGACGCGCTGACGGCCTTCCAGGAGAGCTCGACGCCCGACTGCGCCTACTGGCCCTTCGCCAGCGCCGCGCCGGAACCGCAGGTGACGACGCTCCCCGACGTGCCGACGGTGATCATCAGCGGCGCCGACGACCTGCGCACACCGACCTCAAACGCCCGCGTGGTCGCCGCGATGATCCCGGACGCCAAGGTCGTCGTCGTGCCCCAGACCGGCCACTCGGTGCTGACCACCGAGTTCGGCTCCTGCGCCCGCGACGCGGTCGACGCGTTCTTCACGCCGAACGCGACGATCGACACCGTCTGCCGGCCGCTGCGGCTCCCGGCCTACCTCGAACCGGCCCCCGCGGCGCCGGGCTCACTCGCCTTGGTTGCTCCGCTCAACGGTCTCGCCGGGGCGTCCGGGCGCGCCGCCCGGGCCTTCGAGTTGACGCTCGGCTGGAGCTCGCGCGAGCTCTCCGAAAGCCTCTTCGAGACCTTGATCGGCAGCAACAACCCGGCCTTCAGCAAGGGCCTCGGCGGTCTCCACGGCGGCTACGCCAAGCTCACCACCTTCAAGACCGGCCGCAGCAAGATCACCTTCCACGACTTCTCCTACATCCCCGGCCTGACCCTGACCGGGAAGCTGTCGTCCGGTATCGGCGAGCTGCGCTTCGGCGGCAAGGTGTCGGGATCGCTGGACGCCACCACGGCGAATCACTTCGCCGGCAAGCTCGGCGGCGTCAAAGTGCACTTCGCGATCTCGGGGGCCACGGCCAACGCGCTCGCGGCCTCCGCCGCTCGCTGAGCGCCGCCGGCGATGGCCAACGCGCTGGCGAACGAGACCTCGCCCTACCTGCGCGCCCACGCGCACAATCCCGTCGACTGGCTGCCCTGGGGCGAGCAGGCGCTGGCCCGCGCGCGCGAGCTCGACCGCCCGCTGCTGGTCTCGATCGGCTACGCGGCCTGCCACTGGTGCCACGTGATGGAGCGCGAGTCCTTCGAGGATGAGCAGACGGCGGCGCTGATGAACGAGCACTTCGTCGCCGTCAAGGTCGACCGCGAGGAGCGCCCCGACATCGACGGCATCTACATGGAGGCCGTGCAGGCGATGACCGGACACGGCGGCTGGCCGCTGAACGTGTTCCTGACCCCCGACCAGCAGCCCTTCTACGGCGGCACCTACTGGCCTCCGGCGCCGCGCGGCGGGATGGCGAGCTTCCGCCAGGTGCTCGAAGCGGTCGCCAAGCTCTGGTCGGAGCGCCGCGCGGAAGCCGTCGATGCGGCGGCCCAGCTGACGGAGCGCCTGGGCGGCGCCGCCACGCTCGCGCCGGCCGAGACGCCGCTCAAACGCGAACTCCTCGACGAGGCTCTCGCGCGCCTGCGCGAGAGCTATGACCCCCGCAACGGCGGCTTCGGCGGCGCGCCGAAGTTCCCGCCCCACACCGCGCTCGAGCTGCTCGCGGCGCTCGGCGAGCGCGAGATGTCGCTGGCGACGCTTCACTCGATGGCACTCGCGGGCATCTGCGACCAGGTCGGCGGCGGCTTCGCCCGCTACGCGGTCGACGGCACCTGGACCGTGCCGCACTTCGAGAAGATGCTCTACGACAACGCCCTGCTCGCGCGCGCCTACCTGCGCGCCTGGCAGGACTGCGGCGTTCCCCTCTTCGAGCGCACCGCGCGCGAGACGCTCGAGTTCTGCCTGCGCGAGCTGCACGCCCCCGAGGGCGGCTTCTATTCCTCACTCGACGCCGACTCAGAAGGCGTCGAGGGCCGCTTCTACGTCTGGACGCTCGAGCAGCTGCAGGAAGAGCTCGGCGAGCTCGCGCCCGCCGCCATCGCCTACTTCGGAGCCAGCGCCGCCGGCAACTTCGAGGGCGCCAACGTGCTCGAGGCGCGGGGTGAGGAGCCGCCCGCGCGCGAGCGGATCCGCGAGCTCCTGCTGGACGCGCGCGCGCGACGGGTGCGTCCCGCCCTCGACGACAAGCGCCTGACCTCCTGGAACGCACTGATGATCTCAGCGCTCGCCGACGCCGGCGCGCTGCTGCACGAGCGCCGCTACCTCGACGCGGCGGTCACCACCGCCGATTTCATCTGGGAGCGCATGCGCGATGAGCGCGGGCGGCTGCTGCGCAGCTTCAACCACGGCGAGGCCCGCATCGGCGCCTACCTCGAGGATCACGCCTTTCTGCTCGAGGCCATGCTCGCGCTCTATGAGGCCTCCTTTGAGGAGCGCTTCTTCGTGCGCGCGCGCGAGCTCGGCGAGGAGATCCTCAGCCGCTTCCACGACTCCGAGCGCGGCGGCTTCTTCGTCACCGCGTCAGACTCCGAGCCCCTGATCACGCGGCGCAAGGATCTCGAGGACACCCCGATCCCCTCGGGCTCCTCGAGCGCGGCGCTCGGCCTGCTGCGCCTGGCCGCGCTCAGCGGCGAGTATCGCTACGAGCAGGCGGCGCTCGGCGCGATCGCCCTCGCCGCCCAGATCGCGCCGCGCTACCCGGTCGCCTTCGGGCACCTGCTGTGCGCGCTCGACCTCCACACCGCGCCCGCGCGCGAGCTCGCGCTCGTCGGTCCCGGCCTCGAGGAGCTGCTCGCGGTCGTGCGCGAGCGCTACCGCCCCCACCTCGTGCTCGCCGTCGCCGAGCAGCCCGACTCGGGCAGCGCCGTGGCGCTTCTGGAGGGCCGCACGGCGCTCGCGGGCGCCGCCACCGCCTACCTCTGCGAGCGCTTCAGCTGCCAGGCGCCGCTGAGCGACGCGGCGGCGCTCAGAGCGCTGCTGAGTTGAGCTCGTCGAGCTGCGCGCCGCTCAGCGAGAGCGCGCCGGCGCCGACGTTCTCCTCGAGGTGCTCGACGCTCGAGGTGCCCGGGATCGGCAGCATCATCGGCGAGGCTGCGAGCAGCCAGGCCAGCGCTACCTGCCCGCTGCTGGCGCCGTGGGCGCGCGCCACGCGCTCGAGCGCGCCGCCCGCGGAGGCGTGGCTTCCGGCCGCGAGCGGGGACCACGGGATGAAGGCGATGCCGCGGGCGGTGCAGGCCTCGAGCACGTCCTGGCTCTCGCGGTCGCTGACGCTGTAGCGGTTCTGGACCGACACGATCTCGCAGATCAAGAGCGCCTCCTGCAGCTGGGCGACGCTGACGTTGGAGAGCCCGATGTGGCGGACCTTGCCTTCCTGCTGGGCCGCCGCGAACGCCCCCATCGACTCGGCGAAGGGAACGTCGGGGTCGGGGCGGTGGAACTGGAAGAGGTCGATGCGCTCGAGGCGAAGGCGTCTGAGGCTCCCCTCGAGCTCGGAGCGGATGTGCTCGGGGCGGCCGTTGGGCGACCACGCGCCGGGGCCGCTGCGGGTCAGGCCGGCCTTGGTGGCGATGACAACGTCGCCGTAGAACGCGAGCGCGCGGGCGATCAGCTCCTCGCTAACGCCCGGTCCATAGGAGTTGGCGGTGTCGATGAAGTCGACACCGAGCTCGACGGCGCGGCGCAGGACCGCCACGGCGCCGTCGGGGTCGGCGGGCTCGCCCCAGATGCCGGGCCCGGTGATGCGCATCGCCCCGTAGCCCAGGCGCGAGACCTCGAGCTCGCCCAGGCGGATCGTCCCGGCGGCGGCGGCGCTCATAGGATCGGGAGGTAGCGCTGCAGCTCCCAGTCGGTGACCTGCATGCGGTACTCCTCCCACTCGCGGCGCTTGATCTCGATGTAGCGGTTGAAGGTGTGCTCGCCGAGGGTGCGCAGCGCGAGCTCGGAGTCGGCGGTGAGCTCGATCGCCGCGCCGAGGGTCTCCGGCAGCTGCTCGATGCCCAGGCGCCGGCGCTCGTCGGGCGAGAGGTTGTAGAGGTTCTTCTCCATCGGCTCGGGTAGCTCGTAGCCCTTCTCGATGCCCTCGAGGCCCGCCTGCAGCAGGGCGGCGAAGGTCAGGTAGGGGTTGCAGGCGGGGTCGGGGCAGCGCAGCTCCATTCGCGTGCTCTCCTCCGAGCCCGGGTGATAGAGCGGCACGCGCACCAGCGCGGAGCGGTTGCGCCGCGACCAGGCGACGTAGACCGGCGCCTCATAGCCCGGCACCAAGCGCTTGTAGGAGTTGACCCACTGGGCGAAGATCGAGCAGATCTCGCGCGCATGGTGCAGCTGGCCGGCGATGAACGCCTTGCCGACGGCGGAGAGGAAGTTGTGGTCGTCGGGGTCGAAGAAGGCGTTGCGCCCGTCCTTGAACAGCGACTGGTTGGTGTGCATGCCGGAGCCGTTCTGGCCGAAGATCGGCTTGGGCATGAAGGTCGCGTGCCAGCCGTACTTGAGCGCGACCTCCTTGACGGTGATGCGGTAGGTCATGCAGTCGTCGGCCATCTTCAGCGCGTCGGCGTAGCGCATGTCGATCTCGTGCTGGGAGGGCCCGCCCTCGTGGTGTGAGTACTCGACGTGGATGCCGAGCGCCTCGAGCGCGATCGAGGTCTCGCGGCGCACGTCGGAGCCGGCGTCGAGCGTCGTCAGGTCGAAATAGCCGCCGCTGTCGAGCGGCACGGTGCCCGAGCTGTCGCGAAAGAGGAAGTACTCGAGCTCGGGGCCGACGTTGAAGGTGTCAAAGCCCATCTCGGCGGCGCGCTTGATCGCGCGGCGCAGGATGTAGCGCGGATCGCCCTCATACGGCGTGCGCTCGGGCGTCAGCACGTCGCAGAACATCCGCCCCACGCCCTGCTCCTCGGGCCGCCACGGCAACACCGCGAAGGTCGAGGGATCCGGCATCGCGACCATGTCGGACTCCTCGATCGCGTTGAAGCCGGTGATCGAGGAGCCGTCGAAGCCCATTCCGGACTCGAGCGCGCCGTCGAGCTCGGAGGCGTTTATCGAGAACGACTTGAGCTGCCCGATGACGTCGGTGAACCACAGCCGGATGAAGCGGATCTCGCGCTCGGCGACGATCGCGCGGACGTCCTGTGCTGTGATCGGAGCGGCCGGCACCCGAGGCCGAACTATGCCGATGCTTCGAGCCAGTTGCGCGCCCAGCGCTTGAGCTCATCCAGCGCGGGGGCGAGGTCCTGACCCTTCAGCGTCAACGCGTACTGCACGCGCACCGGCGGTCCGGGAAAGACGGTGCGATCGACGAGCCGGTGGGACTCGAGCTCCTTGAGGCGGTCGGAGAGCATCCGGTCGGAGAGATCCGGCACGGCCGCGGCGATCGTCGAGAAGCGCAGCGAGCCCCCCTGCATGAGGATCTCGAGGATGGCTCCCGTCCAGCGGCGACCGACGAGCTCGATCGCCTGGTGGAAGAAGGGACAGCAGACCGGCTGCTCCACCTCCACCGCCCGCGGGCGGACGCCCGCCGGGATCGGCGCGGGGACTCCGCTCTGCGCTGTACTAGCTGCCGGCAGCATCGCGTCGGCGCATCCTACGCCGCGCGGAGCGTCCTCGAATCCTCAACGGAGCCATCGATCGGGACCTCACCGGCCACGTTGACCATGGCGGTGAACACCTCGAGCGAGGCGAAGGCGATCGCTTCGAGCAGCTGCTCGTCGTCCCAGCCCAGCTCGCGAGCCTCCTCGTGGAGGTACATCGGTGTGTTCCCGTCGGCTTCGAGCGCCGCCTTGAGGTAGCGCAGGAGCGCCGCCTGCTTGGGGTCACCGGAGTCGAACTCGCGCGCCTTGGCGACCTCGTCGAGGCCGAGCCCGGCGGTGCGAGCCGTGCGGCTGTGCAGCGCCAGGCCGGGTGCCGACCCGTACTGCTCGGCGACGGCCAGCGAGATCCGCTCCAGCGTGCCCCGGCCGAGCGAGCCGCGCTTGAGCTCCGCGCGGAAGCGCGCATAGCCGCGCAGCGCCGCCGGCGAGCCGGCGAGCACGCCTAGGAAGTTGGGCAGCTGACCACCGCTCGCGAGCGCGCCGCGCAGCACCGGCAGCGACCCGTCAGGGGCTGTCAGGTCGTCGTGGATCTGGAATCTGCTCATCGTCGTCTTCATCGCATCACGGCTTTCATCTTCTGAGTCGCTTTACCTTCTGCTAACAACTTACGATTGGTAAGGATACTCCTCTGGTGCGATTTCGCAAGGGCTTCTTCACCGGTCCTTATCGCGTTCTCATCGAATATCTGTCCGAACCGGGCCTTGCGCGCAGGGGCAAACGGCGGCTCCCGCGAACTAACTACCCGCACTAGAGGTTCGACAAGCATCGGAGCGCCCCTGCGTGGAGGGCTCCATAGCGCCAACGCACGGCAGCGGGCGGAGTTGCGCGGGAGGCGCTGCGACCCGCCGCTGCCGCGCCGCTACTGGCGACCGGCGACGGCGATCACGAACTTGGCGACGTCCTGCGCCTGCTGACCGCTGTAGATCCCGGCCGGCATGTCGCCGTTCCCGCGCGCGCGCCCCTGGAGGATCGCGTTGAGCACGAACGAGGGGTTGCCGCCCAGGACGCCCGCGGAATCAAGGTCGAGGTCGGGCCCGACATGGCCCACGGCGGCCGCCGCCGCCAGCGTGTGGCAGGTGGCGCAGGAGCGCGCGAACAGCAACCGGCCCTCGGTCTCGCTCTTGGTCAGCTTGATGCCGGCGGGGCCCTGGCTGGCCTTGTCCTGCCCGTTGGCGATCGCGACGGCGATCGGGACCGCGAGACCGAAGGCGAAGGCGAGAAGGAAACCGAGCAGGCGCGCGCGCGTGGCGAACGCGCTCTCGGAGTGCAGTCGCGCCCGAGCCCCCCCGGGTCCGCCGTTCAACGCGACCAGGAAGACGCCGCCGCCGATCACGATCCAGAACGCAAGCGCTACGTACAGCACGCGGCGCAACATATCCGATGGCGCCGATCGCTCGCGCCCATCCAGGCGGCCGCGATCGCGGTCGCCACCGACGCCGCGGGCGCATAGAAAGGGCCCCGATCGCTCGGGGCCCTCTCCTTAGCAAGCCGGTAAGCCGGATTCTGTCGCGAGCAGCCATCTATCTGAGCGGCCTACCTGGACCTTGGCGGGCAGCCTGCAAACGGTCCTGCTTGGCCTTGCATCGGGTGGGGTTTGCCTGGCCGCCGCGTCGCCGCGGCGCCGGTGCGCTCTTACCGCACCTTTTCACCCTTGCCGTCGCGCAACTCACGTGTGGTCGCGCGCTTGGGCGGTTTGTTTCTGTGGCACTTTCCCGCGGGTTTCCCCGGGTCGTTGCGAGCGACCACCCTGCCCTGTGATGTCCGGACTTTCCTCGAAGGCGAACCTCCGCGGCTGCTTGGCCTGCTTACAGAAGGTAGCGCGCCGCGACACCGATGAGAAGCTCTGGCGCTGTTCGACCCGGTGCATGCCCCGGGTCGCCGGGCGGCGCATGCGCCGCCCGGCCGGCGGGTGCATGCACCCGCCGGACTACAT
>DASXEZ010000020.1:0-18018 GCA_036489875.1 Solirubrobacteraceae bacterium | reverse complement strand
TCCGGCAACCAATCACGCGGATCCGGAGGCAACAAAAACGACTGCTCACGATCACACAACCTGAAGTTCTGAGGCATACCCAGATCGTCTTAAACCCGCCGGACAACACCACCCTTTACGCGACAGCCTCACGCGCGAGCGGCCGTTTGGGGATCAGCGTTGGCCCGCTCGCGCGCCGCGGCCACTAGCTGGTGCGCTCGTTCGTTCAGCCGCACGCCCGAGTGACCAGCGACATTGCACCACTCGACACGCTCGTGCCGGGCGACCTCAGCGACCAGACGCTCCCACAGATCGCGATTGAGCACCTCGCCCCCATCGGCCCGCCGCCACCCGTTGCGCCCCCATCGCTCTAACCAACCCTTCACGAACGCATTACGCACGTAGGTCGAATCGAGATGCACCCGTACATGCGGGCCCGGACTGGCGACCAGCGCGAGGCCTTCGATCACCGCCACCAGCTCCATACGATTGTTCGTCGTCCACGGCTCATACCCAGCGTGATCGAGCTCCGTGCCGCCGAGGCAGAACACCACCCCCCACCCTCCAGGGCCCGGGTTAGTCGGCCCGCACCCGCCATCGGTCCACAGATCTACGATCCGCCGAGCCTACCGCGAGTCCCGGCGCTCCCCGACCCGCCGCCGCGCCTCCTTTAACGTGATACCGGCCGGCAGCGCATGGGCGGCGCGAGGCCGCCCGGTAGCGAGCATCCTGTCGAGCGCACCAGTGGGCAGCGAGCGCATGGTCCCAAGTGGCAGCACGCTCGGGCCCCCAACGTCAGTGCTCCGCGCTCGCTCGTCGCCGGCTACTCGCCGTCGGCGACCAGCCGGCCAAGCGTGGCGGGCGCCGTCGAATCGGTCTTCAGCGGCCCGTCGCCGGGACTCCAGCCGTACTGCGCGCCGACTTCCATGATCTCTTCCAGCGGGGGATGGCGATGATCTGTATATGGGTAGGTCGGCGATTGTGCGGGCTCGGCGAGCTGCTCGAAGAAGTGCTCGAAGCCGCCGGGGATGATGAAGACTAGAAAGCGGCAGGTCGCCGAGGTAACGCGCCAGTCGTGGACTGTGTCCTTCGGCACGTAGATGTAGCTGCCGGGCGTCGTGTGGTAGGCGGTGTCGCCGACGCCGATGTCGAGCTCGCCCTCGAGGATGTAGAAGGCCTCGGCATCGGTTGCGTGGCGGTGTCCCGGTGCGACCATGTCGCGCGGGCCGTACCACTCGGTCAGGGCGAACTGGCCGTCGGTGTCGTGGGCACGTGCCTTCATCGTGATGATCCCGCCCTGAAACCAGATCGATGGCCCCTCACCGGGCCCGAGCGTGTAGCCGGGGGAGTGCGGTGCGGGTGTCCCACCGGAGTGGCTGACACTGACCGCCTGGTCGTCGGCGATCTCGATCGGCGGATCGGTGAAGGACGTGCTCATTGCTCTCTCCTCGGTCGGCTGGCACTCGTGTGCGGCCGTGCCCCACGCGATCCTAGGGAGCGCCGGGCTCCCTTGGCTTGGCGCGCGGACCGGCACAACCTACAATGAATAGGCGCGAAGCGATTCGATGCCAGCCTACCCTGACCGCCAGGCGGCGGCCAAGGCGGTATACGACTGCGACAACGTGCTCGGTCTCGACCACAACGTTCCGCGCTCGTCGAAGCGTCTCATGCGATGGCGCCACGGCGGGGGACCCACGACTTCGCCGCGCTGTTGAATCAACGGCTCGCTGAGCAGTCCACGCCTTGACACACGTGATCGCGTTGTCGCTATGCCCCGACAAGCAGTCACCCGGGCCGGGCGCGACGCCATCTCCCGCGCGGCGCGTGCGAGTGCCGCGGCTTCCAGGGTGCGGGACGGCGCGACCTCGCCCTGATCGCGGAAATGGATCGGCGCGTAGCCGGGAAAGTCTCGCCGCTTGCAGCGCGCGCCCGTCACAGCGAGCCGAAGCAGTCCGCGCAAAATGTTGCGGTCTCGGCCGAACCCGCCGAGAGCCCGTCCCTACGAGCGAGCCGCGAGAACAGCCCGCGACCGCCTCCGCTGCAACGGCCGCCCGATTCGAGCGGTGCCAGGCGGCCTCAGGAGGCTCTAGCCGACCAGCGCCGGAAGCCTGAGAAACCGCCGCGCCGGCAGCGTTTCCGCCGCCGGCGCCACAACGGGGGACCCAGGAATCGAACCTGGCGTTGCGGTTTTGGAGACCACCGTGTTACCGATACACCAGTCCCCCACGGGGCGCCCAGTTTAGACGCCGCCGGGCGAGCGTTACCGGCGCAGACTCCAACATCGCAGCGTCTAAGCTTGACTTGAGGCGGTCAAACCGGGTCGGCCTCGCCCGCAAGGAGGAAGCGAATGCCCGTCAGTAGCCCCGTTCAGCTGGACCGGCGGCGCATCGACGAGCTGATCCGCAGCGAGCTCACAAGGCTCAACGAGCGCACTTCGGCGTCGGAGCAGATGTACGCTCGCGCGCGACAGTCGCTCAGCGGTGGCGTCGCTTCCTCCTACCAAGAGCGCGACCCCTGGCCGATCTACCTCGTCGACGGCGAGGGCGCCCGCGTTCGCGACATCGACGACAACCGCTACTGGGATTTCCACAACGGCTTCGGCTCGATGGTCCAGGGCCACGCGCATCCGGCGATCGTCGAGGCCGTACGCGAACGCGTTGCCCTGGGCACGCATTTCGCCGCCGTGACCGAGGACACCGTGCTCGTCGCCGAGGAGCTATCGCGCCGCTTCGGATTGCCGCGCTGGCGCCTCGTCAACTCCGGCTCGGAGGCGACGATGGACGCGATCCGGATCGCGCGCGGGCTCACCGGGCGCGACACGATCGTGAAGATCTTCGGCTCCTACCACGGCCACCACGACGCCGTGATGGTCTCGATCGGTGTCCCGTACGAGGACATCGGTGACCGCGACGACCTCGCCTCGCTGCCCTACGGAGCCGGCATCCCCAAGGCGGTGTCGGACCTGACGATCCCAGTGCCTTTCAACGACGCTCCGGCGATGGAGCGGCGGATCGCGCGACTGGAGCGCGACGGGCGCAAGCCGGCCTGCGTGATCATGGAGGCGGCGATGATGAACCTCGGGGTCGTGCTCCCAGAGCCCGGCTACCTCGAGGAGGTGCGCGAGATCACGGCGCGCCACGGCATCGTGCTGATCTTCGATGAGGTCAAGACGGGCCTCGCGATCGCAGCTGGCGGCGCGACCGAGCGCTTCGGCGTCAAGCCCGACATGGTCACGCTCGCGAAGACATTGGGCGGGGGTCTGCCCTCGGGCGCGATCGGCGCTAGCGAGGAGGTGATGGCCGCCGTCGAGGATGGCCGCGTCTACCAGGTGGGTACCTACAACGGCAACCCGCTGGCGATGGCCGCCGCGCGCGCGAGCCTCGAGCAAGTTCTGACGCCCGAGGCCTACCGCCACCTCGACGCGCTCAACGAGCGCATCGTCAGGGGTTGCGAGGCGGTGATCGAGCGCTACCAGCTGCCCGGTTACGCCGTCGGGATCGGCTCCAAGGGCTGCGTCACCTTCTCGACCGAACGCATCGTCGACTACGAGACCTTCAAGGCCAACCAGGACGTCGCCGTGACCGAGCTCGCGTGGCTGTGGAACATGAACCGCGGCATCTACATGACTCCTGGCCGCGAGGAGGAGTGGACGCTCTCGGTGACCCACACCTTCGAGGCGATCGACGACTACGTGGCCGCCTTCGACGCGATGGCGGCGGTGCTCACCGCCTGAAGGTCGGGGGCCTGGGCGGGAGCAGCATGCCCCCGCCCAGACTCCTCAGCTAGCCGATTCCGTTGGCCTTGAGGAAGGCCGTGGCAACGGCGGCGGGCTGATCCTGGTCGATCGACACCGCCTTGTTCATCTGCTGCATCGCCGGGAAGGTGAGCAGCTTGTCGACCTTGTTCAGCGTTGCCGCAAACGCCGGTCCCTCCTTCGCGAGCAACTTCTTCTGGACCACCGGCACCACGTTCTGGTACCCGAAGACGTGAGAGGGGTCGGTCAGGATCACGTACTTGCCGCGCGCGGCGAGCTGCCCGTCGGTCGTGAAGACGTCCTGCACGTCGACCTTGCCGCTGTCGAGCGCGGTGTAGCCGAGGCCGATTGCGATCGGCTTGAACGTCGGGTCGATGCCGTAGTCCTTCTTCAGACCGAGCAGCCCCTCCTCGCGCGTGGCGAAGGTCGGCGCCCCGCCCAGCACGACCTTGCTCCCGAGCTTCTTGAGGTCGGAGATCGTCTTGAGGTTGTTTTTCTTGGCGTAGGCAGCCGTGACTGCGAGCGCGTCCGAGTCATAGAACGGCGTCGGCTTGAGCAACGTCAGCCCGTGCTTGCCGGCGTAGCTGACCGCCTGCTGGTAGGCGGCGCTCGCGCTGGTTGGGTTGTTGGTGAAGCCCGCGATCGTCGAGAGGATCTCCCCCGTGTACTCGGGGTACAACTGGATCTGGCCCGAAAGCAGCGCCTTCCAGGTGATCTCCGAGCTGCCGATGTTCGGCTTCAGCGTGACCGAATAGCCCTGCGCCTTGAGCGCGTCTGCGTAGAGATCTCCGAGGATGTACTCCTCGGCGAAGTTCTTGTCGCCGATCACCACCGCCGGCTTGCCCGTTCCGGGCAGGCTCGCGACACTCGACTGCGCCGTCAGCGCGAGCGCCGCGAGCGCCGCCACCAGCGCGGCCAGTGATCCCCCGATGAGTCGCCTGTGCATCATATTCCTCTCTTTGTTGATCAAGTTAGATAAGTTTTACTAGATGCGCGCGGAGCGCGGGAAGATGGCGCGCACATACCGCGGGCGCACCCCCCGCGGTGTCAGCAGCCGCTGGGCCCCGGCGAACGCCATCTCGACAGCCAACGCCAGCCCGGCAACGCAGATCGCCGCGCCGAGGACCCCGGAGAGCCGGTAGCTCTCCTCGTTGTTGATGATGTCCCCGAGCGTGCCGCTGTAGCCCGTGAGGGCGCTGATCGTCGTCGTCGCCACCACCAGCACGGCCGCGGTTCGCAGGCCCGCGAAGATCAGCGGGACCGCCAAGGGCAGCTCGATGCGCCCCAGGATCTCCCACTCGGTCATGCCCATCCCCCGCGCCGCATCGACGAGGTCTGGATCGACGCGGTCCACCCCCGCGTAGCTGTTGGTGATGATCGGCGGGACCGCGAGGACCACGAGCGCCAGCTCGACGTTGACGAGGCCGAGCCCGAGAAGCGCCACGCAGATCGCCAGGATCGCGAGGCTGGGCAGCGCCCGGCCGAGGTTGCCGAGATTGATGGCCACGAACGAGCCGCGATGGATGTGCCCGAGCCAGATCCCGACCGGCAGCGCGATAGCCATCGCGATCGCGATGCCCAGGCCCGCCACGGCCAGCGTGCCGAGGGTGAGGTGCACGAGGCTCGGCAGCGGCCCCGCACCGGGGATCTGGCCGTCGCGGAAGATGAACCGGAAGGCCTTGGCGAAGGAGCTCATCGCGCCCTCGCTCGCGCCCACGGGGCGAGTGCGCGCAACGCGAGCACGAAGCCGGCATCGGCCGCCACCGCGAGCGCTACGGCGAGGCCGCCGGCCGCGAGCAGCTCGGTCTTGAAGAGGTTGTTCTGGATCGCCGCGAAGATCGGCGTGCCGAGGCTCTGGACGGAGATCAGGGGCGTGATCGTCGCCAGCGAGATCACGGTCACCGTGGCGATCCGCAGACCGGCCACGATCGCCGGCAGGGCCAGCGGCAGCTCGACCCGCCACAGGAGCTGCCGTCTGCTCATCCCCATCCCCCGGGCCGCGTCTCGCACCTCCTCGGGGACCTCGCGCAAGCCCGTCAGCGTGTTGCGGAAGAGGATCAGGAGGGTGTAGGAGACGAGCGCGACCTCGGCTGTGCGGATGCTCAGTCCGAGCGCGCGGATCGGAACGAGCAACTCGAACAGGGCGATCGAGGGGATCGTGTAGAGGATCAGCGTGACGAGGACGACCGGGCGCTCGACCCAGCCACGGCGGTGCGCGAGCAGAGCCATCGCGGTCGAGACGACGAAGCCGATCGAGACCGCCAGCACCGTCAGCAGCAGGTGCTGACGGAGGGCAGGCCACAGCACGCCGCCCCAGTTGCGCGAGATCCAGTCGAAGCAGAACAGGGGGTTGGCACGCGCGCAGCTCGAGGATCCGAAGTTGGGAATCACCGGACCCGTGGCGATGATCACGACGCTCCCTCCTCGCCGTCGCTGCGCAGCAGCGACCCGGCCGCCTCCAGCGTGAAGGCGCCCGCCACCGCGCCGCCGGCGTCGAGCACGACGAGCGGCTCGCCGCCTCCCGCCAGCAGCATCGAGAGCGCGTCGCGCAGGGTCATCGAGTCGGGCACGCGCTGATGGACGCCGTTGAGCGCGGCGGCGCTCGGCAGCGCCACGTCGCCCAGTTTCGCAAGCGCGAGTCGCTTGAGCGCGCGGTCGGCGCCGACGAACTGCGCGACGAACTCGTCGGCGGGCGCCGCCAACAGGTGGTCGGGGGTCGCGTACTGGGCGAGCGTGCCGCCCTCGCGCATGACCGCCACGCGGTCGCCCATCTTGATCGCCTCGTCGATGTCGTGCGTCACGAACACCACGGTCTTGCGTACCCGCGACTGCAGCGCCAGGAACTCGTCCTGCAGGCGCGAGCGGTTGATCGGGTCGATGGCCCCGAACGGCTCATCCATCAAGAGCAGCGGCGGGTCGGCCGCCAGCGCGCGCGCCACCCCCACCCGCTGACGCTGCCCGCCCGAGAGCGCCGACGGATAGCGACGTCCGATCTCCTCGGCGTCCATGCCGATCAACTCCAGGAGCTCGTGCGTGCGCTGCTCGATGCGCGCGCGCTTCCAGCCCAGCAGCCGAGGCACGGTCGCGATGTTCTCAGCGACCGTCATGTGCGGGAACAGGCCGACCTGCTGGATCACATAGCCGATTTCGCGCCGCAGCTCGACCTCGTCGCGCTCGAGGACACTGCGCCCTCCGAGCAGGATGTCGCCGCCGCTCGGCTCGATCAGGCGGTTGATCAGCCGCATCGCCGTGGTCTTCCCGGACCCCGAGGGGCCGACGAGCACGCACACCTCGCCGGCGCCGACGCTCAGGCTGAGGTCGGCGATCGCGGGGGTGCTCGCACCCGGGTAGCGCTTGCTGACGTTGCGCAGTTCGAGCGCAAGCGCCGAATGCGCCAACGGCGACGGCCCCAGCGGTTGGGCAGGTTCTGCGGCTTTCAAGGAGGCTCCCGGCGGGTCGGTCGGAAATGCTACCCGGGCGATAGCCCGAGTGCGCGCGCTCGCTTTCTCCCCAGGCGCCGCAGCGCCCGTTCGGTGCTCGCTCGCCCGGCCTCGATCACCTCGGCGCCGCGGTCGCGCGCCATCGGGTTGTGCCCCATAGCGGCGAGGTCGGCGAAGGCCGGCTCGAGCACGAGCACCTGCGTGCCCTCGGCCCGCAGCAGCTCGACCTCCGCTCGAAGCGCCGTGGCCGAGCGCCGGCGCTGGATCCCGGCCAAGCGCTCGCGCAGCCCTCCGCCGCCGGCGACCCAGGCCGCCGAGGACAGCGGATTCAGCGCGATCACGGCGCCGAGGCCGCGACCCGCGAGCACGTCGAGGTTGGAGTGCGAGTGGACTCCGCCGTCGATGAAGAGGTGCGCGCCGATCGCCACCGGCTCATAGAACCCCGGGATCGCGCACGATGCGCAGACCGCCTGGGCGGGGGTGCAGGCCGGCTCGAGTCCGGGCCCGAGCGCGACGCGCTCACCGCTTGAGTAATCGCAGGCGACGAGCGTGAGCGAGCGCGACGTGGGCCAGGTCGGACCGACGGCCCGCTCGACGAGCTCGCCCAGCGGCGCGTTGCTGAGCACTCCCCGCGGGAGCAGCCCCGTCAACACCTTGGTGCGGCTGCGCCCCGCCAGAGCCATCCGCAGCGAACCCGGCCGCAGCGGAAAGGGCATTCGCGTGAGCCGCAACGCTGTGGCGTCCTGATCGCCAAGCGCGGCCAGCGCGTTGCCCTGCTCGCCATTCGCGTAGGCGGCCATGGCGGCGGTCGGGACATCAGCCGCGAGCATCGCGGCCAGCAGCGAACCGACCGAAGTCCCGAGCAGCTCGGACGCCTCGGCCACCGCCAGCCCGCCGCGTCGCTCCAGGGCGTCGAGCGCACCGACCATCCAGGCCGCCCCGACCACTCCCCCGGCTCCGAGTGCGAGCCCGACCCGCATCATCTGCTCCTTCTTGGGCGGCGGCGCCGGCCGCCGCCGCCGCCGATTGCGCTGCGGCGCTCAAGCCTAGTGCAGGGTCGGTTCGGCCTCGACAGCCGCTACAAAAATCCACGTGTCGATTGCTACAATCATCGCTCGGCTTGCGCGAAGTGCTCCGCGGCCCGGCCGCAGGAGGGCGAGCAACTCCACACACACGGGAGGCGGCGATGACGGCGGTGCGCGAAGCGATGAACCCGGTCGGCGTGACGGTCGGCAGCGGCCACACGATGCGCGAGGCGGCACGCCGGATGTGCGCCGGGCGTACCGGCGCCGCCATCGTGCTCGATCCAGAGCTGCCGGCACCCGGCATCGTCACCGAGCGCGACCTCCTGCACTGCGTCGGCGACGGCTGCGACCTCGACGTCGAGACCGTCGGAGCGCACCTCACCGCCAACGTCGTCTACGCGGAGGCGGACTGGCCGTTGCTGCGCGCCGCCGAACAGATGACCAAGGGCGGCTTTCGCCACGTCCTCGTGATGGACTCCGGCGAGCTCGTCGGGATCCTCTCGATGCGAGACATCGTCAGCAGCTGGGTGCGCTCGGGCGCCGCCGCGCAGCTGGCCGCGATCGCATAGCCCGCGGGCGGCGGGCGACCGTCGCGGCCGCCGCTTGCGAAGATGGCGGCGTGTGGAATCTGACGCCGCGGCTTGAGGGAGAGATCGTGACGCTCGAGCCGCTGGCGCCCGAGCACTACGAGGGGCTGCTCGCCGCCTCGCGCCCGAGCGAGACCTGGGCCTGGTGGAGCGCCGACATGAGCACCGAGGAGGCCTTCCGCGCCTGGTTCGATGAAGCTCTTCGAGCGCGCGATGAGGGATCGCGCTCGCAACTGGCGACGCTTGACAGCGCCTCCGGCACCCCGCTCGGAGCGACGAGCTTCATGTCGCTACACCCGGAACACGCGGGACTCGAGATCGGCTGGACCTGGCTTACGCCGGCGGCGTGGCACACCGGCGCCAACCCCGAGGCGAAGCTGCTGATGCTCCGCCACGCCTTCACGCAGCTGCACTGCCAGCGGGTCGAGTTCCGCACGCACGAGCGCAACGAGCGCTCGCGCCGGGCGCTCGAGGCACTCCCGGCCCAGTTCGAGGGCATCGGGCGCGACGACCGGATCCTCTTCGACGGCAGCCGCCGAAGCTCAGCCGTCTACTCGATCATCGACTCGGAATGGCCAACCGTCGAGGCGAACCTGACGCGACGGGTTGCCGCGGCGGCAGCCGCCGATTCGAGCAGCTGATCAGAAAGCAGCCCGTTCACAGCGAGCGCTGATAGGTACTGAAGGCACGCGTCGCAAGCGCGGCGCAGATCAGTGCCAGCGCCACCAGGAGGCCGAGCCGGCTCAGCACGAGCCCGGCGTCGATGTGGGTCATCGCGGCGGAGCGGCCGGCCTCGACGGCCCAGTTGACCGGATTGAACCTGGCGATCGTGCGGATCCAGGCGGGCACCAGGCTCTGCTGCATCAGCGCGCTCGAGAGAAAGGTCAGCGGCAGGAGCACGAAGCTGACGGCGCCGATCAGCGCCTCCCGCTGGCGCGTCACCATCGCCACCGCGTTCGAGAGCGAGGAGAACGCCGCCGCCAGCAGCGCGGCGACGAGGATCAGCAACAGGACGCCGCCGACGCCGCCGACGTAGTTGGCGCCTAGCGCGAGTGCCAGCAGCACGATGAGCACGGTCTGAAGCGACACCAGCAGCGCCGCGTAGAGCACGGTGCCGGCGTTGAGCGCGCCGCGCCAGACCGGCGAGACGAGCTGGCGGTCGAGCACTCCCGCGGCCATGTCCTCGATGAAACCCATGCCGCTCCAGCCCGCCGAGGACACCGCGAGCATCACGACCACCCCGGGGGTGAGGAAGTTGATGTAGGAGCCGCCGTTGAAGCCGGGGATCCGGGTGATCGCCTTGAACAGCGCGCCGAAGAGGAGCAACCAGATGATCGGCTGCGTCAGCGTGATACCGAGGTAGGCCGGATTTCGAAGCAGCACGCGGATTCCGCGCAGGGTCACCTGCCAGGTCTGTCTCGCGGCGGTCATACCGCCACCTCCTTCCTCTCGCGCTCGGCGGCGCTGAAGGAGCGGCCGGCGTGGCGCAGGTAGACATCGTCGAGCGAGGGCCGCCCGATCGTCACCGAGGCGACGCCCACGCCGTGTTCATCGAGCGCCGCGAGCACAGCCGGGATCGCGGCGCCCCCGTCGCGCGCCCGGGCGCGCAGCACGCCGTCGGCGACTGACACCTCCCCCACCTCCTCGACGCGCGCGAGCGCTCCTCGTGCGCCGGCGCCGTCGCCGCCGCCGTCCAGGAGCGCGATCTCGATGCGGTCACCCTCGAGCGCGCTCTTCAGCTCCGCCGCCGTGCCCTCGACCACGATCCGCCCGCGGTCGACGATCGCCAGGCGCGCCGCGAGCCGGTCGGCCTCGTCCATGTAGTGGGTCGTGATCAGGATCGTCATCGCCTCCTGCGCCGCCAGGCGCTCGATCTCCTGCCACATGTCCACGCGTGCTTCGGGGTCAAGGCCCGTCGTCGGCTCGTCGAGGAAGAGGACGGCGGGACGGTGCAGCAGGCCCATGGCGATGTCCAGGCGCCGCTGCATGCCGCCGGAGTAGGTCTTGACCGGACGGTTCGCGGCGTCGGTGAGGCCGAAGCGCTCGAGTGCGGCGCCGACGCGCTCACGCAGCTCGCGCCCGCTGATGCCATAGAACTCGCCCTGGGCGACGAGGTTCTCACGCCCCGTCGCCTCCGGGGCGCCGCCGTGCTTTTGGCCGACGACGCCGATCGCGCGCCGCACCGCGGTCGGATCGCTGAGCACATCGATACCGGCGACGCGGGCGCTCCCCGAGTCCGGGCGCGTCAGAGTCGAGAGCACCTTCACCGTCGTCGACTTGCCGGCACCGTTGGGTCCGAGCAGTCCGAAGATCGTGCCAGGCTCCACCGACATGCTCAGGCCATCGAGCGCGCACACGTCGGGCGGATAGCTCTTGCGGAGCTCGACCACCTCTATCGCCGATGTCATCTTGTCTCCCTTGATATCCTTGATCGTCGAATATCTTAGATCCTAAGAGATCATATTGTCAAGGAATAAGCACGAGCTCTTCGCCGAACTGATCGACGAGGTCCGCCGATCACAGAATGCGACGGCCCGCTTCGACCAAGCGGTCGCCCATGCGCTCGGCGTCAACCGCACCGACATGCGCTGCCTCGACATCCTCGAGCGAGAGGGGCCGGTCCCCGCCGGGCGGCTCGCGGAGGCCACCGGACTCACGAGCGGCGCGATCACGACCGTGCTCGACCGTCTCGAGCGCGGCGGCTTCGCGCGGCGCGTCGCGGACCCCGGTGACCGCCGCCGCGTGCTGGTCGAGCTCGCGCCCGCGATGCGCGAGGGCGCCGAGAACTTCTACGCCGCCCACATGGCCCAGGCCGAGCGGCTCTACCAGCGTTACACGCGCGAGCAGATCGAGCTGCTGCTCGAGTTCGTCCGCTCGGGCCGCGAGCTCAACGAGCGCGAAGCCGCCGCGCTCGAGCGCCGCAGTCGCGAGCGCCCATCGCGCTCCTCGGACTAGAAGCTGACCAAGAGGCGCCCGCGCACGCCACCGACCTCGAGGCGGCGGTGGGCCTCGCCGGCGCGCTCGGGCGGGTAGGTGTCGGCCACGCGCAGGGTCAGCTCACCCGCTCCCGCGGCCCGCGAGAGCTCGCTCAACGCGGCCTGGTTGGTGGCGTAGTCCCCGACCAGGACGAGTGAGATATCGATGCCGCGCTCGCTCTCGCCGGCGAACGGTCGCACGGCGATCAGCGTTCCCCGGTCGCGGACCGCGGCCAGGATCGGCGGGCCCAGCAGCGCCGCGTCGATCACCGCATCGACGCCGCCCGGGAAGGCCTCTCGGATCGCGGCGGCGCTGTCGTCGCCGCGCGCGACGACGATGTCGGCGCCAAGCTCGCGTACCAACGCCTCATCCGACGCGGCTGCGTCAGCGATCACCGTCAGCCCGGCGCGCTTGCCGAGCTCGATCGCGTAGCCGCCGACCGCGCCGGCGGCCCCGGTCACCGCGAGGGTGCTGCCGGGGGCGAGCGCGAGCGTGTCGAGCGCGAGTCGCACCGTGAGGCCGTTCATCGGCAGCGTCGCCGCCTGCTCGAAGCTGGCACCCGCGGGAGCGCGCGCCACCGACATCGCGGGCACGACCACCTGCTCGGCCTGCGCCCCGCCGAGCTCGCGCGCGGGCACCACGATCGCGATCACGCGCTCGCCGAGCGACCAGTCGACGCCCTCGCCGACGGCGTCGATCTCGCCGGCCAGCTCCATGCCCGGGATCCACGGTGGCGCGAACGCGCTGTAGCGCTCCGCGAACGCCCCGGCGCGCAGGGCGACGTCGGTCGGGTTGATGGTTGCCGCGGCGACCCGTACGCGAACCTCGCCGGCGCCGGGCTCGGGGACATCACGCTCGATCACCTCGAGCACCTCGGGGCCACCGAAACGGTACAGGCCAACCGCACGCATCGCCGCGAAAGCTAACAGCCTCGCCGCGCCACGATCAGCCGCCGTCCACGCGGCGGCCGCCCTTGCTCTCCCAGGCGTCGCCGAGCAGTTCGCGCAGCTCCTCCTCTTCGACGAGCGCAAGCGTCACCCGCAGGGCGGCGAGCCGCTTGCCCCACCAGACCTCGGCGTAGGCGCGGCCGCCGTCGCGCTCCAGATAGGTCCGGATCGCGTCCTCCTCGACCATCACGTTCATGTGCTCCTCGTCCCACAGGGTCGCGAAGATGCGCCCGCCGGCGACGCGGAAGGACGGGCGTCCGTGGTGGTCGCGTTCGAGGGCGCCCGGGAGCGCCAGCGCGAGCGCGCGAGCCTGATCGATCGAGCTCATCGCTCGCCGCCGAGCATACGCTGCGCTGCTACCTTCGCGCCATGAAAACGATCAACATCGAAGCACCTCAGTTCAGCTACGACCCCGAGGATCCCGAGGGCTACCGCTCGGGGATGGCGCGCCTGGGCCCGCTCGTCGGCGCTCAGCGGCTGGGGGCGTCGGTCTATGAGATCCCGCCTGGGCAGTCGATCTGCCCCTATCACTACGAGCATGCCGAGGAGGAGTGGCTGATCGTGCTCGAGGGAACGCCGTCGCTACGCCATCCCGAGGGCGTCGAACCGCTCGCGCCCTGGGACGTCGTGTGCTTCCCGCGCGGGCCCGAGGGTGCCCACAAGGTCACCAACAACACCGAGAGCATGGCGCGCGTGCTGATGTTCTCGGACGTCGTCGATACCGCGGTGAGCGTCTACCCCGACAGCGACAAGATCGGTGTCTTCACCCCCGGCCGCGCCGACAACGTGATGGTCCGCCGCTCGAGCAACGTCGAGTACTTCGACGGCGAGCGCTAGCCGAGGGGCGGCGTTGAAGCCGGCCGATCCGCGCCGCCGCTTCGCGGCAACGTGACGGCGACGCCGCGGCCGGCGAAGAAGCGCTCGAACTGATCGAGCGCGAGCCAGACTCCGCGCGTGTTGGCGCCGTCGTTTCCGGCGGGGTCGTGGAAGCAGATGCTGGCGCCGTCCTCGGAGCGCTCGAACACGAGCACGAGGTGCCCGCCCCGGCGGGCCGGCGCCGGCGCGAGCGCGCGAATCTCGGCGCTCACGGACGCCAGCACGACCTCCTCCCCGTCGACCGCGTCCGCCAGCTCATGCAGCGAGAGCGGCGCCGCGACGCGCGCGCTCAAACCGAGCTCGGCGCCGAGGAAGTCGACGAAGCCGGCATAGATCAGGGGCCCGAACCCGCCAGGCGGCTCGGCCTCGTAGGCGCCGTAGGCGATCGAGCGGCGCCCGAGCTCGGCGAGCGGTGGCACCTCCTGGCCACCGCTCGCGGCGAGGATCATCTGCAGGCAGGCCATACCGCAGCCGCAGCGCGCCCAGCGGCGGTACTCCGCCGGCGTGGCGGCGCCGAACTCGCGCCAGCGGGGGTCGTCCTCGAACGCGACCGCGCCGGACTGGAGCTCCGCGGCCAGCTGCGGCGATGCGTACTGGGAGCGGTAGGGAATCGAGCTCACGCCGGCGCGCCCGCGCCGGCGACGCGGCGCCGGGTCGGAGCCGACAGCTCGCGGCACTTCGCCGCAGCGCGAGCGGCGCCCGCGCCGGCCACCTCACCAGCGCGTACAGGGACGCGCTCGAGGCGCGGCCGCGAGACGGGCAACAGCGACGTCAACGCATCCGCCATGGCCGTCAAGAGTATGCACGGCCGCAATGGGCACTCCTCCTCGCCGACGCCTCGCCGCCCGAGGGCCGCCGCGACCGCCACGCGATTAGGATCCAGCCATGGACTTCGGCGTCGGCTACTTCCCGACCCACGACGGCATCGGCCCCGGCCCGCTCGCGCGGATGCTCGAGGACCACGGCCAGCAGGCGCTGTTCTTCGCCGAGCACACCCACATCCCGGCGAGCCGGGAGACACCCTTCCCGAGCGGTGCCCCACTGCCGCAGAAGTACTGGCACACCTACGACCTCTTCGTCGCCCTCACCGCGGCGGCGGCGGCCACGACCCGGCTGCGGGTCGGCAGCGGCATCTGCCTGATCGTCGAGCGCGACCCGATCACCACCGCCAAGGAGGTCGCCAGCGTCGACCACATCTCGGGCGGGCGCATGGAGTTCGGCATCGGAGCCGGCTGGAACCGCGAGGAGATGGCCAACCACGGCACCGACCCGCGCACGCGGATGCGGCTGATGCAGGAGCGCGTGGAGGCGATGAAGGCGATCTGGACGCGGACGGAGGCGAGCTACCACGGCGAGTTCGTCGACTTCGACCGGATCTGGTCCTACCCCAAGCCGGCCCAGTTCCCCCACCCGCCGGTCCTCATCGGAGGCATGGGGCCGACGGTGCTCGAGCGTGTGCTCGCCTTCGGCGACGGCTGGCTGCCCGGCTACACCGGCGATGACCTCTTCCCGCGCATCGCCGAGCTGCAGGCGCGAGCAGAGCGTCCGCTGATCGTCGACATCCTCGGCGCACCGTGCGAGGCGGCGGTGCTCGAGCGCCTGCGCGAAGCCGGCGTGCGGCGGGCCATGCACTGGCTGCCGACCGGCGGGCGCTCCAGCGTCGAGGCCGCACTCGAGCGCTGGGAAGCCGCGATCGGGGAGCTCGGCGGCGGGTGAGCCCCCAGGCGGCGCGCGAGCGCTTCGCCACCGCCACCCACGCGCTGCTCGCGACCGCGGACCGAGGCGGCGCCCCCCACATCGTCCCGATCGTCTTCGCCCTCGCCGGTGAGACGATCTACAACGCCGTCGACCGCAAGCCCAAGCGCACGAGCGCCCTGCGTCGCCTGGCCAACGTCCGTGCGAACCCGCAGGTGGCGGTGCTCGCCGAGCACTACAGCGATGACTGGAGCGCGCTGTGGTGGGTGCGCGCGGAGGGCGCGGCACGGGTGATCGAAGCCGCCGACGCCGAGGCCGTCGCGGCGCTCGAACTGCTCGCGCAGCGCTACGCGCCCTACCGCGAGGCGCCACCGCCGGGGCCGCTGCTGGCGATCGACGTCGCGCGTTGGAGCGGCTGGGAGGCCAGTCCCGGCTGAGCCTGCGGGGGCGAGTATGCTCGGAATCACCCCATCAGGAGACGTCAGCATGGCCTTCCAAGTCGGAACCACAGTCATCTGCCACGCCCAGTCGACGTCACGAGGACCCCGGCCCGGGGTGATCGAGGAGGTGCTCCGCGGCGAGCCCGCGCCGCGCTACCGCGTGCGCTGGGACGACGGCCGCGAGAGCATCTACACACCCGCCGGCGGCACCCTGCAGGCCAAGCCGCGCCGGCGCGCCGCGAAGGCTCGATAGCAGCCCGACCGCCCCGCGCCACATCAGTGGCGCGGGGGCCGGTGCCTTGTGCGAGAGTGGGCGCGGTGCACACGATCACCCTCGAGGAGCACTGCCTGACGCCCGCGTTGCGCGATGCGCTCGGCGAGCAGATCCATCCCTACTACCCCGTGCATCGCTGGCCGCCGGCGCTCGAGGCCAAGCTCTCGGACATCGGTGAGGGCCGCATCGCGGAGATGGACGCCGCCGGCATCGGCATGCAGGTGCTCTCGACCGCCCAGCCGGGTCTCGAGCACGTCGAAGCGGCTCGCGCGGTGGCCGCCGCCGGTGCCTTCAACGACGACGTCGCGGCCGCCGTCGCCGCCCATCCCGGCCGCTTCGCCGCCTTCGCGGCGCTCCCGACGGCCGACCCCACGGCCAGCGCGCAGGAGCTCGCGCGCGCCGTGCGCGAGCTCAACATGGTCGGCGCGATGGTCAACGGCCGCACCCAGGAGCGCTTCCTGGACGACCGCTTCTTCTGGCCGATCTTCGAGGCCGCCGAGGCGCTCGAGGTCCCGATCTATCTGCACCCGATGCCGCCGCCCAAGGCGGTCTATGACCTCTACTACGAGGGCTTCGGCGACGACGTCGGCTTCATGCTGGGCGCCGGCGCCTGGGGTTGGCACGTCGAGATCGGTCTGCATGCGCTGCGGCTGATGCTCGCCGGCGTGTTCGACCGCTTCCCGGGCCTGCAGCTGATCGTCGGCCACATGGGCGAGGTGCTGCCCTTCATGATCGAGCGCGCGACCGGGGCGCTCGGGCACTCGATCGCGCTCGACCCGGTCAGGCACACGATGGAGCTGACGCCGACCGAGTACTTCCGCCGCAACTTCCACATCACCACCAGCGGCTTCTTCAGCGACCCACCGCTGCGCTGCGCGATCGACGTGCTCGGCGCCGAGCGCGTGATGTTCGCGGTCGACTACCCCTTCAGCGACAACGCGACCGGGCGCAACTTCCTCGACACGGCGGCGATCAGCGACTCAGAACGCGAGCTCATCGCCCACGCCAATGCCGAGCGTCTCCTGAAACTCTGAGATTTCGGCGCATGCGCCGCCCGGCCGTCGGGTGCATGCACCCGACGGAACCACCCAGCCCCTAAGCGCGTTCTCAGACTTCGCTTAGGCTGAGTTTGGCCGCCGTCTCGAAGATGGAGGCATGATCGCCTCCCTCACCCACGCTGACGCGGCGCTGCCGTGAGCGTCGACCCAAGCCGCGCGCGAGCGAGCACCGCCGTTGGCACGGCCGTGCGACGGGCCGCCGTCGCACGGGACGCGGGCCTGCGGCGGATCGCGGCCGTCACCCGCTGGACGGTGGCGGCGATCGTCGTGCTCACGGGCGCGCTCGCGCTGATCGCCGCGAAGGCGTTCCCCGGCCACAGCGTTTCAAGCACGCGAGCGAGCGTGACGCCGGCGAGCACCCCCGCGACGACCACGCCCACCACGACCACACCCACGACGACCACGACGCCGGAGCTCCAGCAGCCCGCGCAGGCCCCGGCGTCGACTCAGCAGGCTCCCGTCGCGACCTCCGGCGGCTCATGAGCGCGGCCGCGACCACGGCCAGCTGGCACGCGCTCGGCACCACCGTCCTCGTCGCGACCACCGGGACGCGTGAGATCGACGTGGCGAGCGCGCGCGTGCGGGCCGCACTCGAGGAGATCGACCGCGCCTGCAGCCGCTTTCGCGAGGATTCGGAGCTCTCGCGAGTGAACGCCTCCGGCGGCTCACCGCAGCGCGTCAGCCGCCTCTTTGTCCGCGCCACCCGCTGCGCGCTGCGGGCCGCGACGCTCACCGACGGCGATCTGGACCCGACCATCGGCTCCTCGCTGCGCGTCGCGGGCTACGACCGCGACTTCGCGAAGATCCGCGCCGGCGGCCACGTGCGCTTCCGCCGCGCCGGCGGCTGGCGCGTCGTCGAGCTCGATGACGCCCGCTCGATCGTCCGCGTGCCTGCCGGCGTCGAGCTCGACTACGGCGCCACCGCGAAGGCGCTGGCGGCTGACATCGCCGCCGCGGCCGCAGCCGA
>DASXEZ010000010.1:0-41430 GCA_036489875.1 Solirubrobacteraceae bacterium | reverse complement strand
TTCCCTGTCGGACGACGAGCTCGGCGGTCATCTCGAGGCCGCGGCCTGGCTGGCCGGCGTCGAGCTCTACCTGGACCGGTATGCCGCCGGCGAGGCCCACGCCAGACGCGCCTTGGCCGTGGTCCGCGCCACCGGCCAGGGCGAGTTCTATCTCCTCCTGATTGCGACGCTCGGCGGCCTGTTGCGCCAGCGGGGGAAGTTGGCCGAGTCGGCGGAGCTGCTCGACGCCGGAATCGAGGCGGCCCGGTTGCTGGGCAACTCGCACGCGCTGTGCTGGACCCTGCTCGGCCGCTCGGCCGCCGCGCTGCGGAACGGGGACATGGACCTTGCACTCGCCACTGCGCAGGAAAGCGTCGACCTCAGCCAGGGCGAGAGTAGCTTCCACTCGTCAGAGGGAGCTGCGGATCTCGCCGCAGCTCTGCTCGAGACAGGCGAGCCGGAGCGCGCGGTCGAGTTGCTCCTCGAGTCGTCCGGCGGTGAAAAGCTGACTCTCATCGCCGGGAGCCCGAGAGCGCGGTACCTCGAGGTGCTGACGCGCTCGTGGCTCGCGCTTGGGCGCCACGCAGAGGCGGAACGAGCAGCCGCCGTCGCGGAGGCCTGGGCCTCGGCCGTGCGGCTGCCGATGGCCGTCGCCTGGGCCGAGAGAGCATCGGCGGCCGTTGAGCTGGACGGGGGCGACCCCGCGCGTGCAGCAGCGCACGCACTCGCCTCGGCGGCCGTCGCAGACGAAGCCGGAGCGCCGGTGGAGGCCGCTCTCTCGCGCCTGCTCGCCGGACGCGCGTTCGTGACAGCGGGCGACCGTGACAGCGCCACAGCCGAGCTTCGACGTTCGGTCGACGACTTCAGGGAGGCCGGCGCCCTCCGCTACTGCGGCGAGGCGGAGCGGGAGCTTCGCAAGCTCGGCCATCGAATCCAGCAGCGCACGCGGCCGGGCGGGCCCGCCGGAACGGCGCTGGAGTCGTTGACCGGACGCGAGCTCCAGCTTGCCATGCTCGTGTTCGACCGCAAGACCAATCCGGAGATCGCGGAGGCGCTGTTCCTCAGCCAGAAGACCGTCGAGACGCACTTGCGGAACATCTTCCGCAAGGTCGGCGTGGCTTCGCGGGTCGAACTTGCCCGCGCCGTCGAGCGGGCGCAGCGGACAACTGAGACGTCATCGTAGTCGTAGCCCAGCGGCACCCACGAGCCGTAGGCAGCCCAGCCGGTGCGGCCCCGCGACCCGCACGAGGCGTTGGCCTTCGACACCGAGACGGAGCCCGGGCCAGCGCAGAGCATCCGCTTCCTCGCACGGCGGTTCTACCGCGATGACCCGACGATCAGCCGATTCGTACCTGGTCGCCCGCGGTCCGCCGGGCTGATGTCGACCCGCGGCGCGCCAGCGCTCGCGGCCGTCCGCTCAGAGCGTCAGCAGGACCAGCGAGGTGTCCGGCGCGCTCCGACAAGCCTTCGCGCCATCTCAGCGCCCACGACACGCCGGAGTTCACGCTGCGGCCGTCAACCTCGACGGGGCCGCCGGCAGGCATCTCTCAGCCGGCGGGCGGCGACGGCGGCAGCCCCGCGGGGCCCATGAAGGCGAAAACCTGGTCGGCCCCTGGAAGGAGCATCAGGCCATCGCCGACCGACGGCGTCGGGAAGTGGTTCGCAGTACCGCCGAAGGAGATCGAGGCGACCTCCTTGCCGTTGGCCGGGTTGAGCCCGTGCACCGCGCCGTCCCCGCCAATCGTCCATATCAGTCCATCCGCGATGATCGGAGGGCCGGCGGCCCCGTCGCTGTCGGTCCAGAGTTGCCTCAGATACGGGGCCTTCGGCGAAACCCTGATCGCTGTCACGCCGTTGGGGCAGGGTACGTAGACGACCGACCCCTGCACCGCGTGTCCGCCGTCGGGGTTACCGCTGCACGCCCGCAGCAAGCCGACCTCGCCCTCCTCGCCTCCGAGATGGCCCTGACGCAACAGATAAGCGGTGTTCGACTTGCCGATCTGGAGCACGAAGCCATCCACCAGCGCCGGGTCGCCTGTCCCGAGGTCGAGGTCGTCGGCGCTGAGCATCTGCCAGTCCTTGGGGTAGAAGTTCGACTCAAGGTGCATGGTCGGCGACAGCTCGAGCACCCCGTCGCTGTCGTCGTAGCGCTGGCCATTCCCGAGGGCGTAGCCGTCGGCGCTTGCGACGTAGACGTTGCCGTCGGGGTCGACGACTGGAGAGCTGCCGCCCATCCAAACAGCCCCCCGATCGCTGCCGCTGCTGATCTGGAAGTAGTGGAGAGATCCTCCCTGCTCGGGGATCGAAACGACGTAGCCGTGGGCCGGACCGTTGGGACCGGGGCAGTCGCCGTAGTTCTGACCGTAGGCAATGACAACGAGACCGTGGTCGAGCGTCAATCCCGGTCGTTGGAGCTGCGCGAGCTGGTCCTCACCGGCCCTAGGCATCGCCGACTGGTTCAGTTCCACCTTGCCGGTAAGGAGGTTGAGGCCGAACAGACGATGCGACGCCTCCACACCATGCGAGGCAGACGGGCCGTGTATCAGGGTGTCCGCGTCGACGAAGATCTCGCCACGCTTCAGATCGATTACAGGGGTGCCCGTGATGCCGACCTCAGGCGAGATGTCGCCACACGGCAAGTCGCTGGATGGCACGGGCTTCGCCAGGTGGCGTGACCACAGGACGCGCCCGGTACGCGCGGCAATCACGTAGACGGTGTTGTTCTCGGTCGCCGCGACGACGCGGCCGTCGGCGACGAGCGGCTCGCCATAGATCTGCCCGTCTAGGGTCGGCGAGGTCCACGCTCGCCGCGAAGGCCGGAGCTTGGTCTGCGTCGGGTCGACTCCCGTCGCCTCAGGAGTCGCGTGGTAGGTGATCCAGTTGGAGCCGAACCCCGAGGCCCGCGCGACTGGGCTTGAACTCGCCGTCCCGGCGGCCGCCGTGCCGAAGTAGCACAGGGCCGCGGCCGCTATGGCTACGCAGACTGCAAGGAGCGCCCTTGGCCGCTGACGCGCGCTGCGCCACCCAGCGGCTCGCCGACCACCTGCTCTCACCGCGCACCCCGACTAGCCGCCACCGTTCACTGAGTGTACGCGGCGGTGCGCGGCCATCGGCCGTTTGGCCATCGAGGCACCTCGAGGTAGGTCGAACGCCACAAACCGCTCGGTCACTGACATGCCTCGCATTCCTCGCCGTTGCGTGCGGCCTCGATCGAGCAGGCAAGGACTTCGGACTCCGCCGGCCTGGCGGCCGGCCGCACCCGCGTGACGCTCGATTTCTCGATCGTCGACGCCGCAAGCGTGCGCAGGTAGTAGGTGGTCTTGAGGCCCGCGCGCCAGGCCCGACGGTACATGTGACTCATGACCTTCATGTCCGGCTCGGGCAGGAACAGGTTGAGTGACTGAGACTGGTCGATCCACTTCTGGCGACGCGCAGCCGCGTCGATCAGGTACTCCGGCTCGATCTGGAACGCGGTCCGGTAGCGCTCTTTGATCTCCACAGGAATCGCGACCACCTCGGCGAGGTCACCGTCGTTGGCCTTGATCTCCTCCGCGACGCCTCGGTTCCAAAGTCCGAGGGTCTTGAGGTCCGCCACCAGGAATGGGTTGAGGATCACGAAGTCCCCGGAGAGGTTCGACTTGGCAAAGAGGTTCTTGTACATCGGCTCGATGCACGGGGAGGTGCCCATGATGTTCGCGATCGTCGCCGTCGGCGCGATCGCGATGACGTTCGAGTTGCGCATCCCCTGTCGCGCGATCTTCTCGCGGACCGGAGCCCAGTCCATGCAGCCACCCGAGGCTACGTCGACGTCCTCGCCTCGCTCCTGCTCGAGCAGTTGCAACGTGTCCTGGGGCAGGAGCCCGCGGTCCCACTTCGAGCCGGTGTAGGACGGGTAGCGGCCGCGCTCGGCGGCGAGGTCGCTCGAGGCCTCGTAGGCGTAGTAGGCGACCGCTTCCATCATCTCGTCGCTGAACTCGACGGCCTCGGCCGAGCCGAACGCGACGCCCTTGCGGTAGAGCGCGTATTGCAGACCCATCACGCCGAGGCCCACGGGTCGGTGGCGGGTGTTGGCGGTGCGCGCTGGCTCGGTCGGGTAGAAGTTGATGTCGATCACGCAGTCGAGTGCTCGTACGGCGAAGCGGATCGTTTCGCGGAGCTTCGCGTGATCGAGCTCGCCATCCGCGGTCAGGTGTTGATCGATCACGATCGACCCGAGGTTGCAGACAGCGGTTTCCTCCTCGCTCGTGTTGAGCGTGATTTCGGTGCACAGGTTGCTCGAGTGGATCACGCCGGCGTGGTCCTGCGGGCTGCGAACGTTGCACGGGTCTTTGAAGGTGATCCATGGATGCCCGGTCTCGAACAGCATCTTCAGCATCGCCTTCCACAGCTCGAGCGCCGGCAGCGTTTCGCTGAAGATCTCTCCCGCCGCGGCGCGCGCCTCGTGCTCTTCGTAGCGCGCGGTGAACTCACGGCCGTAGGACTCGTGCAGGTCGGGGACCTCGTTGGCGCGGAACAGCGTCCAGTCTTCGCGCGCCTCGACGCGCTGCATGAACAGGTCCGGGATCCAGCAGGCGGTGTTCATGTCGTGGGTGCGGCGACGATCGTCGCCGGTGTTGCGGCGCAACTCCAGGAACTCACGGATGTCGTTGTGCCAGACCTCGAGGTACGCGCAGCCCGAGCCGGCGCGCTTGCCGCCCTGGTTGACCGCGACCAGCTGGTCGTTGTGAAGCTTGAGGAAGGGGACGACGCCCTGGCTCTCGCCGTTGGTCGATTCGATGAACGCTCCGGTGCCACGGACGGCCGTCCACGAGCCGCCGAGGCCGCCGGCCCACTTGGAGCACATCGCGTTCTCGGCGATGCCGCGGCCGACGATCGAGGAGAGCGTGTCGGCGACGACGTAGAGGTAGCAGGACGACAGCTGCGAATGGGGTGTTCCCGCATTGAACAGGGTCGGCGTCGAGGAGCAGAACCGCCGTTGCTTGTAGATGCCGTAGAGGTCGAGCACGTGCTGCTCGCGGGCGCCGTCGTCGAGCTCGCCGAGACAGACGCCCATCGCCACCCGTAGCCAGAACAGCTGCGGTGCTTCGAGCCGCACGGTCCCGCCGCCCGTCTTGTCGCAGATCAGGTAGCGGTCATAGAGCGTCTGCAGGCCGATGAAGTCGAAATCGAGATCCGCTGTGGGATCGATCGCCTCAGCCAGCAGATCGAGGTCGTAGGCAAGGAGGTCGGGCGCGATTCGCTTGATGGCGACACCACGCTCGAGCATCGGGCGCAGCGCGCGACGGTGAGCGTCCCGCAGAGCGGCGATGCCATCGCGCGCGATGTCCCAGTCCAGCGTCTCCTCGTAGATGTAGGAGAGAAGGATGCGACCGGCGAAGCGCGAGAGCTCGCTGTCGCGCTCGACCAGCGCCTTGGCGTTGAGGATCACCAGCCGCCGCAGGTCGGTTCGTCGAACCCCGGGCCGGATCGAACGGCGCAGCTCACGCTCGAGCTCCTCGGCGCTGAGATCGATGTCGAGGCCGATCGACGCGAACTCGATTCGCAACCTGACATCGCTGCCGTCCCAGCTCGTCTCCGAGCCGTCGTCTTCGAGCAGCGGGATCGGTGCCGGCGCCGCCCGCTCCCCGGTTTCCTGCGCACGCAGCATCGCGCGCTCCGCGCGATAGACGATGTAGCGCTCGGCCACGCGCATGTGCCCGGCGAGGACGAGCTCCTCCTGGACGATGTCCTGGATGGATTCGATCTGCACGTAGGCGTGGCCCAACGACGCCACGCGCTCACCCACGCGCGCGATCAACGTGATCGCCGGCGAGGGGTCCTGGTGCGCCGACAGGAACGCCTTGCGGATTGCGACCTCGATCTTTGAGACGTTCCATCCGACGACCTCGCCGGAGCGCCGGATCACTTGCAGCCGGGCCACCGGCGGCAATCCGGGCGCATTCACCTGGCCGCGGCGCATGACGAGAGCCTTCGCAATCTCGTACTGGCCGGCCTCGATCAGCGCGGCCTCGACCACGGTGGAGATGTCAGCAATGGTGAGCCGCGTCGCGTTGTCGGTCTGCAAGCGAGCGACGACGCGGTCCGTCGTCGCGCGGACCACCGCTCTCGCGGCAGCCGTATCGGCTGCGCGCTCCCCGTGTGCGCGCGCGAGGTCGGCCAGGGCCTGAGCCACCAGCTCCCCGGCCGCCGACGGCGTGAACGGCTCATCGCCGCCGTCCTCTGTGATCACGGTGACCTCGAGCGCGCAGTCCAAGTCGGCGAGCGCCGCGGTCACGTCGGGGCAGGAGGCGCTCTCGGCGGGGCCTGCGGCTGCCCGCTTCAGCTCGAGGTCTTCGAGGATCTCGGCAAAGTCGATTGTCATCTTGGGGCTCCTGTCTGTTACCAAGGCGGGCTTATCGGGTGTGCCTGGCGGGGATCAGAGTTCGTCGTCGGCCACAAGCGCCAGCGACGAGGACCTCTGGTACTCGGTGACGCGACCCTCGAAGAAGTTCTGCTCGCGGCTCACGTCCATGAGCTCGGCGAGCCACGGCAGTGGGTTCTCCACGCCGGGATGCAGCGGCTCGAGGCCGATGCCCTCGAGCCGGCGGTCGGCGATGTAGTCGATGTACTGGGCGAACTCCTCGCCGGAAAGCCCGACACCCTCAACCGGAAGGCAATCCTCGATGAAGGCCTGCTCGAGCGCCACGGCCTCGCGCATCAGCCCGCGCAGCTCGTCGCGAAAGTCCTCTGTCCAGATCTCTGGGTTCTCCGCGACGAGCGCCAGCAGCAGGCGGCGGAAGAGCTCGATGTGATTGGACTCGTCCCGCAGCGTGTAGCGAAACATGGTCCCGATCCCGGTCAGCTTCCCCTGTCGGTAGAGCGACAGGATCATCCCGAAGAGCCCGTAGAACTGCGTGCCCTCCATGCACTGCCCGAACACGAAGATGTTCTTGGCCAGCAGCTTCTTGGCGGCCGGATCGGTCATATCGAGGTCGCGGCGGAGTTCGCGCGAGACGCTCGTCACAAACCGGTTCTTGGCGACGATCGACGGGATGTCGTCGAACATCGCCTCGCACTCGTGCGGGTCGATCGCCAGCGAGGAGATCATGTAGAGCAGCGAGTCCGCGTGGATGTTCTCCTCGTGCGCGTGGCGGCCGAGTACCAGCTTCAGCTCGGCGGCGGTGATCAGCTCGCGGACCACGTGGATGACGTTGTCGCCGACGATGCCCTCGGCAGCCGAGAAGTAGCCGATGCCCATGCGAACGATCCAGCGGTCGATCTCCGTCAGGGCAGAAGGGTCACGCCACTGCTCGATGTCCTTGGCCATCTGGATGTCCTCGGGCTCCCAGTGGTTGGCCTTCATCGCGCGGTAGAGCTCGTATGCCCAGCCGTAGCGCAGCGGGAGCAGGTTGAAGGTCATGGTCTCCCGGCCCCCGACAACGCGCTTGGCTGCCAGCGCCGCTTCGGCCTTCGCCTGGTCGAGAACGAAGCTCCGGGGTCCGATCGAGTACGTCGTCTGCATCTGACTCCTCCGATCACCGTCGCCGCGGAAGGAGCCCCAGACGTCGCCCGAATTCTGGCGAGTATGCGGGTCACCCTTCACGCGAGGGCGCGCTCACACAACGTCAGAGACAGGCGACCGGACTCGTCCCTCGCCAAGCGAGGGCTTTACCGTTGCGGGACAGCGCCGGGATCAACCGGACTTCGCTGAACTCCAACGCCCCGGTATGCCGGGGTCACGCAACGTACGCTCGGGGCCGGACGACTCCTTGGGTCTCACGACTAGCCGACCCCTGCGAGGAAGAGCACCGCTGCCCTCGTTGTCGGGGGCAGCGGTGCCTATCGGGACGCCGGGTGTTTACGGTTTGACGCGGAACACTTGCCCGTTGAGTTCGCCGACGTAGAGCCAACCATCGTTTTCGCCGAGCCCGACGATGGGCGCCACGAAACCGGTGACCACCGGTTTGGTCTTGCCGCCGCTCAGCGGCATCGACAGGACTTCGCCGCCTGGCCCCTTTCCGGTGGGTCCCGCGAACGAGGTCATGTACAGATCACTCCCGACGATCGCCAGGCCCATGATGTCCATATGCGGCGTGAACTCCACGAATGGCTTGGCGAAGCCGGCGCAGGCGCTCGCCACGGTCCAGTTGCATTTTGGAAAGCCGTAGTTATCGCCGGGGTGGACCTTCAGGACAGCGTCAGGCGGGTTCTTCGCACCCTTGTCCTGGCCCAGCGCCGAGACCAATGGGAACGCCGAGCCGGCCGGGAACACGAATTGCCACGGCTGGCGGATCCCCGTCGCGAACACCTTGAAATCCTTGCCCGTCGGTGAGATCGAGAGGATGTCGTAGAGGTAGGGCGAGATGTTCGCAGGCCCATGATCGTTGTTGTCGGTAAAGCCTAGATCGACGCCGACGTACAGTCGACCGTCGGGGCCGAACGCGACGCCATTGAACCCGTTGAACTTTGCCGGCGCCGTGTAGATGGCCTTCTGCGAAGCGAACTTGGTGCCGTTCCAGCCGCTCCAGACAAAGAGCTGCCACTTCTGCGTCGTCGGCCCGGTCACGGACCCGCCGCTGACGTACAGCGCGCCATCGTGCCACGCCAATCCGGCGACAAACTCAGGTGACCCCGGAACCTTCGTCGCCTTGCCGTCCTTCAACACGAACACGCCGCCGTTCGGCGGACCCTTCGAGGTCTCGCTCCCGCCGTCGCCCTCGAACACCGCGCCATCACCAAACGCAAATGACGTCGGAGTCTTCAGGCCGCCAGCAACCAGTTGAACTGGAGCGCCGTTGGAGGCCTTTGGCAGCGGTGGAGCCCCGGCACCGCTCGCGACAGTGACCAACGACCCAGCCAGCGCCGCGCTCGCGCCAGCCAGGATCAACATTCGCATGCGCATACGTTTCCCTTTCAGTTCGCCGTCTGGGGATTTCCCCGCTCGTATGCCCCCCGATGCCCCGCGCACACTACCCGCTGAGGCGAGTCAGAACTCGAGCCCGCACGGGGCCGCCACCACCTAACCGGCGAACTGTTGCGAGGTCGACTGGACGCCTGCGCACGGGTGGCATGTTCACCCGCTCAAGCTTGCGACACGGTGATCATCGCTTCCGGAGGCGACCTCCAGCGGGTCCCCTCTCGGTTCTCAGGAGTCGTGGCGGTGCTCTCGCACCAGCGGTATCGCGAACCACACCGCCGTGAACACGCATGCCATTGCCGCAGCCGTGACGATCCCGGTCGCGGCGCCGAAGAGATATGTCGCCACCAGCAGCAGCGCGCCGCACATCGCCAGGGCGAGGAGGCCCAACCCTGCGAGCGCCAGAGTCTGGGAGCGCGCGACGACATAGCGCTTGTCGTCGCGGCGAAAGAGAATGCGATGTTGGGCGGCGGGGCCGATTGTGCAGACAGCTGCCAGCGCGGCCACCAGAAGCGTCGCGAAGTAGACGTCTCGCTCGAAGCGGTCAAGCCGAGCAAAGCCGCTATCGAACGGAGCAACGAGCAGAAAGGCGAAAAGCACCTGCACACCGGTCACGACCACTCGCAGCTCGCCCGTGAGCTCAGAGAGGTTTCGATCCAGGCGCTCGCGCGATGTCTCCTCGCGACCGTCGCCGGCTTCGCCCCCGCCGTGCTTGATCTCTTGCGTACCCAACTCCGCGACTCCTGCCTACCTGCTTGCACGTGATCGTTACCCGGCCCGGCCCGACCGCAACCCGGTAGCCCTCGTAAGCTGGCCGCGCTGGCGAGCGCGGTGTGCGCGCTGCACACCCCGCGAGCGTGCCGGTCGCCATCGTGGCCGTCAGCTGAGGCAGGCGACGGCGAAGACGGCGAACCAGGCGATGGCCGAGATGTAAAAGCCGCGTTCGATGGCCCCGAAGCGCAGACGCAGCGCCGGGTATGAACGCGACACCACCAGGGCTGCGAGGGTGACGACCATCGCGATCCCGAGCGCCGTCGAGACCGGCGCCAGCGCATGCCAGCGGTGCCCGTGACGGAGCACCGCGCCGAGCTTGAACGCCGCGACCGTGGCGCCCCCGAAGGCGGCGCCGGCCAGGAGGCCGTGAGTCTGACCCGTCGAGGTGCGCTGCGTGCCAGGCGCATCCATCGGGAACCAACTGATCGCCGCGCGCGCCGCGGCGAAGATCGCCAGGAAGACGATCACCGTGCTCGCGCGTGAGCCAACCGCGCGGTCGATTCCGACTGCCAGGGCCGCGCCGGCAACCGCGAAGGCGATCGTCGCGGCGCGGTAACCAGACCGGTACGGCGTGATCCCGTACTGACTGACCGCATTGCGAAGCGGCGAGAGTCCGGTCGGCGCAAGGTGCAGGTAGCCGAGGCTCGCGACAGTGGCCGCGAGAGCGGCGAGCGCGATCGCGCCTGCGACCGTCATTGTGGCTCAGCAGTTGATATGCAACCAGGTTGCATATCGCTAGTATGCACTCGAGTGAGCGCACCGTCAAGTGCCCTGTACCTGTTCGGCGACCTGCTGGCGCTCGCTCGCCTCAACTGGATCGAAACCATGGCGGCGCGGCTCGAGGAGCTCGGTCACGCCGGCTACCGTCGCAGTGACGCTGTGGTGCTGCGAGTGGTCTCTCGCCGATCTCTCGCGGTCGGAGAGCTCGGCGCCGTCGTCGGCGTCACTCGTCAGGCGGCGCGCAAGCTTGTCGGCGCGCTCGAACAGCGTGGCTACGCGCGCCTCGAGCGCGATCCCGATGATTCGCGCCGGCGCACCGTGGTCCTCACTCCAGCCGGCGACGTCTACGCCGCCGCGGTCGTCGCCACCCTGGAGGCGATGAGCCGCGAGCTCGCGGAGCGCGTCGATCACAGCGCGCTGAGCGCCGCCGACGCGGTTATGCGCGCCTCGCTCAACGGCGACCGCGCGCGCCGGCGCGCCGACGCCCTCGTCGCGCCGCCGGCTCCAGGGCCGCCGGGTCACCACCCCGGGCCCGAGCGCTCATAGCGCTTCGCTAGCCTCGAAGGCGTGACCCTCGCAGTGCGGCAATGGCTCGCGAATTCCCCGCGCCTGCGGGCGATGCGCCTCCTTTGGAGCGCGGGACGCGCGCTCAGCGTCTTCGCCGTGCTCTTCATCTTCGCCGAGGGCGCCCTCCCGGTTGTGGTGTTGATCGCGATGGCCCGCGTGGTCGCCGCGATCCCCGACGCGGTTCTCTTCGGGATCTCCTCGCCCTCGGGGCACCACATGCTCGTAGCCCTCGCCGAAGCCGGGACGCTGTACGCGCTGTCATTGATGCGCGGACCGTTCGAGGATGCGCTCACCGCTGCGGCAACGGACCGGATCGATGCGCTCATGCAGCGGCGGCTGGTGGAGGCGGTCTGTGCGCCGGCCGGGATCGAGCATCTGGAGGACGAGGACGTCCTCGACCGCCTGTCATCGGCGCGCGGCGAGTTGATCAACAACCAGCCGGCGGGTGCGCCGATGGCGCTGATCTCCCTGGCAGGTGATCGGCTGACGGGGATCCTCGCCTGCGTCACCCTCGGCGTCTTCCGCTGGTGGCTCGGGCTCGGCCTGTTCGTCGTCTGGATCATCGTGCGGCGGCCGCTGGGGGCGCTCGTGCGTGAGCGCGTGGCGGCCTCGCGACAGGCCGGGGTGCCGCTCCGGCGCAGCTGGTACTTGCTCGGTCTGGCCTGGAAGCCGCCGGCAGCCAAGGAGATGAGGGTGTTCGGTCTGGGCGACTGGATCACCGAGCGCCACCGCGAGCACTGGGTTGCGGGCATGACCCCGGCGTGGCGAACCCTGCGGAAATTGAACACTCGCGTGTGGATCGCGGGTGTCGTCGTGCTCGCGGCCTATGCCGGCGCGACCGCCACGCTCGGCTGGTCGGCCGAGCACCAGGAGATCTCGCTTCGCACGCTGGTCACGATGCTGCCGATGCTGCCGACCAGCATGTCGGTGGGATCGATCACCTACTCGAACATCTCTCTCGAGGCGATGCTGACCAGCCTGCCGGACCTCGACTCGCTGACCGAGGGGCTCGCGCGCGCCTCGGCTCCGGCAGCCGGCGAACTGCCCGCAAGCGGCCTGCCGCGTGAGGTGGTTCGCTTCGAGCGTGTGAGCTTCGGCTATCCGGGCGGCGGCCGAGACGTGCTGCACGAGCTCGACCTCGAGCTCCAGATGGGGGAGTCGCTTGGGCTCGTGGGGGTCAACGGCGCGGGCAAGACGACGCTCGTCACGCTCCTGGCGCGGATGCGCGAACCCACCGCGGGCGCCATCACCGTCGACGGTGTCTCCGTCGGGCGGCTGCGCCCGCGCGAGTGGCAGCGCCAGGTCGCGGTCGTCTACCAGGACTTCACGCGCTTCCCGATGAGCGCTGCCGCCAACGTGGGCATGTTCGCCGACGGGCGGCCGCCGGATCCGGAGCGGCTCGCCCGCGCGGCGTCGCGAGCCGGCGCCACGGCGGTCATCGAGCGACTTCCTCGTGGTTGGGACACGGTGCTCTCCCCGCACTACGACGGCGGGGTGGACCTCTCGGGCGGAGGCTGGCAGCGGATCGCGCTTGCCCGCGCGCTCTATGCCGTCGAGAGTGGTGCGCGCGTCCTGGTGCTCGACGAGCCGACCGCGCAGCTGGACGTCCGCGGCGAGGCTGCCTTCTACGACCAATTCCTGGAACTCACGGCCGGCGTTACCAGTGTCGTCATCTCGCACCGCTTTGCGAGCGTGCGCCGGGCTCATCGCATCGCGGTCCTCGACGGCGGACTCATCAGCGAGCTGGGTAGCCACGAGCAGCTTCTCGCCACAGGCGGAACCTACGCCGAGATGTTCCGCGCGCAGGCCGAACGCTTCGCTGAGAACGGGGCCGGCGAAAGCGAGCAGAGCTGATGTCGCGGCTGCGCCGTCAGTTCGACGCGGTGTTCCTGACCGGCTTCCGTGCGGCGCCGTGGGTGGCCGCTGCCTGTCTGATCATGAGCGCGGTCGCGGCGGCCGCCTCCGTCACCTACAGCATCGGCTTCAAGCTCATGATCGACGGGGCGATCGCTCACGACGGCACGCGGATATGGCTGGGCGCGGGGCTCGTCGCGGCGCTCTTCACACTCGGGTGGCTGCTGGCGATCGTGAGTGGCTGGGAGATGTCGATGCTCACCGACCGGGTCAACCTGAGGCTCGGTACGCGCATCGCTCGGCTGGTCGCCACGCTGCCGACGCTCGAGCACCTCGAGCGGCCCGAGCTCCTCCGGCGGATCGAGCAGCTGACCTCAAACCGCCGGACCCTGGCCGGATCCCCGGGCCAGCTTTTCCGACTTCTCGGTCAGGCGCTGCGGGCGATCGGGATCGTCGTGCTTCTGGCCACCGTCTATCTGCCGCTGCTCGTGATCCCGCTGCTGGCCCTCGCGCCGGCACTCGCCGATCGCCGTGCGGCTCGGGTGCAGCAGCGCTCCGACGACGACCTCGCCGAGAAGCGGCGGCTACTCACCGACCTCTTCACGCTGGCTACGACCGCCTCCTCGGCGCGCGAGTTGCGCACCTACGGTGTGACCGAGCCGCTGGCCCGCCGTCACGCCGAGCTGGCGGACGTGATCCGCCGCGACTCGGTGCGTGCCGCGGTGCGCAGCGCCGCGTGGGAGGCCGTCGGATGGGGTGTCTTTGCGGTCGGCGTCGTGGCGGCGATCGTGATCCTCGTGCTGCGCGCCGCGCATGGGCATGTGAGCCCAGGAAGCGTCGTCATGTCGGTCACCCTGATGCGTCGCGCGCAGACCCAGATCTCGCGCTCCACCGACACGATGGGCAGTTTCAACACCGCGCGCAACGCCGCCGATCAGCTCCTCTGGCTCGAGGACCATGCGCGCTCGTTTGAGTCCGCGGGCAGGCTGCGGGCGAAGCCGCCGGCCCGGATGAGTCGCAGTCTCACGCTGGAGGGCCTCGAGTTCGCATACCCCGGCGCCGAGGATCACACCGTCCTCGGTCCGCTCGAGCTCGAGCTTCCGGCGGGGCGCTCGATCGCGGTCGTCGGCGAGAACGGAGCCGGCAAGACGACGCTCGTCAAGCTGCTGTGCGGGATGTATCTCCCGAGCGCCGGACGGATTCTCCTCGACGATGTCGACCTTGCGCAGATCGACATCGTCGCCTGGCGCGAGCGCGTGAGCGCGACCTTCCAGGATTTCGTCCGCTTCCATCTGCCCCTCCGCGACAGCGTCGGAGTCGGCGACCTCTACCGGCTCGGCGACGACGCGGCGGTTCGCTCCGCGCTCGATCGGGCGGGTGGTGGTTCGCTCGAGGGCGAGCTCGCCGACGGCCTCGCGACCCAGGTCGGGGGCCGCTACACCGGCGGGCGCGAGCTCTCTGGTGGGCAGTGGCAGCGCCTAGCGCTGGCGCGGGGGCTGATGCGGGAGAACCCGCTCCTGATCGTGCTCGACGAGCCGACGGCCAGCCTCGACGCGCGGACCGAGGGCCTGCTCTTCGAGCGCTACGTACAAGCCGCCCGCGTGGCGGGCGAAGCGCAGGGGACGATCACGCTGATGGTGTCGCACCGCTTCTCGACCGTGCGCTCGGCCGACCTCATCGTCGTGCTCGAGAACGGGCGCATCGCCGAGGTCGGCTCGCACCGGGCGCTGATCGAGGCCCACGGCACCTACGCCGAGCTCTACGAGCTGCAGGCCCGCGCCTACGCGTGATCGACGCCCGGCGCCAGCGGTCGCCAATCGCGACCGCAGCCGTGGCAAACTGAGCGTCGATGCCGGTGCTTGCGACCGATTGGCCGACGATTTCCTCGTTGGTGACGGGCGGCGGGACGCTCGTCCTGGCCGTCGCCACCTTCGCCGCCGTCCGCTCGGCGAACCGCTCTGCGCGAATCGCCGAGACGGCTCTGCAGGAGCAACGCCGACCGTTGTTCGCCCAGTCGCGCCTTGAGGACCCGCTCCAGAAGCTGATGTTCGTGGACGAGCACTGGGTGAGCGCGACCGGTGGCCGAGGCGCGGCCGAGCACATCGACGGCAACGTGTATCTGGCGCTCAGCCTCAGGAACGTCGGTAGCGGGATCGGGGTCTGCCAGGGCTGGATCGTCAGGCTCGGACACAGCACATCTCGCAACATGCCGAGACCGGCTCCGCTTGAGGAGTTCCGCCTGCAGACGCGCGATCTCTACATCCCGGCCGGCGACATCGGTATGTGGCAGGGAGCCTTGCGCAACCCAGACGATCCTCTGCGCGCCGCGACGGCAGAGGCCATCGACGCGCGTCGGCTGATCACGATCGAGTTGCTCTACTCCGACCAGGTCGGCCTCCAGCGCACGATCACTCGCTTCGGTCTCTATCCCACGCCGGATTCGTGGCTGGTCAGCGTGACCAGGCATTGGTACCTCGACTGGGACGGGCCGCGCGCCGAGCACGACGTCAGCGCCGCCGTCGACGTGGTCCAAAGCGATTGGGATGCTGCCCAGCACGTCGCCGCCTCGAGCGATCCAGGAGCGGCGCCGGAGGCAAACGCGGCGGCAAGCGGCGCGATCGCCACCGGCGAAACGGACGGCCACCAGCTCACGGCGTGAGCCCGGCGTCAGTCCCCGCGAGGCTCCCGCATCCGCGCCTCGACCTCGTCGAAGCCCTCGCACAGAAGTCCCGCCTCTCGCATCAGCGCGAGGTCGTTGAGGACGACGGCCGCCCCGCTGACGTGCTCAGTGACGGCGATGCGGTCGCGCAACGCTTCGTACTCGCCGATGGCCTCTTCTCGCCGACCACTGAAGAGCAGCGCGTGGGCGAGATTCACCCGGTGCATCACGCTGCCTGGCTCTCGCTCGAGGCCCGCTCGCGCCGCTGCGAGCGCCTCCTCCGGGCGGCCAGCGTAGAGGTAGAGCTCGGCGAAGTAGGAGGCCAGCCCGGGGTGGTCGGGGTCGAGCGCCTCGGCCGCCCGGTAGTCGAGCAGCGCCTCCTCCCAGCGCTCGTCGAGGATCAACACCGCTCCGCGCTCGCAGAGCGGGTGCGGGTCCTCCGGTGAGAGCAGGTGGGCGCGCCAGAAGTCGGCGGCGGATTCGTCGATGCGGCCGAGCATGCGCAGGCAGCGCCCGCTCCCCAGCGCGGCGTCGGTCAGGTTGGGGTCGAGCCCCGAGAGCGTGGAGAAATCATCGAGACCCTCGCCGTAGCGCCCCAGGTGGTAGAGCGCCCAGCCCCGAAGGCGCAGTGACTCGAGCGAGGATGGATCGGTGGCCAGCGACTCGGTGCTCGAGGCGACAACGGTGGCCCAGTCGCGCTGTGCGAACGCAGCGCGAGCAGCGTCCTCGTGGGCTGAGGATGCTTCGCTCATCCCCCCGACGATATCGGCGTGCGGGGGCGCGCCGGTCAGGCGTCGCTGGCTACGCTCGTCGCCGCTTCCGCGGCGAGATCCGGCTCGGGTGGGCCGTCCGGGTTGGGCGGCCCGTAGCGGACGCCGGATTCGTCGACCTCGGAGAACTCGCTCGGCGCTTGCCGGCGCGCGTCCTTGCGTGCCGCCTTGATGGCGCGCCGCTCGCGAAGCTTGCCCTCGCGTGCCAGTTTGGCGCCGGTCGTCTTTCGCTTGCCGCTTGAGGCCATCAGAATCCCATTTCGGGTCGGACTGCAGAGTGCACGTTCGGTGCACCGACTTCGCGGCGTCGCAGCGACTTCATCGCGCTGGCACCGCGGGAGCGGGGCGCCGACGTTGACGTCGGCGCCACTCAGCCCCGCCTAGACGAGCTGGACGTTGACGGCCTTGGGGCCCTTGTCCCCGGCCTCGGCGTCGTAGCTGACCTTGGCTCCTTCAGGCAGCGAGCGATAGCCGTCGCCGGCGATGCCGCTGTGATGCACGAAGAGGTCCTTGGACTGATCGTCGGGCGTGATGAAGCCAAAGCCCTTGTCGTCGCTGAACCACTTCACGGTTCCTGTAGCCATTGTGTTGCCTCCTGCGTTGTGTGCTGCGAACGCGGAGATTGCAAAAGCAACGGTGACGAGCGCGGGCACTGAATGCGTTGCGGCAAAGACCGCAACATGACCCACCAACCTTAGCAGGCCTCAGGCGACGCGCCGCCGGGGCGGGCCCTTCGTTGCTGGCTGTATGTGAGGCTCCGCTGCGCGGGCATCCCCACGGGCGCCGTGAATTCCTGCGGTCACTCCGGGGCCCGCGCCTCGTGCTCGTCTACCATGGGTGGATGAAGACGACGCGCGAGCGGGCCGATGAGCGCCGCGAAGCAAAGCTCGAACTCGTTCGCGAGCAGGTGGCGAACGGCTCACTCGTCATTCGCACGATGAGCGACGAAGAGCGCAAGCAGTACCCGCCCGTGGCGGCCAGGCCGCCACGGCGATCCTCATAGGTCGCGCGGAGCGCCCGACCTAGACGCGCGCGGTCTGTGCCTTGTTGCGCCGGCGCGACCGTCGCTGGCCGTTGCCCGCGCGCGGCGTCTCGGCGTTGGCAGCGCTCCGCGGACCCTTGGCCTTGCTCCGGGCAGCAGGAGCGCCGCTGCGGCGCTCACGGTTGCCCGGGGACTCGGCAGCTCCGAGGCTGTGCGCGAGCCCGAGCTTCTTGGCCAACTGGCGCGCGTCGTTTCGCTCGGCGCTGGCGACGAGCGTGATCCCCACGCCCTGGCGCCCGGCGCGGCCGGTACGCCCGACGCGATGGACGTAGGCCTCGTGGTCGTCCGGGAGGTGGAAGTTGATCACGTGCGAGATGCCCCGCACGTCGATGCCGCGAGCAGCCACATCGGTGGCGACGAGCGTGTCGACGCGGCCGGACTCGAACCGGGCCAGCGCCTGCTCGCGCTGGCTCTGGGACTTGTTGCCGTGAATGGAAGCTGCCGCCACGCCGTGGCCGTCCAGTTGCTTCACGAGCCGGTCGGCGCCACGCTTGGTGCGCACGAAGACGAGTGCGAGGTCGCGATCGGCGGCGAGCTCGTCGACGAGCGCCTCGACGCGACGGTCTCCGGCGACCTGCACGAAGCGGTGCTCGATCTCACGCGCGGTGCGCCCTCCGGAGGGGTTGTGCTCGTGGATGATCGCGTCGGTGGTGTAGGCGGCAGCGACGTCGCCGGCCATGCCGTCGAGCGTCGCCGAGAAGAACAGCGTCTGCCGCGACCGCGGACAGGCGCGGACGATGCGATCCACCGCCGGGCGAAAGCCCATGTCGAGCATACGGTCGGCTTCGTCGAGAACGAGGATCCGGATCGCGCTGAGGTCGAAGGCCTTGCGCGCGAGCAGGTCCTCGAGACGGCCCGGGGTCGCGACGATGATGTGGGAGCGCGCCGCGATCGCCGACTGCTTGGCGATTCCCACGCCGCCGTAGACCGGCGCAATGCGAAGCGCTCGGGCGTGCACGACCGGCTGCAGCTCCTCAGCGATCTGCGTCGCCAGCTCGCGCGTGGGCGCCAATACGAGCGCCGCCGGGCGTGGCCCGTTGGCGTCGAGCAGGTCGGCGGTCGGGATGCCGAAGGCGAGCGTCTTGCCCGAACCTGTGGGGGACTTGACGAGGACGTCGCGGCCGGCGAGGACGTCGCCGATGACGAGGCTCTGGACAGCGAAGGGATGGGTGAAGCCGCGACGCGAGAGCGCGTCGGACACGGCTTTGGACACGCCGAGATCGGCGAAGGACTGCGTTGACATCTGGAACTCCTTGGGCGGCATGCGGCCGCATTGCGTTTCGGGAGGCTATGGCTGACCCGAACCGCGTTGCGGGACTCAAGCAAGCTGCCTCGCAGCCGACGGCGTCGACTGCTCACTACCAACGTAGCAGGCGCGACCTTCCGCGCCGGGCGGGCGGCCCCGCCGCGACGGCGATCTTGCGCCTCCCCGGCGCGCCGCGACAGCCGCTGTTGATAGGGTGGCTGTGCAAAGTCGACGACCGCAAATCTCGACATCTCTCGTGCCAGCGCTCGTCGCCGTTGCTCAAGCAACTTCCGCGTTCGCAGCACGCTGACGCCGGAGGCACCAACAATGGCAGCGCGAGCCGGGCACCGGTTCAGCCATGAGCAGGGCCGAACGAGCGCTGCCAACCTGCCAGCACCTCCGGGCCGGAACCCGACGCCGTAGCCGCCCCGACTCTCCTACCTGCACCGGAGATCCCGGCAGCGCCCGCGAATGAGGAGGCTATGGCGGCCTCCGGCCGCGATGATCTCGTCGCGATCGAGCACGGGTCCTTCGGCCGCGTCGCGAACATCGTCGTGACCGTCGTGCCCGTGGGGCTCCTCGGGCTCGCCATCTGGCTGGCCTGGGGCGGAGCGTTGCGGTGGCAGGACCTGCTGGTGATGGGCGTGGGCTACGCGCTGACCGGCGCCGGGATCACGATCGGGTTCCACCGGCTCTTCACGCACCGGAGCTTCAAGACCAGCCGCGCGCTGCGCGTGCTGTTCGCCGTGCTCGGGTCAGCCGCGCTCGAGGGGCCCCTGATCGAGTGGGTGTCCAATCACCGGATGCACCATCGCTTCAGCGACCGGCCCGGAGATCCACACAGCCCGCACCTCGACGAAACCGCCGGTTGGCGCGGCGCGCTCCGCGGCCTATTGCATGCGCACGCCGGCTGGCTCTTCCGCGCCACCGACACCGCCTGCCCCAGCCGCTACGCGCCCGACCTGCTCTCAGACCCGGTGATGCGCATGATCGACCGCACCTTCCTGGTCTGGGTGCTTGCCGGTCTGGCCATCCCGTTCGGACTGGGCGTCGCGTTGATGGGCACGATCACCGGCGGCCTCGAGGCGCTGCTGTGGGGCGGGGCCGTGCGGATCATGATCCTCCACCACGCGACCTTCTCCGTGAACTCACTGTGCCACTTCTTCGGCCGCCGCAGCTTCGAGACCGGCGATGAGTCGCGCAACCTCGCGTGGCTGTCGCTGCTGACGCTCGGCGAGGCCTGGCACAACAACCATCACGCCTTCCCGACCTCCGCGCGTCACGGTCTCAAGCGCTGGCAGCTCGACCCCAGCGCATGGGTGATCGACGGGATGGCTCGGGTGGGCCTGGTTTGGGACGTCGTCCGGATCAGTCCCTCCGCGCAGCACGCCAAGGTGTTGCCATCGTCAATCTGACGCCATCCGGCAGCGCCGTCGACCGAAAAGGGACGGATGCACGTGGCCACCAAGGGTAAGCGCAAGACGACGTTCGCCAAGCTCGACCGCGAGGGAAAGCTCCGCGAGCGCCGCGCGATCAAGCAGGCGAAGAAGGACGCGCGCAAGCTGGGCGCGGGGGCGCCTGAGGCCAGCGATCCATTGAGCGGCGAGGGCGTCGAGGACGCCGAGGAGCCCGCCGAGACGGCGGCCGAGCAGGCCGCGGCGCCGGACTCGCCGAGCTCGTCGGCGTAAAGTGCTTGAGATGGCCCCGGAAGAAGCACCGAATGCGGTCAAGGAGGCGCTCGAGGCCTCCAAGCGCGCGCGGCGGCTCTCCGATGAGCATCAGCGGGCCAACCGCGACGTCGACCCTGGGGATCAAGCCGTGGTCCGTCGCGGTGAGAAGCTGAAGCGTCTGGCGGCCGAAGCGAGCGCGAACTTCGAGTTCGCCAAACAGCAGGCACGTGTGGCGGCGGCCGCGAAACGGCGCCAGGACACCGTCACCCGCGACGGCGAGCTCCAGGCGCGGCTGCGCGCCGAGTCGCAGGCCCGGCGCGACGCGGCGGCTTCGCCGCAATCGCCCAAGCGCTAACCGCGCGGCGCGACGAGCTGCGGCGGCCTGCCGGCAGGGGCGCCGGCGGCCTCATCCGGGGCCTCCCCGTCAGCCACCCAGACGCGGAGCTTCTCGACGAGCTCGGCGTGGCGCATGGGTTTGCTGAGGTAGTCGTCCATGTCGGCGGCCAGGCAACGCTCGCGGTCGCCCTCGAGCGCATGCGCCGTCATCGCGACGACCGGCGTGCGGTAGGCGCGCGCCTCGATCCGGCGCAGCTCGGCCGTCGTCTGGTAGCCGTCGAGCTCGGGCATCTGGCAGTCCATGAGGACGATGTCGTAGCGGTTGGCCTTGAAGGCTTCGATGGCTTCGTTCCCGTTGGCGACGATGTGGGTGCGGCAGCCACAGCGCTCGAGCATGCGCGCGGCGACGATCTGGTTGACCGGGCTGTCCTCGGCGACCAGGACGAGGGGCGGTTGGGACCAGCGCGCCGCCATGACCGCAGCGGTTTCGGCGACGTCGGCCCAGCCGTTGTCGGTTGAGCTCGGCGATGCCAGGCCCACCTCGAACCAGAACGTGCTGCCCTGCCCGGGTTCGCTCCGCGCCCCGATCTCGCCGCCCATCATGTCGACGATCTCCTTCACGATCGCCAGCCCCAGGCCGGTGCCGCCGTAGTTTCGCGTGGTCGAGACGTCCGCTTGGGTGAACGGCTCGAACATGCGCACCAGCTTCTCCGGTTCGACTCCGATCCCGGTGTCTTGGACCTCGACGCGTACGCGGGCGCCGCCGCTGCCGTTGGAGACGGCGCTGACACGGACCTCGACGCTGCCCTCCGAGGTGAACTTGACGGCGTTGGTGACGAGATTGAGGACGATCTGGCGGATCCGCCGGCCATCGCCGCGGAGCTGGCACGGCACATCAGGGGCGAACTCGACACCGAGGTGCAGGCCCTTCGCCCGCGCCTGACCACCGGCGATCGAGCAGGTCTCGTTGATCGTCTCGTGGAGGTCGAAGTCGCCGACGTCCAGGTCCAGATGGCCGCCCTCGATCTTCGAGAGGTCGAGGATGTCGTTGAGGATCGAGAGCATCTGCTCCCCGGAGCGGCCCACCTGGAGGGCGTACTCGCGCTGCTCATCGGTGAGGCTCGTGTCGAGCAGCAGCTCCGTCATCCCGATCACGCCGTTCATCGGCGTGCGGACCTCGTGGCTGACGTTGGCGAGGAAAGCCGACTTCATGTTGGAGGCCTCGACCGCCTGGTCGCGGGCGATCGCCACCTCGCGGGCCGCCCGGTTGCGGGCTGTGATGTCGTCGAAGTGGGCCATCCGGCACTGGCGGCCATTGAGCTCGAGGTTGCGGCTCGTGACCTCGACGTCGATGATCGTTCCGTCCTTGAGACGATGGTGACGCGGACGATCCGGGGGTGGCTCGCCGACGATCGCCTGCGAGCCCCCCTGGTGGGCCGCGAGATAGGCCATCAGCTTGGGCACATCCTCCGGCGGCAGGAGCTCCTTGATCGTCATCGAGCAGAGCTCGTCTCGCGTGTAGCCGTACTGGTCGATCATGGCGTTGCTGATCTCGACGATCTCGAGCGTCTCGCGGTCGTAGGCCACCATCGGTTGGGGGTTGAGCTCGAACATCGAGCGGTAGCGCTCCTCGCTCGCGCGCAGCTGCTCGCGGGCGATCCGTAGCGCCGGGCGAAAGGCAAGCCGGATGCCGACCAGGCTGAGGGTGACCGTCGCCAGGACGACGGCCGGCGTGCCGAAGTGATGCCAGGCTCCGCCGACGAGGATGACCAGGCTCGCGCAGGTCGCGATCGCGGGCAGCACGAGCTCTGACACGGCGTGCAGCGCGTAGCGGCGCGAGTCGTCCTCGCGGATCCACATCGACATCGCGATGAGATAGATCGCCGCCGGCCAGGCGATCGCATTGACGACCTGTCCGACCGCGCCGGTGCCGATGAAGTTGAAGGTGTCGCCCGCCCCGTTGACGGCCATGCCGAGCGCGATCAGCGCCAGCGTCGAGCGGCTGCGGCCGCTGACGACGACGGAGGTGCCGGCGACGATGCCGACAAGCAGCAGGTCGCCGGCCACGTAGGTCAGATTGGTGGCGTCAGCGAGCGAGAGGCCCGCGCCCAGATGCCCGATCGCGTGAGCGGCAAGGGCGGCGCAAAGCGCGGCAATGCCGCAGGCGGCGATCGCGCCGTCGAGCCAGTTGGGAATATGCCCGCGCCGCATTTCCTCGCGCACGTAGAAGTACATCGCGAGCAGGGCGAGGGGGTAAAACGCCGTGTAGGGGCCGTCGGCTACCGAGGGTGTCGACGGCGAGCCTCCTCCGAGTGACTCGATCGTCACGCAGAGATCGCCGATCGTCCAGGCGAAGCAGGCGGCGCCCATCAGGACGGCGGTTCGCCGGTGCCGGCTGCGCCTGACCACGCTCAGAACGCAGAGCCCGCAGGCGACGGTCTCGAAGCCGACCACCAGCCAACCGTCCAGCCACGGCGAGAACTGCCACGAGGTGCGCAGGATCAGGAAGGTGAGGTCAGCGAGGACGAGCGCGCCCATGACCGCGAACGCCACGCCCACGGCTCGCATATCGCGAGCCGGGGCCGCGCCGCTCAATCGCCGGCGTTCCCCCCAGCCCGACAATACGCCCATGTGCGCGATATCGACTTGTGCGCAGCGGCACTTGAGGCGTCCAGGACCCCCTCTGGACCGCTTCCGCTCGATTTGGCGCTAGAGCGCTCCGCCCAACCGGCAGACGGCCTCGCGCACGCGGGTACTAATGCGTGTCGGTCGCCACGATGAGGACGTTGCAGCGCGCCTTGTGAGAGACGGTGTTGGGGACGCTGCCGAGGATCCTCTTGGCCCCGTGCATGCCCTGATTGCCGACCACGATGAGACTCGCTTCGACCTCACCCGCCAGCTTGACCAGCGCGTCAGCGGGGTCGCCGCGGACGGCATGCGTTCTCACCGCGACATCGGAGAAGCGCCCGACAGCCTCGGCTTGGGCCAGCGTCGAGTCGACCACCGAGTCCGGGAGCGGGCGGTTCTCGGCGGCGCCCTCCACCGTCACGCTTCGAAGCGGCTCGTAGGCGGAGATGACGTGCAATTCCGCGCCGAGGGCCTTGGCAAGCCGCACTGCCTCCGCAACCGCGCGCTTTGCGGTCTCCGATCCGTCGGTACCAACGACGATTGATTCGCTCATCATCCCTCCCCTTTCACCGAAAGCTAACACGCCACCTGCGCTCATGCACGCAGGCGGCGCGCGCTCAGCCGCGCCGTGCCCACAGCGCGTCGCCGGCGTGGCTGCCGGCACGCAACTGGGCCCGTGTGAGACGCCTATAGGACCCTCTCGGAAACAGCCCCTCGTTGGCGCGCACGAACCGAACGAAGGTGTAGCCGTGGGCTTCGAGCGTGTCGATCAGCGAGGCAGCCGATGCCCCGGAGCGATCCATGACCGCAGTCGCAAGCTCGAGCAGGACGAACTCGATCTGGCCGCTGCGGAGCGCTCGTGTCGCGCCGCGCAGCACCGCCGGCTCGTGTCCCTCGACGTCGATCTTCAGGAAGCGCACCCGCTGCTCGCCGAGCAGATTGTCGAGCGTCGTCGCCTCGACGGTGAAGCCCTCGAGCTCGGCAGCCGCGTCTGGGTGCACGCTCGCCTGGCCGCTCTCGCCGGCCGGCACCGCGACGCTCAGGGATCCGACCGAGTCCGAGACCGCGCCGGGGAAGATCTGGACGCGGTCGCTGAGCCCGTTTCGTGCGGCGTTGGCGGCGAGCAGCGCGCGGGTCGCCGGCACCGGCTCGACGGCGATCACGCGGCAGCCGCCATGGGCGGCGGCCAGCGCCCAGAAGCCGAAATTGGCTCCCACGTCGACGAACAGGTCTCCGGGCGCGAGCAGCGGCAGCACCACGCGGCGCAGCTCGAGACTGAACAGGTTCAAATAGACGGCGCGGTGCAGCGCCTGCGTGAGGTCGAGCTCGAAGGAGACGCCGTCGATCTTTGTGCGCGCGGGACTCGAAGCTCCCCGCGGCGCCCCGAGCACGATGTTGGTGAGCGGACCGATGCCCCTCACCGGCGCCAGAAGCCGCAGGGTGCGGGCGAGGCCGCGCGCCAGTGCTCCGCAGTGTCCGATCCGGATCTGCCAGAGCAGGCGATGCATCTTCCTCAGCAATCGAACCCTTCCGCCGGCGCGGGCTGCGCGGCGCGCATCATAGGCGCCGGGGACGCGCACGAGGGTTTCCGGACGCCCGCTCCCGCCGGCCGGGTGGCTCGCCCCCGGATCCTCGACGGCCGCTCCCGGGCGCGAGCACCCGCGGCAAGACGCTTTGCAGGCCGCTCGCGCGGGCTGCCGAAGGGCAGCTCATGGGGGTGTTGCGGAAAAGGCAGCGTGGTTTCGGCCGGATACCGAGCAGTGTGGCCCTGGCGGTCTGCCTGCTGGCGCTGGCCGGGACGGCCACGGCACGCGCCGCGGCGCCCGGGAGTGCAGCGGCGCTCGAAGGCCGCGCCGTCTGGATCTGGGATCTCCAGCGCTCGGCTGGCGGCAGTCCGGCGGCGATCGCGGCGCAGGCGCGCGCCTCGGGCATTCGTGCCGTCTTCATCAAGGCGGCCGACGGCGCCAGTCGGCTCGCGCAGTTCAACGCCGCGACCGTCGCCGCTCTGCGCGACGACGGCCTCTACGTGTGCGCGTGGCAGTACGTCTACGGTCGCCACCCGGCGCTCGAGGCGGCGGCCGGCCTGGCCGCCGTACGCGATGGAGCCCAGTGCCTGATCATCGACGCCGAGGCCGAATACGAGGGCCGCTACTGGGCCGCGCAGACCTTTCTCGCCGACCTGCGTTCGGGACTCGGCTACGAGTACCCGCTGGCCCTTGCCTCGTTCCCCTACGTCGCGCTGCACCCCGCCTTCCCCTACTCGGTGTTCCTGGGGCCGGGCGGAGCCCAGTTCGACCTGCCCCAGATGTATTGGCAGAGCATCGGCGCGAGCATCGACTCGGTCTTCGCCAAGACGTTCGTCTACAACCGCATCTACGGGCGCACGATCATTCCGGTTGGGGAGATGTATGACGCGCCGACGCCCAGCGCGGTGCTGCGCTTCCGCGACCTGACGGTGGCCTACGGTGCGCCGGGGGTCTCCTGGTGGGACTGGGCCTGGGCGTCCCACACCGATCTGTGGGGACCGCTCAGCTCGCTGCTGACGGCGCCCACGCACTTCGATGGTCCCGACACGCTGTGGCCCGACCTGCGCAGCGGGGATCGCGGCGACGACGTGCTATGGCTCCAGGAGCACCTCGCGCGCGCGATCCCGGCCCAGCGCATCACCGGGCTCTTCGCCGCGCAGACCCGAGCCGACCTCGCGTCCTTCCAGCGCAGCCGCGGTCTCCCCGAGACCGGCACGACCAGCGGCGCGACCTGGGCGGCGCTGCTGAGACTGGCGCCGCTGGCCCCCCGATGGCACTCCCCGGCGGGCGGGAGCTAGACCTTCGACGGGGATCCGCGCGGCGCGCTTAACCTCTGCGCCGTCGCGGCCGATGCCTCTATGGTGATCGACCTCGATCAAGCCATGCGCACGCTCGTCGCGCGCGAGGGCTCGGACCTGCACCTGAAGGCCGGTTCGGTGCCGATGGCCCGCATCAACGGCGAGCTCGAGCCGCTTGACTCGACGCTCGTTCCGGTCGCTCCCGGAGAGCTCGAGGAGATGATCGCGCAGATGATCGGCGGCGGTCAGCGGCTCGAGGAGTTCCACGAGCGCCACGAGATCGACCTTTCGCGCGAGCTCGCCGGGGTGGCTCGCTTCCGCGTCAACGCTCGCCGCCAGCGTGGCGGCGTCGCCGTCGTGGTACGCGCGATCCCCCACCACATCCGCACGATCGAGGAGCTGTCGCTGCCACCGGTGATCGCGACGATGGCGGGCGAGCAGCGCGGGATCATCCTCGTCACCGGGACCACGGGCTCCGGTAAGTCGACGACGCTCGCGGCGATGATCCACCACATCAACGTGACGCGCGCGGCGAACATCGTCACGATCGAGGATCCGATCGAGTTCGTTCACGAGGATCGCCGCTCGATCATCGGCCAGCGCGAGGTCGGCGTCGACACGCTCTCCTTCAAGGACGCGCTGCGGCGGGTCCTGCGCCAGGACCCGGACGTGATCCTGATCGGCGAGATGCGCGACGAGGAGACCGTGCAGACCGCGATGTCGGCGGCTGAGACCGGCCATCTCGTGCTCTCGACCATCCACACTCTCGACGCCTCCGAGTCGATCAACCGCATGCTCGAGTTCTTTCCGCCCAACCACCACCAGCAGGTGCGCTCGATGCTCGCGACGACGCTGCGCGGGATCATCTCCCAGCGCCTGGTGCCTGCCCAGGACGGGGGCCGGGTCGCCGTCTGCGAGATCCTGCGCATGACCGGCCGGGCGCGCGACAAGATCATGAAGCCGGGCGACACGATCGACCTGACGTCGGTGATCATGGACGGCGCCTACGACGGTATGCAGTCCTTCGACCAGGCCCTCTACGCGCACGTGACGGCGGGACGCGTCTCGGTTGAAGACGCGATGGACGCTGCCAGCAGCCCCCACGATTTCAAGCTCCTGCTCGAGTCAGAAGGCCGTCGCGGCACGACGATGGAAGACGTCCCGATGGCGGCACGGGAACCCGAGGAGGAAGAGGAGCCCGCGCCGCGGATCAACGACTTCAGCGCGATGATGGGCGACCTCCAGGGTGACCTCCCGAGTTCCGCCTAGGGTCCCGGGCGGCGGCTGGTGGTGAGGGATGTGGAAAGATCGTGCGCGTGAAGCTGGCGCCGCGTCGTAGGTCGTACCTCGCGCTGGCGTGCTGCGCGCTCGGGGCTCTCGCCGTCGCTGCGGTCGCGGCCGCAGCCGGCCTGCCGGCGAGCGGCAACCCGACGACGATTTCCTTCTACAAGAAGTCGCGGGCGGCGATGGACACCTACCAGGGGATCTCCTTCCGCGGCGGCGGGACCTCCTACAAGGTCATCCACCAGAACGGCGGCGACGTGTTCAAGTTCAGCTTCGGCGCCACGCCCGCGGGCTACCGCTCCGCGGTCGCTCACGTCACTGTCGTGCAGCGCAAGGGCGTGATCACCGAGGAGGTCGACACGCTGGTGGCCTCCGGCGAGCCGCCGCTGCGTCTGTGGCAGAGCGCCGGCAGCGAGATCGGCGAGCTGCTCACGCCGAAGCCCTGCCCTGAGCTCGTTCCGTCCAACAGCGCCTCGTTCACCGCTCGCGGCCACCATTTCGTGATCGTCCAGGGCACCTACGCGCCGCTGAAGCGCTCGGGCAGCTCGCTCAGCGTCGTCGCCAGCAGCTATCCGCTCGGCGGCGGCATCGCTCGTGAGCGCGACACGATCAACACCTCGAGCGGCCTCTGGCAGGCCTCACACCTGCTCGTCGTCGGCGGCCCCAACGGCGGCGACTCGCTGGGCGAGTCAGGCTTCAGCTACCGGGTCACCCAGCGCTTCATCCCCGTGCCCACGCTCGGGCGCTGCGGCTAGCCGGGGCCGGCGCTCGGGGGCGCGGCGTTTGAGTCGCTCCGCCGCCGCGCTATCTCCTCGAACCCGCGGCGGAACTCGGGCAGCCCGCCCGCCAGGGCCGAGAAGTCGGAGGCGGGCAACACCAGCACGTCGAGCGCGGTGAACGCCCGCGCGGTGGCGTTGCGCGGGTCGCGTCCCAGGAGCGCCATCTCGCCGAAGTACTCGCCCGGTCCGAGCAGCCCGACGACGCGGTCCTCCTCGCCAAAACGCTTTCGCACCTCGACCTGGCCGGAGATGATCATGAACAGGCTGTCGCCGGCATCGCCCTCGTCGAAGACGACCTCACCCTCCTCGTAATGGGCCTGCGCCGTCCCGCGGCCGCCACCGAGGTTCAGTTGCACCGGATGTGGTGGCAACGCCAGGTCGCTCAGCCACGAGATCGCAACGCGCGTCTTGCGGGCGGCGCCGGGGAGCTTCCACCAGTACACCGAGCGCCACATCAACCAGGCGATGACGCCCGACAGGCGCAGCCCGCCCGGGAGCTCGGCGACCGCGCGCTGGTGACCGAGCGCGCCGAGCTTGCCCAGCCCGCTGAAGCTGAAGCGCCGCAGCGGCTGGCGGCGCTCGTGGGCGTGGATGTTCGCCGCGAGCAGCTTCGCCTGGCGGATCGCATGCTGGGCGGTGGGCGGGCTCGGGCGCCCGCCCGGCATCGGGATCAGGGCGCAGTCGCCTACGGCCCAGACACGGTCGGCACCCTTGACCGCCAGCGAGGCGTCGCAGTCCAGGCGGCCCCGCACGAGCGGCAGGCCCAGCGCTTCGACCACGGGGTTGGGGGAGGAGGGCACCGTCGAGATCAGAGTGCGCGTACGGATCCGCCAGCCGTCCGAGAGCACCGCGCTCCCGGGCGTCGCCGCGGCCAGTCGCTGGCCGAGCATCAGCTCGATCCCGTTCGCGCCGAGCGCGGTCGTCGCGTAGGCAGCGAGCTGTGGCGTGAGCTCGCCCTCCAGCAGGCGCTTGCCGCTGTGCACGAGCACGATCCGTACCTCGCCCTGAGGGATCGAGGGATAGTCGCGCACCGCGCGGCGCACGAAATCGTTGAGCGCCGCCGCCACCTCAGTCCCGGAGAAGCCGCCTCCGGCGACGACGAAGGTGAGCATCGCCCGACGCTGCTCCCGGTCGCGCTCCTCTGAGGACTGCTCGAGCACGTGGATGACGTGGTTGCGGATGCGCACGGCGTCGGCGAGCGACTTGAAGGGAAGCGCGTGCTCGGGCAGGCCGGGAATGCCACGAAAGTCGGTGACCCCGCCGAGCGCGACGACGAGGTGATCGAACGCCAACTCGTGGGTGCGGCGCGTCAACCCGGCCCCCAACGTCACCACGCGGCGCTCGAGGTCGACCGACTCGGCCTCGCGCACGTGGATGTGAGTGCTGGTGAGGAGCTGGCGCAGAGGGCTCAGCGTGTCGAGGATGCCGACATCGCCTGCGATGACCTCGGCGAGCAACGGCTGGAACACGAAGTAGTTCTCGCGATTGACCAGCGCGACTTCCGATCGCGCACCCTTGGCGGCCAGGCGCTCGAGCGCAAGCGCCGTGTAGACACCCCCGAAGCCCCCGCCGAGAACGACCACCCGCGGCGCCGGGGGCGCAGAGCGGGGAGAGTCCGCGCCGGCGTTCAAAGCCGCCTCGCCGCCCGATCAGCGCGCCCACCCAAGGTCCGCGGATGCTACGCGATGGCGCCCCGGAGCCCGGCCTGCTCGCCCGTGCCTGCGCGCGAAGTATGTTTCGCTTCTCGCCGACATCACGAGCTTCGGCGGCTCACCAGTCGAAAGAGGGGACCATGCCTGCACGCAGCTTCCGCTCACGCCGCCCCATCGGCGCACTGGCCCTACTCAGTGCGGTGTCAGTGCTCGCACTGCAGGCCGGTCCCGCCACTGCTTCGCGCCACGCCACTGCGGCGGCTGCAGGCGCCTGCTTTTCCTCTTCGCTGGTGGTCTGGCTGAACACGAATGGCAGTGGCGCTGCCGGCAGCAGTTTCTTCAACCTCGAGTTCACCAATCTCGGGTCGAGCTCGTGCACGCTGAACGGTTACCCCGGGGTCTCGGGCCTCTCTCTCAGCGGCGCCCAGCTGGGGAGCCCAGCCTCGCGAAACCCGCAGCACAAGCCGGTGACCGTCACGCTCGCGCCGAAGGCGACGGCTCACATCGTGCTTCGCATCGTCGACGCCCTCAATTACCCGAAGTCCGCCTGTGCTCCGGTGACGGCAGCCGCGCTGCGCGTATATCCGCCGGGACAGACCGCCTCCAAGGTCGTTCCCTACCCGTTCCTGGCCTGTTCAAAGGCCGGCTCAAATTATCTGAGTGTGGAGGCCGTCCAGCCGGGGCCGGGCGGCGCGAACTGACCGTCCTCCCCGCGCTGTGCCTGATCTGCCCTAGCGGGTGCTCGCTTCGCCGCAGGTCGCCCTGTGCACCTCCTCGGTGAGGGTGTGCAGCTTGACCGCGACGTCGTGAATCTGCTGGGTCAGGTCGGTGTTCTGCTGGAGCAGCGCGGCCTGGGCGTCGGAGATCTCCTCACGGTGCTTGGCGGAGGCCTCCTCGTTGGCCTTGTCGGTGCGCGTCTGCGCCTTCCGAGGAGCACCGGCCGCGACGCTCGTAATGACGGTGGTGTCGCATCGGGTCCGGAGGGCCGCCTTGCTCGCTCACTGCCGATTCGTCCTTTCGGTTCTGGCGCGGGGTGTCGATACAGGGTCGGCGCGCCCATCTACCAGGGGCGAGCCACTGCAACGGAATTGGCGCTCCGGTGTGACCCAACGCGCTAGGCTGATGACGCCTGAGGAGGCAAGGTAGGGAGTTGAGAGAGATATTGGCGAGAGCAGTTGAACACGGGGCCGATCACCCCGGAGCGCGGGTCTGTCCGGAAGCGCGATCGCACGGATGAGCACCCATGTGACAGTTGCCGACGCCGATGTGACGCTCGGCATCGCGCCAGACGCAGGCGGCGAGATCCTCGCCCGCTCGCCGACCGCGCTGTTCTGGCGGCGCTTTCGGCAGGACCGAGTGGCGGTCGTGTCCCTGATCTTCGTGATCTTCGTGATCCTGGTCGCGATCTTGGCGCCCCTGGTCGTCAAGCTGCTCGGGCTCCCCGGCCCCTACGTCCAGAACCTGAACCTCACCAACGCGTTCGGCGAGCCGCTGGGTCCCACCGGTGGGCACCCCTTCGGCGTCGACGGCCTGGGGGAGGACATCGCCTCGCGGGTCATCTACGGCGCCAGGACCTCGCTCGAGGTCGGACTCATCGGTACCGGCATCTCCGCGGTGATCGGAATCGTCGTCGGTCTGCTCGCCGGGTTCTACCGCGGCTGGGTGGACACGGTGCTTTCGCGCTTCACCGATCTCGTGCTCTGCTTCCCCACACTTCTGTTCGGGATCAGCCTCGCCTCCGCGTGCGCGGTGAACGGCTGTCTGGCCGGAACCATCAAGCCGGGAGTGCCGGTGATCATCGCGGTGGTCGTCATCTTCGGCTGGACCTACATCGCCCGCATCGTGCGCGGGCTGGTGCTGTCGTTACGGGAGAAGGAGTTCGTCGAAGCCGCGCGCTCGCTGGGCGCTTCTAATTCGCGAATCATGTTCCGCGAGATACTGCCCAACCTGATCGCGCCGGTGATCGTCTACGGGAGCCTGCTGATCCCGATCAACATCCTGTTCGAGGCAGCCCTCTCATTTCTCGGTGTCGGCGTGCAGCCGCCCACCGCGAGCTGGGGGCAGATGATCGCCGCGGGCTCCGACGTGGTCCAGGTCGCCTGGTGGTGGATGCTCTTCCCCGGCATCGCCCTCCTGCTGACCGTGTTGGCCTTCAACTTGCTGGGTGACGGGCTACAGGACGCCCTCAACCCCAAGGGGGATTAAGAGAGATGTGCGCAAACAAACAGAAGATGGGAGCGTGATGAGTACAGCGATACGGCGGCGAGCAATCGTCGCCATGGTGGCGTTGCTAGGAGCCGCCGCCTTGTGGTTCGCCTTCGAGTCGAGCCATTCAACCCCCGTCGCCACCGGCGCCGGATTGAAACCCGCGCAGACGGGCGCCGGTGAGAACCTCACGAACGGCAAGAGGGGCGGCACGCTCACCGTCTACGACAGCGAGGACTTCCTCCACCTCGATCCGGGCGAGTCCTATTTCGACCTCGACTACGAGGTCATGTACGCGATCCAGATGCCGCTGTTCGAGTATCTGCCCAACAACACGACGAAGGCCTCGCCGATGCTGGCATCAGGCCCGGCCGTCGTCAGTGACGGTGGCAAGACGGTGACGGTGCACATCAAGCCCAACGTGCACTTCAGCCCGCCAGTCAACCGTGCGGTGACCTCCGCCGACGTCGCCTACGCGATCGAGCGTGGCGCGAATCCGAACGTGGCCAACCCGTATTTCGGGCCCTACTACGGTGACATCGTCGGTGCGTCGACGGCAAAGGGTGGCCCGATCAAGGGCATCGTGACGCCGAACGCGACGACGATCATCTTCCACCTGACGAAGCCGACGGCCGACATCCTCGTCGGCGCGTTGTCGTTGCCGGCCTCGGCCCCGGTGCCGAAGTCCTTCGCGGCGCCGCTGGATGCCATGAAGCCGACGCAGTACGGGACGAGCTCGGAGGTCTACACGGGCCCCTACATGCTCAAGTCCAACGCAGCCGGCAAGTTCGAGGGCATCGGATACAACCCGGGCAAGAACGCGATTCTCGTTCGCAACCCGAACTGGAGCCCGAAGACCGACCCGGCTCCGGCCTACCTGAATCAGATCAACATCAACATCGGTGGCGCTTCCGAGGTCATCGGCCAGCAGGTGCTGAAGGGCTCTGACTCGGTTCAGAACGACACGCCCACCAACACCAACGTCGAGCTCGCCTACACCAAGTACTACAAGCAGCTGGTGGCAGTCCCGGGCGCCGGCGACCACTACGTGTCGCTCGACAACGCCCATGGCGTGCTCAAGAACGTCAATGTGCGCCGCGCCGTGTACGCAGCCCTTGACCGTGCTGCGATGGTCAAGATCGCCGGCGGCACCATCGTCGGTACGGTCGCGACGCACTTCATCACCCCCGGTTCCGCCGGGTATACGAACGCTGGCGGTGCCGCGGGACCGAAGTTCCCGTGGAATGAGAACCCGGCCGGCAGCGTCTCGGTGGCGCAGACCTACATGAAGAAGGCCGGCTATCCGTCGGGCAAGTACACCGGTAGCCAGGTCATCAAGATCGTCGGCTCCAACAACGGCAACGGTCCTGAGCAGTCCGCGATCGTGAAGAACGCCTTCACCTCGCTCGGCTTCCAGGTCACGGTGTCAAACGTCGACCAGTCGACGATGTACGGGAAGTACTGCGGCGTTCCGAAGGCCGAGATCGACGCCTGCCCGGAGGTGGGCTGGATCCGTGACTTCGCTGATCCGCAGACCCTCCTCTACGTGCCGTTCTACGGACCCGCGATCACCCCGACCAACAACTCCAACTGGAGCCAGGTCAACGATCCGGCGATCAACGCGGCAATGGTCAAGGGCACGACCGTCGTTGGCAGTAACGCGCGTGCGCAAGCATGGGCGAAGATCGACGAAACACTCGTCGATCAGGCGGTTGCGGTCCCGTGGATCTTCGACAAGCAGCCGAACATCGAGTCGGCGAACGTTCGCGGAATCAACGACCTGTGGAACACCGGGTCGTGGGACTACACGTACACATCGCTGAACAATCCGTGATCATCGGATTCACTGATGCAGGTCACCCCGGGGCGCCGTTCGCGGCGCCCCGGGAGACCGGCTGGGCGCGCTCGTGAGCGGCTACATCGTGCGCCGACTCCTGTGGGGGCTCCTGCTCCTGGTGCTGGTCGTGCTGGTGACCTTCCTGATCTTCTACCTGCTGCCGTCGGTCAATCCGGCCGTGCTGCGCGCCGGCAAGACTCCGGATCAGTCCGTGATCAAGGAGATCAGCCGCGAGCTCGGGTTGAACCATTCGCTGTTCTGGCAGTTCTTTCACTACCTGAAAGAGATCGTCTTCCACGCCAACTTCGGCTACTCCTACTACTACAACGTGCCCGTCGGGCAACTCATTGTCGACCGCTTGCCGGCGACGTTGTCGCTCACGCTCGGCGCCACTGTGTTGTGGGTGATTGTCGGTATTCCGATCGGGATCATCTCGGCGATCAAGCGCCGCACGTTCCTCGACCGCGCCGCGATGGGCGCCGCACTCGTATGCGTTTCCGCGCCTGTCTTCTGGCTGGGTCTGATGGCGCTCTTCCTGTTCGCCAACGACATCGGCCGCTTCCACGTCTTCCTCGGAGCCGGCAGCTACGTCGGCCTGACGGTGAACCCGTGGCGATGGTTCCAGTCACTGATTCTGCCCTGGATCGTGCTCTCGGCTACGCAGTGCGCGATCTACGCGCGCCTGGTTCGCGGCAGCCTGCTGCAGGTCATGGGCGAGGACTACATCCGTACCGCGCGGGCCAAGGGACTGCCTGAGCGCCGGGTCATCCTCAAGCACGGTTTGCGAGCCGCGGTCGGTCCGCTGGTCACCGTGCTCGGGCTCGACATCGCATCGCTGATGGGCGGCGCCATCCTGACCGAGACCGTGTTCGACATCCCCGGCATCGGCCGCCTGCAGTACGACGCGATCGGCCACGGCGACGTGACGATCATCCAGGGGACGGTGCTCGTCGCCGCTATCTTCATCATCATCGCCAACATCGTCGTCGACATCGCCTACGCCTACCTCGACCCGCGCGTGCGCTACGAATGAGTTCCGAGCAGCCAGCGGGGCCGCTCCTATCGGTCGAGAACCTGACCGTCGAATTTCCGACGGCAGACGGCATCGTCCACGCCGTCGACGGGATCTCCTACACGCTCGACAGCGGCGCGACGCTCGGCATCGTCGGCGAGTCCGGTTCGGGCAAGACCGTCGCCGCGTTGACCTTGATCGGCCTGACCCGGACCCAGGGTGCGAAGGTCAGCGGGCGGATCATGTTCGACGGGCGCGACCTGCTCTCGATATCCAAGAACGAGCTTCGCCACGTGCGGGGCAACGACATCGCGATGGTCTTCCAGGACCCGCTGTCGTCACTGCACCCGCAGTTTCGGGTCGGCGCGCAGCTGATCGAAGCGATGCGCATCCACCGCACGATCAGCAAGTCGGCGGCCCGTGAACGCGCGGCCGAGCTCTTGAACCTCGTTGGCATACCCGACCCGCGCCGGCGCGTGGACCAGTATCCGCATGAGTTCTCGGGCGGCATGCGTCAGCGCGCGATGATCGCCATGGCGCTGGCGAACGACCCCAAGATCCTCGTCGCCGACGAGCCGACGACTGCGCTCGACGTGACCGTGCAGGCCCAGATCCTGGCGCTGCTCGATCGCCTCCGGACCGAGCTCGGGATGGCGATCATCATGATCACCCACGACCTCGGCGTGGTCGCCCAGATCGCCGATCATGTCGTCGTGATGTATGCCGGGAGGGTGGTTGAGGCCGGGGACGCGCAGCGGCTGTTCAAGTCACCGCAGCATCCCTACACCTGGGGGCTGTTGCGCTCGATCCCGAGTCTCGAGGGCCCGCGCGGCGTTGAGCTGATGCCGATCCCCGGGCGCCCCCCGAGCATGATCCAGCGACCTTCGGGCTGTCACTTCCACCCTCGTTGCGCCTACGCCCTACCGTCGCATGCCACGATCGACCCACCCTTGAGCCCGGCGGGTGCCCCCGGGCATGTGGCGGCATGTCTGCTGAGTGCCGCCCAGCGCGAGGCAGCGTGGGCCGAGCTGCGCGTCGGCGGCACGCCCGAGCAGGCCAGGATCGCTGCGGGCATCGAGGCCGAGGTCGTCGAACCGACGGAGGTGGTGGGATGAGCACCGGCGGCCCGCTGATCGAAGTTCGCAATCTCGTCAAGCACTTCCCGATCTCCAAGGGCATCGTGATCAAGCGCAGCGTCGGCGCGGTGCGGGCCGTTGACGGCGTCAGCTTCGAGGTGCAACCGGGCGAGACGCTCGGACTGGTCGGGGAGACAGGGTGCGGGAAGAGCACGACGGCTCGACTGGTCACGCGCCTGCTGGAGGCGACCGCCGGCGAGATCCGCTTCGAGGGGCGCGACATCACCAAGGTGCAGGGCGCCGACCTCAAGGCGATCCGCCGCGACATGCAGATGATCTTCCAGGACCCCTACTCGTCGCTGAACCCGCGCAAGACCGTCGGCTCGATCATCGCCGACCCTTTCATCATCCACGGGCTCGAGAAGGGACCGGGAGAGCGCAAGAAGCGCGTCCAGGAACTGATGGACCGGGTCGGGCTCAACCCAGAGCACTACAACCGCTACCCGCATGAGTTCTCCGGCGGCCAGCGCCAGCGGATTGGCGTCGCTCGCGCGCTCGCGCTGCGACCCAAGCTGATCATCGCCGACGAGCCGGTCTCGGCGCTCGATGTCTCGATCCAGGCCCAGATCCTGAACCTGCTGCGCGAGCTCCAGCGCGAGTTCGGGCTGACGATGATCTTCATCGCCCACGACCTCGCCGTGGTGCGCCATATGTGCGATCGCGTCGCCGTCATGTACCTCGGCAAAATCGCCGAGCTCGCGCCCAGCGACGCGCTCTACTCACACCCTCGCCACCGCTACACCGGGGCGCTGCTCTCGGCCGTGCCGGTGGCCGACCCCGACGTCGCCAACCGCGACCGCAAGCTGCTCACCGGCGATGTCCCAAGCCCCGCGAACCCGCCCTCGGGCTGCCGTTTCCACCCCCGCTGCGAGGCTGCCGGCGACATCTGCTCGGTCGAGGAGCCACAGCTCACCGACATGGGTAACGGCACCTTGGCGGCCTGTCACTTCCCGATCACAGACGACGAGGTCGCCTCGCTGCTGCCGATCGCGCGCGAGCGCGCCTGAGCCGTCGGGACCGCGCAAATCGGTGGAGTAAGGTGAGTGCCCGGCCAGCGGCCGTGCTCCTTGATGCGCCTCGACGGAATCAACCACATCACTGCGATCACCGGCGACGCACCGCGCAATGTCGAGTTCTACACCGGCGTGCTCGGCTTGCGTCTGGTCGCCAAGACCGTCAATCAGGACGATCCCAGCGTCTACCACCTCTTCTACTCAGACGAGGAGGGGTCGGCTGGTTCCGACCTCACCTTCTTCGAGTATCCCGGCGCGGTGCCGGGACGCGTGGGGGCTGGCTGCGCCTACCGTGTCGTCTGGCGCGTGGGCTCGAGTGAGTCGCTGGCGTTCTGGTCCGAGCGCCTCGCACGGCTGGGACTGACACCGGAGTATGAGCCGGGCGGTTGGGTGCTCTTCGCCGATCCCGAAGGTCTGCAGCACGAACTCGCAGTCGAGACCGTGCCGGACGCCCCGCTGAGCGCGCGCCATCCCGAGATTCCGCCCGAGCACGCTCTGCTCGGATTTTCCGGCGTCCGCGCATACTCGCTGCGGCCGCAGGCCAGCCGGGACCTCCTGATCGACACCCTCTCGGCGCAGTCGCGCGACGAGCAGACGCTCGAGTTGCGCGGCGAGCGCCGGGGCGGCACGATCAGCTTCGACCCCGCGCCGGAAGGGCGGCTCGTCCAAGGCGCCGGCTCGATCCACCACGTCGCCTGGGGCACCACCGTCGCCGAGCATGCCCGCTGGCACGAGGAGCTCCAGGAGGCGGGCCTGCGCCCGACGCCCGTCATCGACCGCCACTTCTTCCACTCGATCTACTTCCGCGAGCCGGGTGGAATCCTCTACGAGATCGCCGACGACGCCCCCGGATTCTCCGAGGGGGAGCCGCTCAGCGAGCTCGGCCGCAAGGTCATCCTGCCGCCGTGGCTGGAGCAGCACCGCGCCCAGATCGAGGCCCGCCTGACGCCTCTGCCCGACCCCCGGGCAGGCTGGCTGGCCGGCGATCAGAGCGCGTGAGCCGGTAGCATCGGGCCTGGTTCGGCGAGATAGCTCAGTTGGTAGAGCACACGACTGAAAATCGTGGTGTCCCCAGTTCGAGTCTGGGTCTCGCCATAGGGATGTGCGAAGAGTCGGCCGGTTGCGTCCTCACGGGGGACACACCGCTGCCGTGAGGAGTGCGGTGATTCGACGTCGCCGACGCCGCGCCGTGTTAGCCCGAGCCGACGGACTTGCTAGTAGTCCAAGGCGACGTTTCTGCTGGGGGCGAGGAGCCACTCAGGTGTGACCCGCAGGGTTGACCGAGGTCGCAGAGGGTGATGACCGCTGCTCGAGCGACCGCTCGTATGGGCAGCGCTCAGGTTGTGCCCCGGTCGGGCCGCTGGCGGTGCACGGTTAACCCACTCGGATAGGCGATTATCGGTTAAGTGGTCAGGCCGCGTCGTGATCGCACAGTGCGTGGACCGCGCGTCACGGCCGCTTCGGCGCTATGTTCCACCCTCGAGAAGTGCCGACGGGGGTGTGTAGCGCGACGCGCGGGAGATACGCGAAGCCGATGACACCGTGACGGTGCATCTGAACCCCCAGTCAGATTTACAGGATGCCGAGTGCGCCGAGGACCTCCTCGGTACCCGGCCTACCACTATTGACGTCGATCCCGTCGAGGGTGCGAGCGTGACGATGCGCTGTGCCGCCGTCGCCGCGAGGATGACGGTAAGGAAGCGCGGGATGCCCTGTGAGTGCACTCGCGAGCGCAGCGCCGACTCCATGCCACTCCCGCACCGGGCCGTTGCTCCGCGTCTGCGTGACCGGAGGATGGCCCGCGATAACGCTTCTGCCGGTGACGCCGGTGGTTGAACCAAACCAGAGGAGGCACATGAAGCTCAGGATGAGGAGGCCAAGCATCGCGGGCACGATCGCGTTGGTGGCGCTCGTGCTCGCAGTCGGGGGCACGGCGTATGCCGCGATCCCAGACTCAAGCGGCGTGATTCACGCCTGCTACCTGAACGGCGTCGGTTCGCTACGGGTCATCAACAGCCCGAGCCAGAAGTGCATCAACCGGCTCGAGACGGCGATCTCGTGGAGCCAGGCCGGTGCGCCTGGCGCTGCAGGCCCGTCTGGACCGAAGGGTGCCACGGGGCCACAGGGCCCGGCTGGACCGAAGGGTGCCACGGGACCCGCCGGCGCGCCCGGCGCCGCTGGGGCGACAGGCCCCGCCGGACCGCAGGGCAACGCGGGTGCGACAGGGCCCGCCGGAGCGACCGGGCCTGCCGGCGCCGCCGGTCAAAACGGGCTGGATCCCGCCACGCCGGTTCTCGCCAGCGGCGACGCTGGATGGACGATCGACACGACAGGGAATGGAGGGGCCGGCGTTGATACGACGTCCGGCAAGGGTGCGGCCTTCTCCAACGGCGCGCTGCACACCTACGGAGGCTTCGACGGCTCCACCTTCCAGGGCGCCATCGGAATCGTGAAGAGCTACGACGAGCCACTGTCGACGATGAGCGCGGCCGGCTTCACGTATGCGATCGACCAGCTCGACGGCAACAACGCGCCGCAGATCCACATCACCCTCACCGGCGCGGGCGACGATTCGAAGTTCACCGACAGCGGTTTCACCAACCTCGACTACGTGCCGCAGTTCAACGGCATCACGGCGCAGGTCGGGACCGTCGAGAGCGTGGATGGCTTCGCGCAGGGCAACCTCTGGTACTCGACTGACATGCCGGGCGGCAACTCACTGACCAACCCGGGGTCGTTGGATGACCCGCAGCCGATGTCGTTCTTCCAGGCCAAGGGACCTGCGGCGACGGTCGTGCAGGTGTCCTTCGACAACGGCACCTCGAGCACCGGCCCGGTGCCCTACGGCAGCGAGGACTTCGCTATCGACTCGGGGATCGTGGGCTTCAACGGCTCGTTCACGCGGTACGACTTCGGCGGCTGACGCCGGCGTCGGGTAGGACCAGCCTGGGGTGCGCTCGCAGATCGGCCCCAGGCGATGGCGGTGGGAGCTCTGGCGCTCCGGCGCGGCAGTCCGGTGACGGCCGCTCGGAGGCTGCGCCGCGCGGGCTCCGGGACGCCCGCGCCGCGCTGCCGCGTCGCCTTTCACGCGCCGGAGCGACCACGACACGGCCCCGGTGAACCGAGTACTGCGGCAGGATGCCGGCAGCCGTCATGTCATCCTGTGAGCCGGATGCAGATGGAATTTGCCCGAACGGGCAGAGCAACGGGTCGGTGACGGCAGTGCGCGCCGAACGCTTGCGTGCGGTCTTTGCCGCGGTCGTGCTCCGGGGTCGAAAGACGGCGCGCCGTACCGCGGCTAGGCGCCTTCTCGTCGCGGCCGCCGCCTCGCTGTGCTTCCCAGCCGCGTTGATCGCGGTGTCGGACGCCGCGGTCTCGCGGCCGGCGGACTTCCGCTGGTTCGCAGCCGCCCCGGCGCCTGCGAGCTGGAGCCACCACGCGCTACCTCCGCGTGACGGGACCCTCTCCTATCCGGTGAACTTCGTCGTTGGCAACGACAAGGACGGGGTTGCGCGAGAGCGACTCGACCGACACGGGAGCGTGCTCGTGTACTTGGACTTGAGCCACAAGGAGGGACGCGAGCGCGTGAGCACTTGGCCGAGCTATCGGTTGGGTCTGGTCCGCGGCGAGTCAGACGACGTGCATGACGACGGGCATGCCATCGGACTGCGGTTTCGAGGCGGCAGAGGAAGCTGTGTCCTCGACGACTACCGCACGAGGGTGGAGAACCACCATTACCGTGAGATCGCCTGTTTCGTAAAGGGCCGCAGGCATGCGAGCGTTCTCATCGCGGCCGCGCTCGAGTCCGCCTGGACGCACGCTGTGAAGACGCTCGAGCGGGCGGTTGACGCCTACCGCGCGACCTGACGCGCAGCGGCAGTGAACTCTGGTCGCGAGGAACGTCGGTTACTGCGGTCGGGCGAGGACTGAGTACTCCGGGTTGGGGAGCATGTTGGTACCCATCGCCAGACGGTTGGTGAAGTTGTACATGGCGGTGATCTCGATCACATCCCAAGCCTCTTCGCGGCTCAATCCAGCCTCAAGCAGCGAGCGCAGATCCTCGCGGCTCACCTCGCGAGCGTTGCGCGTCAGCTTCTCGGCGTAGGCGCAGATCGCGCTCCGGCGTGGATCAAGGCCCGCGCGCCGCCAGTCGTAGGAGATGCGCTCGCCGAGGACGCCATCGCCGAGCTCCTCGCGCAGCGTCGCGCCGTGGGCGACAAGGCAGTAGAGGCAGCCGTTGGTGGCGCTCACGACGACCGCGATCAGTTCGCGATCGGCTGCGCTGAGGTTGTCGGTCGGCTCGTGCAGCTGGCGGTAGTGCGCGAACCACGCGCTCAGGCGCTCCGGGCGGTAGGCGTAGACGCGGAACACATTGGGTACGAAGCCGAGGCGTTCGCGGGCCCGCTCGAACAGCTTGGCGAGGCCCTCGGGTAGCTGCGTGTCAGAGGGGACGGCGAAGAACGAGCCGGTGTCCTTGTCGGCCGAGATCTCGGTCGCTGGTGTGGAAGTTGTCACGGCGCTCTCCGTTCTCGACGGTGATGGATGGG
>DASXEZ010000173.1:0-73583 GCA_036489875.1 Solirubrobacteraceae bacterium | reverse complement strand
CGAGTTGATGTGAACGTAGTCCCAGTTGACCGTGGTGTGCGGCATCTTCGAGTAGGAGTCGTGGAGCGGGATGTGTCCGAGCGCGTGCCACTCCCACATCACGAGACCCGTCTTGACGTCGATCTCCTGGACGATCGAGTCATTGACCACGGCGTGCGCGGAGCCCCCCGAGCTGGTCAGGTTCAGCTCGACCGGGTCGAAGGCGTCGATCCACGCCGTGCCCTGGGGGGTGAGCAGGAACTCGTGCAGGTCCGCGCGGTAACCATTGCCGGCGAACACATGGGCGATCGGCTGGTATGAGGTGTTGTAGATCTCGTCCTCGCCCTGGCCGAAGCCCAGCTTCAGGATCCGCCCCTGCCACCAGGTCAGGACCGTCTGGCCCCGGTAGGTCTGCGGGCGGAAGTTGGTCGCGGAGTCCCCGCCGGGGAGCGGGTGGAACCAGACCAGGTTGCCGCTCTGATCGACGATCATCGGCCCCGGCGAGCCGGTGCCCTGGTAGGGGGCGAGGAAGAAGTCGCCGGGCGAGGCGCCGGCGCGCGCGGGCGTCGTGACCCGCACCGACGACGGCGTCAGCGTGGGGGCGGAGAGGTAATGCTGGACGTCGACGGCGCTGCCCGGCTTGTTGGGGAACTCCGTCTGGGACGAGGGCACCTGGAAGGCGATGCTGAAGTTGGTGGTGACGGTCGAGCTCGAGCCGCCCTGCGACACGCGGGCGCTCACCTTCACCTTCTCGCCGGAGCGGAAAGGCTGCGAGGGCAGGAAGCTCTCGCCGTCCCCGGTCGAGTAGGCCTTGAGCTTGCCGGAGTGGGTGCCACTGACCGAGCCGACGACCTTGACGTCGGAGACCGTCGTCCCGGCGCCACCCAGGAAGCTGATCTGGGTCGCCGGGTTGGCGTCGCCGGTACCCGGGAACGGCGATACGGTGACGGGGTTGACCTCCGCCGCCTTGTAGTCGGCGACGCGGACGGTCTGCGGCGCCGCCGCCACGGGGCCGCCCGATCCACACGCCGCGAGCGCTGCGGCGGCCAGCACGGCACCCAGTCCGGCCGCGCTCAATCGCGCGCGCTTGTTACTCAGTTCGGGCCGGGTCATACGAGGAGCAGAGCGGATCACCCTAGCGAAGCCCGCGGCGCGAACGGCGCAGTTGCGCGCGCTCCTCCCGCGGTGGGCGCGGCGTGTACGGCTCCCGGTGCGAGCGGCGCAGGCGCACGAAGGCGATGGTTCCCCAGATCGCTGGAATCCACAGCGCGATCGCGTGGTAGACGATCGCGGCGGCCGTCGAGGGGGTGGCGCGCGCCCCGTAGAGCACGAGCATCCCCACGAAACCGGCCTCGAGCGAGCCGATGTTGCCGGGGATCGGCAGCACGTTCGCGAGGTAGCCGATCTGGTAGGAGAGGACGATCACCGCGATCGGAGGCGCGGGCCCGATCGCCTTGAAGCACGCCCACAGCACGGCGATGTCGCACCACAGGTAGGCGATCGCGCCGAGCAGCCGCCAGTCGGGCTGGAACAGGGTCTGCGTGGTCGCGCGGATCGTCGACCCGGTCGCCCCGAGCACGCGCGCCAGCCGCCCGGCTCCGGTGGCGCCGCGCGCGGTCAGGCGTGGGACCGCCACGAAGAGGCCGAAGAGGGCGATCGAGAGCACGCCCGGCACCACCGTCAGCAGCGGCTTCTGGGGTCCCGGGAGGATGCCGAGGCCCAGCCCGAGGCCGAAGAGCGCGAGGGTGATCAGGTTGATCGCGCTGGTGAGCAGGAAGAGCACTGCCGAGCGCTCGGCGATCTCGCGCCCCGCGACTCCCCGCTCGTGCAGGAGCCAGGCGCCCACGGCGATGCTGCCGGCACCGCCGAGGGAGACGGCCGCGCCGAAGGCCATCTCACTGAGCGCGACGCGCGCGCCGAAGACCACGGGTACGCGGTCGAAGACGCCCAGGAAGATCACGATGAAGCCGACGCAGGAGGCGATCTCGAGCGCCACCGCCGCCGCGACCCAGCCCGGCGACATGTCGGCGACGACATCACCGACGCCGTGCAGCCCGGGCACCGCGAGCAGGAGACCGACGACAACGGCGACCAGTACGACGACGGAGATCAGCCCGTTGCGCAGGCGCCGCGCCTGGTCGGACGCGGAAACCTCCTGTTCTTCGCTCAGATCAGGTGTGCTCATCGGCTCCCACGACACGGCGGCGCGCCACCGGCCTGCCAAGGATCTTATGCGGCGGGCACGACCGTTCCGTGCGGTGAGCGCGCGCGGCGGTCCGTGGGGCGAGCTAGCGTGTTCGAGACGATGGCCGCAGCGCACTCCCACGGCTCCCACCACGCCCATACCCACGGCATCCTCGCCGGACGTGACGGCGCCGGCGGCGACAGCCGGCGGCTGGCGATCGCGCTGGCTCTGATCCTCGCTTTCATGGGCGTCGAGGTGGCCACCGGCATCCTCGCCCACTCACTCGCGCTGCTCTCCGACGCGGCGCACATGCTGACCGACGCGGCGGCCATCGCGCTGTCACTCCTGGCCGCGCGGATCGCCCGCCGGCCGGCGCGCGGAGCGATGACCTACGGCCTCGGTCGCGTCGAGGTGCTCGCGGCGCAGGCCAACGGGGTCACGCTGCTGGTGTTGGCGGCGTTCGTCGTCTACGAGGGCATCCGCCGGCTGATCGTGCCGCCGCACGTGCACGCCGGGCTGCTGCTGGCGATCGCGCTGGCCGGGGTGGCCGTCAACCTCCTCGCCGCCTGGACGCTCGCCGGCGCGCAGCGGCGCAGCCTCAACGTGGAAGGCAGTTTCCAGCACGTGCTGACGGACCTCTACGCGTTCATCGGAACGGCGGCGGCGGCGGTCGTGATTCTCGCCAGCGGCTTCCAGCGCGCGGACCCGATCGCCTCGCTGCTCGTCGCCGCGCTGATGCTGCGCAGCGCCTACGCGCTGCTGCGCGCCTCGGCGCGGGTCTTCCTCGAGGCGGCGCCCGAGGGCCTGGATGTGGCGGCCGTGGGCAACACGCTGGCGGCGCGTCCCGGCGTCGTCGAGGTCCATGACCTCCACGTCTGGGAGGTCGCCTCCGGCTTCCCGGCGCTTTCCGCGCACGTGCTCGTGCGCCCCGACGCCGATTGTCACGCGGCCCGCCTGGACCTGGCGACCCTCCTGCGCGAGCGCTTCGGGATCGACCACACCACCCTCCAGGTCGACCACAGCCCAGCGGACACCCTGCTCGACATCCAGGCGGCGCCTCGAGGCAGCGACCTCACGCCGGCGGACTCCTCCGTTCCTGAGCCCCCGCGCTAGGGAGCCCTCGGCCCCCGAGCCCTGGGCGCCGGCTCAGGGCCGGCGGCCGTAGTACTCGGCGTTGATCTGGATGTAGCTCGTCGACTCCTGCGGGAGCTGGTCCTCCGCGAAGCAGGCGTCCACCGGGCAGGCCTCGACGCAGGCGTCGCAATCGATGCACTCCGCCGGGTCGATGTAGAGCTGGGGCTCCTCGTCGAACCCCTGCTCCTCCTTGGTGGGATGGATGCAGTCGACCGGGCAGACCTCGACGCACGAGAGGTCCTTGGTTCCGATGCAGGTCTCGACGATGACGTAGGTCACGGCGGCGCGATGCTAGCACCGCGCCGCTCGCTCACGGCATCGACGCGGCGCCTGGGCCGAGGTCGCTCCCGAGCGTCGGACAGGGTCTGCGGCGTCTCGCTCGGCGCCCGGTGAGCGAGCCGGCACCACGTCCGCTCGAGCGGCGAGCGCCGGCCCGATACTCGCTACCGTTCGCTGACCATGGCTGGCGAGCAGCAGGCGGGCACCCCGGCGGAGCCGCCCGGGCCGATCCGGATCGTGGTCGCCGACGACCACGCCCTGCTCCGGCGCGGACTGCGGCGGCTGCTCGATGACGAGCAGGACTTCGAGGTCGTGGCCGAGGCGGGCGACGTCGATGAGGCGCGACGCTTCGTCCGCGGGCGCGACCCGCGCGTGCTCGTGCTCGACCTCAACATGCCCGGCGGCTCAAGCCTCGAGGCGATTCCGACGCTGCGCGCGGAGTCACCGCAGACCGAGATCGTCGTCCTCGCGATCCACCCGGAGCTGACCTACGCGCGCGCGGCGATCTCCGCCGGGGCCCTCGGTTACGTGCTCAAGCAGGCCGCCGACGGCGAGCTCGTGCAGGCCGTACGGCTGGCCGCGCGGGGCGAGCGCTACCTCAATCCGCGCCTGGGCGCGCGCCTGGCGGCGCAGCCCCCGCCGGGACCGCCCGACAACCTCTCCGAGCGCGAGGTCGACGTCCTGCGCCTGATCGCGCTCGGCCACACCAACACCGAGATCGCGCAGACGCTCTACATCTCCGCGCGCACCGTCGAGAGCCACCGCGGCGAGATCTCCCAGAAGCTGCTGGTCACCTCGCGCGCCGAGCTCGTCCGCTACGCGCTCGACCACGAGCTCGTCGACGTCTAGGGGTCCGGGGCGACTGGTGCATGCACCAGTCGCCGGGTGGTCGCATGCGACCACCCGGGGAGCGGCGCATGCGCCGCTCCCTCAAGCCAGCAGGAAGGGCTCCCCGGCGGTGCTCGCGCCCTAGCCGATCGCGGCGCGGGCGCGCGCGAGCAGGGTCGCGCCGAGACGGCGCTCGAGCGTGGCGGAGGGTTGCGCGGTGGTCGTCAGCACGTCGAAGCCGACCTCGGCCTGCCCGTAGGCGAAGCCGATCGTGTCGTAGTAGACGGGCACCGAGATCGACTTGCGTCCCTGCTTGAGGTTGACGGTGACGACGAAGCGCAGCGCGAAGGTGCCGTCGGAGCCCGAGACGACCGCCGGCAGCGGCGCGCCGTGGATCTGGAGCGTGTCGCCCTTGGCGAGCGTGCCCCGCAGCTGCGCGCCCAGCTGGGACTGCAGGCACGGGATCCCCTTGGCCCCCTCGACGGCCGCGAGGTCCTTGGCGACGAGCGCCGCCGAGGGCAGGATCTCACTCGTCGAGCTGATCGTCAGCGACGAGGAGCCCGAGCCGGTGAAGGTCGGCGACTGTGCCTCGGCGTAGGCCAGGCGGTCGGGGACGCCGCCGAGACAACTGGTCAGCTGGGCGCTGAAGCGGCGCTGCTGCGCGGTGATCGGGTTGCTCTGCGACGCCAGCCTGGGCAGATCCTTGGAGCGCAGGTTGATCGCGATCGCGGCGGCGCGAGCCTCGTGGCGGCTCAGGGTGCGGTGGGAGCCCAGCGCGGAGGCGGCGCCCACCGAGAGCGCGGCGATCGCCACCATCGTCGTGACGCGCTTGAGGCGCCGGCGGGCGCGCTCTGAGCTGATCACGCATCCTCCAAAAGCGAGTCGCCGCGGTGGCGACCGAAGAGCTCCGCGTAGTGCGCGGAGACCTTCGCCATCGTGAGCTCCTCGCGTGCGATGCCGAAAACGGTAGCGGGAAAGTCGAGCTCCCTCTGCAGCGCCCACAGCTCCTCGTGGCGCTCGGGCGCGAACAGCTGGGCCGGGTCGCCCGCGGCGATCCAGCCGATCGGCACGACCGACCCGGCCGCGAGCACCGAGTTCACCTGGACGACGGCGTTGATGCGGACCTCGCTGCCGGCCCCGACGCAGGCGCCCGGGAAGATCGAGGCGCCGGTGGCGACGAACACGTCTCGCTCGAGCTCGGCGCCGTTGACGTGGGCGTGGGGGCCGATCAGGACATGCTCTCCGGTGCTCGTCGGGTGGCGCTCTCGCCCGCGCACCACCGCGTTCTCCATGACGATGGTGCCGGCGCCGAGGACCACGGGGCCGCCGTCGGCGCTGATCACCGCTCCGAAGAGGACGCGGACGTCCGGCTCGAGCGTCACGTCGCCGCAGAGCACGGCGGTGGGCGCCACGTAGGCGGACGAAGCGACCGTGGGCCGGGCGCCCTCGTGCTCGATCAACACACAGCCATTGTCGCGCGTCGCCGCGCCGGCGCTGAGCCGGCGCTCAGCCGAGCGCCGAGAAGATCGTCTGGCACTGGCGCAGCCCGTACTTCTTGGCGGCGCTCGTGACCTGCTGCGCGGGCGTCTGGTCGGCCTGCAGCTGCGCGATCGCCTGCGCGCCCTGGCCCTGCTTGAGACCCTGGATCGCGCTGCGCATGGAGTCGACGATCGTGCCCAGCGGGGTCAGGAACTTGGCGATTGCGGCGTGGTCGGCGGCCGGCTGCGGCAGCGCACGCAGCTTCGCGAGGCCCGAGGCGGCGATCGCGTAGACCTTCTCCACCGTCGTGGCCACCGCCTTGCTGGCGCCCGCGCCACCGGTGAGGAGACCCGCGACCGCGCCGGTGAGCTGGTGGATGAGTGGGTTGAGCCGGCTCTCGGTCTGCTTGCAGATGCCGGAGGTGCTGGCGATGTACTCGGCCTTCGTCGGACCGGCGTTGGCCGTCTTGGTCGTGGTCGTGCCTGAGCCCCCACCGCCGCAGGCGGCGAGCGCCACCGCGCCCGCGAGCACCACCGAGACGAGCAGTTTCGCGCGCATGCGCAGATCCTGCCAGCGTCGCGCCCCACAAGCAATGGCGCGCGGCGCAATTCGTGCGGCGTGGTTCGAATTCGCGGGGTGCGCTCGGACTTCGTGCAGCGCGCTCCGCCTTCGCGCGGCCTCGCGCGAATCCGTGTGGAGCGCTTCGATTTCGCGCGGCCTCGCGCGAATCCGCGTGGAGCGCTCGAGGCGAGCCCGCCCGCCGGTACTCGCCGCGCGTCCGTCGTGCTTTCAGCGGTGGCGGCGAGCGTGCCCGGTGGCGTGCGGCGCCGGCAACGGCGGTTTCCCGAGCGCCTGCACGCGGCGGCGGCGTCGCTCGGCGGCGGAGCGGGCGTCGTGGCGGGCGATGTTGAGGTAGTCGTGGAACCCGCGCGCCTGGGCGGCGTGGAGGTGGGAAGGGAGCGGTTCGCGCAGCTCGTGGGTGATGGCGTCCCCGAGCCTGCCGCGCAGCGCGTCCTCGAGCGGTGTGTGACCGGCCCGGTTGTCCAGCTCGAGGCGCCCGGCGCGTGTGCCGTAGTCGTAGAGCTCGCTCTCCTGGTGCTTCTCGAGCAGCTCGATCGTGCCCGGCCGCCAGTTCGAGTACGTCGCGAACTTGGACTCGGCGGTGCGCACGGCGGCGATGTGCAGCGGCGCGTTGGCGGCGTAGGTCTCGGTCGCGAACTCGGTCAGGATCTCGTCGGTCGCGTGCAACACGTGCGGACGACCGGCTGCGCTCGGCTCGCGCAGGATCCTGGCGAGGTCGAGGCGGCCGGCGAGATGGGAGTAGCGGGGGTCCTGGCGCCAGGCGCTCGAGCCGCTCGCGATCGTGAGCAGCAGCGGCGCGACGTCGACGCTCGAGGTCAGCTGGGTGCGGGCGAGCCCGTGTGCGCGGGTCAGCTCGCCGCGCGGGTCATGCACGAGTAGCGGCACGCGAATGCCCTCCTCGTAGGCGGAGGCGCCCTTGCCCCGGAGCCCGTGCGAGGCGCCATATTCGCCGTGGTCGGAGGTGAACACGATCACGGTGTTGGCGGCGACCTTGGGGTTGGCGTGGAGCGTGCGCAGAACCCGCCCGACGTTTCGGTCGACGTCGTTCTGGAGCTTGACGTAGAGGTCGAGGAAGCCGAGCCAGGTCGGCAGCGACTCGCGTCCGCTGAAGGGCACCGCTCCGAACGCCCTCGCCGAGGTCTCCTGCAGCGAGCGCTGCAGGATCGGCTTGCGCCGGGCGACCAGCTGATGCGGTGTCTCGTAGTTGGGGGGCAGGCTGGTGACGACGCTCGGCGAGGTGGACTCGGGCAGCAGGCGGTCGGTCCACTCGTACCACCAGGAGATGTCGTGCGGGTTGACCAGCGACACCGTCGTGCACCAGGGCCCGGCGTCGGCCTGCTGGGAGAACCAGTTCTCGAACTGCGAGGCGATGTGGGGATCGACGCGCCAGCCCTGACCGGGTCCGCCGTTGGGGGAGGGGAAGGTTCCGCCCGAAAACCCGTAGCGCTCGAGCATGGGCGGGCCGGTGGTGTCGGTCCAGCGCCGGTCGAGGTGGGTGAGGTGCCATTTCCCGTACCAGTAGGTGCTGTAGTCGTGCTCGCGCAGCATCGTGCCCCACGTCGGGAAGCCCGGATCGAGCGTGCTGCCGCCCGTGATCATGCAGCCGGTCTGGTGGGTGTAGAGGCCGGTGAGCAGGGTCGAGCGCGCGGGGGTGCAGTCGTTGGAGGCGGTGTAGTGGCGCTCGAAGGAGACCGACTGCGCGCGCAGGCTCGCGAGGTTAGGCGGCAGTCCCGGCGCGCCGGCCGAGGCCGGTGAGAACCACTGCGGGAAGCGCAACTGGTCGACGACGATGACGAGGATGTTCGGCGCGGCGCGGGAGGGTCCCGAGCTCGTCGCGGCCCAGATCGCGCCTCCGGCTCCGGCCACGGCACCGGCGGCGATCCCTCGCTTGAGGAACGTGCGCCGGTTGATTCTCCGCTGGGGGGGTCGCTCTGCTCTCGCCATACGCCGGTGTGGCCTGCGCCCCCATCCTAGGGGGCGCCACCCGGCGAGCGCCGCAGCCTCCTCGCGACGGTGACTTCCCGGCGCCCCGGTGGCGCGCCAACCCCGCTAGAGCCAGTCCCAGCGGCGGAAGGCTCGGTAGAGCCCCAGGGAGACGCCGACGATCAGGCCGCTCGAGACCCAGAAACCCCAGTGCGCGCCGAAGCCCGGGAAGGGGATGTTCTGGCCGTAGAAGCCGGTGATCGCGGTCGGGACCGCGATGATCGCCGCCCAGCTGGTGACCTTCTTCATCACCAGGTTCATGCGGTTTCCCTGGATCGTGAGATATGTCTCACGGATCGTCGTGACGAGATCGCGCAGCGACTCGGTCCACTCGGTGGCGCGCAGCACATGGTCGTAGACGTCCTGGAAGTAGGGGGCCATCGTCGCGTCGACCACGCCCAGATCGCGCCGCATCAGCGAATTGACGACCTCGCGCATCGGCAGGACCACGCGGCGCAGCAGGACCAGGCTCTTGCGCAGCTCAAACGACCGCCGCTGGACCTCGCTGCCGCGTTGCTGCTCGTCGAAGAGCAGGTCCTCGAGATCCTCGATCGCGCTGTCGAGCGACTGCACGGCGGTGAAGTGATCGTCGACGACGACGTCGAGCAGGCCCCAGACGAGGAAGGCGACGCCCTGGTCGGCCAACTCGGGCGAGCCATCCCAGCGCGCCAGCAGGGGCTCGACCGGCGTGTCCTCGTCCTTGCGGATCGTGATCAGCGCCTGCTTGGTGATGAAGGCGCTGATCTCGCCGGTCTCGAGCTCGCCGCTCGCATCGTCGAGCCGCACCGCGTAGACGCTCAGGAACAGGTGTGTGTCGTAGCGGTCGAGCTTCGGTCGCTGATGCTCGTTGACCGCGTCCTCGACGGCGAGCGGGTGCAACTGGAACTCCTCGGCGATCGTCGCCAGATCGGCCGCGGTGGGTTCGCAGTAGTCGAGCCACACGCGGGCATCCGGATCGGCGAGGTGGTCGGAGATGTCCGCCGGCGGGAAATCCTCGAGCACCAGCTTGCCGTCGCGGTAGAGGCGCGTCCGCATGGCCCGCTGGACGATATGGGCCGCGGCGGACCGCTCGGCAGGGGGTCCCGCGGGGCCTGGCCGGGCCCCGACGCGGCTGCGTCGAATATCGTGCGCGCCCATGTCCATCGGACTCGAGCACGACCTCGAGCGCGCCTCGATCTACGCAAGCGGCGCCTGGAGCGCGGGGAGCGGGGAGGCGATAGAGGTCATCGATCCCGCCCGTGAGGTGGCGATCGCCGAGGTGCCGAGCGCGACGGCGGCCGAGGTCCATGCGGCGCTCGAGGCCGCGCGCGATGCCCAGAGGGCCTGGGCTGCGACCTCGCCGATCGAGCGCGGCGCGCTCCTTCGCAGGATTGCCGACGTCGTCATCGGGCACCGTGACGAGCTCGCCGCGATCCTCGTCCACGAGGTCGGCAAGCCGACCGACCAGGCCTTCGGCGAGGTCGACTTCGCGGAGGGTCTGCTGCGCTACAACGCGGAGTGGGACCGCCGTCTCGAGGGCGAGATCCTGCCCGGAGACGGCGCGGGAGAGGTGGTTCACCTGCTGCGCGCTCCGGTCGGCGTCGTCGCTGCGATCTGCCCCTGGAACTTTCCGCTCGCGGTCCTCTGCCGCAAGCTCGCGCCGGCCCTGATCACGGGCAACACCGTCGTCGCGAAGCCCAGCGAGGTAACGCCGCTGAGCACGATCGCGCTGTTTCGCCTGATCGACGAGCACGTCGATCTGCCGCCGGGCGTCGTCAATCTCGTCACCGGCGGCCCCGCCACCGGCGCCGCGCTGGTCGAGGACGAGATCACATCGCTTGTCTCCTTCACCGGTCACCGCGACACCGGCAAGCGGATCATGGCCGTGGCCGCCGGCAACCTCACACGCGTGGCGCTCGAGCTGGGCGGCAAGGCGCCCGCGATCGTCTGGCGCGACGCCGACCTCGACGTCGCCGTGCCGGCCCTCGTCACCGCGCGCCATTTCAACAGCGGCCAGGTCTGCACCTGCGCCGAGCGCGTGCTGGTCCACAACGACGTGGTCGAGGAGTTCACCGACCGCTACGTCGCCGCCGTGCAGGCGCTGCGCATCGGCGACCCCCACAGCGCCGTGGACATGGGTCCGCTCGTCAACGCCGCCCAGCTGGCCAAGACGATCGCGGCCGTCGATACCGCCCGCTCCGAGGGCGCCTCGGTCCTGACCGGCGGCGAGCGCCCGGACGGTGCCGACTACGACGCCGGTTATTGGTACTCACCGACCGTGCTGCGCGACATCACGCCGCAGATGACGGTGATGCACGAGGAGACCTTCGGTCCGGTCACGCCGATCCTCGGGGTCGACTCGCTCGAGCAGGCCGTGGAGATCGCCAACGACTCCCGCTACGGCCTCTCCGCCTACATCTTCAGCCGCGACTACGGCGCTGTGATGAAGACCGTCGACGCGCTGCGCTTCGGTGAGATCTACATCAACCGCACGCTCGGCGAGTCTGTCCATGCACACCACTCCGGCTACGGCGAGTCTGGGATCGGTGGCGAGGACGGCAAGTGGGGTCTGCTGCGCTACACCCAGATCAAGACCGCCTACCACCACTACGGCGACTCCTGAGCCGCCCGCGCGGGTGCGCCGGCGGGCCGCGTCGCCCCTCGGCGCCGGCGCGAAGATACGCTGCGGTGGATCTGGGCGGCAGCCGCCGCACGCTCTGCAAGAGAGGACTGACCTTTGAAGGAACGCCAGCTTGGTCGTGTCGGTCCGCAGGTTTCGGCGATCGGGCTCGGGTGCATGCCGATGTCCGGCGTCTACGGCGACACCAAGGACGAGGAGGGCATCGCCACGATCCACCGCGCGCTCGAGCTCGGCGTCACGCTGCTCGACACCGCCGATGTCTACGGCGACGGGCACAACGAGGAGCTCGTCGGACGCGCGATCCGGGGCCGCCGCGACGAGGTCGTGCTGGCGACGAAGTTCGGCAACCGTCGCGACGCCCAGGGGGCCCTGACCATCAACGGGCGCCCGGAGTACGTCCGCTCCGCCTGTGAGGCGAGCCTGCGCCGGCTCGGCGTCGAGACGATCGACCTCTACCAGCAGCACCGCGTCGATCCGCAGACCCCGATCGAGGAGACCGTGGGCGCGCTGTCGGAGCTCGTGGCCGAAGGCAAGGTCCGCTTCATCGGTCTCTCGGAGGCGCTCGCGCCCGACCTTCGCCGCGCTGCCTCCGTGCATCCCATCTCGAGCCTCCAGAGCGAGTATTCACTGCTCGAGCGCGGCGTCGAGAGCGAGATCCTGGATACCTGCGAGGAGCTCGGCATCGGCTTCCTCCCGTTCGCGCCGCTCGTCCGCGGCCTGCTCGCGGGGAGCCTGACGCCCGAGCGCGCGCTCGACGGAGGCGACTGGCGTTTGGACGGCCGGTTCCCACGCGTCTCGCCGGAGAACCTGGGCGCGAACACGGCGCTTGCCGGCGTCGTGGTGGAGATCGCGGCGGCTCACCAGGCGACCGCGGCGCAGGTCGCGCTGGCCTGGCTGCTCGGCCGCCGCGAGTGGATCGTGCCGATCCCCGGCACCAAGCGCGTCTCCTACATCGAGGACAACGCGGGAGCGCCCGAGCTCGAGCTGAGCGGCGAGGACGTGACGCGCCTTGACGCGCTCGCGGCCGCGGTTCAGGGAGAGCGCTACGGCGCCCAGAACAGAACTCCCAACTGGGTCTCGCCGCCGCTCGCGGGCTGATCTGGCGGGGCGGCCGGCGGGAGCCGCGCTCGCCGGGCGGTATTCTCGGCGTGGTCGGGTCGGTCGGTGTGGACGCGGCGGGGGATGAGAGGAGTGCGGGCGGATGGCGGTCACGAAGGCGGCGCGAAGCTTGAGGGCAGCTGAGCCTGGGCGCCGCGGCCGGCGCACGCCCACGACGGGGCGCAGGGTGCTCGTCATCGTCTTCGCGGCGGCCTGCCGCCGGTGGGGGTCGGCCGCGTGAGCGCGCCGGCGCGCGTCGCGTCCGAGATCCCCGTCGATCTCGCCTTGATCGACTGCGATGTGCACATCCCGGTCCCCGAGCCCGCGCTGCTGAGCCCCTACCTGAGCGCGCAGTGGGCGGAGTACGTCGAGCTGACCGGCTTCACCGGCCTGGCGGCGCTCGAGATGAGCTACCCCCAGGGCGCCCCGACCACCGGCGCGCCCGGGATCATCCGAGCCCGCGATTCGGTGGAGGACGCGCTCGACGATCTGCGCGCCCATCTGGACTCCTGGAACGTCGCGCTCGCGCTCTGCCACTGCGTCTATCCGCTCGACACCGTTGTCAACCCCGACCTCGGCGACGCGATCGCGCGCGCGATCAACGACTGGATCATCGAAGCCTGGCTCGAGCGTGACTCGCGGCTGCGCGCCGCTCTGGTCGTCCCGCCCGGCGAGCCGCAGCTGGCTGCGCGCGAGATCGAGCGCGTCGGATCGCACCCCGGCTTCGTCCAGGTCCTCCTGCCGGTGCGCTCGGGCGCCCTCTACGGCAATCGCCGCTTCCATCCGCTGTTCGAGGCCGCCGCTGCCGCACAGCTCGTCGTCGGGTTGCATTTCGGCGGCTACGCGATGGGTGCCGCGCCGACGGGATCCGGCTTCCCGACCTACTACCTCGAGGAATACGCCGGCATGGCCGCCGTGTTTCAGTCCCAGCTGCGCAGCATCGTCTTCGAGGGGGTGTTCGATCGCTATCCGCAGACGAGGTTGGCGCTCGTCGAGGGCGGCTTCGCGTGGCTGCCGGCCCTGCTCTGGCGGATGGACTGCGACTGGAGGGATCTGCGGCGGGAGACGCCCTGGCTGAAGCGGGCTCCGTCGGAGTACGTCCACGAGCATGTGCGCCTGACCCTGCAGCCGCTGGATGGGCCGGCGGAGCCGGGCGATGCCGCCCTGCTGCTCGAGCAGCTGGACGTCGAGCACTACCTGATGTTCTCGACCGACCACCCGCATGCCCATTTCGAGCGGCCCGAGCAGGCGCTGCCGGTCGGTTTGAACGAGTCCGCGATGCGCGCGATCCTCGCCGGGAACGCGCGTGACTTCTACAGCTGGAGCGTGTGAGCATGGCTACACCAGTGCATGAAGCGGCGCGCCGCGTCGAGACGAGCGCCGAGACCCTCGTCGACTGTGACGTCCACAACGTCATCGCCGACGAAGCGCTGAGCCGGCGGTTGCCGCTTCGCTGGCGCCAGTACCGCGAGCGCTACGGCGCGCGCGATCACACCTTCGCCGGCATGTTCCCGCGCATGTACCCGTTCGCGGCGCGCAGCGATTCCTGGCCGCCCTCGGGGCTGCCGCCCGGGGGAGACCTCGAATTCATGCGCGAGCAGCTGCTCGATCAGTGGTCGATCAGCTGCGCCGTCCTGTTCCCGTTCGGTCTCGTCGGCGAGCCCAACGCGGCCTTCGCCGCCGCCTGCGCCCGGGCGCAGAACGACTGTCAGCTGGAGGACTGGCTGGCTGGCGACGATCGCCTGCGCAGCTCACTGACGTTGGGCTGGGAGGACGCACCGAGCGCCGTCGCCGAGATCGAGCGGATGGGCGCTCATCCTGGCTTCGTGCAGGTCGCCGCGTTCTGCCGCTCACCGGCGCTGCTGGGCAACCAGCGCTACTGGCCGATCCTCGAAGCCGCCGCCGACGCGGGGCTGCCGGTCGCGATCCACTTCGGCGGCTGGAGCACCGGCTTCCACACCGGCTCCGGCCGGCCCACCTTCTACAGCGAGGAGAAGGGCGGGATCGCCACCGCGGCACAGGATCAGCTCACGAGCCTCGTCTGCAACGGCGTCTTCGAGCGCTTCCCGAAGCTTCGGGTGATCTCGGTCGAGAACGGCTTCGCGTGGCTGCCGGCGCTGATGTGGCGCCTCGACCGCGCCTGGCAGAAGCTCGCGGTCGACGTGCCGGAGCTGACCCGAGCACCGTCGGAGTACATCCGCGAACACGTCTGGGTCACGACCCAGCCGATCGAGGAGCCGCCCACGGACGCGCAGTTCGTGGGCCTGCTCAACCAGATGGGCATGGACGAGCGCATCATGTTCTCGACCGACTATCCCCACTGGGACTTCGACTCGCCCGCGCGGACACTGCCGAGGGCGGTCGCCCCGGAGCTCCGCGCGAAGATCATGGGCGGCAATGCCATCGATCTCTACAGGCTGGAGATCGAGACCGCGGACGCCTAGACGGTGGCGAGGCACGTCGTCGCGCGCGTCGAGGAGCTGCCCCCGGGAGCGCGCCGCATTGCCGAGGTGGCCGGCCGCTCGATCGGGGTCTTCAACGTCGACGGCAACTACTACGCGCTGCGCAACGTGTGTCCGCACCAGGGCGGTCCACTCTGCTCGGGCACTGTCTGGAGCTCGGTGCGCTCGAGCGTGCCCGGCGAGTATGAGGTCGTCGCGGGGCAGAAGTTCATCCGCTGCCCCTGGCACGGCTGGGAGTTCGACCTGGCCACCGGCCGCTCGTGGTTCGATCCGCGCGGAACGCGCGTGCGCAGCTACGAGGTCAGCGTCGCCGCGGGTGCCGAGCTGGCGGAGGATTCGGAGCTGGTCGCGGGCCCCTATCTGGCGGAGACCTACACAGTCTTCGCCGAAGGCGAGTACGTGATCCTCGAGATGCCCTCCTGAGCGTCTCGCCTGCCCCGCCGCCGGCATCGACGCCCTCACCGCCAGCCGGTTTGACTACGCCGCGGCTGGTCCGTCGCAGACTGCTGCGAGCGGCGCTCAGCCCGCGAGGCGCTCGCGCCCGTGCGGCGCCCAGAAGTCGAGTTCGGGGCCGATCGGGATGATCCCGGCGGGGTTGAGCTGGGGCAGGTTGAGGTTGTAGCCGCGAATGAAGTGATCGAAGTCGACCGTCTCCGCCACCCGTGGGGTCTGGTAGAGGTCGCGCAGGTAGGGCCAGAGGTTCTCGTAGTCGATCAGCCGGCGACGGTTGGCGCGGAAGAGGCCGTGGTAGACGAGGTCGAAGCGCATCAGGGTCGGGAACGCCCGCCAGTCGGCGAGCGTGTGCTCGGAGCCCGCGAGATAGCGGCGCTCACCGAGCAGCTCGTCCATCCGCTCCAGCGTCTCGAAGAGCGGCACGATCGCCTCGTCGTAGGCGTCCTGCGTCGCGGCGAAGCCGACGCGGTAGACGCCGTTGTTCAGGCCGCTGTAGACCCATTCGTTGATCTCGTCGATCTCCGGGCGCAACGACTGCGGATAGAGGTCGAGCTCCGGGTGGCCGGCCCACTCGTTGAAGGCGCCGTCGAGCATGACGATGATCTCCGACGATTCGTTGTTGACGATCTCGCCGCGCTGGCGATCCCAGAGCACGGGGACGCTGTAGCGGTCGTCGTAGCCGGGCATCGAGCTCTCGTAGGCCTCGGAGATGTACTCGAAGCCGTTGATCGGGTCGCCTGTCGCGCCGGGCGCCTCGCGGAAGGCCCAGCCGCGGATGTCACGGATGGGGTCGACGATCGAGAGCCCGACGACATCCTCGAGCCCCTTGAGCGCACGGACCGTGACGGTGCGGTTGGCCCACGGGCAGCCGAGTGACACATACAGGTGATAGCGCCCCGGCTCAGCGGGAAACTCGGCCTCGGGATCGGCGCTCACGGCGCCGCGAAACACGCTGCCGCGGCGGATGAAACGGCCGCTGTCATCGCTGTCGACGCCGCCCGGCACGCCGTCCCAGAAACCGCTCTTGACGCTCACCCGTGCACCTCCGTGAAACAGCCCCTCGACGGCCCGCACGTCGGCGGGCGCCCGCTGGCGCGGACCCGAGGGAGTTTAGTCGGGGGCGGACGCCGCCAAAACGGCGGGGCGTGGGCCGCTGGCTCGAAGCGGTGCTACCGCCGTGCTCGTCCGAGACCCGTGGCCAGCGCGAGCGCGAGCACGGCGGCGATGACACCGACCACGGCTGCCGAGAGACCGCCGCCGAGCGAGATTCCGGTGGCGAGCGCGGCGAGCGCCGCCACCGCGAGGGCACCGAGCGCGATCAGCGTGAGCTGGGCGAGGCGGCGCTCGAGCACCGAGCGCTCGACCAACTCGACCGCGCGCAGGCTCGAGGAGAAGGCAGACAGCTCGCCCAGCGCGATCAGGGCGCCGGCGTAGAGGACGAGCACCAGGAGCGACCTCGCACGCACGAGCTCGAGGACGACGATCGCGGCGGCCAGCGGCACGAGCGCCGCCCCGAGCGCGTGGCTCGAACGCAGCAGCGTCACGGCAAGCGCCATGACTCCGATCGACCCCAGCACGATCTCGAGGACCTCCAGCCGAGGTGCCGCGAGGGCGGGGTAGGCGGCCAGCGCGGCGGCGAGCATGAGCGCCACGAGGGCGCTCACCTCACGCGTGCGCCGAGCGCGAAGCGCCGGTATGCCCTCACCTCCTCGATCGCTTCCGGTAGTCCGAGCCCGCCGCCGACCTGCGCAATGGGGATGCCACGATGCTCGAGACGGTCGCGGGCGGCCTCGCGCGCTAGCAGCCATAGCCGTCGCGCCAGCGCGCTCGCCACGTCATAGGGGGGTGGCAGGTGGGGGATCGGCGAGATCTCGAGCACGGCGACGTCGAAGCCTCGCGCGCGCAGATCGAAGAGCACCGCGAGCATGCGTGGATCGGCGAGCGGTGTGATCGCCACCACGAGCGCCCGCGGCGGCAGCGTGCGCGGCGGCAGGCGGTCGATGTCGTGCCAGCGGTAGGAGCGCTCGACGGCGGTCTCGATCAGCGCCTCGACGATTTGGTAGAGCTGACGGTCACCGCTGGCGGGTGTCAGCCAGGTGACCTCGGTGCCGAAGGTGATCACGCCGACACGATCGCGACGAGCGAGATGGGCGTTCGCCAGCGAGGCGGCGACGCGCACGAGCGAGTCGAGCGCGCCCGCCTGTGCGTGGCGCACGTCGGCGTAACCGTCGAGCAGCAGGATCACGTCGCTGGTGCGCTCGGGGCGGCTGTCGGTCAGCAGCAGGGTCCCGGCGCGAGCGCTGGCGCGCCAGTTGACCCGTCGCGGGTGATCACCGTGCTGGAACGGGCGGATGTCTGCGAACTCGATCCCCTCGCCCTTCGCGCGCGCGATCTGGCTGCCGGCGAAGGGGCGCGTGCTGCTCGGCGTCATCAGGCCGCGCAGCGGCTCGAGCTCGGGGTACACGCGCAGCGGCACGCCACAATCGACCGCGCCGGCGAAGCTGATCAGACCGAAGCCATCGTGGGCGCGGAAGGTGACGGAGCCGACCTCATAGGCGCCCCAGCGGCCCGCGGTCAGGACGAACTCAAAGCGCGCGGTCTCGCCCGCGATGAGGCGTGAGGCGAGCGCGCGAGCCGGCGGCTCGGGGCGCAGCGCCGGCGGGATCGCCACCACGAAGTCGAAACGCTCGATCGTCGTCTGCGCCGTCAGCTCAAGGAGCGCCACCACCCGGGCGCCCTCCAGAACGCGGTCCTCAGAGATCGAGAAGGCGACCGCCACCACCGGCGCGCGCACGGTGGCGAGCGCGACCGCCACGAGCACGGCGAAGGGCGCGGCGAGGATGACGAGCTCTGGGCGACCGGACGCGAGCGCAGCGAGCAGGCCGAGGGCGGCGAGGGCCGCGTAGAGGATCAGCCGAGAGGATGCGCGGCGCGTCACGCCGGCGGCGGCGCATCCTCGGCGACCGGTGTCGCGATGGCTGCGAGAACCTCGGCGACGATCGCCTCGGGCGCCACGCGCTGGATCCAGGCGCGCGGTTCGAGCACCAAGCGGTGAGCGAGCGCCGGGGCGGCGATCGCCTTGACGTCATCGGGCGTCACGAAGTCGCGACCCGCCATCGCCGCCCGGCACCGGGCCAGCTTGAAGACCGCGAGGCTGCCCCGCGGGCTGGCTCCGACCTGGACGCTTCCGTGAATTCGTGTGGCGGCGACGATCCGTACGACGTAGTCGGCGATCGCCTCCGAGACGTGGATCTCCTCGACCGCACGTTGCATCGAGCGAAAGGTCTCGATCTCGATCAGCGGCGTGAGCACGACCTCGTCGGCTCCGCGGTCGCGACGCGCGAGCAGCATCGCGGTCTCGTCCTGCGGCTCCGGATAGCCGACCGCCAGGCGCAGCAGGAAGCGGTCGAGCTGTGCCTCGGGCAGCGGGTAGGTGCCCTCGAACTCGATCGGGTTCTGTGTGGCGATCACGAGGAAGGGCATCGCCAGCGGACGCGTGACGCCCTCGCTGCTGACACGCCGCTCGGCCATCGCCTCGAGCAGCGCCGCCTGCGTACGCGGGGGAGCCCGGTTGATCTCGTCGGCCAGCACGAGGTTCGTGAAGATCGGGCCGGGGCGGAACTCGAACCCCGACGTGCGCTGATTGAAGATCGAGGAGCCCGTGACATCTGAGGGCATCAGATCCGGCATGAACTGGATCCGCGCGAACTCCATCGAGGTCACCTGCGCGAACGAGCGTGCGATCAGCGTCTTCGCGAGTCCCGGGTAGTCCTCGATCAGGACGTGTCCGTCCGCCAAAATCCCCATCAACACGAGCTCGAGCGCCTCGCGCTTGCCCACGACCGCACGCTCGACCTCCCCGAGCATGCGCGCCGCCAGCTCGGAGACGCTCCCGGATGTCTGCTCAGCGGCGGCCATCAGAGGCGCTCGAGCTGGTCGACGATCTCTGTGAGCTCGCGGCCCCCGACGGGCAGACGAGCCCACGTCCGCTCCGATTCGAGCAGGCGCCATAGCGTTCCCTCGCCGATGGTTTCGCGCGCTGCGTCGAGATCGCGAGTGAGAACGACGCCGTGATTACGAGCCAGCCGCACGGTCGCGACAGCGCGGATGGCGGAGTGCAGGCGTTCATCGATCGCCCGTTCGCGAAGCGCCGCGCGGATGCTGCCAGCGAGCGCGGTGAGCTCCGCGGGGGTGCTATCGGCATCCGCGGGAGCGCCGGCGAGCAGGTCCTCCGCCGCGGGCGGATCGGCCGCCACGACGAGCACCAGCATGGCGAGCACGAGCGCACCGGCGAGCAGGAGGAAGGCGAACAGGGCGAGTCCGCGGTCGTGAGCGGGCACCGCGAGAACCACCACGAAGGCCAACGCGAGGACCGCGGCCGACCAGCCGAGTGCTCGGCGGATCACGCCGCTCCACCGACCCCGTCGAGCTCGGAACGCAGCGCGCTCAGCGCCTCGATCGCCTCGCTCTTCATCGTCGAGTCGATCACGTGCCGGCTGAAGCGGGCCTGCTCGAAGAGGTCGGTGAGGCGGTGGATGGAGCCCTTGCTGGCGTTGACGGCGGCGAGCGCGCGGCGCAGATACTCAAGCGGGGTCTCGGCACGATCGCGCGGGGTGCCGCTCGCGCTCAGCGCGCGCTCCATGCGGTCATAGGCCTTGATCACCGCGCGGCGCGGGTCCGGCTCGCTCCCGATGTCCTCGAGCGACTCCTCGACCGCGGCGACGAGGCCGTCGGGTGCGCTCGCCGGGACCACGGCACTACGACGACGACGTTCACGCAGTGCCAACCAGATACCGGCGATGGCCACAAGCGCCGCCACAATCGCGAACACGAGGCCACTGACCGGAAGGTTTCCGCCGCCACCGCCGGCACGGACGGAGTGGTGGATTGGCGTGCCCGCACCGCCCGCGGTGTCGAGGCCGCCGCCGGAGGCGCGCCGTGAACCGCCGATGAGCACGGCGATCGCCAGGACCAGCGAGACCAGTGCGAACACGACGAGGGGAACGATCAGGCTCGCCGGATCGAGCGACAGTCGCGACAATCGCGCTCGGCGGCGCTGCCGAGCGACCCGGCCGTCCTCGATCCGCTCGCGCGAGGTCCATTCGTCGTAGATGACGAAGCCCACGGCCCCGAGTGCCAGCGCGAGCACGACCGCGGCGGCGTCACTGAGTAGCGTCTGGGCTGAGATCCCGCCGGCCGATGCATGCACCCGTTCCGGCAGTCCGCGGCTCAGTGCCGCGACCAGCGCGACGAGCGCGGCGACCACGATGGCCGCGACGACGACGCCGGCCGGACCGTGGCGAGGTTTCGCGTCGACTGCGTCCTGGATGCCCAGGGTTCGCTCCGCGCGCGCACCCGCGGGCGAGCTGCCCATCCCAACACCTTCGCCGGCTGTCGAATCCTCTGGCCTCACGCTGCCCAGCGCGCAACCTAGCGGATACCCGGCCCGCCGTAGGTGGTACTCGCGGGCCGCCTGGGCCAGCGACGACGCCGGCAATTCGGCGTCAAAGGAAGCTGCGGCCCCCGGGGCCTGAGGGGCCCAGCCTTACGCGGAGGCGGCGGGTGGAGCGGCGCGCCGCGGGCGAAGGAGCGTGGCCGTGGCGGCCAGGAGCGCCTCCCGAAGCGCCGCGGTTTCGGCGTCGGGGTTCTGGGCGATCGCGGACTGGAGGCCGCCGAAGGCCATCGCCACGCGGATCTGGTCGGCGAAGTCGAGGTCGTCTCCCGCGAGCATCGCCTCCATCCGCGCGCGGCGCTCGGCCCTGCTGGCGGTGATCGCCGGGTGCGCGAGCGTCGCCAGGTCGCGGGATATGTAGGCCATCAGGCGGCGGTGAGCCAGCAGGTAGTCGAGGTAACCGGCCAGGAACTCGCGGCGGCGAGCCGGCGTGTCCCGCGTTCCGGCGTGGGAATCGAGAAGGGCGTCGAGATCAGCCATGGCGGGCGTCACGAGCGCAACGAGGATGTCGTCCTTGGAAGGGAAGTGGTAGTAGAGGGCCGCCTTGGTGACGCCGAGCAGGTCTGCGACCTGCTGGAGCGTGCTGCCTTCGAATCCGTGCTCCGAGAACACCTCGAGCGCGGCATCGAGGATGCGGCTGCGGGTATCGACGGCTTGTGTGCTGGTGCTCGTCACAAGTCCCTCCTCGCGAACCACGATACCATCTTACTTGTCGTCCGGCAAGCGCTAGCTTACCGTTTAGTAAGTATTTACTTGACAGCCGGTAAGTAGAGTGGGATGCTCCTCGAGCTGTGAACTGGCCGGGAGCCGCGACTGGGTCGGGCGACGGCGCGATCGACCCACATCGGAGGCCGAGATGAGAAGCCTTGCCACGTGGTGCGTCAGGCACCGTCGCACCGTCCTCGCCACATGGCTCGTGGCGTTGGTCGGCCTGACCTTCGTCAGCCACAGCGTGGGGACGGCCTACAAGGACAGCTTCAGCCTCAGCGGCACCCAGAGCTTCGAGGCGCAGAACCTGCTCCAGCGGGTCGCGCCGAAGGCCGCCGGTGACCGCGAGCAGATCGTCATCGCCGTCGGCTCCGGCAAGGTCACCGATCCCGCCGCGCGCACCCGGACCGAGGCGATCCTCGCTCGCGTCGCCGCACTGCACGACGTCGCCTCCGTCGCCTCGCCGTATGGGCCTCACGGCGCGGCGCAGATCTCGCCCTCCGGGCAGGTCGCTTTCGCGGATGTGACGATGACCAAGCAGGCGCCCAAGTTCACTGTGAGCCAGGCGCAGCAATTCGTCAACACCGCCCGGAAGGGCGCCGGCCCCGGCCTGCGGGTCGAGGTCGAGGGCCAGGTGGCCGAGCAGGCCAACAAGCCGACCGTCAGTGGCGTCGGTCTCGGCGGCGCCGCCGCCCTGATCGTCCTCCTGCTCGTGTTCGGTTCGGTGCTGGCAGCGCTGCTGCCCCTGGTGACCGCCGCCGTCGCGCTGGGCACCGGCACGGCGGTGATCGGTTTGCTCTCACACGTGCTGACGATGGCCTCCTTCAGCTCGCAGCTCTCGCTTCTGATCGGCCTCGGTGTCGGCGTCGACTACGCACTTTTCATCGTCACGCGCTTTCGGCAGGGACTGCAGCGCGGCAAGCCGATCGAGCAGGCGATCGTCGACTCGCTCGACACCTCCGGTCGCGCGGTCATGTTCGCCGGGATCACCGTCTGCATCGCGCTGCTGGGAATGTTCGCGCTCGGCGTCAGCTTCCTCTACGGCGTCGCCGTGGCCGCCAGCGTGGCCGTGCTCTTCACGGTCCTCGCCTCGCTCACGCTGCTGCCGGCGCTGCTCGGTTTCCTCGGCCCGCGCGTGCTCGGTCGCCGCGCCCGCCGTGCGCTCGCCGCCGGGGAGCTGACGGCCAGCGACGCCTCCGCCGGCTGGGCTCGCTGGGCGCGTGTCGTGCAGGGACGACCGGCGGTGGTGGCCGTGGCCGCCGGTTTGGTGATGATCGTGCTGGCGCTTCCGTTCTTCTCGATGCGCCTGGGCTCATCAGACGCCGGCTCCGATCCGTCCAACACCACCACGCGCCAGGCCTATGACCTGCTGGCAAAGGGGTTCGGTCCGGGCTACAACGGCCCCCTGCAGCTCGTCGCGCAGGTGAAGGGGCCGCAACAGCAACAGGCGTTTGCCAATGTCACCTCGGCGATCGCCAAGACTGCCGACGTCGCCAGGGTCACGACCCCGCGCGTGCTCGCGGGCCGCGGCGCCAGCGCCGATGTCGAGACCGCCGATGTGTACGCCGTGGGCTCGCCGCAGGCGGCCTCGACGAGCGCCCTGCTCGGCACGCTGCGCCACACCGTCGTCCCTGCCGCGAGCGCCGGCAGCGGCGTGCGGGTCCTGATTGGGGGCCAGACCGCGATCTTCTCCGACTTCTCGAGCGTGCTCAGTAGCAAGCTGCCGCTGTTCATCGGCGTGGTTGTCCTGCTCTCCTTCCTGCTGCTGACGGCCGTCTTCCGCAGCCTCTTGATCCCCGCGATGGCCGCCGTGATGAATCTGCTCACGGCTGGTGCCTCCTTCGGCGCGATCACGGCCATCTTCCAGTGGGGCTGGCTCGGCAGCCTCTTCGGGATCGACAAGACCGGACCGATCGAGGCGTTCGTGCCGGTGATGATGTTCGCGATCGCCTTCGGCCTGTCGATGGACTACCAGGTCTTCCTGGTCACGCGGATCTATGAGGAATGGCACCGAAGCGGCGACAACCGGCTCGCCGTCACGCGCGGCCTCGCCGCGACCGGCCGCACGATCACCGCAGCGGCGGCGATCATGGTGCTTGTCTTCGGCGCCTTCATCCTCGGCGGGGAACGCGTGATCGAGTTGTTTGGCCTGGGGCTGGCGAGCGCGGTACTGCTCGATGCGCTGATCGTGCGGATGATGCTGGTACCGGCCCTGATGCTCCTCGCGGGCAAGGCCAACTGGGCGCTACCCAGGAGCCTCGATCGCCTCCTCCCGCACCTCAATGTCGAGGGCAACGTCGACGACCGCCCCGAAGCGGGGCCGCCCACGCACGCGCGAGCTGGACTTCGACTCGACCCGCTGCCGGCTGAGGGGTCGGGCTGAGCCTCTGAATCGCCGGCGGGGCCGGACCCCGGCGCGGGTCCGCGCTCCTCGCGAGGCTTGACACCCGTATCAGCGCTCCTCTAGCCTGGGGCCCCCCGGGGGGGACCGAGCAGTGGTGGAGGGGTGCGATGAAGCGCCGAATGACCCGTCCGAGCAGCAGGATCTGGCGTCGCGCGATCGTCGGGTGCCTCGTGTGCATGAGCCTCGGCGTCGCCAGCGCAGCTGCCGCGACGGCGAGCGGGCCCTACGTCGACGGGATCGCCGATCAGAACCTCGGTCTGTGGAACGGGAACTTCGCCGACGCCCAGGGCGTGTTCGACGAGCCCTTCTACGACTACTTCCAGCAGGCCTGGGTCGGCACGGCCCCGTCGCAGCACATTCGCTACGCGCGCTTCGTCACCGCGCCTGATGCGATCACCCAGGGTGGCGCCTGCGAGCAGAACCTCTTCAACTGGTACTCGTATGTGACAAACACCTTGCACCTGATCCCCGTGATCGCGGTGTGGGACGTCGCCGAAGGCGGCTGTGCCAACCACGGCGTGCCCTCGAGCGCCAACTACACGGCCGACATCCAGCAGCTCGTCACGGCGCTGGGCGGCGTGGGGGGGCAGCTGCCCTATCTCGAGGCCTGGAACGAACCCAACGACTCGGGCGTCTCTGCCGCCGCGGCGGCGGCGTTCTGGGCCGACGCGAATTCGGTTTGTGCCGCGGCGGGCTGCACTGCTCTCGCCGGCGACTACGTCGACACCGCCGATCAGAGCCAGAAGTTCAATGCGAGCGGCTGCGCGACGAACCTGACCTTCAACAACCTCAAGACCTACGCCGCCGGATACGTCAAGGGACTCAAGGGCGCCACGCCGGCGATCTGGGCGCTGCACCCCTATCTCGCCGTCAACTGCCGGGAGTCCTCGTCGATCAGTGCCGTCACCGCCAGCCTGCCGGCGTCCGCGACCCCCGCTCAGGTCTGGTTCACCGAGGTCGGTGGCTGGGAGTGCGCGCTCGGACAATCACCTCCGCGCGGGACCGCGGTCCAGCAGGCTGACGCCTCCTACCTCGTCAACACGCTGATGGTGCCGCCCGCGCCGCACCCTCCGACCAACGTCTTCTGGTACGAGCTCGCGGCGCCGGGCTATACGCAGAACTGCGCGAAGTACGCCGACTCGGCGCTGTATGAGGCAAACACCGCGCCGGGCTTCCTGCTCGCGCGACCCGCCGCGCAGACGATCTATGGCCCCGACACCGAGCTGAGCGCTACGACCAGCGCTCCCACCTCGGTCAGCTCCACCCAGGCCACGCTCAACGGCACCGAGGTGCCCGGGGGGATCTACGAGGGCAGCTACTACTTCAAGTACGGCCGCACCACCGCGTACGGCTCACAGACGCCCACCGTGTCACTTGGCCCGGGTCTCTCGGCCGAAGCGGTGAGCGCCACCGTCAGCGGCCTTTCGGCCTTCGCCACCTACCACTACGAGCTCGTGGCCGTCGATACGGCGGGCACGACCAAACCCGGCGGCGATCAACGCTTCTCGACGCCGCTGGCGCTGCCGCCCGCGCGCGGACGCTGAATCAACGCGTAGCGCTGCGGTCGAGCGCGCGCGCCGCGCGCTCGCCGCGGCGTACGCTGCCCAACATGACCGACGACGATCGCGCCCGCCTGGAGGCGGTACGCAAGGCCCGCGAGGATGCCGGCGCCGCCGGAAAGGCGCCCGACCCGCTGGTCGAGGGACCCGAGCATGCGCTGCTGGCGAGGGAGGTCGCGACCGACCTGCAGGCCCTGGTGAGGCGCGCGAGCGATCTCGCCGAACTCGTCGGCTCGTGGCAACTGCTGGCCGGGATGTGCGGCCTCTTCGATGAGCTCGACGAGTCCGAGCGCCCCGACAGCGACTGGCGGGCGCGGATCGAGCAGGCGCTCGCTTCGATCGAGGAGGCCACGGCCTAGCCGGCGACCCGGCCCGGACTCGCGCGCGGGCCCGCTGTCAATCCCAGCGCAGCACGCGAATGCCGTCGTGCCACCACGGCTGCCCGCGTGTACGACCTCCGAGCTCGAGCAGGCTCGCCGCGAGTGGCTGCTCGAGCAGCCAGTCCTCGATCGCGTCGCCCACGGCGGGTCGGTCGGCGTTGTCACAGATCACGAGCGCGCCGGGGGCGAGCCGCGCCTCGACGTCGCGCAGAGCGCGCAGCTGGCCTTCGCGCGAGTGGTCGGCGTCCCAGAACAGGGTCCCGATCCGTCTTCCGTCCAGTCGCGCCGACTCCAGCACCTCGAAGGCGTCGCCTTCGATGATCGTGGCCGCGGTCGCTCCAAAGCGTTCGAGGTTGGCATCGAAACTCTCCCGGTTGGCCCACGTGAAGCCGTCGATCGCCACGAAGTCCCTGTCCTCGTTGCCGCGCATGGCACCGATCAGGCTCGCGCCCATGTAGGAGCCGACCTCGACGTAGCTCTCCCCGGAAGCGAGGTTGCTCGCTGCGCAGTTGAGCAGGACGAGCGTGTTCTCGGTCGAGAGATTCTCGACGGCGCTGATGATGTCGTCGAAGCGCGGTCCGCGAGGCCGATCCGAGTTGGGGAAGTCGTGGAAACGCCCCGACAGCTCGGCGATGAAACGCTCGGAGTCCATCAGAGGCCTCGAGTCGGCACGAAATCGATCCTATCCGTCCGCCTTGGAGTCGACTCTGCTCAGTCGCGAAGGTGTGCCGAGACTGTCGTGAGCGACCGCCGCGTCCCGACGGTCCAGCCTGCGCGCGCAGCGCGCACTCGCGCGGAGAGGGTCTGGGCGCGAGCCTCGGACCTTGCGAGGGCTCCTGCTGGCCGGGATGCGCGACTCTCTTTGATGAGAGCCCCGGTATCAGTTCCAGCGCCGCACCCCGATGCCGTCGTGCCACCACGGCGTGTGGGCCGCGGACTGTGGCGGCGTGATTTCCCGGGGATCCATCTCACCGCACGGCTGCGACCCGCTTCGCACTGCGCTCGCCGCGCTGAATCGGGAGCCCGACGTAGTTCTCCGCGAGGGTGCGAGCTGCAGCCTGCGAGGCGACGATGTATCGCAGCTGCGCGAGCTGCATCTGCGCGTCGAACGGGTCGTCGCCCAGTCGGTGCAGCATCGATGTCATCCAGTAGGAGAAATGCTCGGCGCGCCAGACGCGCTCCAGGCAGCTCTCCGAGTATCCGGTGAGCCCGGTCTCACTGCCGGTCCGGAAGTAGTCGATCAGGCGCTCGGCGAGGATCGCCACGTCGGAGACTGCGAGGTTGAGGCCCTTTGCGCCGGTGGGCGGGACGATGTGGGCGGAGTCTCCGGCCAGGAACAGCCGGCCGTGCTGCATCGGGGCGCTGACGAAGCTACGCATACCGCTGATGCCCTTCTCCAGAACCTCGCCCTGATCGAGCGTCCAGCCGTCGATCTCGGCTCGTCGGCGGAGCTCGGCCCAGATGCGGGCGTCCGGCCAGTCCTCGATCAGCTCGTCCGCCGCGCACTGCAGGTACAGGCGGCTGCGCTCCGGGGAACGCAGACTGAGCAGGGCGAAGCCGCGTTCGTGGTGGACGTAGACGAGCTCGTCGCTGGAGGGTGCCACCGCGGCGAGGATGCCGAGCCAGGCAAACGGGTACTCACGCGAGAAGAAGCTCAGCGAATCGGCAATCGCCGGCCTACAGACACCGTGGAAGCCGTCGCAACCGGCGATCACATCGCATTCGATCTCGACCTTCTCGCCCTCGTCGCTGAAACGTACCCGCGGACGGTGCGTCAGCACGTCGTGGACAGTGACGTCAGAGACGTTGAAGTACAGCGCAAGCGCAGCGCCCAGGCGGTCCTGGATCAGGTCCTTGACCACCTCGGTCTGTCCGTAGACGATGATTCGCCGCCCACCGGCAAGCTCGCTGAGCGCTATCCGGTGGCGCTCTCCGGCGAACTGCAGATGGATGCCGTGATGGACGATGCCCTCGCGACGCATTCGCTCCCCGACGCCGACGCCTTCGAGAACCTCGGCGGTCCCCTGTTCCAGCACACCGGCCCGGATCCGCGATTCGACGTACTCACGGCTGCGGTTCTCCAGCACGACCGACTCGATCCCGGCCGCAGCCAGCAGACACGACAGGGTCAATCCCGCGGGACCCGCACCGACGATCGCGACCTGGGTGCGAATCGTTCGCGTCATTGGCGCTTCACGCGGACATTCGCGCGGACGGTTTCAAGATGCGTCCTTGACCGGCGGTCGGGGGGCGCCCAAGCGGTAGCCGAGCGGCATGAAGCGCAGCCCCGTTCGCTGCTCGAGGGTGCCCCAGACCCCGCGAGGCAGGAGCAGGGCGAACAGCATCGCGGCCCCGCCCAGGCCGACGAAGTACCAGACCCCGTCGTTGCCGAACTGGTGCTGGACGAAGTAGAGGACGACCGCTCCGATGATCGGGCCCTCGAAGGTGCCGATACCGCCGACGAGCACCATGAAGATCATCAGCGCGGTGTAGTTGACGCTGAAGATGCTCGTCGGCTCGATGAAGAGCGTGTTGGCGAGCGTGAGCGCCCCGGCGCCGCCGGCGCCCGCCGCCGCGAGCATGAAGAGGATCCGCTTTCCCGCGACGACGCGAACCCCGACCGAGGCGGCGGCTTCCTCGTCGTCTCGGATGGCCTGTAACGACGACCCCAGGCGGCTGCGCAGGAGCACGAACAGCGCGGCGAGGAAGAACACAACCATGCCGAGTGCGAGCCAGTAGATGTAGTGCTCGCGTGGCGTCGAAGCGTAGGCGTCGATCTGGATCAGCGATGTGCCAGTGCCTGCCCCGAGTCCGCTGTCGAAGGACACCCAGATCGCGAGGGCCTCAGCCACCACCCATGTGCCGATCGCGAATTGCGCGCCGCGGAAGCGAAGAAGCAGGAACGAGAGCGGGATCGAGACCACGCCACAGAAGGCCGTCGCGACGATCATGGCGACAAAGGGATCGACGCTGCGCTGGGCCAGCCAGACGGTTGCGTAGGCCCCCAGCCCGATGTAGGCCTGCTGGCCCACCGAGACCAGTCCGCCGTAGCCCGCCAGCGCGTTCCACATGATGGCCATGAGGACGAGGATCAGCACCCCCGTCAGGTCCTGCACCGTGCCGGCGCCGAGCGCGGGAACGAAGATCAGAGCCACGAGGAGGATCCCGAAGCCGCCCGCGAAGCCACCTGAGAGTCGCGTCCAGCGTGTAATCGCGCTGGACGCGGTGGCGACGCGAAGTCTGCGCGGAGTCATCACGCCACCGCCCGGCGCAGGTTGAGCAGGCCGCCGCGGGGCGTAGCCAGCACGACGAGGAAGACGATGTGGCCGGCCAGGATCGGGTACTCGGGATTGATCTGGCCTCCGATCGTCTGAGCGACGCCGAGCACGATCCCACCGGCGAGCGTGGCCCACAGCGATGAGCCGAGGCCGCCGATGACCACGGCCTCGAAGGCGAAGATCAGATAGGTGGGTCCGCTGAATGGCGTGAAACTCGAGCGGACCGCGAGGAACATGCCGCCCACCGCGGCGATGGCGACGGCGATCGCCGTGGCACGCGCGTAGACGGCCCGCGAGTTGATGCCAACGAGCTCCGCCGTGTCGGGGTCCTGGGCCGTCGCCCGCATCTGGCGGCCTGAGTGCGTTCGCGAGAGGAACAGTTGCAAGCCGCCATAGATGACGATTGCGACCCCCAGGGCAAGTGCTCCGATCGCCGGAATCGTGAGTTGGCCGGTGATCCTCCAACTCGCGGTGGAGATCCCGCCCGCCGCGGCGCCGAGGGAGCGGTCATCAGGTGAGAAGCCTTGGTCCAGCAGGTTCTGGATCACGATCGACAGGCCGAAGGTCGTCAGCAGCGGCACCAGCAGCCCCGATCGCAGGCTGCGCTCCAAGAGCACCCGCTGCAGCACGTAACCGATGAGCAGCATCACCGGCAGTACCGGCAGGATCGCCAGGAACGGGGAGGTGTGCCAGTGCTCGAGGAGCAGGTAGGTGAGAAAAGCGCCGAGGACGGCGAGGTCTCCGTGCGCGAGGTTGATGATGCGCATCAGGCCGAACATCAGCGCGAGTCCGCACGCGAGCAGACCGTAGAAGCCGCCGAGCATGATGCCCTGGAGGACCGCGTTGATCCAGCTCACGCGCCGGCGCTCCCGGATTGGCGTAGCCCGAAGTAGGCATCGGTGATCTGCTCGCGTGTGAAATCACAGCTGGGGCCCGCGAGCACGAGTCGGCCCTCCAGCATGCAGACAACGCGATCGGCCACATTGGTTGCGCGTGTCAGGTCCTGCTCGACGAGGACAATCGTCGCGCCCTCACCGATGACCGTCGCCAGAGACTCATAGACCGCGTCGACCGCCTGCGGGGCGAGTCCGAGAGAGACCTCGTCCAGCAGGAGAAGGCGAGGATTCGTGACCAGCGCTCGGCCGATCGCAGTGGCCTGCTGCTCGCCGCCCGACAGGGTCGCCGCGCGCTGGTGACGCAGTCTTGCGAGCATCGGGAACGCCTCGATGACAGCTTCTACGCCCCAGCGGCCAGGGCGGGCACGGTTGGCCGCGACGAGCAGATTCTCCTCCACTGTCAGCCCCGCGAACAGCCGCCGGCCTTCCGGGACGAGCGCGATTCCCATGTGCACCCGCCGGTGCGCGGGGACACGGGTGATGTCAGCGCCTTCGAAGGAAAGCCTCCCGCCGCTGACGCGATGAGCCCCGGCGAGCGCCCGCAGCAACGTCGTCTTGCCGGCTCCGTTGGCTCCGACGAGCGCCACGATCTCTCCCTCCGAGATCGACAGTGAAAAATCGCGCACTGCCTCGAGCAGTCCGTGTCGTAATTCGAGGTGCTCTATCTCGAGGAGGCTCACGTGGCGCCCCCGCCGAGATAGGCGTCGATGACGCGGGCGTCGCGCATCACCGACTGCGGCTCGCCGTCGGCGATCACGCGCCCGGTATCCATGCACACCAGCCTGTGGATGACCTGTACGAGGACGTGAACGATGTGTTCGATCCACACGATCGCGATTCCCGAGGCGTGCAGCTGCTGGATCATCGCGACGAGTTCGTCGGCCTCGGCCTCAGTCAGGCCGGCGCCGATCTCATCGAGCAGCAACACGACCGGATTGGTGGCCAGTGCGCGCGCGAGTTCGAGGCGCTTGCGTCCCAGCAGCCCGAGCGTGTCGGCGCGTCGGTTTGCCAACTCCGAGAGACCGCACCCTTCGAGCACCTCGGCGCAGCGGTCGTAGGCATCACGCCGTCGCATGCCGCCGCCGGCGGTCGCAGCCACGAAGCAGTTCTCAAACACGGTCATGCCACCGAACGGTCGTGGCACCTGGTGCGCACGCGCGATGCCGAGCCGCGAGCGTCGGCTGACCCCCGTCGCGGTGACGTCTGAGCCCTGGAAGACGATCGATCCCCCCGACGGCTTGACGGCACCTGCGAGGACGTTCAGCAAGGTCGTCTTGCCGGCCCCATTGGGGCCCACAATCCCCACCGCCTCGCCCGGACCGACCGTGAAATCCACGCCGTCGAGAGCCGCAAGCGCACCGTACTGCCTGCGGACCTCGACGGCCACGAGCACCTGCTGCGGTCCCATGCTCGAGCGCGACGCGGCTGCTTATGCGTTGTAGGGCGTCAACTTGCTTGCGACCGGGATGGCGGGGTCGTCCGCGTGTTCGCAGACAACCAACTCGAGGTTGAACTTGCTGCCCTTCGGTGCCTTACGCCATTGATTGCCGATGATCGGCGTAGTGACGATGTTGCCGACAGGGTTCTTCGCCCCGCCGGCACCCCAGTGCAGCGGCCCGATCGGGGTGTCCACCTTCAGCTTGCTCATCGCCTTGGCCACGGCAGCCTTGTTCTTCGGATTCCCGCTGGCTGTGAGCGCGGCAGCTGCGACATCGAACAACGCCAGGCTCGCCCCCAACTGCTGGTTGACGTAGCGGTGAGTGTGTGCGGTGTAACCGGAGCCGAGCGCCGCGCTGCTAATCCCGGTCAACGACGACTTATACGGCCACGTCGGGCCCCAATACTCGCCGCTGGCAAGGTTGTAGCCGAGTGACCCGGACGCATCGACTTGGGAGGCGAACAGCCCGGTCTTGGCGATCTGGGCGATCTTGACCATCTTGGTGTACCCCTGCTGTGCTGCCTGACGCCAGAACGTCGTGAAGTCCGGAGGGATCGGGAAGGTGTTGAAAATCTCGCACTGTTCCTGCTTGAACATCGTGATCTGCGAGGTGTAGTCGTTGGTGCCGTCCTGGTATGGGCCGGGATCGACGATTGTGTACCCGGCACCCTTGAGCGCCGGTTCGAGGGCCGCGCGGATCGCGTTGCCATCGTCATCGTTGGGGTACATCACTGCGACCTTCTTGTTGTTGGGCACCTGCTTCCATAGCGACAGGTAGCACGCCGCGAAATCGGGCACCCCGAAGCTGAAGTGATAAGCCCACTTGAACGGACCTGAGGTCGGCGCGCCCATCGCGGAGAGCTTGCCCCCGAGACCGGCATAGAACCCCTCCCACGGGGCCACCGTCGAGACGCACGGCACGCCCGCTGCCTCGGCCGTGGCCGCCACGGGAACGACGGTCTCCGGAGTCGACGTGGCGAGGATCATGTCGACGCCACTGTTGATGAGCTCCTGGGCCGATGAAGCCGCCGCCGGCCCTGATTGCGAGTCCTTCTCGATGACGTTGACCTTGTAGCTCTTACCGCCGACCTTCAGGCCTTTGGCCAGTGCGGTGCGGGCGAGACCGATCACGTAGGGGTCACCCTCACCGAAGCCGGACTCGGGACCCGTGAGTGGGCTGACGATGCCGATGTTGATGGTCGACGCGGCGTCGTGTGCGACCGCCCGAGCCCACGCCGGTGTCGTCGCGAGGCCGCCGAAGGCAACACCGCCCACCGCGACACCGGTTCGTTTGATGAAGTCTGCGCGGCTGAGGCCGCCTGATTCCCGCGGGTCCTCCCGCGCGCTGTCACGAGACATCGACACTCCCCTCCTCTATTCGCCAAGTCGTGCGCCTCCCTCGGCGCGGGGGCGATGCTAGACCCGTCTTTGACCTAAGTCAAGGCAACTAGAAAAGAGCGCACAATTGGCCGGTTGAAGTGGTTACACAGGCCGCTACGACGTGATTCGAGCCGACACGCCATGGACTGACGGCGGCGCGGTGCCCGAATCGCTAAAGGGCGATCTTTGTCGCGCAGAAGGTCGCTCTTTATAGTGAGCGGGGCGTGAACGCCGCCGCCGCGCCCGAGGGGCCAGTCTCCGAACTGCTCAGGCAGGCCATCGCCGCGCGCGCGCTCGAGCCCGGCGACCGTCTCGGGACCGAGGCCGAGCTCGCTCGCGACCTGGGAGTCACCCGCCCCGCCGTGCGCGAGGCGGTGCGCGTGCTCGTCAGCGCCAATCTGCTGCGGGCCGTGCGCGGCCCGGGCGGGGGCGTGTTCGTGGCGCGCAGTCCGGGGGGCGGCCTCGCACGAACCGTCAGCGACACGATCGCGGGCATGCTCTCCAGCGGCACGACACCCATCAACGACCTCATCGAGGTGCGCGCGCTGCTCGAGGTGCCGCTGGCGGCGCTCGCTGCGCGAAACGCATCGGCTGAGGCCATCGCAATCATCCGGCGCTCAATCGAGGACGCCGAGCGCGAGCCCGACGACGAGCAGGTCCAGCGCGAGACCGACGTCGGCTTCCACCGCGCCATCGCCGAGGCCGCCGGCAACCCGGTAGCAAGCGCTCTCGCCGCTTGGTCCTCGGAGGTCCTACAGCCGCGTCTGAAGGACCTGATCTCGCCGGCGATCGTCGAAGCGGTCGCCCGCGATCAGCATCGCGACATCCTCACGGCGATCGAGTCGCGCAAGCCTGCCCTCGCGGAGCGAGCCATGCGCGATCACTTGCGCTACCTCAGCGACCTTCTGGAGACCGTGCAGGCGTCCGCGAACTCTGCGCGCGGGTAATCAGCGCCCACAAACTCGATTCGTCCGCGAGGAGGGTCCTATCGTTCACGCTGATCCTCGACACGACGCGCCTTGAGGCGCTCGGCCTTGAGCACGCCCGGCATGACCGGAACCACCCGCACGCGCAGGGCGAGCCGCTCGTAAATGCGTGCCTCGATCGTCCGCACCAGCGCCGGATCGGTCGCTTCCACCAGCACCCGAATCTCGTCGCGCTCTGTCTCCTCGGTGTAGAAGCGGATCCGGTACTCGCCGAGCACGCCCGCCTCGCGGATCGCCTGCTCGATCACCGAGGGGAAGACGTTCATGCCGCGGATCACGACCATATCGTCGGTGCGCCCGACTATCCCGTTCGACAACCAGACGTCGTCGTGGCCGCCGGGGCAGGCACCGCTGACATCCACAACGTCGCCGCTGCGGAACCGGATCGCCGGGAAGCCGTAGCGGGTGAGGGCGGTGAGCACGAGCTCTCCCTGTGAGCCCGCCGCCGCCGGCGCGCCGCTCATCGGATCGAGGATCTCGCACAGGAAATCGCCTCCGTTCACATGCATGCCGCCGCCGACGGCGCACGGATACGAGAACACCCCCACTTCGGTCGAGCCGGCGTGATCGAACACCTTCGCCCCCCAACCCTCCTCGATGCGCTCGCGAGCCGCCGGGATCGACGCTCCGGGCTCGCCCTGGCAGATCACAGCCCGGACCGATGCGAATGCGTCCTCCAGACCCGATTCGACCGCGACATCTATCAGCGCGAGCGCATAGCTCGGCGTGCAGACGATCGCCGTCGCCTCGAACTCCGCGACCGCGCGGAGCCGTTCGCGTCCCTCCAACCCGCCTAGGGGCAGCGCCAGCGCCCCGACGTCCTCGACGCCGGCGGCCGCCGCCCAAAACTGCAGGTATGCGCCAAAGGGAAAAGGGAGCGCAACCCTGTCGGCTGCCGTGATCCCAGCCTCGCGCAGGACGAGGGCGAAGCACCGTCGCGTCGTCAGCCAGTCCTCGGCCGTCTGAAGCACCCTGAGCTGCTCGCCAACCGTTCCGCTCGTCAGATGCAGGTGGGTGTAGCGCTCCAGCGGAAAGGTCATGTTGGTTCCGAACGGCGGCGAAAGGGATTGGTCGAGAAGAAGATCGCCTTTCGTCGTGAACGGGAGCCGTTGGAGATCGGCCGGCGTCCGCACGCGCGTTCCGCTCAATCGGGCTCGCTGAAACGCGTTGGTCTCCTGCACCGTGCCCAGGAGACGGTCAAGCATCTCCAGCTGGGGATCAGTGGCTTCCGCCATCGGCGTGATCTTAGGCCGGTTCAGGCCATCGTCTGGGCGGACCGCGCGCGTCGCCGCGAACTCCTGCTTGTGCGCGCGCTCCGAGGTCTGGGTCGCTTCGGAACGGAGGTTGGTCAAACGCAGCTTCTGAGAGCGCCGGCCTGGCGCGCATGCTCGGGGCACCTGATGCGCCGCGCATCACGTCCGCCGTCGCTCGAGCATTGACAGCGCTACGGCCGCGACTAAGGTGTCGCCGCATGAACCGCATGCTGCTGCACCGCCGCAGCGCCGTCGTCGCCGCCCTCGCGACGCTCGGCCTGTTCGCGTCACTCGCGCAGGCAGCCACACGCGCGCCGAGCGCTTCTGAGCGCAGCGCGATCATCCACGCCTTCGGCGATCCGCCGGCGGCCTCGCCGTGTCTGATCGTGCGTCTCGCTGCGTCTGACCCCGACTACGGCGACGTGCGCTTTCGGATGACGAAGGCGTGTGTGCGCTGGGGGTTCAACGGCACCAACGTGATCGAGCGCGGGAGCGCCGGGCGCTGGAGCGTCAAGTTCGAGGGCAGCAGCTACCGCTGCCCGGTGCCGGCGATCCCGCGTTCTGTGCAGCACGACCTCGGCGTCTGTCCCGAGCCCTAGCCCGAAACGACGCGGGCCCGCGAGCGCAACGCTCCCGCGGGCCCGGCCTTGGTCTCTCTCAGCTCAGGCGGTCTCGAGCGAGAGCTCCGGTGCGCCGGCGGTGCTCGCCCGCTGCAGCGGCGCGCTCGCGGGCACCGGCCGCCGCCGCGCGATGAACAGTGCGGCCAGGGCGCCCAGACCGACGATGACCGCCCCGATGTAGAGCGCCGGGGTCAGTCCCTGGGCGAATGTGTGGGGGGTCTGGTAGCTGCCGTAGTGGGTGAAGATCGAGGCGAGCACCGCCACCCCGAAGACGCCGCCGAGCTCGCGGATCGCGTTGTTGGCGCCCGACGCCTGGCCCTCTTCGTGGGGCGCGACGGATCCGAGGACCACGTTGGCCACCGGCGCGAAGAACATGCCCATGCCGACGCCGGCCATCACGAACGGGCCGATCAGCGCGGCGTAGGGCACGCTCGGCGAGGCGATCGACGCGAGCCAGGCGAGCGAGACGGCCTGCAGGCCGACCCCGGTGGCCATCAGCGGGCGACCACCGATGCGGTCGGAAAGCGCGCCGGCGATCGGGGCGACGAGCAGCGGCATCGCCGTCCAGGGCAGGACCCGCAGCCCGGCCTGGAGCGGGGAGTAGCCCTGCGCGCTCTGGAGGAACTGGGTGAGCAGGAAGATCGCGCCGAACATGCCGAAGGACATCAACAGCGAGGTCACGTTGGCGGCGCTGAAGGTGCGGTTGCGGAAGAAGCGCATCGGGAGCATCGGGTTCGCCGCGCGCAGCTCCCACGCGACGAAGCCGACGAGCAGCGCCACGCCGAGGCCGCCGAAGGCAACAACCTGCGCGCTGCCCCAGCCGACCTGGTTACCGCGGATCACCGCGAGGACGATCCCGAAGAGGCCGCTCGAGGCGAGGCCGAGGCCGGCCAGATCGAGCGTGCTGTTGGGGCCGCGGGACTCATCCAGGCGGCGCATGGCGACCGGGATCAGCGCCAGCGCGATCGGGACGTTGAGCCAGAAGATCCAGTGCCAGGAGATGCTCTGCACGACGGCACCCCCGACGACGGGTCCGAGCCCCACGGCGAGGCCGCTGACCGCACCCCAGATGCCGAGCGCCGCACCGCGGCGCTCCGGCGGGACCGCCGCCGAGAGGATCGTCAGCGTCAGCGGGGCGACGATCGCGCCGCCGAGGCCCTGGAAGGCGCGGGCCGCGATCAGCCACCCGATCGAGGGCGCGAGCGCCGCGCCGGCGGAGCCGACGAGGAAGATCGCGAGACCGGCCACGAAGGTGCGCTTGCGTCCGAAGCGGTCGCCGAGGGCGGCGCCCGTCAACAGCAGCACCGCGAAGGTGAGCGTGTAGGCGTTGACCGTCCACTCGAGGCCCTGGATCGAGGCGTGCAGGTCACGGTGAATCGAGGGCAGCGCGGTGGTCACGACGAGGTTGTCGAGCGTGACGATGAAGGCGGCGACGGAGGTCACGATCATCGTCCACAGCGTGAGGTTGCGACGCCGGCGCGGGGCGGCCGATGCCTGCATGCTCGGCCGCCGGCGGGGAAGGAGCCCGCGCAGCGCGGAGCCGGGGCGGGACGTGATTGAGGCAAGCATCGGCGTGTCTCCTTGCGAGTCGGGATGGGATCCGGCCAATACCGACCGGTCGGTCTGTTCGGTGGGCAAAAAAAGGGTCATACGTTGTCGAGCAGGAGCGAACGAAGGCCGAGTGCGCGATGGGTGAGGCGGAGGTGGTCATCGATGCGCTCCAGGAAGTCGTCGCGGTTCTCGCCGGCGAGGGACTCGACGCCGACGAAGGCGCCGACCGCGTAGCGCGCCGCCTCGCGCGTGTCGACGGCGGGGTCGAGGTCGCCGTCGCGCGCAGCACGAACGAGCAGCCCCTCGACGAGCGCGACCCAGCTGCCATAGGGGTCGAGGTCGCCGGCGGCGACCGCGGGCTCTTCGCGCAGCTCCATGCACAGGCGGCCGAGACCGGACGCTGCGGCCGTGTCCTTCGAGTTGGCGGCGATCGCGCGCACCATCGCTACGAGTTCGTCGGACGCGCGCGTGTATTCGCCCGAGGCCGCGAGCACGTCCGCGGTGAACTGGGCCCGCGCCTGCGCGACGACCGCCAGTCCGAGGTCCGCCTTCGAGGCGAAGTGGAAATAGAAGCCGCCCTTGGTGGAGCCGGCCGCCGCGATCACAGCGCTGAGCGAGGTCGCTGAGTAGCCGTGGGTCGCGAAGAGCTCGGCGGCGGCGAGCACGATCCGCCGGCGGGTCTCCTCGGCCTTCTCGGTCTGGGCGGTGGTGGGGGGAGCCATGCGAGGACAGTAACAGACCGACCGGTCGGTTTCAAGGCGTCGGTGGGAATTGCGAAACGTGACCCGCCCTGTCCTGGCCGGACCGGGGCATCAACCCTTCGTCCGGTGTCGCAAAGTTCGTAACGGCGCCCACGTTCGTGGGGGTGATGCCTCTCTCACTCGGAAGTCTCGCGCGCAAGCCGCTGATCGCAGCTCTCGCGGCGGGCTTGGTCCTTGCCATCGTTCCCGCAGCAGCCGAGGCGACCAGCTCCGACCAGGCGGTCGCCTACCAGCTCGACCCCGCCCACGACGGCTACCAGACCGACGATCCGATCACGGCGCCGCTGTCGCAGGCGTGGTCGGACACGCTCCCGGGCGCGGTCTCCTACCCCCTCGTCGTCAATGGTGTCGTCTACGTCACCGCCAGCGTGGCGAGCGGCTACGGAACGACGCTGTATGCCATCGAGCAGGCGACCGGCGCCACGCTGTGGACCCACGCCCTCGGCGGCACCTACAACTTCTCCGGCCTGGCCTACGACGCCGGGCAGATCTTCACGATCAACTTCGGCGGCCAGCTCACCGCCTTCAACGCCTCTACCGGCGCCACCGACTGGGTCCTCGCGCTTTCGGGTCAGACGGCCTTCTCGAGCGCTCCGACGGCGGCCAACGGGTACGTCTACGTCGCCGGAGCCGGCACCGGGGGAACCGTCTATGCCGTGTCCGAGAGCACAGGTGCGCTCGCGTGGACCGCCCCGGTCGAGAATGGTGACGACAGCTCGCCTGCCGTCAGCGCCACCGGGGTCTATGTGACCTACGCCTGCGACCAGGACTATGACTTCAACCCCGTCACGGGCGCGCTGATCTGGCACTTCTCCGGCAACTGCGACGGCGGGGGCGGCAAGACGCCGGTGCTCGCCGGCGGCGACATCTTCGCCCGCGACAACGGCAGCAGCGGTGACGTGGTGCTCTCAGCTTCCGGCGGCACGGACGTCGGCTCCTTTGAGTCGCCCTACGCGCCGGCGGCCGGCGGCGGGGAGCTCTACAGCGCATCCGGGGGCAGTCTCGTCGCCTTCGCCGAGTGGGGCCTCGGCAGCACCGAGTGGAGCTTCAGCGGCGATTCCCACCTCGACACAGCTCCCCTCGTGGACGGCTCGCTGGCGTTTGAGGGCTCCTCGAGCGGCGAGCTCTACGCGATCGACACCTCCACGGGCACGAGCGTCTGGTCCACCAACACGGGCTCCGCGATCGCGGCGCCCGACGAGGAGGGCTCGGTCCTGGTGACCGGTCTCGGTGTCGGCGAGAACACGCTGATCGTCCCGGCTGGCAAGACGCTGCTCGCGTACACCGGCGCCAACGTCGGCAGCGGGATCCCTTCGAATACCGTCGCCCCGAGCGTGACCGGCGCGCCCGCCGCGAATACGGCGCTCGGTGCCGACGTCGGCGTGTGGACCGCGCTGCCGGGCAGCTACACCTACCTCTGGTCGCTGTGCGACCCAACCGGCGGCAACTGCGCGCCGATCACCACGGGCGGGTCCGGGGAGTCCTATACGCCGACCGCGCAGGAGGCCGGAGACACGCTCGAGCTCACGGTCACGGCGGCGAACGGCAGTGGAACCTCAAACGCGAGCACCTCGGCCCCGTCAAGCCCGATCGCCCCGCTCGCGCCGGCGAATCAGACCGCTCCGGCGATCAGCGGCACGGCCTCAGTCGGGCAGACGCTGAGCGCGTCGACCGGAGCCTGGTCCTCCCGCCCGAGCGGCTACGCCTACCAGTGGCTGCGCTGCACGGGCAGCTGCAGCGCGATCACGGGCGCCACGGCGAGCACCTACGTCGTCGCGGCGGCCGACGCCGCCGCCCGACTCGAGGTCCAGGTCACCGCGACCAACGTGACGGGCTCGGCCACGAGCACCTCGCCGCAGACCGCACTGGTGCCCACGCCGACCACCGTCACCCTCACCACCTCCTCGACTTCGATCCTCGCCGGCGACAGCCTCACCTTCGAGGCTCTGGTCGCGCCGAACGTCAACGGCGGGACGCTCACCTTCGCGGCGGACGGCACCGTGATCCCCGGCTGCAGCGCAATCGCGATGAGCAGCCTGGAGGGTGCCAAGTGCACTGGCTCCCTTGATGGCTCCGGCCAGGTCACGATCACCGCGACCTACTCCGGGGACAGTAGCTTCGCTGCGGCGTCGGCTTCGCTGACCCAGATCGTGACGGCGGCGCCGATCACGACCCCGCCGCCCGCGGTGATCGAGACCCCGCCCGCCGCCAGCGAGACCCCGGTGCCCGCCGCCAGCGCGGCGCCCACGCCGGTCGCGGTAGCGATCGATACCAACCCGTCGGCACGCACCACCGACCCCACGATCGGCTACACCGAGACCGGCTCCGTCACCTCGACGATCTGTACGATCGACGGCCTTGGCACCCCCTGCTCCTCCTCGAGCGCCAAGCTCTCCAAGCTCTCGAGCGGCCACCACACCTTCCAAGTTAAGGTGAGTGGCGCCGGGAGCAGCGCCACCGCCGAGGTCCTATGGGTCATCACCAAGCTTCCGGCGGCAAGCTCCGCAGCCAAGAAGCCGGCCAAGGACAGCAAGCCCCACGCCAAGCACAAGAAGAAGAAGAAAAAGAAGAAGCAGACGCGCTAGGCGGGCAAGCACAAGGCCGCGAACGCCTGAGCCGGCGGCGCGTACGCGCCGCCAACCTGCGCAGCGAGCGAAGGAGGTGTCAGCGCCCAGGGACTGCGCGAACGCCGCGATCAGCCGGGCGCAGGCGTCGATGTCGTCGAGTTGGACCATCTCGACGGGGGAGTGCATGTAGCGAAGCGGAATCGAGATCAGCCCGGTGGGGATCCCGGCGCGCGAGAGGTGAATGGCGTCGGCATCGGTGCCCGTCCCGCGCGCCGCAGCCGCGATCGTGAAGGGGATGCCCTCGCGCTCGGCGGTGTCATGGAGCATCTCGAAGAGGGCCGGGTTCATCGTCGAGCCGCGCTCGATCACCGGGCCATCGCCGAAGCGGTGCTTGCCCATCTCGTTGATCTCGGTCCCCGGGACGCCGGTCTCATGCGTGACATCCACAGCGATCGCGACGTCGGGGGCCACGCCGAAGGCCGACGTCCGTGCGCCGTGGAGACCGATCTCCTCCTGGACGACGCCGCAGGCCGCGACCACACCGGGGGCGCCGCCCGCCTGCGCCACCAGGCGCGCTGCCTCCAGCGCGATGAAGGCGCCGAGCCGGTTGTCCATCGCCCGCGAAACGGCTCGGCCGCCGAGGACCTCGACGGGTTCGCCGTCGATCACCGCGACGTCACCGATGCGCACCTGGGCGCGAGCCTCGTCGCCGTCGCGCGCACCGATGTCGATGTGAAGCTCGCGAAGCTCCGGCACCTTGCGGCGATCCTCCTCGCGCAGGAGGTGGATCGCGCGGCGCCCAAGGACCCCGGGCACCGTTCCACCCTTTGTCATCAACAGCACGCGCTGACCGGACAGGATCTGCGGATCCCAGCCGCCGACGCCGGCAAAGCGCAGGAACCCGTCGTCGTCGATATGGGTGACCATCAGGCCGATCTCATCGATGTGGCCGACGATCGCGAGCAGCGGCGCGCCCTCGGTCGTGCCCGCGACGCGCGCGACCACCGACCCCATCACGTCGATGGAGACATCGTCTGTGAACTCGCGTGCGGCGTCGGCGAACACAGCGGCGGGCGCCGTCTCGTAGCCCGACGGGCCGGCCGCGGTGAGAAGTCGGTGAAGAACGGGAGGGAGCGCCACGGTGCAGAGATTATTGACACAACGCCCGGATGCCGCCGCGGGTGAGGAGGAGTCGCTGATCAGGTTCGAGTCGGCGCATGCGCCGACTCGCGGGAGGGCGCATGCGCCCTCCCGACGCTTGGGTGCATGCACCCAAGCGCTCCGATGCAGCGGCGGGGACCGATCAGCCCGGCCGAACGCAGAGCGCCGCGAGATCCACGCCGTAGACGGCCGTGTCGAGCCGGCAGCCGACGCGGGCGGAGGTCAGATCGTTGGTCGAAGCGTTGCCATAGACGACGAAGGGCGCCGCGTTGCGCAACAGATCCTCGTCGAGCTTGCCGTAGGCGAGATAGCGGCGAACCCCGGTCAGGCGGTCGGCGGCGGCCAGCTTCGCAGCCCAGCCCGGATCGTTGAACTTCGGGATCAGGGTGTCGGTCTCGAGCAGCAGGTTGATGAAGTCGTCGGGGTCCGGATAGTCCGCGGCATAGCCGACGTCCGCGATGTCCCACGACTGGCCCGGACTCGCGATCTTCGTGTACAAGACGGCGGCCGAAACGGCCTTCACGACGACATTGAGGCCGATCGCGGCGAGGTCGGTCTTGACAACCTGCCCATCGGCCTGGCAGGAGGCGAAGATGCAGGTGTACATGATCACCCTCGCGCCCTGGTGTCCATCAGCGAGCGCCCGCGCCTTTTGCAGATCCGGACGCAGCGGATAGACCTTGGCGTCGCGGTACCCGGGCACGCCGGGCGGAAGGTAGTCGTCGGTCGGTTGCTCGGGCAACTGGGAGCGCGGGTCCCCGAAGCGGGCGAGGGCGTCGCGGTCAACGGCGTAGTTGACGGCTTCGCGCAGGCGTACGTCGTCGAAGGGCGCCCGGTGGGTGTTCAGGGCGAGGAAGTCGATCTGCGCCTGCGGGTCGACGTAGTACTGCTGGCGGCCGCGCCTGGCAGCCGGGCTGGTGGCTCCGTAGCGAGCGGCCAGCCGCGAGACGTTGGTCGAGTTGACCGCGTCGAGGGCGTAGTCGACAGTCCCCGCCTCGACCTGGGAGACGGCGCGCTGCGGGGGGATCCCCGGGGTGAACACGATGCGAGCGAAGTGGTGCGGTCGCGGCCCGTGGTAGTTGGGATTGCGCTTCAGCACCACCCCCTGTCCCGGGGTGTAGGAGGTCACGTAATACGGACCCGCGGAGGGGATCGTGGGCTCGCCGCTGGGGTTCACCGGGGTGTCGGGAGGGACGGCGCAGAAGAAGGGCTGCGCCAGGCGGGCGAGCAGGTCCGGCTCCGGCGCGTAGAGGTGGATGACCAGCTTGTCGCCCACCGCGACGACACCGGAGATGTGCGTGACGCCGGGGGCTCCCGAGATATAAGCCGGGGCCCCAACGATGTTGACGAACTCACTCGCCTCGGGGTTCTTGGTCCGCGGGTTGAGCGTGCGCTCGATCGTCGCCTTGAAGGTCTGCGCGGTGACCGCGAGGTCCGACGGTGGTGAGAAGCGAAAGCCGGGGCGGATCGTGAAGGTGTAGGTGCGCCCGTCATCGGTGACGGCGGGCAGCGATTGCGCCACCTCCGGGACCAACTGTGCGCCCGCAGGTCCCTCCTTGTCCGGATAGTTCAGGAGCTTCGCGCACGAGGCGTAGAGGAGATTCCAGGAGCGGTAGTTGAAGGCCAGCGCCGGGTCCATGTAGTCGACGTCCTGAAGTGAAGCGAGCCGCAGGGTGCCGCCACTGTTGCTCGTGACAGGTGGAACAGCCGGTTTGTCGATCGTGACCCAGGCCCGCCCGCCGGCGACGGTGATCGCCTGCGGGCTCCCCCCGACGGGGATCGTCGCGCTCACGCGGGCGGTGCGGGCATTGATGCGGGTGACAGTTCCGTCGCCGCTATCGGCCACCCAGACCGAGCCGCCGGCGACGGTGAGCGCCAGCGGCGCGGCGCCGACGGCAATCGGCGTTGTCGCTGTGCGCGAGCCCGGATCGATCCGTACGACGGTGTCATCGCCGGTGTCGGCAACCCACACGCCCCCGTCACCGACGGCGATGCCAGTGGGCTCATCGCCGACCGGGATCGGCGTTGCCAGTCCGGTCGGGTCGATCCGCGTCACCGTGCCGGCCAGGCTGTCGCTGACCCAGACGGCGCCGTCGCCGGCGGCGATGCCCGCCGGCGATGCGTTGGGATCGAACTGGCTCAGCGGCCGCCCGCTCGTCGTGTCCAGCCGCGTGAGCAGCCCGGCGTAGGGAGCGACCCACAGCCTGCCGTCGGAAACGGCGAACGAGCCGGGGGTCTGAGGGACCACGTCCCCGAGCTCGGCGGTCCGCGCCACGGTGTCGAAGTTCGGGTCGAGCCGGCTGACTGAGATCTGGTCGGCCGTCGCGCTCGACTCGGCCACCCAGACGCTGCCGCCGGCAACGGCCAATGACGTGGGCGGGGCGCCGAGTGGCAACGTGCGAAGCGGCGTCAAGCTCGCCAGGTCGATGCGAGAGAGCGACTGGTCGCCGAGGTTGCCCACCCACAGGGACCCGGCGCCGGCCGTTATCGGGCCGGGCGCGTCACCAACGAGGACGTCGGCGCTGACGCGGTTGTCGTGGGTGTCGATCGCCGCAACCGAGTTCGCGAAGACAGCCACCGGAGGCGTGCTGCTCGCGGTCAGCTCCACGAGCGCGGCGGCGAGGGCCGCGGCGAGGAGCGCCGCCCCGCCGAGCGCGATCAGGAGCCGGCCGCGGGCGCGGCCGCGAGTCGGCTGGAGGTACCGTGGCGGTGCGCGTGGGGGGATCAACGGCGCCGGTGCGTTCAGCGCCGGATCGTGGGTGATGATCTGTTGCTCGAGCGTTCGCAGCGCCGTGCCGGGCTCGAGTCCGAGCTCCTCGGCGAGGGCCCGGCGGCCGCCGTTGAAGGCGCTCAGAGCGTCGGCGTGGCGGCCGCTTCGGTAGAGCGCCAGCATGAGCTGGCCGAGGAAGCGCTCGCGGTTGGCATGCTCAGCAGCGAGCGTCTCGAGCTCGCCGATGAGGCCGCGGTGGCGCCCAAGTGCCAGGTCGGCGTCGACACGCTCCTCGAGCGCGCTCAGCCTCTCCTCTTCGAGGCGGGCGATCTCGGCTTGCGCGAACGCCTCGTAGGCGAGATCCGACAGCGCCTCCCCGCGCCACAGCTGCAGCGCCGACCCCAGTCGCTCCCGTGCGAGCACCGCGTCAGCGTCGGCGAGCGCGGCGCGACCCTCGGCCAGGCGCGCCCTGAACTGATCTGCGTCGACCTGGTCGGCGGTGACCCGCAGCTCGTAGCCGCCCGCGCGCGTGAGCAAGCACTCGCTCCCGAGCGTCTTGCGCAGATGTGAGACGTATCCCTGCAGTGTCTTGGTGGCAGTGGCCGGCGCATGCTCGCCCCACAGCAGATCGATGATGCGGTCGCTCGAGAGAACCGTGCCTCGCCACAGCACGAGGATCGCCAGCAGGCTCCGCTGACGCGGCCCCCCGAGATTCAGCGGACGTCCGTCATCCACCACCTCGAACGGACCGAGAATGTGGAACTCGAGCACGTGCAGTTCGCCCCGGGGCGGAGGCTACTACGGACTCCCGCTCATCGTCACACCCTTCAACCGGACCTCCACCGGCTCCAACCGACCGTCCACCGCCGACCTCTGTGATGCGGCTAGCGGCCACACACCGTGGCCTCCGACCGAGGGAGAAGAGCCATGCGTTCCACCAGAAAGCGAATCGGAGAAATCACCGCTGTGGCTCTCGCGCTCGCCGCGATCGCGCCGGCCGGCGCCGGCGCGGCGAGCCTGCAGGACGTCGGCGGCTCGGCGAGCCTGGAGACGCCGGTGATCGTCGAAGCGTCCTCAGATGGCGGCTTCGACTGGGGCGACGCCGGGATCGGCGCGGCCGGTGGCGTCGGTTTGTCGATGATCCTCGTCGGTAGCGGGCTCGCCCTGTCGGATCGGCGCGGCCGGCGAACCGGTGCGCACGCCCAGTGAGCAACTCGAACCGGACACTCGAAAGGAGATCCAAGATGGGCGCCAGCCGTATCTTCAAGCCCGCGGTCGCGGTGGTTCTCTGCGCCGTTGCGCTCGCTGTGCCGCAGGGGGCCTGGGCGCGTTTCGATGAGTACCCCGTGCACCCGGTGCGGATCCATTTCCTCGCGCCGTCGCCAGCGCCTGGGCGGCTCCTGGCACGCTCAGGTGGACGTCCCTTCGACTGGGGCGACGCCGGGATAGGCGCGGCGTCGGGAGCCCTGGCGTGCGCGCTGGCTCTGACCGGCGCTCTCGCTGCGGGCCGCCGGCGGGGTCTCCGGCGCTCGCGACCGGCGACCGGCGGCCGGGGACGCTGAGCTCCCGGGGCGGCGGCGCACGGAGAGCGCCTGCCACCGTGGCGGCGGCAAAAGCAGTCTCCAACCAGATTGCCACCGCCTCGCACCGCTCCCCAACCGCGTGCGCCGATCGTTGCCGGCGGACAGTGACCACTGTCCGTTACCGCGTCTACCGGGGTGCAGCCTCCTCGCGACCTGGGTGGCGCGGGCACCAGGTGGCGGGCGTCGCTGCGGCGCGGCGCCCGCCACCACCCAAGCGGGTGCTCGGCACGTCTGGGCCGTATCCTTCGGCGCGTGGACCCAGAACATGCCCAGGAGTTGCTCGCTCGCGAACGCGCCCGGATCGAGGGCGACATCGCAGCGCTGCGCAAGGGCGGCCCGCTCGAGGGCGACGATCGGGTTGAGCCGGGTGAGCGCGACTCCGAGGACATCTACCAGGACGAGTTCGACGAGGGGCGCCTCGGCGACCTCGAAGGCCAGCTTGCCGCCGTCGAGCGCGCGGAGGCGCGCTTGGAGGCCGGCACCTACGGGCTCTCGGTCGTGAGTGGCGACCCGATCCCCGACGAGCGCCTCGAGGTGCTACCGACCGCCGAGCGGACGGTCGCCGAGGAACAGGGCGCCTGAACGTGCGCTCCTCGGGCGGCGCAACCGCGGCCTCCTAGCTCGCCGCCGGCGCTGACGCGGTTCGCGTCTGGGCCCGCGGGCTCCTGCTCGGGCTGCAGCGCGTCCTGGGCTCTTCGCTACTTCCTGCCGCCATCCGCGAGGCGAGCGGCGGTGGTCTCGCCGCTCGCTTGCGGTGGGTTCAGCAGATGCTCGATCCGGCTAGGCCCTCACGCCGGCTGGGCTGCGCGCGCCACGATGCGCTCCACCCAATCGCCGGTGATCTGCCGCGTCGCGGCGTTGAGGCGGTTGTAGGCGTTGATCGTCGCAATCGCGACCACGAGGGCGGCGAGCTGCGGCTCGCTGTAGTGGCGCGCGGCCTCATCCCAGATTTCGTCCGAAACCGGGTCGGGGCGGTCGGCGAGTCGAGTCGCCGCTTCGGTCAGCGCGAGCGCGGCACGCTCAGCGTCGCTGAAGTACGGGGTCTCGCGCCACACGGCGACGGTGTGGATGCGCTCGCTGCTTTCGCCGGCGTGCTCGAGCTCGCGCGAGTGCATGTCCACGCAGACGCTGCAGCCGTTGATCTGGCTCGCGCGTAGATGCACCATGTAGAGCGTCGTCTCGGGAATCCCGGCAGCGCTCGCCGAGGCTCCGAGCTGGGCAAGCGCCTCGAGCGCGCCGGGCACGCTCAACGCCGGGTTGTTGATCCTGGCCTTCACAATCAGCTTCCTTCCGGGTTGTGGTCTCTGCCGCGGCGAGCGCCGAAGGCCGAGGGAGGGAGGTCTTGCTTGCGTCGCGGCCCGGACGGTCGTTGCGGTCCTACCTCGATGACACGACGGGAGGCGAAAACGTGACGGCGTGCGGGCGGCGGCACCCGTGGCGTCAGAGATCCAGCACCGTGAGGTCGAGCCCCGCCAGGCGCTCCGGGTCGGAGAGGAAGTCAAGCTCGACGATCCTGCCGTCGCGCACCGTGATGGCGCCGACGGAGAACGGGCGACCGCCGCGGGTACTGACAGCGCCGACGGCGCCGTTGATGAGCGCGGGGATGACGAGAAGGTCGAGTCGGGAATAGGTCTGAGCCTGCCTGGCGACGGTCTCGGCACCGCGTATCTCCTGCGTCACGCCACCACCGAAGTCCGCGCGCAGCACGACGTCGGGGGCGAGGACGGCAACGAGCGCCTCGAAGTCCCCCTCGCGCGCGGCCGCGAGAAACGCGTCGACCACCTCGCGCTGGCGCACGAGGTCAGGGTCGGGCACCGTCCGCTCGCCCTGGACGCGCCGCCGGGCGCGGCTCGCAAGCTGGCGCGTCGCCTCGGGGGAGCGCTCGACGATCGGCGCGATCTCCTCGAACGGGACTCCGAAGGTGTCGTGGAGGACGAACGCGAGCCGCTCCGCCGGTGACAGCGTTTCGAGGACGATGAGCAGCGCCAGGCCGACGGAGTCGGCCAGCAGCGCCTCGTGCTCGGGGTTGGTGCCGGCGGCGGCGTCGACGATCGGATCGGGGATGTGCACGCCGAGCGGCTCCTCGCGGTGCGTGGCGCGCGAGCGCAGCATGTTCAGCGAAACGCGCGCGACGACGGTGGTGAGCCAGCCGCCGAGGTTCTCGATCGCGGCCGCGTCCGAGCGGCTCAACCGAAGCCACGCGTCCTGGACGGCGTCGTCGGCCTCGCTCAGCGAGCCGAGCATTCGATAGGCGACCGCTCGCAGATGCGACCGATGCTCCTCGAAGCGCTGCGCAAGCCAGTCTCGCTCATCCATTTCTCAGTCCCCTGCCGCCGCTGCGGTCATACCACCAAGACCCGTCGGCACGAAAGAATGTGACAGCGACGATCGTCGCTCGGGGGGTCTCGGTGCGGCGGGCCGAAGCAGGCGCGTGGGTAGCGGACCGAAGACGCTCGCGCCAGGGGTTCGGTCTGGGTGGTGGTATGTGTCGGATTACACGGGAGCGTGAAGGTCATGCGAGCAGTGATCGTTCAGGTGTCGTTGTCACTGGATGGGTTCGTGGCGCCAGCCGAGGGCGCCGCGGATCACCGGGCCCTGCCTGAGGACCCGGCGCTCAAGCAGACGAAGCTCGAGTTGCTGAGCCGGGCCGGCACCCACGCGATGGGGCGTGTGACCTATCAGCAGATGGCATCGCACTGGCCGGCCTCCAGCGACGCCTACGCGGCCCCGATGAACGAGCTGGTGAAGGTCGTGTTCTCCAAGACGCTCGAGCGCGCGGACTGGAAGGACTCGCTCATCGCGCGAGGCGATCTCGCGGCGGAGATAGCCGCCCTGAAAGCACAGCCCGGGGGAGACATCATCGCCTGGGGCGGCGCATCGTTTCTGCAGTCACTCGCGCGAGCCGGGCTGGTCGACGAATACCGGCTGGTCACCAACCCGATCGCGCTCGGCGGCGGGCTGCCGTTGTTCAAGGACCTGGCGGCCCCGCTCGAGCTGCGGTTGATCGAGGCGACGAGCTATGACAACGGCAGCTCGCTGCACGTCTATCGCCCGATGAGCTAGGCCGGCTGTCCGGGGCGGACATCCGAGGCGGTCGCAGCCATCGCCGGCGGGAGCGGTTCGCGCGCTGCGGCCACGCGCCGTCCGGTGGGATTTCAGGGGAAGTGGAGACCGAACCCGGCCTGGCAACTGCGAAGGCCGTGATCAGCCCTGACTCGAGCATGATCACGGCCGTCGCTCTTGTGGACGAACTCTGAACCTAGGGGGCCAGGCGGAAGGGCGGGTAGCTGTCGGTGACCAACACGTGGGCGTATGCGATCACGCGGTTGGTCCAGCGGCCGACCCCGACGAGGAACTCGAACATCCCGCGCGGGAAGCGACCGGTGAGGAGGATCGCGAACCAAGCCACGATGACGACGAAGAAGGCGGTGATGTAGAGCAACAACAGGCACACGTAGTGAGGGATGGCGAGCAGCCACTTGACCAGCGGCAGCCAGCGGTTGAGGTCCGTGCGTGCGTCGGGATAGGAGAAGTCGAGGTGCACGGCCTGGTGCTCGTCCGTCGAGGGATAGCGGTCGTCCATGAGCATCAGATAGACCCCGACCCGGGCGGTGAAGCGCATCAGCTCGAGGTTCCAGTCAAACCACCAGCGCGGGTACTTCTGCCGGAAGACGATCAACAACAGCGCGGGCAGCACGATCAGGCCGGCGGCGCCGATGGCGCCGACCGCCCTGCCTCCACCGTAGGCGTAGCCGCCACCCTCAATCAGCGCAAGGACGATGGCGATCGGGATGACCAGGAAGAGGCGGAAGAAAGTGCTGAGCCGGTTGAGCTGGCGGTCCGGGTAGTCGACCGAGTACTGGACGGGATACGGGGCTTCGGGGTTCATGGGTTACCTCCCTGTCGGGTGTACGACGTACACTTCTGGTTGCGAACTGTAGGTGTACGCCGTACACTTGTCAAGGCCCGATGCCAGAAACCTCCAAGACCCGCCGTCCGCCGCTGAGCAAAGCTCGCGTGCTCGAGGCCGCCTTCGCCCTCGCCGACGAGGTGGGCTCGGAGGCTTTCAGCATGCGCTCTCTCGCGCAGGAGCTGGGCGTCGTGCCCATGGCGCTCTACAAGCACGTCGCCAACAAGGAGGAGCTCCTCGACGGGATGGTGGACATCGTGTTCGGCGAGATCGAACTTCCCTCGCCGGAGCTCGACTGGAGCCTCGCTATGCGCAGCCGGGCGATCTCGACGCGCGCTGCGCTACAGCGCCACAGCTGGGCGATCGGCTTGATGGAGTCGCGTAACCCGGGGCCCGCGAACCTGCGAAACCACAACGCCGTGATGGGCTGCCTACGTGAGGCCGGCTTCTCGTTCGAGATGGCCGTCCACGCCTACTCGGTCCAGGACGCCTACATCTACGGGTTCGCGCTCCAGGAGCGCGATCTCGGCTTCGAGACACCACGCTCGGCCGGAGAAGCAGCACAGAGGAGGGCGGCCGCGGTCGAAGCCGCGGGCTCCTACCCCTACCTTGCCGAGATCGTCGCGAAGCTCCCAGAGATCGGATTCGACAGCGCGCTCGAGTTCAGCTGGGGGCTCGATCTGATCCTCGAGGGTCTCGAGCGGCTGCGCCAGAGCGACGCCGCCAGCGGCTGACGGCGGGCCGGCCGCTCGCGGTGGCCGCTCACCGCGTTGACCTGGCGCAGGCCGTGGCGCGAGCCACTCGCCGGCTGGCAAGCCTGGCGCTCGGCGTCGCCGGCCCGCGCGCACCGACGCCGCCCAGCCGCGTCCCGTGGCTCAGTCCGCGGTCGCTTCGCGTTGAAAGACGACGCGCTTGAGCTCGCCGGCGGCAGGTCCGCCGAGTCGCAGCGCGGTATTGAAGCCTTCAAGGCCGAGATCTCCGGCCTCGAAGCGCCTGCGCAGTTCGTTGAGCTCCTGGCGCTCCTCGTCGAGGATCCGATCGCCCGGCGCGTCGAGCACGATCAGGTGACTCGGACGCCGAACTCCGTGCGCCAAGCGGACGTAGCGCTCGCGTTCGGCCCCATCGAGGCCCTCGATGACGACGACGACCGACTGGTTGGCCTGGAGCCGCTTGAGAACGGCGGCCGCGAGGAGTTGCTGGGCACGGGCCTCGATCTCCGCTGGACCGACGCGCCCGGCGAGCAGGGTGCGCACGCGCTCCAACGAGAGCACGGCGCCGCGCTCTTCGATGACCCGGTCGGCGAAGCGCGCTGGCTCCGCTGCGGCGGCCCCGACCACGACGACCAGGCTCCCGGGGGAGTAGCGCATCCGATCGGTGGGAGCGAGGACCCGGCAGCGCACGGAGATGTCGACCGGCCGGGGCGGCCTGCTGTCATCGCGCGGACGCTCCGAGGACCAGCCGGTCCGCTCGTCGGCAGAGATCTTGACTCTGCGGGCGGAGTCGCCTTCGGTCACGAGCCCATCATTGCCGACCTGGGCACTCGGCGCTCTGCGGTCTTTCCGCAAGCGGGGTTCAAACCGGGAGCGCGGCGCTTTCGGCGGCCCGGCTAGCGCGCCCCGGCGCCTCGAATAGCTGGCGCCTTGTTCTCAGGAACTCCTAAGCAAGCTCTCAGTTTCCGGCGCGGCCTGCTCAGGTTGCGCTGCTCCACTTGCTCGGTGGCGCCTAACCTGATCTGGCCGTGAAACGCCTCTCGCCATCCAGTGCCGTCGCAGAGGCCTCCGGCCGGGCGACGGGCGAGAGCCGAAGATGACCGCGCACTGATGGTGGGACCTGAGCATCGCGGCGGGCGCGTCCTGGTCGTGGACGACGATCCGGACGTTCGCGAGGCGATCGAGACGGCGCTGCAGCTCGAGGGCCACCACGTCACGACCGCGATTGACGGGCTCGCGGCCCTGAAGCGACTCGGTCAGGCGGAGTTCGACGCCGTGGTGCTCGACGTACTGATGCCGAACCTGGACGGCTTCGAGGTCTGCCGGCGCCTGCGAGCCTCGGGGAACCGGACGCCGGTCCTGATCTTGACGGCACGCGACTCGCAGGAGGACACCATCCGCGGCCTGGATCTCGGCGCTGACGACTACCTGGTCAAGCCGTTCGCCTTGGGGGAGCTGCTGGCGCGGCTGCGGGCGCTGCTGCGACGGGCGCGTCCCGCGGGCGAGGATGCGCCGCTGTGGTTTGCCGGCCTCTCGCTCGATCGACAGACGCGAGAGGCAGCCCGCGGTGAGCGCCGACTCGAGTTGACGCGGACGGAGTTCGCGCTGCTCGAGCTCTTTCTGCGCAATCCGCGTCAGGTGCTGACGCGGGAGCTGATCATGGAGCGGATCTGGAACTACGACTTCGGACCGACCTCGAATCCACTCGAGGTCTACATCAGCTATCTGCGGCGCAAGACCGAGGCGGGTGGCGAGCCGCGCGTGATCCACACGGTGCGCGGTGTCGGCTACGCGCTGCGCGAACCGTGAGCCTGCGCACCCGCCTTACGGTGGCCGGGGGCGGGGCGGTGTTCGTGGCGTTGGCGATCGCGTCGTTGGTGATCTTTGTGTCCGTGCGCTCGAACCTGCGCGACCAGATCGACTTCTCGCTGATCCAGTCGGCTCAAGCGGTCGGCCTGAAGTCGGGCGCCTCGACCGAGCAGCCGCCGGCCGGCCTGCCGTTGGCGAACCGCGCGAAGCTGCGGGCCGCACGCGCGGGCCAGCCGCTGTTGGGAACCGCCGGCTCCTCCTATTTCCAGGTGATCCCCAAACTCGGTAGCGCGACGAACGGAGGGCCGGCCGGGTTCGTGCCGGTGGAGAGCACCGACGCGTCGGTGGCCAGAGGACTCGCACCGCCCTACTTCCGAGATGTCCGCTATCGCGGCGTGGCGATGCGGCTCTACACAATGCGCCTCGCCAACGCGAGTGACGGGTTGGTGCGGACCGCGCGCCCGCTCACCGACGCCAACGCGACGATCGCGCGCGTGCGCTGGATCCTGCTGGCGCTGACGCTCGGCGGGGCGTTGGCAGCGGCCCTGCTCGGGAGGCTGGCCGCGAATGCGGTGCTGCGCCCGGTGCGTGCGCTCGCGGGGGCGGTGCGGGAGGTCAGCGCGACGCGAGACCTCAAGCGGCGGATCCCGGTGAGCGGCCGCGACGAGCTGGCAAGCCTCGCGGCCGACTTCAACGCGATGCTCGCGGGCCTCGACGAGTCCCAGCAGGTTCAGCAGCAGCTGATCGCGGACGCCTCGCACGAGTTGCGCACGCCGCTGACGGCGCACCGCGCGAACATCGAGCTCCTGGCCCGGGATGACCTGGGAGCGGGGCAGCGTCAGCGCGTGCTCGGCGCGGCGGTGCGGACGATCGGCGAGCTCTCCACCCTCGTCGGCGATCTCATCGAAGCCGCCCGCGACGGGAGGTCTGTGGACGCCCGCCAATCGCTCGCCCTCGACGAGCTCGTCGAGGGCGCGATCGAGCGCGCGCGGCACCGGGCGCCTGAGCTGCGCTTCGACTCGCGGCTCGAGCCCCACCAGCTGGTCGGGGCGCGTTCAAGGATCGAGCGAGCCCTCGACAACGTCCTCGACAACGCCATCAAGTGGAGTCCGCCGGGCGCCAGCGTCGAGGTGGAGCTCGCAGGCGGAACCCTGAGCGTGCGCGATCACGGTCCGGGCGTCGCCGAGGCGGATCTGCCGCACGTGTTCGACCGCTTCTATCGCGCCGCAGCGGCTCGCGCCCTGCCGGGCTCCGGGCTTGGGCTCGCGATCGTCAGACAGACGGTCGAGGACCACGGCGGCGTCGTCGCGATGGGTAACGCCGAGGGCGGCGGTGCGCTCGTCACGCTGCGCTTCGAGGGCGACGAGCACTAGACAGCCTCTAAGCAGGCTCTAAGCAACCTCTCAGCTGGAGCGGCGATCCGTTCAGGTTGCGCTGGTGAGCTTGTCGCATGAGAACCCACAGCCGCAGCGATCATTGGCGGAGCTCGACGTCGGGCAGTCGCCCCGGTCGGTCCGAGCGCACCGCCGCTTGGAGCGCAAGACGATGAGCGCATCCTCGGCGATCGCAACCTCGGCGCCGAAGCAGGACGGACCCCTCCGCGCGAGCGCGCCACGGCAGCACCGTGGGGCCGACGGCGGCGCGTCCCTCGCGCTCGTCGGAGCACCGCGTGCGGAGCGCACTGCGGCCTCCGACGCGCTGGAAGCGCAGCGACTGTTCCTCGCCTACGCCGCGCACGAGCTCCGTGGCGAGATTGCCGTCCAGCGTGCGCTGGCAGAGGTCGCCCTCGCTGACCCCGGCGCGGACGGGGCCGCGCTGCGGCAGATGGGTGCGAGCGTGGTGCGCGCCTGCGTGCGGCAGGAGCGGTTGCTCGCGGCGCTGCTGACGCTCTCGCGGAGCGAGTGCGGGCGTCTGCGGCGAGAGTCCGTCGACCTTGCCACGACCGTCACCGGGGTGATGCGGGCCCACGACGCTCACGGTCTTCGGAGCACGTCGGCGCTCGGGCTCGCCCGGACGACCGGCGATCCCGACCTTCTCGAGCGCCTCGTCGCGAACCTCCTCGCGAACGCCATCCGCCACAACGTCGCGGGCGGCCACTTCGACATCGTCACCCACACCTCCGAGCGCCGCGCAGTCTTGTCGGTCGAGAACAGCGGCCCGCTGATCGCGCCCGGCGAGCTCGCTCGCCTGTTCGAGCCGTTCGAGCGACTTGGCTCACCGGCGGGGCTCTCCACTGAGGGCGCCGGGCTGGGCCTCGCCATCGTGGCGGCGATCGCCGACGCCCACGGCGCCACCGTGACCGCCGCCGTTCGAAGGGGCGGCGGCCTTCGTATCGATGTGGCCTTCTGCGCGCTCGACTGAAAGGAACCAACACCATGCGCCGGTCCCCACTCATCCTCATCTCTCTGGCGGCGACAGCCGCGTTGGCGCTCTCGGTCGCCGGCTGCGGCGGTGGCTCCCCGAGCGTCGCGGACATCACCACCTCGACGACCACCACTGCGAGCACGCCGCAAAACGGGGCGGTTGCCTTTGCCGTCTGCATGCGCTCGCACGGATTGCCGAGCTGGCCCGACCCCGAGGCCAACGGGGCCTTCGACAAGCAGAAGCTTGTCCAGCTGCATTACGGCAAGGCCCAGGTGCGGGCGGCCGAGCGGCCCTGCGGTCACCTGCTCCCGCCCGTCAGCGGGTCAGCGCAATCGACCCAGGAGACCGCCACCAAAGTCGCGGACGGGCTGTCGTTTGCCAAGTGCATGCGCAGCCGCGGCGTGCCGCGCTTCCCCGATCCCACCGCTCAGGGCGAGCTATCTGTGGCCATGGTCCAAGCCCAGGGCGTGGATGTCCATTCGCCTGCGGTTCTGGCTGTCGTGCAGAGGTGTCTGCCGGCATCCCATGGCGCCCTCACGGCGGCGAAGGTCAGGGAGGCGCTCAACAGCGCCGGCGGCTGAGTCGCTCCCCAGGGCAGGTCTCTCCGAGGCGAAGCCACTCAGCGTGCAGCGCGCTCGTCGCGGCGCGGATCCAGGCGGCGGGCGCGGTCAGCTCTGAGGGCTAGGAAGCGTCCGCGCAGTGAGCGCAGAGTAGTTCGATTGCGACGCCGGAGTCGTCCATCGCAATGCCCCAGCCATCGAGGTCGGTCGTCTCCGCGACCCTCCCGCAGCTGCAGCAGACCGGTTCGTCAGCTGCGCCGAGAACGCTCAGCGCGCCCTGGCCGGCAGCGAGAGAGCGAGCGCACCGCTCGGAGATCTCATGGCGGAGTGCATCGGGAGCCAGGCTGGCGCGTTCGGCCGGATCCAGCAGCAGGTCGGTGGTCTGCAGATACGCCGTGACGATCTCCACGAGCTCGGCGTTCACCGCCTCGAGCATGTCCACGGCGTCGATCGTCTGCACGTTCTCAGGCATCGGCATTTTCTCGCTCGGGGATGAAACATTTCGGACGCGTGATCGAGGCTTTCTGTGCGTCGGATCCGTGGTGTCGGTGCCTGCCGGCCGTCGCGAGCAGGACGGTCAGGGCCCTCGCGGGCCCGGCGCAGCCGGGTGTACGATGATCGCTGGCGCTTCGAAGCAAGCATTCCGCGCCTGAGTCGAAGCTCTTTTGCCGTCACCGCTGGAGCGTCAGTGCTGGGAACCGGCACCGCGTCGACCGGCTTTCCGTTCGTCTCGATGATCGGAATCTGGGCACATGCAGGCAAGAGGCAGGAGCGCCGCCCGATGCGGAACTCGATCTGCCGAGCGGGTACGTCACTCGCATCGAGCAGCGGTCCGCGAGCGCTGGCGCACGCTCATGGCTCCGTTACGCCGCTCCGACTTCGCCGGCCCGCGCGGCCACCGTGCGCCGCGCCAACCGGCGCTGGGCATCAGCGTCAACGGGTCGAAACCGAGCCTGCTCGAGATCGAACGGCGACGGTACGAGCACGGCCTGCATCTCCTCGTCTCGGGGCAACTCGAGGCCGTGACCGCAGGTCAGCTGGAGCAGGAATGCAACCGTCTCGCCTCCGAGGAGCTCGAGACGATCGTTCTGGACCTCGGGGACGTCACCTCCATGGACCCGGGCGGCGTCGGCGCCTTGTTCGCCGTCTTCGCTCGTCTGGGCGAGCGGCTTGTGGTCATCGTCAGCCCGCCCTGTGCCCACGCGATACACCTCGCCAACGCTCGCGACCGTCTGCCCATCATCGAGGGCTGATGTGAAGCACCGATCTGGCTCTTCGGAGGCGGGCGCGAGCCGGGCTACACTCACGCTTGTGGAAGCGACGGACTCTCCAGTGCTGATCGATGTCTGGACCGTCGATTCGACGCAGGAGCCGGAGCTGCGTGAGCGCATCCTCGCGATCACCCGCGAGCTGATCGTCGGGCACGAGGGCTTCGAGTCCGCGGAGGTCTATGAGAGCGTCGATCGGACCGCGGTGATGATCATGGTCGAGATGGCGAGCATCAAGGATCGCCAGGCCCTGACGGACTCGCCCGAGGTGCACGCAGCGCTGCGCGATCTGCGCGAGATGGCGCGCTCGCACGAGCGTCTTTTCACGCGCGTCGGAAGCTTCACCGCCGGGGCCTAGCACCACCCGCGGAGGCGGCCGGGCGGGCGACAGACCCGGCTTCGCCGCCGCTCGGGGCAATCAAAACCACTCGGTACCTAATTATTTGGTACCATATGTTCATGCCAACAAATTCTCCTGTGGCCGCGTCCGCGGCTGAACTTGATCGGATCCCCCGCCAGGTGTGGATCATCTCCGGCGTCGCGATGCTCGGCGCCGTGATGTCGATTCTCGACACCACGATCGTCAACGTCGCGCTGGCGACGCTCGGCAAGGACCTGCACTCGAGCCTCGCCAACATCCAGTGGGTCATCACCGGATACCTGCTTTCGCTCGCCGCGGTGATTCCCGTGACGGGGTGGGCCTCGCGTCGATACGGCGCCAAGCGCGTGTTCCTCGTCTCCCTGGGGCTCTTCACGCTCGGCTCGCTGCTCTGCGGTCTGGCCACGAGCGACACGGAGCTCATCGCCTTCCGCGTGCTACAGGGAGCCGGCGGCGGAATGATCATGCCGCTGGCGCAGATCATCATGGCCGACGCCGCGGGCCCCAAGCGCATGGGCCGCGTCATGGGCCTGGTGGCGGTGCCGATGATGCTCGCCCCGACGCTTGGTCCGCTGCTGGGTGGCGTGCTCATCCAGACACTCGACTGGCACTGGATCTTCTTCGTAAACCTCGTCGTCGGTGCGTTCGCGATCCCGCTGGCGGTCCGGCTCCTGCCGGACAAGCGCGGTGAGAAGAGCGACACGCTCGACATCCAGGGCCTCGCCCTGATGTCGATCGGCCTCGTCGGCGTGACCTACGGCCTGGCCGAGGCCGGCATCTACAACTCCTTCGGGAACCCCCACGTCTGGGGACCGATCGTGGTCGGAATCATCCTCATCAGCGCCTTCGCCGTCCACGCTCTGCGCGTCAAGCACCCGCTGCTGGACCTGCGGCTCTACCGCCGCTGGCACTTCTCGGCCGCCTCGATCGTGATGTTCGCGCTTGGTGCCGCTGTCTTCGGGGCGATGATCCTGATGCCCCTGTACTGGCAGAACCTCCGCGGCTACGACGTCATCGACACCGGTCTGCTGACCGGCCCGCAGGGGCTGGGCATGGCCTTTGCGATGCCGCTCTCCTCGAAGCTGACGGAGCGCTACGGCGGCGGCCCGGTGGCGCTCGTGGGTGTCCTGATCACCGTCGTCATGACGGTGCCCTTCGGTCTCATCGGCGCGCACACCTCGGTGGCCGCGCTCTGCGTCGTGATGGTCCTTCGCGGCGCGGGCATGGGCGCGAGCTTCATGCCGGCGATGACGGCCGCCTTCGCTGCGCTCGAGCGCAGCGAAGTCAGCCACGCGACACCACAGCTCAATGTGCTCAACCGCATCGGCGGTTCGATCGGTACGACCGTCCTGGCCGTGGTGCTGGCCGACGCCCTCCGTCACGCGCACAGCCCGGCCGCGGCCGCGCACGCATACGGCACCGCCTTCTGGTGGTCAGTGGCGATGGCCGCTGCGGCGATCGTCCCCTGCGTGGTGCTGATGCGCGCCGAGTCGAACGCCCGCAAGGCCGCGAAGGCAGCCGGGGCCCCGGATCCCGATCGCGCGGCGATCGACTCCGGGGTTGTGGCGGAGGCACTCGCGTGAGTCCCGGCCGGGGCTCCGCGGTGCCAGCCGTCGCCACCGAGGTGGCCGGCGGCGGCGGAGGATCGCGGGCGAGTGCGATCAACGATCCGTCGACGCCAGCCGGCCAGCTGAGCCTCGCGTTCAAGCGCGCGATGGTTGCGGTGCGCAAGTTGCGTGGTCGCGAGACCCAGCGGTCCGGTCAGCTGAGCTACGCGCAGTACGGGTTGCTGTTCGGGTTGGCGGGGGCGGGGGAGCTCTCCGCCCGCGAACTGGCCGAGCACGCCGACCTCACGCCGGCGACCGTGACCCAGATGCTCGAGCACCTGGAAGCCGCCGGCCTGGTGAGGCGAACCCGTTCGGAGCAGGACCGCCGCGTGGTGCTGTGCAAGCTGACCGAGCGTGGGGCGGCGGTCGTCACCGAGCGCCACGCTCAGATGGAGCCCCGCTGGCGGGCGGTGCTCGCCGAGTTCTCCGAGGACGAGCTCGTCGCCGCTGCTCGAGTCCTCGCGCGCCTGGCCGACTACTTCGATACGGCTCTCTACGACGAGGCCACGGACTGATTGTCAGACGCCGCTTCGGCGTCCCGCGATGGCCCACTCGTAGAGGCGTCGCGCGAGGCGGCTGACGAGGACACATCGTGCTCGGCGGCGTGTTGGCGCGATTCGCCGGCCCGTGTCAGGCGGGCCCGACTCACCGGCCTCCACCGCTTTCCAACCGGCCCCAACCGGAAGCCGACCGGCGAGCGCGAGCGTTGCCTCCAATCCGATCGCAGCGGGCGGTCGGAAACGCTTAGGAGGAACACGATGAGACTGCACTCCGTCAACGTCAGGACAGTGCTCGGATGCGTGCTCGCTGCCGCTGCGATCGGCCCGACGACGGCTTTGGCTCGCTTCGAGTTGAACCCCGTCGGTCCGACCGGCGGCGAGGCGAGCACCGCGGGGCGCGAGGTTTCCCAGACACGCTTCGCTCGCGACGATCGCCGGTTGCTGTTCATCCGGATCGAGGATCAGATTCGCCTGGTCAGCTACGGTGCGGCGCCGATGGTCGAGCTCGGGCCGAACGCGCTCAGGATCTATCGAGCCGGCGGTCTCAGCGCCGCTGAGCCAGACGCGCAAGCAGTCAAGTTCGCCGCATCGGGCAGCCTCCTCACGGGGCGCGCCGGCTAGGGATCCGCGCGACCGTCGCCCGTCGCGTGGGGAGACACGGCGGGCGACCCGCGCATCGCCTCCGAGCTGATGGGCTCGGCCAGAGCGGCGTGGGACTGGTCCAGCGGTGACCTCAACCGGCGGACACTGCCACCCACCCGAGGCCCGATCCCGGGGAGCGCCGTTGCCGGCAGGGAGCGGGGCCGGTCAGGCGGGAGGCGCCGCGGCGTCGGACCGGAGAAGGAGCTCGACATCGCCGGCCTGCATCGGCTCGCCGCAGTGGCCGCAGTGCAGATCGGCGGTGCGTTGACGGATGGCGATTAGCTGACTAAGGTCAGCTAATGAGCGATGCGATCGCGAAGGTGCGTAGTTTCAACCGCACCGTGACAGAGGTGGTCGGTGCGCTGAGCGACCAATACCTGGGTCGCGCGCGGTCGCTGGGCGAGGCGCGCATCCTGTGGGAGATCGGTCCGGGGGGGTGCGATCTTGCCACGTTGCGAGAGCGCCTCGCGCTGGACTCAGGCTACCTGAGCCGGCTGTTGCGTTCGCTCGAGGCCGATGGACTGATCCAGGTGAGCACGAGCCCGCATGATCGACGCGCGCGTGTGCTGCGGCTGACGGCCCGAGGCCGCCGCGAGCGGGCGACGCTCGACGAGCGATCCGACGAGCTGGCTGGCTCGCTGCTGGAGCCGCTCAGCCCGGCGCAGCGAGAGCGGCTGGTGGCGGCAATGGACGACGTCGAGCGCCTGCTCACCGCGGCGAGCGTGACGATCGTCGCGGTCGACCCCGAGCACGAGGACGCACGAGCCTGTCTCGAGCGCTACCGGGTCGAGCTCAACGCACGCTCGAAGCGTCGGTATGACCCGGCCGTTGGTGCGACCGCGTTGCCGCACGAGCTTCGCCCACCCGCCGGCGAGTTCTTCGTCGCCTACCTGCGCGGCGAGCCGATCGGCTGCGGCGCGGTCAAACATCCGCCCGGGAGCCACGCGCAGATCAAGCGAATGTGGATCGCGCCACAGGCACGCGGGCTGGGACTTGGTCGTCGATTGCTGCAAAAGCTGGAGGAGTGCGCGGTTGCGTCCGGGGCACGCACGGCCCGGATCGAGACCAGTAGCGACCTGGGCGAGGCACTCTCCCTGTACGCCACGGCCGGGTGGATCGAGGTCGCGCCCTTCAACGACGAGCCGTTTGCCGACCGTTGGCTCGAGAAGGCGCTCGTTGAGTAGGGGAGCGGGGAGCACGACGACCTCACCTGAGGGCGCGAACGACCCGCGCCCGATCCTGGGGCACGCGTCACTAGACCGGAGTTGCGCTGACTGATGGAGCTTGGTTCACAGCGGCATCTGTTCGAGATTCCCGACGACGTCGCCTACTTCAACACGGCGAACATGTCGCCCATGTTGCGGTCCGTGCGTGAAGCGGGAACGGCGGCGATCGAGCTGCGCGCGGCGCCCTGGCTGATAGGGAGCGCCGATTGGTTCGGCGACGTCGAGAGGCTCCGCACGGCGTACGCGGCGATCCTGGGTCTGGGCAGCAGCGAGGGGGTGGCGCTGATTCCGGCGACGAGCTATGGGCTCGCTGTGGCCGCGCGCAACCTCAACGCTGCCCCCGGCGAGCAGGTCGTCGTGCTGGCGGAGGACTACCCGTCGAGTTATTACACCTGGAGTCGCTTCTGCCGGCGGACGGAAGCCGAGCTCGTGGTTGCCCGGCGAGAGACCGGGGCGTCCTGGGCCGAGGCCGTGCTCGCCTCCGTCGGTGACCGCACGCGCGTGGTCGCCGTGCCGAACGTGCAGTGGACCGATGGGTCCCTGGTCGAGTTGGGACCGGTGGTCGCGGCGGCGCGGCGCGTGGGAGCGGCGGTCGTGGTCGATGCGAGCCAGTCGCTCGGCGCGATGCCACTCGACGTGGAGGGGCTGCGGCCGGATTTCGTGGTGTCCGTTGGATACAAGTGGCTGCTCGGGCCGTTCGGCGTCGGCTGCCTGTATGTCGATGAGCTTTACCGCGACGGGGAGCCCCTGGAGGAGAACTGGATCAACCGCGCCGGGTCAGACGATTTCACCGCACTGGCTGACTACACCGAGGAGTACCGCTCCGGAGCACGACGCTTCGATGTGGGTCAGCGACCGAACTTCGGGCTGGTGCCGATGGCGATCGCCGCGGCCGAGCAGTTGCTCGAGTGGACAGTCAGCGGCGTCTCGACGAGCCTGCGTACTGTCACTGATCGGATCGCTCAACACGCCACCGATCTCGATCTGGCCGTCCCCGGACCGCACGAACGCGGGCCCCACATGCTTGGAATAAGCCTGCCTCGTGAGGCAGCGAGCGCCGCTGCTCTGCGGCTTGCTGACGGTGGCGTGGTCGCGAGCGTCCGCGGCAGCTCACTGCGGATAGCGCCACACCTTCACACGACCGCGGACGACATCGAGCGGCTCGCGGCTGTGCTCAGCGGCGTGTAACTGTGGCGGCCGACACCGCCACGGGTCCCGAAGGCCGAACCGCTCGGCCTCTGATGTGTTGAAGTCGCCAACCAGGCGCTGTCGCTGTCACGAACTCGGGCCTTCGGGCCCATATAGGTATGTATGCGCGGCCTGCCCTTGCCACGCGCCCGTGGCAGATGAGCCGAGTGCAACACCTCGGCAACCCGCCGCGCGGAGCATTACCTCCCCCAGCGTCGCCTTCCCTCAGCCGTCGTGGATCACTACGCCAAGAAGCTGCCTGCCTCCGAACGGTGACCGTACGCCGTCTGGCGACCTCCGTTAGCATGCTGGGGCTGCCGTGGGCAGGTGGCGGAGTGGGGGTCTCGGAGCCTCGCGGGGATGGGGGATCCGAGGGATCGCGGGCACAAGATCGAGCTTGCCGCGAAAGTAGGTTAAGAATGCTGCAGCGAGGGAGCGGGACAGCATGCGGGTCGCCGATACGGTGAGCGATCGCTACTGCCTGCGCCGGTGCCGGCGTGGCTTGGTGGCGCTCATCGCGCTCGCCGGGATGGCTCTTCTCGTCGCCGGCTGCGGTGGCAGCTCGAGCCTCGGCGTGGCCAGCCTGCCGAGCGCTAGCGCCAGCACCTCGCGCGGCCGTCATCTGCCGACAGCGCGCCGCAGCGGCGGCGTCGTGCGGTTTCTCGGCGCTGCGCCGAGCCCGGCGCAGCGGGCCAGCTCCGAGGTCTCAGGACTCCTGTTTTCGAGGTGCATGCGCTCGCATGGCGTGCCCGACTTCCCGGACCCGCCCGGGCCCTCCGCCGGCCCGGGTATTTTCTTCCAAACAGGCAGCGGGTTTGATCCCGCGGCGCCGCTGTTTCGCAAGGCCCAGCGCACCTGCGTCTCCTTCTTGACTCGGCGCCGTACACAGGTCGGCTGAGTCGTGGTCCCCCGTACGACCGACACGGAAGCGCTCGCGACCGCCGCCCCGCCGGGCCCGGGATGGCGAAGCCGCCGGCGCCTGTTGGCGCTGGTCTTGCTGATCATCGCCGTTGCGGCTGTGGTGTTGGTCGTGACAGATCCCTTCGGCGGCGGATCCGGCGGTGGTGTGCGCGACAACGCGTATCCGAGTTCGCTGGCGACGGTCACGCGTCGCACGTTGACCTCGCTGAGTCTGGTCACCGGGACGCTCGGCTACACCGGTGAGGTGACGGTGGATCTGTCCGCGGGCAGCGCGCCTGCGACCGTCACGCAGGCGCGGCAGACGGTCACGACCGACCAGGGCACTCTCGCGAGCGCGCGCTCCACCTTGTCGAGCGACTCCGCGGGGGTCTCGCAGGCACGCGCGACGCTGACGGCTGACGAGCAGCAGGAGGGCATCGAGTGCTCAGGCGAAAGCGCGGCGCAGAGCGCGGGGGCGGGTGGCTCGGGATCGGGTGGCGGATCCGGCGCCTGCGCGAGCGACGCCCAGCAGGTCTCCTCCGGACAGGCGTCGGTGACGGCCGATGCCGCGAGGGTCGCTGCGGACGAGGTCTCGGTGTCGTCCGCCGAGCACGCACTTGCTGCTGACGAGCAGGCGTTTGCGAGCGCCAGCGCCCAGGCCAGCATGTACGGTCCGAGCTCGTCGTTCACCAGCGTGCCGTCGGTGGGCAGGACCGTGCGCCGGGGTCAGACCCTGTTCGCGATCGACGGTGAGCCGGCGCTGCTGCTCTACGGCTCGGTCGACGCCACGCGGGCCTTCACCTCCGGAATGTCGCGAGGCGCCGACGTCTCGGAGCTCAATGCGAACCTTGAGGCGCTGGGCTTCGGGCACGGCCTGGTCGGCGATGCGTTCACCGCCGCGACCGCCGCCGCGATCCGCCGGCTGCAGGATGCCCACAGCCAGTATGCGACCGGGCAGTTGCTGATCGGCTCGGTCGTGTTCGAGCCGGGCCCGATCCGCATCACATCACTGGAGACGACGGTCGCGGTCGGGGCGGCGGTTGCCGCTGGGCCCGTACTGACCGCCACCGGCACCGCGCGTCAGGTCCAGATTCAGCTGGATCCCTCCCTCCAGGGGCAGGTCAGGGCCGGCGAGCCGGTCACGATCACGCTGCCCGATGACCAGACGACGCCGGGCCGGATCACGGACGTGAGCTCGGTCGCGACTCCCGGACAGAATGGCAGTCCGCCGACGATCGCAGTCGACGCGGTGCCGACTGATCCGGCGGCGATCGGCCGACTCGACGAGGCGCCGGTCAACGTGTCGATCACCACCGGTCGGGTGAGCAACGCGTGGGTCGTGCCGGTCGACGCGCTGCTCTCGCTCGAGACCGGCGGCTATGCGGTTGAGGAGGTCGCCGCCAACGGTGTGCATCACCTCGTGGCGGTGAGCACCGGACTGTTCGACGACGCCGACGGACTGGTCCAGGTCATCGGGGCCAAGCTTGCGGCCGGCCAGCGCGTCGTGGTGCCAGGGATATGAGCCTTCTCTCCGGTCCGCCGAGCGCCCCGGGTATCGTCGCCGAGCGACCCGGTCCACCGCTCCAGAGCGCCGGCGACATCGTCCTCGAGCTCGATGCGGTGACGAAGATCTACCCCGCCGAGCCGCCCGTCGTCGCGCTGCAGGGCGTCGGCTTCAGCGTCCGCCGCGGCGAGCTCGTGGCGATCGTCGGGCCGTCCGGGTCCGGCAAGTCGACGTTGCTTCATGTGATGGGGACACTCGAGAAGCCGAGCGAAGGCGCGGTGCGCATCACCGGTCTGGACGTCTCCGGCCTCGACGACCGTGCGCTGTCGGTCGTACGCGCGACGAGGATCGGCTTCGTGTTCCAGTCGTTCTTCCTTGCCGAGCACCAGAGCGTGCTCGACAACGTCGCTGACGGGCTGCTGTACGCCGGCGTCCCGGTGCGCGAGCGGCGACTTCAGGCAGCCCGCGCGCTCGCGGCGGTCGGGCTCGCGCAGCGCTCGACGTTTCGTCCGACGAAGCTGTCGGGCGGCGAGCGCCAGCGCGTCGCGATTGCCCGCGCGCTGGTCGGCGCGCCCGCGATCGTGCTCGCCGACGAGCCGACCGGGAATCTCGACACGGCCACCGGCGCCGCGATCTTCGCGCTGCTGCGGGAGCTGCACGCGAACGGGGCGACGATCGTGATGATCACCCACGACCGCGAGCTCGCGGAGCGGCTACCGCGCCAAATCGAGATGCTCGACGGGCGGATCGTCTCCGACAGCCTGCCGGCGACCGCCGCGGGCCTGGAGGTCGCGAGCGTCGACGAGGCCGCGGCGCAGGATCGGGAGGACCGCTAGATGCGCGCACATGGGCCGAGGCTCGAGCGCAAGTTGCTGCTGGCCGCGCTCGTCGCCGTCGTTGTCGCAAGTCCGAGCGTCGTGGGGCTCGGCTCCGGTACCCGCGCTGCGGCGGACACGCCTGATCAGTCCGGCTCGTGCCCCACCTCCAATCCGCCGAACGAGCTCATCCTGCAAGGTGGGACGCCCCAGACCGCCGAGCTCGACACGGCGTTCCAAAGCCCCGTGCAGGTGGCGCTCGCGAACAGCAACGGGTGCCCGGTGACCTCCGTTGTCGGTACGCCGGTCACCTTCAGCGCGCCAGCGAGCGGCGCCAGCGGCAGCTTCGCCACGAGCGGTGCCAACACCGTCACCGTCGGCGCCGACGTCTCCGGGAACGCCTCAGCGCCCACCTTCACCGCCAATGACACTGCAGGCAGCTACACGCTGACCGCGACCAGCGCCTATGGGTCGGTGTCGTTCTCACTGACCAACAGCGCCGCCGGAATCCCGGCGGCGATCGCGGCGCTATCGCCGGGGAGGCAGTCAGCAGCGGTCAACAGCGACTACGCGAAGCAGCTTTCCGTGCACGTGCTCGACGCCAACGGCAACCCGGTCTCCGGCGCGATCGTGAGCTTTACTCTCGGCGCCGCCGCCGGGGGTGGGGGCACGACTGCATCGAGCGCCGGCGCGAGCTTCGCGAGCGGAAGCGCGCAAGCAACCGCCACGACCGACAGCGCCGGGATTGCGACCTCTCCGGGGTTCACCGCGAACGCGACGATCGGCAACTTCACCGCCACCGCGACGGTCGCCAACGTCCAAAAGCCCGCGAGCTTCCAGCTCGAGAACCTGCCTGGCAAGAACGCTCGCCTCACGCGACTCGGCAGCGCCAAACTGGTGGCGACGGTCAAACGGCGCTATGGCCAACATCTCCGCGTCGTCCTGCGCGATGCCAAAGGCCGTCCCGAAGCCGGCGCCACCGTCACCTTCACACTCGGCACTGGCGCCGGGACGGGCGCGAGCGCGGGCGCAGGAGCCAGCTTCGGCGGCGGCGCGAGCACGGCGACCGCGACAACAGGCCTCCACGGCGTCGCCGCATCGCCGGCCTTTACCGCGGGTAGCGTCGCAGGCACCTTCACCGCCACCGCTACCACCACGGCGACGCCGAGCACCGCCCGCTTCACCCTCAGAAACCACGCCGGCAGGCCGACCGCCATCACTCCTGGCATCGCCAGCACCGAGGCGACCCAGGTCGGAACGCGCTTTGTGATCGCGCTCGCGGTCACGGTCACCGACGCACTCGGGAACAAGGTGCCAGACGCCCTCGTGACGTTCAGCGCGCCGGTCAGCGGCGCCAGCGGCAGCTTCTCCGCACGGGCCGCTGCACGTACGGTCGAAGTGCGAACCAACTCGAGCGGCGTCGCCCTTGCCCCGCCGTTCACCGCGAACGGTCAGCCCGGGGGCTACGTCGTGATCGCAGCGGTCGCGCATGGGCCGAGGACCGCCTTCGCGCTCGTCAACGACGCACGATGAGCGCGCCTGCCGTCAGGCTGACGCCGCCGCGGCTGCGACCCGGCGACCTCGGGCGGCTTGCCACCATCGGTGTGCGCACGCGCCGGCTGCGTTCCGCGCTCTCGGCGCTCGGGATCGCGATCGGCGTTGCGGCGATCGTCGCCGTGCTCGGCCTGTCCTCCTCGAGCCAGGCTGGGCTCCTCGCCGAGATCAACCAGCTAGGCACCAACCTTCTCGATGTCACCACGGGGCAGAATTTCAGTAACCAGTCGGTTCCTCTACCGCTGAGCGCGCCCGGCATGATCGGCCGCATCGGCCCCGTCTACGACGTCGCCTACACCGGCACGATCGCTAACACCAGCGCCTACCGCACCTCGCTGATCCCGACGGTGGAGACCAACGCATTGAGCGTCGCGGCCAGCAACCTGAGCCTCCCCGGCGCCGTAGGCGCCACCATCGCGCAGGGACGCTTCCTCAACAACGCGACCGCCACAGAGCCGGTCTGCGTGCTCGGAGCGGCCGCCGCGCGGCGGCTCGGCATCTACCAGCTCTTCCCCGGGGAGCGGATCTGGGTGGGCGGGATGTGGTTCTACATTGCCGGCATCCTCAAGCCCGCCGCGCTTGCTCCCGAGATCGACGCGTCCGTCCTGATCGGCTTTCCGGCCGCGAAGACATACCTCGATTACACGAGCGTCGTCGACGGTCATCCCGCGATCGGGAATCCGACTGAGATCTACGTCCGCGCCGCAACCAATCAGGTCAAGGCCGTGTACAACGTCCTCGCCTCCACGGCCAACCCCGAGAACCCGAGCGAGGTCGACGTCACGGAGCCATCCTCGACGCTCGTCGCCGAGGCCGATACCAAGGGCGCCTTCAACGGTCTGTTCCTTGGCCTGGGCGCGATCGCACTGCTCGTCGGGGCGATCGGCGTCGCCAACATCATGATCATCAGCGTGCTCGAGCGCCGCTCAGAAATCGGCCTGCGCCGCGCACTCGGCGCGACCAAAGCGCAGATCCGCATGCAGTTCCTCACCGAGGCGATCCTGCTCGCGCTGATCGGCGGCGCCACGGGCATCGGTGCTGGCGCATTGGCGACGGCTATCTACGCCCACAGCAAGCACTGGACGACCGTGATCCCCGCCCTCGCGTGGGGAGGCGGCATCGGCGCCGCGATCCTGATCGGCGCCATCGCCGGCATCGTGCCGGCGATCCGCGCGGCACGCCTATCGCCGACCGACGCGCTGCGGACCGCGTGAGCGCTTCCTGGTGTCCGCGCTCGCGGGCCTGGATCCAACTGCGTTACGCGGCCAGCTCTCCGCGGTCGATCATCCACGCCAGCGACTCGCAGACCGCCTCGAACCCGTCGTAGCGAGGCTCGTACTGCAGGACACGTCTCGCCTTATCGATTGAGCAGCACGGGCTGTGAGCGAGGTGATCCCAGGTCGCGGTGCTGTCCTCCTCAGACGCGTCTGCTTTCCAGCTCTCCCACGGTTGGAAGCGCAGCTGAGCTGGTTGGCCAAACCAGGTCGCGAGCAGCTTCGCGTAGCCGCGGAGCGTGATCGCGGTCTGGGAGACGACATGGAAGCTCTCTCCGAGGCTGGCGCCGCGATTTGCGATCGCCTGCGCGAAGCCCTGGGCGACGTCGTCGGCGTGAACGTGGTGCAAGGTCTCCATTCCCAGATTCGGAAGCACGACCTCCTCGCCCCGCGCGAGCGAGTGGAACACCTCGGTGTTGAAGTTCCCGGCAGGATTGACCGGGACCCAGCCGGGCCCCACGATCTGCCCGGGGTGAAGGACGGTCGCCACGAAGCCGAAGCGACGCGCTGCGCTCAGCAGCAGATCTTCGATCGCGGCCTTTCTGATGCCGTACTCGCCGAAGGGCCGGCGCGGTTCCTGCTCGGTCGTCGGAGGACGGGTGGTCGAACCGTGGACCCAGATCGTGCCGCAGTGCAGGAAGTGCTCGATACGGCCGTGCAGAGCGTCGATCAGCATCTGCGCGCTCTCGGGCGCGAAGCAGATGAGGTCGACGACCACCTGCGCCTCCAGCTGCGCGACGCGCGAGGCAAAGGTGCCGTCGGCGTCCTCGGCCTCGCGGTCCGCGACGATCGTCCTCACGCTGCCCCATGCCGGGTCGCTGCGGTAGGGCTCGCGCACGCCGCGCGTGATCACGGTGACTTCATGCCCGGCCCGAACGAGCCGGGGAACGAGGTAGGTGCCGATGTGGCCGGTGCCACCGATGACCAGGACCTTCACGGGCGGGGAGTCCGGCTGGCGGCTTCGGCGAGTTCGCACAGGCTCCGTACGCGCGCCCGCAGGTGCGCGGGGGTCCCACGCTGAGCCAGCGGATTGCCGGGCCCCGCGGGGCTCAAGCCACGGACCTCTGCAGCGTGCGCTGCGCGGGGCCCGTCGATTCGCGTGCCACGAGCTCGCCACCGATGAGAACCTGGCGGTGGGGCGCGTCGTTTCCGGCGAGTTGCTCGATCAGGATCTCTGCCGCGACTCGTCCAGCCTCGAACGCGGGCCATTCGATACCGGTCAGCGCCGGCGTGAGCATCTCGGCGTATTGCGCGGCGATCACCGAGACCACCGAGAACTCGTCCGGCACGTGCAGGTTGGCCGCGCGCAAGGCGCCGAGCAGACCCGTGAACTGCCACCCGGTGGTGATGGCTGCGGTGCATTCGGGCTCGGAAGCCAGCAGCCATGCCGCCACGGCGAGCGCCTCCTGGGGCGGATGCGGGCAGGTCAGGTGGACGCCGCGAATACCCAGTTCGGCCGTCGTCTCCTCGAAGGCATCGCGGGCGATCAGCGCCGAGGTGTAGCCGGCATCGAGCTGGTCCTGGGGAAAGTTGAACAAGGCCACACAGCGGTGGCCGAGCTCGGCCAGGTGGGTGAGGCTCTTGCGCACGGCGTCCCCGAAGTCGACGTCCACGTAGCTGATACCCGAGGTGTCGGCAGTGCGTCCGATCAGAGAGAAGGGAAGGCCTGCGGCCTGGAGTCTCTCGATGCGCGGGTCATGCGCCAGCGTCTCCATCAGGATGACTCCGTCCGCGCGGCCGCTCGTCACGACGCGCACGATGGTTTCGGGATCCGCAGCCGAGGTCGAGAGCAGCAATGCGTAGTCGCTAGCGCTGGTTGCCTGGGTGGCGCCGGCCACGAAGGTCTGCTGAACCGGTACGAGATCCCACTGCGGTGACGGCAGGAACAGCGCGATCGTCCGAGACATCCCGCTCGCCAGCGCTCGCGCGGCCCCATGTGGGCGGTAGTCGAGTTCCGCAATCGCAGCGAGCACGCGCTCACGCGTGCTGTCGGAGACGCTGCGCTTGCCGCTGAGCACGTAGGAGACGGTGCTCAGCGCGACACCTGAACGCTCGGCAATCTGAGCCATCGTCGGCGCTTTCAGCTTTGGCATGGCGCGGGATTCTCGCATGTAGTGCGGATTCGGACTTGACGCGATGTTGACCAGGTGTTAGCTTCGTCGAAGCGCATCGCGAAGCGCTTCAACTGAGCATACCCAGTTAGACGGCTCGCTTGGCGCATCGTCGTCCGAGGAGAGACGCAGGATCATTGGGAATCAGTCAGAAAGGGGTACGGAGGGATGCAACGGAGAGGAATCAAACGGCTTGCATTGAGCTTTGCACTCACTGCACTCGCCGGTCTTGCCTTCACCGCGGTCGCGTTCTCGGGAACGGCAAAGAAAGCGTCGTCCGCCTTTGGCGTTAACGCCAAGGGGACGGTGGTCTTCTACCAAAGAAATGCAACAGATCAGGCCGCAGCAGCCCTCGTCCCGGAGTTCAACGCGTCGCACCCCGGTTTGAAGGTAGAGGTCACGGAAACGTGTCCGAACTGTGACACCACCACGCTGGCCACCGCGATTCGCGCCGGTCACCCTCCTGATGTCGTGGGGCTCAACGACATCGACGTACCGGAGTTCTCGAAAGAGGGCGTCCTGTTGAACCTGACCAAGTACGTCAACAAGCTCTCTTACAAGAAGGCGCTGAGCCCGGGCCACCTCGCCCTCGGCGTCTATAAGGGGCAGGAGTACGCCGTGCCCTACCTCGCCGACCTGTCGGTGCTCTGGTACAACAAGAGCCTCTTCTCTCAGGCCGGGCTCAACCCCAACGATCCGCCCACGACCTTCGCCCAGATTTTGAGCGACGCGCAGGCGATCAACAAGCTCGGCAACGGCATCAGCGGGTTCTCGTTCGCCGGCGACTGCCAAGGATGTCTCGGATTCGTGATGCAGCCGGATCTCTGGGCGGTCAAGGACGATCTCATCACGGGGGCAATCGGTCACCAGAAGATCAACATCCAGAACAACGGCCCGCTCACCCAACTGCTGACTCTCTATCAGGAGCTCTACTCCCAGAAGCTCGTTCCGGCGAGCGACGTGACCGACTCGGGTCCGACCTGGGGTGCCGACTTCGAGGCCGGCAAGGTCGGGATCCTCCCGGGCGACTACGGATTCATTGCGCCGATCAAGGCGGCAGGGCTGCTGCCCAACGTGGGGATTGCCCCGCTACCCGGTCCGACCGGCGGGTATTCGACCTTCGACGGTGGCGATGACTTCGTCATTCCGAAGGGCGCCAAGAATGCGTCCGGAGCGTGGGAGTTCATCCAGTGGATGCTGCAGAAGTCGACACAGGTGCAGTACCCGGGCCTCGGCGAGACGCCGATTCGCACCGACGTGCTGACGCCGTCGTTCAGCAAGGACAATCCGCAGGACGCGGTCGCGCTGAAGGCGCTAGCGCGCGGGACGGCGCCGGTCACCCTGATCTATGACGCGGCGTTCAACGAGCCGAACTCGCCGTGGTATCAGATGTTCACTCAAGCCGTGTACAACGGCGACGTCAAGGGAGCCCTGACGACGGGGCAAAACGGATTCGAGACGGTGCTGAAAGCGGCCGGCGACTAATGACGCCGGCCCCGGTCCAAGCGACAGGGCGACGGCAGTAACGCCGCAGTGACGCCGGCCGCAGAGATCGAGGATCTGGCCCCCCGGAGGAAGAGCTCCGGGGGGCCAGTCCGAGCCTTCCGTCGTGGCGCCGCGCCACCGCGCAGCGCGCAGCGTCGTCGCTCGGCGCGGGCGGGAGCATTGCTGGTCACTCCGGCGTGCGCCCTGATCGTCGCGTTTGTGCTGTTCCCGCTCGGCTACGCGGTCTACATATCGCTGACCGACTGGCCCCTGATCGGCTCCTACCACTTCGTAGGGCTGGCCAACTACAGCGCGCTGCTCCACGACCCGCAGTTCCTTCACGCGGTCAAATTCACACTGATCTACACCGCGATCGTGACAGGACCGATCTTTCTCGTGGGCTACGCGCTCGCGGTCCTGCTACGTGCCAATCGCTTCGGAGCAAAGGTCTTCAGGACCTTGTTCTTCCTACCGTTCGTGGTCGGCTTGACCACGGTCAGCTTCATCTTCACGATCGAATTGCAGCCTGATTCCGGAGGCGTGGACTTCCTCCTCTCGAAAATCGGGCTGGTCAGCTCCTCGCACGCCTGGACGGTCAGCTATGGAGGTGCGCTGTTCATCATCTCCGTGATCGTCGTGTGGTTCGCCTCGGGGCTCACGATGCTGATCCTGACCGGGGGGATGCAGGGCATCTCGCGCGAGCTCTACGAGGCGGCCGACGTCGACGGGGCGTCGTGGTGGTCGAAGGAGCGCCGAATCACGCTCCCGCTCCTGCGCCGCTCGATCGCCCTCAGCCTGATCATCTCGGTGATCGGTTCGTTCCTGGCTTTTAACCAGTTCTTCATCCTGGCCCAGAACAACGCCGGACTCGAGACGGTCGTCGAGTCGATTTACACGACGGGATTTGAGAACAACCGTCTCGGCTACGCGACGGCGATGGCGATTTTCCTCGTCGTCGTAATCGGTCTCGTCACCGTCGTCCAGTTCCTGGCGCTGAGGGACACGACGGAGCTATGAGCGGGGCGGTTGGAACAGAGCCCCTGCGCGGCGTCGGGCGCCGGCGGCGCGGGTCGGGCTTCTGGGTCTATTTCAGCATCAGCACGGTGCTCGGCGTGCTCTTCGTGCTGCCGCTGGTCTGGTCGGTGCTGCGCTCCTTCCAGCCTGCCTCGCTCGCGAGTGCCGCACCGCAGGCGGGGGACTTCACCCATTTCACGCTCGGCAACTACAAGGCCGTCTTCGTCACGGACGGGATCGCGACCAACCTCCTCAACAGCTTCATCGCCGGCTTCGGCACGGCACTGCTGACGATGCTCGTGGCCACGCTCGCAGGTTACGGGCTGGCGAAGTTCCGCTTCCGCGGATCGGGCTTCGTCTTCGGAGTGATCCTCCTGGGGTTGATGATCCCGTTTCAGGCCGTTCTGACCCCGCTGTTCATCGAGCTCAGCGATCTGCATCTGACCGACAACCTGTTCGGCCTGATTTTCGTCTACACCACCTTCAATCTTCCCTTCGGTGTCTTCGTGATGCGAAACACCTTCCAACAGATTCCACGCGAACTCGTGGAGTCGGCCCAGGTCGACGGAGCCGGGGTGATGAACACGCTTGTGCGAGTTCTGAGACCGCTCATCGTTCCCGGCCTGGCGACCACGGCGACCTATGCCTTCCTGTATTCGTGGACCGAGTTCCTACAGGCGTTGACGTTTCTGCAGGCCAACGACAAACTCACGCTTCCCGTCAAGCTCTTCGACATCAGTACCGGGACCTACGGCGCGATCAACAACGGGTACCTCTCGGCCGGGGTCGTCATCGCGATGGTCCCCTGCATCGCGCTCTATCTGGCACTACAGCGCTACTACGTACAGGGGCTGATGTCAGGGGCCGTCAAGGGATGAGCGCACCGGCCGATAGACGCACGTGCCGCCGCCGCGCGGGTCGTGTATATATACGCGTGCCGAAGCGCTTCGCGAAGCGTTTCGAAATAACTTGGACGAATCAAGCAGACCGACAG
>DASXEZ010000161.1:0-47786 GCA_036489875.1 Solirubrobacteraceae bacterium | reverse complement strand
CGCGAGATCTGGTCCTACGGCTCGGGCTACGGCGGCAACGCGCTGCTTGGCAAGAAGTGCTTCGCGCTGCGGATCGCCTCGGTCATGGCCCGCGACGAGGGCTGGCTCGCCGAGCACATGCTGATCCTCAAGCTGACCTCGCCGGAGGGCACCGTCAAGTACGTGGCCGGTGCCTTCCCCTCCGCTTGCGGCAAGACGAACCTGGCGATGATGATCCCCACGATCCCCGGCTGGAGCGTGGAGACGATCGGCGACGACATCGCCTGGATGAAGTTCGGCGCCGACGGCCGTCTCTACGCGATCAATCCCGAGTCGGGGTTCTTCGGCGTCGCGCCAGGCACGAGCGAGAAGACCAACCCCAATGCGATCGCGATGATCGGCTCAAACACCGTCTTCACCAACTGCGCCCGCACCGACGACGGCGACGTCTGGTGGGAGGGAATGACCTCGCAGCCGCCCGAGCACCTGATCGACTGGCGCGGCAACGACTGGACCCCCGACTCCGACAAGCACGCCGCGCACCCGAACGCTCGCTTCTGCGTCGCCGCGGGACAGGACCCGGCGATGGCTCCCGAATGGGAGGATCCCGCCGGCGTCCCGATCGACGCCTTCCTCTTCGGCGGGCGCCGCTCGACCGTCGTGCCCCTGGTTCACGAGGCCTTTGACTGGGAGCACGGCGTCTTCCTCGGTGCCACGATGGCCTCCGAGACCACCGCCGCGGCGGCCGGGGCCGTCGGCAAGCTGCGCCGCGACCCGTTCGCGATGCTCCCCTTCTGTGGCTACAACATGGGCGACTACTTCGCCCACTGGCTGCGCATCGGTCGAGAGCACGACGCCTCCAAGCTGCCTCGTATCTTCTACGTCAACTGGTTCCGCAAGGCGCCCGACGGCCGCTTCCTGTGGCCCGGCTTCGGAGAGAACAGCCGCGTGCTGGAGTGGGTCTTCCGCCGCTGCGAGGGTGCCGACGTGGCGGTGGATACACCGATCGGACGTGTGCCCGCCCCAGGCAGCTTCGACGTCGACGGGATCGAGATCTCGCAGGAGGATCTCAGCGAGCTTTTGGGGGTGGACAGCGCGGCGTGGCTCGAGGAGCTGCCTTCGCTGCGCGAGCATCTGGCGACCTTCGGCGAGCAGCTGCCGCCGGAGCTCCCGGCTCAGCTCGCCGCGCTCGAGGCGCGCCTGAGCGCCTAGTCGCGCGTGGCCCGTCTGCACCTGCGGGCCCTCGACGCCTCGAACCTCGAGGTCGCGGCGGCCGTTGGCGCGTCCGCCTTCGGGCTCGACATGGGCAACGCGCCCGGCGCGGCACTCTGGCGCGCGCGCATCGCCTACCCGCTCGAGACCGACCCACAAGGCGCCCACGTCGCAGAGCTCGGCGGCGAGATCGTCGGGCTCTGCCAGGCGATCAAGCGCGAGCGCGTGTGGTGCCTCTCGCTGCTCGCCGTGAGCCCGAGCGCACAGAGCTCGGGCGCCGGCCGAGCGCTTATGGAGCGGGCGTTGACCTACGCCACCGAAACCACCGACATCGGCCTCATCACGAGCTCCAGCGACCCCCGCGCGCTGCGCCTCTACGCGCTCTCCGGCTTCGCGCTACTGCCGACCTTCGAGGTCGCGGGCACGCTCGACCGCTCGGCGCTGCCGCAGCCCGTCGGCGAGGTACACGCCGCAGGGCGGGAGGATTTCGAAGCGCTCGCCCCGATCTCGCGCGAGGTCCGCGGCGCCCCGCACACGCTCGAGCTCGAATACCTGCTGCGGGTCGGCGGGCGGATCCTGCGCCTCGGCGAACGCGGTTTCGCGGCCGTCCTACCGGGCCGGGGCGTCTGGCTGCTGGTGGCGCGTGACGACGCCGCCGCGGCGCAGCTGCTGTGGGCGGCGCTGACGATCGTCGACACCGAGCAACCGACGGTCCGCTGGATCACCTCCGAGCAGCAGTGGGCGATCGAGATCGCCGTGCAGGCGGGCCTGCGGTTGGTGCCCCACGGCGCACTCTGCGTGCGCGGGCAACCGGGACCGCTGCGTGCCTACCTGCCGAGCGGGCCGTTTGCCTAGCGTCGCGTCAGTGACGCTCGCCTGTGGAGGCGGGCGGGCGTGACTCCTCGGCGAGGGAGGTCACCTGCAGCGCTCCGCGCGCGGCGCCCTCGAGCACCTCGCTCGCCTCCTCGATCGAGCGGGCGTAGAGCTCGACCAGCAGGTGCACTGTGATCCGGCGATCGTCATCGTGCTTATGGAAGCGCACGTGCGTGAAGAACTCGCGCACGCCGTGGTCGCCGAAGGCCGCGTAGGAGAGGGCGTCACCGGCCTCCGGGCCGGAGCAGCTCTCGACATCGTCGGCGTCGACGGTGACCGTGCAGGAGGCCACCCACGGCGTGCCCGCCACCATCCGCTCCCAACGATCCTCGATCGGCTCGACACGGCCGTCGACGAAGCCGAGGTGGGGTTGGTCGTGCATGCAGTCCAGACACTGCACGACCGCCTCCTGGATCTCATCGACCACATCCGCGCGCTCGCCGGTCACCGGGTCGATCTTGTGGATGCCCTCGTAGTGAACTTGGACCTCGAGATCGCTCGACCAGCACCGGTAGCAGCGCAGCCAGCTCCGCGGGTCTTCGCTCATGGGACAGATTCTATGCTCCTACGGTGAGCGGCCCACGCGGCGAGGACGATCTGCTCGCGCTCGACCGCGCGCACGTGTGGCATCCCTACGCGACGTTGGGGGCGAGCGCGCCGGCACCGCTTGTGGTCGAGTCGGCGCAAGGCGTGCGTCTGCGGCTGGCTGACGGGCGCGAGCTGATCGACGGAATGTCCTCGTGGTGGTGCGCCATCCACGGCTACCGCAACCCGACGCTCGACGCCGCCGCAGCCGACCAGCTCGGACGCATGGCCCACGTGATGTTCGGCGGGCTGACGCACGAGCCGGCGGTCGAGCTCGCACGTCGTCTTGTCGAGCTGACCCCCGCCGGTCTCGAGCACGTCTTCTTCGCCGATTCCGGGTCGGTTGCGGTCGAGGTCGCGATCAAGATGTGCCTGCAGGCCAGCGGCGCCGAGCGCACACGGCTGCTGGCGCTGCGCGGCGGCTACCACGGCGACACCTTCGCGGCGATGTCGCTCTGTGATCCCGAGGAGGGCATGCACCGACTGTTCGGATCGCTGCTGCCGCGCCAGCTGTTCGCGCCGCGGCCCCCCGGCGATGTCGCGGCGGCGCTCGATCGCGACTGGGAGGGCGCGGTGCGCTCGCTGTTCGAGCGCCACGGCGGCGAGCTCGCGGCCGTGATCGTGGAGCCGATCGTGCAGGGCGCGGGGGGGATGTGGTTCTACTCGCCGGCCTGCCTGCTGCTGCTGCGCGAGCTCTGCGACGAGTACGGCGTGCTGCTGGTGTTCGACGAGATCGCGACCGGGTTCGGACGCAGCGGCACGCTCTTCGCCGCCGAGCGCGCCGAGGTCTCACCCGATGTGATGTGTGTCGGCAAGGCGCTGACCGGGGGCTACATCACCCTCGCGGCGACGCTCGCGAGCACCGCCGTCGCGGAGGCGATCGACGGACCCCTGATGCACGGTCCGACCTACATGGCCAATCCGCTCGCGACCGCGATAGCGCTCGCGAGTCTGGATCTGCTGGAGCGCAGCGACTGGCACGGCGCCGTCGCGCGAGCCGAGGCGATCATGTCGGAGGAGCTCGCGCCGGCAGTGGCGCTCGAGGGGGTTCGCGACGTGCGCGTGCTCGGAGCGATCGCGGTGATCGAGACCCAGTCGGCGGTGCCGCTGGCGGCCGCGAGCGCTGCCGCCGTCGAGGCCGGCGTCTGGTTGCGTCCTTTTCGCAACCTGATCTATGCGATGCCGCCCTACGTCGCCAGCGAGCCTGAGCTTCGAGCGATCGCGCAAGCGATGGTGGCGGCGGCCGTCGCCTCGGTTCCGGTGCCCGCCATATCGCCATAATCATTGCTGTGGACAGCGACGCGCATGAGCGGCTGCGTTTCGGGGTGTTTCTGCCGCCCTATCACCGCAGCGAGCAGAGCCCGACGCTCGCGCTGCACCGCGATCTCGAACTGATCGAGCGTTGGGACCAGCTCGGATTCGATGAGGTCTGGGTCGGTGAGCACCACTCGGGCGGGGTCGAGCTGATCTCCTCGCCCGAGCAGTTCCTGGCCGCCGCTGCGATGCGAACGCAGCGCATCATGCTCGGCACCGGTGTGGTCTCGCTGCCCTACCACCACCCATTCATGGTCGCCGAGCGGATCGTGCTGCTGGACCAGCTCTCTCGCGGGCGCGCGATGCTCGGCCTCGGTCCAGGCGCGCTTCCGCTTGACGCGGCGATGCTGGGGATCAGCCAGGAGCAGACGCGCCCGCGGCTGGCGGCGGGTCTCGAGGCCGTGCTCGCGCTGTTGCGTGCCGAGCAGCCGGTGACGCTTGAGAACGACTGGTTTCGCCTTGATCGCGCCGAGCTTCAGCTGTCGCCGTACGCGGGGCGCTCGATCGAGGTTGCGGTCGCCGCTGCGGTGTCGCCCTCGGGCCCCGCGTTGGCCGGCCGCCACGGCCTCGGCCTGCTCTCGGTGGGCGCCACTTCGCCGGCGGGCTTCGAGGCGCTCGCCGGTCACTGGGACGTCGTCGTCGAGCAGGCGCAGCTGCACGGCATGGGCGCCGATCGCTCGCGCTGGCGCCTGGCCGGTCCGATGCACCTCGCCGATACCGCCGAGCAGGCGCGCCGCGACGTCGAGTACGGGTTGCTCGACTGGGCGCGCTACTTTCAGCAGGTGGGCGCGGTGCCTCAGGTCCAGGTCAGCGGCGACAGCACGTCCGAGCTGATCGAGGCGGTCAACGGCGAGGGCGCCGGCGTGATCGGCACGCCTGCCGACGCGGTCGCCCAGATCCGTCGCCTCACCGAGCGCTCGGGCGGCTTCGGTTGTTACCTGCTGATCGGACACGATTGGGCCGCGCCCGAGCAGACCGCTCGCTCCTACGAGCTCTTCGCGCGCTTCGTGATGCCCGAGTTCCAGGGCGCGATGAGCGGCGTGCGCCGCTCGCGCTCGCACTCGGCAGAGCGCTTCGACGAGCTCTCGGCCGCGCAGTCCGGCGCGATCGCAAGCGCCCGGGACCGCTATCAGTCGGGCCGTGCCGCACCGAGCTGACCCCAACGACCAAGGAGAACGCCGTGAGCACCACAGCAACCGAGAAGATGGCGGCCGCCACGCAGCCGCGACCGATCGCGCGCGCCGAGCACATCGGCAGCCTGCTGCGGCCCGAGGGCCTCAAGCGCCTGGTCGAGCAGACCTACGAGCCGGGCCACTCGGCGCTGCTCGCGCAGGAGCGCGCCAAGGACCTCGGCGAGCTCCACGCGGCCGAGGACGAGGCGATTCGGGAGGCAGTCCGTCGCCAGCTCGACATCGGCCTCGACGTGATCTCAGACGGTGAGTTCCGCCGCTTCATGTTCACGGGCTCCTTCTACGACGCCGTCGACGGCCTCGGCGCGGGCACCGGCCAGGTCCCGTTCACCAATGAGGACGGCGAGCTCGAGTTCTACACCGGACTGCCGGTGGTCGACGGCGAGCTGCATCGGATCGACAATCCGGCCGCGCGCGAGGCGGCGTTCGTACAGAGCCTCACCGACCACCCGTTCAAGGTCACCTTCCCCGCGGCCTCGATCTTCTGGTTCCCGCTGGCCTTCGTCCCCGGCGTGACCGATCGCGTGTACGCCACCCAGGCCGACATGGTCGAGCGGATGATCGAGATCGAGAGCGAGCAGGTGGCCGAGGCGATTGCGGCCGGAGCCCGCTACGTGCAATTTGACTGGCCCGTGTACCCGGCGCTCGGCGACGAGGCCGCGATCGCGATGTTCCGCGACAACGGAGTCGACCCCGACTGGCTGCTCGATCGCCTGATCGAGGCCGACCGCAAGATCCTCGAGGGCATCCCCGCCGGCGTCCGCAAGGCACTCCATCTGTGTCGTGGCAATCACAAGTCGAAGTGGATCTACAACGGGCCGATGGACGCCTATGCCGAGCGGATGTTCAACGAGCTTCCCTACGACGTCTTCCTGATGGAGTGGGAGGACACCGCGCGCCAGGGCGACTACTCGGCGCTGCGCCACGTCCCCGACGGTCCCACCGTCGTGATGGGCGTGATGAGCAGCAAGAAGCCGCGGGTGGAGAGCGTGGATGAGCTCAAGCGCGCGGTCGAGGATGCCTCCCAATTCATCGATGTCGACCGGCTCGCGCTGAGCCCGCAGTGCGGCTTCGCCTCGACCTACGTCGGCAACGAGGTCACCGAGGACATCCAGTGGCGAAAGCTCGAGACGCTGGTGGCGGCCGCCGAGGAGATCTGGCCGCGCGGGTGACGCCGCCGCCTACCCCTCGCTTGCCGCGATCACCGGGAGGATCAGGCGGGAGGGGTGGGCGGTGTCGTGGTAGACGGTGTGTAGCGTCGTGGCGGCGCTGCAGATGTGGTTGGCGACGTACTCCGCGTTGGTCGCTCCGGCGACGCCCGTCGGGGCATCCATACTCATGATCCGAAGGCCGATGCGATGCCCGGCACGAAATAGGTTGGCCGTCGCGAGCAGCTCGATCGAGTACTTGATCACCTCGCCGGGTGGCACGGGCGAGGCCGCGGCGCGGGTCAGCCGATGAAACGGCTTCCACGGCGTCGATCGCTGGGGATCCAGGGCACGGTTTGAGGCCTTCAGCCAGCCACGGGTGAGCTCGCGCTCGTGCGCCCCCGGGGCAGCTTCGCGCTCGCCCTCCCGCACCGTTTGCACCGTCGGGTCCGGCCCGACGTCCGAGAGGGCGACGATCCAGTTGGTGTCGGGCTGATCGATTCCCGCATACAGCACCAGCGACACTGGCCCCGCGATCAGCAGGTCCTTCGAGAGCGGCTCGCTCAGGTAACGCAAGCCGGCGACGGTTGCGGTATGGGTGAGCGGCATCTGCACGAAGGAGTCCGGTGGGATCGCGTCGTCGACCGACGCCGGCGTGAACGGCACCGAGCGTAGGCGCTCCCAGCTGTTCAGGTACAGCTCGGTCCAGCGCGTCTCCGGCAGCGGCCAGTCATCGGCGGTGCGCCACTCGTTCGCCCCCATCACCCAGAAGCGCACCGGCGGCTCGTCCATCACGCCGCTGTCGATGCCCTTGCACCAGTGGTCGTGCCAGCGCAGGATCTCGCCGTGAAAGGCGTGGAAGGGTCGCTCGAGATGGGCGGGACCCGCGAACAGGAGCTTCTTGGGGGCCTTGCGGAGGTGACGCCAGTAGGTCTGCGCTCCGGCCAGATGCGTCTTGTAGGTGTAGGCGTACCAGCCCGAGCCCGTGTAGGTGGGAATCTCCATCTGCTCGAACTCAGCCTCGCTTCGCTCGAGCGTCCCCTCTGGCTCGTAGGGGTCGATCAGGGTTTCGAACAGGGGCGCCATCAGCTCGCCCCGCATCGTCAGGACGTTGTAGACGTGCGTGTACATCTGATAGTCGGGGTTGGCGAGCGCCGCGCGCCAGAGCTCCTCGCGCTCGCCGCCCAGCTCGCCCGGCGCGCCGCGATTCTGGTGCAGAACCCCGAAGTGCCCGACGAGGTAGCGAAACAGGTGCAGCACGCCGCCAGGATGCTCCTCGCGAAAGCCACCGAGATAACCGTAGGCGCCCCGCGGATCGTAGGCGAAGATCGCGCGCAGATGGGGCGGGCGCTGGCGCGCAACGCTCATCTGCTCGGCACCGAAGCCCGAGATCCCGACCATGCCGACGTTGCCGTCGCACCACGGCTGCTCAGCAATCCATTCGATCAGGTCGTAGCAATCCCAGGTGCGCTCGCCACCGCCCTCCGACTTGCCGATCCCGCGCGGCATCCCGATCACGTGCGCATAGCCGCGGGCGACGAAGAAGCGGGTGTCACCGGCTTCCTGGGGTCCAGTCCACAACGGCGCCCAGGCCGGCTGCGGCGGGAGCCCACCCGCACCGCTCGGGCCCTGTAGGTCCTTGTTGTAGATCGCAAAGGCGAGCAGCGCGGGCACCGGCGTCTGCGTGGGCGGGCGGTACACATCGATGCACAGGCGTACTCCGTCGCGTGCCGGCACGAAGACATCGCGTTCCTCGACCATGCCGTCGAAGGTCGGCTCACGCTGGTACCCGGAGGGCAGCAGCTCGCCCGAAAGCGCGAATGGTTCGGTCATGCCTGTTCTCCTTCGGCGACGGCGCGGACCGCCGCAACGATGTTGTGGTAGCCGGTGCAGCGGCATAGATTGCCGTCGAGGGCCTCCCGGATCTGCGCGTCGTTGGGTCGCGGAACGCGCGTCAGCAGTTCCTCGGCGGCAAACAGCATTCCGGAAACGCAGAAGCCGCACTGGAACGCGTGCAGATCCCAGAAGGCCAGTTGCAACGCTGTCAGCGGGCCGCTGCGCGCGAACCCCTCGATCGTGCGGATTCGGCTTCCCTGCGCTGAGACCGCGAGACGCAGGCAGGACTTCACCAGCAGGCCGTCCTGCTCGACCGTGCAGGCGCCGCAGTCGCCGCTGCGGCAACCGATCTTCGGACCGCTCGTCGCGAAGCTCTCGCGGAGCGCCTCAACCAGCAGCATGCGCGGGTCGACCTGGGCACTGCGCTCCGCGCCGTTGAGTTCGATCGTCAGTCGCACGCTGGCGCTCCGGCGGCGTCGCGCGCGGCGGCCGTGAGTGCCCGCAGCGCGAGCGGCGCCGCGACGGCGGCACGATAGGCGGCGGGCGCAAGTGCGTCGTCCCACGGCGCGGTGAGCGCGTGAGCGGCCAGCTCAGCCGCCGCCGCCAGCGCGTCGGCACTCGGCTCGAAGCCGACGAGAACCGATTCCACCGGCACCTGTAGCGGCGTCGCGGAAACAGCCCCGAGGGTGAGCGTCGCCGAACGGCAGCGCCCCGCTTCGTCGAGCTCCAGGCACGCGGCGGCCGTCGCAATCGGCCAGCTGCCGGCCATCAGCTTCAGCTTCTGGTAGCCGTTTCCGCGGCTCGGAGCGGGCAGCTCGAGAGCCCAGAGGATCTCCGACGGCTCAAGCGACGTGCGCATCGCGCCGGCGAAGAGCTCGTGTGCTGGGACGCGACGATCACCGCCACACCCAGCCACCAGTCCCACGGCGCGCGCGCTGACCATCACCGCGGGCGCGTCAGACTGCGGCCGAGCCGCGATGACGGAACCCCCGAGCGTGGCCTGATTGCGGATCGTCACGCCACCGGTTATTTGCGCCGCCATCAGCGCGAGCAGCGGAGCGCGCGTCGCCGTCTCCGGCGTGCCCAGCAGGTCGCTATAGGTGCACATCGCGCCGACGCGCAGCCCGCCGTCGGCGAGGGAGGTGATCACGCGCAGGCCTGCCGCGGCGAGGTCGAGCACCCGGCGCACGCTGCGATCTCCGCGCTCGAGGTCGGGCACGAGCCAGGTGCCGCCGCCAAGAATCGCAGTGTTCTCCGGATCGGAGGCGAGCGTCACCACGGCTTCGGCCAGATCGCCGGGACGGTGATACTCGAACCCCGTCGCGATCATCGCGCCTGCGCCAGCGCGGCCAGGACGTGGGGCGCACTGGCGGGGAGCTGGCGCAGGCTGGCGCCGAGCGGGCGGATCGCGTCGTTGACGGCATTGAACACGGCCGCCTGGGCGCCGGCATAGCCCGCCTCGCCGGCGCCCTTGGCGCCGAGCAGCGTGAATGGACTTGGCGTCACCATGTGCTCGAGCTCGATCGTCGGCATGTCGCTCGCACGGGCAAGCAGATAGGTCTTGAAGCCGACGCTGAGCGGCTGGCCGTCCTCCCGGTAGCGGAGCTCCTCCCCGAGTGCCGCGCCGGCGCCCATGGCGACGCCGCCGTGGACCTGGCCCTCCACGAACATCGGGTTGACCTGAGTGCCGCAGTCGTGAACGACGACATGCCTGCGCAAGCGAACGAGGCCGGTCCCGCGGTCCACCTCGACGATCGCTGCGTGGACCGCGTAGGGATAGTTGCCGTAGGGCTGCAGGCGACCCTGAGAGTCGGGAGTGTGGCGGATGTTGGTGGGGCGGAAACTGCGCGTGGACTCGAGGTTCGGCTCGATATCGAGCGCGAGCAGATACCCCAGCGAGTGGACGGCCTCGGCCACGACCGCGATCGGGATGCTCCGATCGCCTGCCCGGGCCACGCCGGCGGCGAGCGTGACCTGACCCGGATCGCTCTCGAGCATGCGAGCGGCGACGATGCGCACGCGCGCGGCCACGTCACGCGCGGCCAGCACGGCTGCCCCGCCGCCGGCCACCAGGCTGCGGCTCGAGATGTTGCCGAAGCCGTAGGGGCAGCGGTCGGTGTCTCCCTGCACGACCTCAACATCTGCGGGGAGGAGGCCCAGCTCGTCGGCGACGAGCTGGGCGATCGCCGTGTCGTTGCCGCCGCCCGGCGAGGTCACTCCGGTGAGCACCGTCGCCTCCCCGCTCGGCTCGAGGCGGACCGTGCTCGTATCGAAGCCGCCCACGAGGGCGCCGGGAATGTCCGCGCCCTCCGGCGTTACCTCGAGGCCCAAGCCGATGCCGAGCAGCTCCGAGTCCCCGCGGCGAGCGCGCTGGGCGGCGCGCGCCCCGGCGTAGTCGAGCCGGGCGAGAACGCGATCCAGCGCCTCCTCGTAGCGGCCGCTGTCGAGCTCGATTCCCGTCGGTGTGACGTAGGGGAGGCGCTCGGGCGCGAGCAGGTTGCGCCTGCGGACCTCAGCGGGGTCGAGGTCCATGGCGGCCGCCACCTCCTCCATCACGTGCTCGAGCACCAGGGCGGCGCCATCCTTGCCGAACGGCTTGGTCCCGTTCCACGGCGCCTTGTTCGTCGCCACGACCGTGTATTCGGCGCGCACGTGCTCGATCGAGTAGCCCGCGCCCATCGTGAGCGCACATACGAAGGCCATGCCCCACCCGTGGCCCGGCGCCGGCGCCCCGTGGTTGGCGAGCGAGCGCACGCGCAAAGCCTTGACGCCGCCGTCGGCGGCGAACGCCACCTCGTAGCGATGGGTCTGCTCGTGGGCGCCGGCTAGCAGCGACGCCGCCCGCTCCTCGAGCAGCCGCACGGGCCGCCCGAGGTGGATGGCCATCAGGGGCGCCAGGAAGTCCTCCCGGTTGCCGTACATCTTGAGGCCGAAGGAGCCGCCGGAACGCGGCGCGATCACGTGGACGTGCGTTTCCGCCAGATGAAGCGCCTGGGCCAGGGTCGTGCGCAGGGGGTGTGGGTTTTGGCACGTCGCGTAGAGCGTCAAACGCCTGCGTGCGCGATCCCAGTCGGCGAGCCATGCCCGCGGCTCGATCGGAGCGGCGTTACCGCGGTGGACGCGAAGCTCGCCGCTCAGGCGGTGCTCGCAGGTCGAGGCCACCTCGTCGAAATCGTCCTGACCGGCGCCGCCGGCGATGATGACGTTCGTTCCCCACTCGTCGCACAGGAGCGGCGCCCCGGGGAGAAGCGCCTCGTCGGCGTCGAGGACCGCCCCGAGCGGCTCGTAGGAGACGGCGATGGCGCGCGCGGCCGCGAGCGCCGTGGCAGGCGTGTCGGCTGCCACGAAGGCGACCGGTTCGCCGACGTAACGCGTCCGCCCAAGCGCGAGGCATCGAATTTCCGCGCGGTTGCCGCCCAGATGGCCGGGATCGAGGCTGTGCGGGATTGGCCCGCAGACCTTGGCTGCGGCGACGCCGTCAATCACCGCGGCCACGCCGGGCACGGCCAGCGCGGCGCGCGCGTCGACGCCGAGGATTCGCGCGTGGGGATGGATGCTGCGAACGATTGCGCCGTGCAGCATGCCGGGTAGCGATATATCCGCCGTGTAGGTCGCGGTGCCGGTCACCACGAGGTCTCCGCCGTGCTGGCGGCGCCGCTCACCGACCGCTCGCGAGCTCGGACCCTCTCTACGCCCCATCACCCGGCGAACTCTAGTCAGCGCTCGGTCGGCGAGCCGCGAGCGCGGGCTGGGGCGGTAGGGTGCGCATAATGCGACTCGTCGACCTCAGCGTCTCGATCGAACACGAGGCGCCGTTTGAGATGTTTCCCGTGAAGATCGAGTTTCGCTCACACGAGGGCGAGGGTCTTGAATTCTTCAAGGAGAAATTCGGTGTGCGCGAGGAGGACCTCGTGTACTCAGACGGTCGCGCAGCGGGCGATGAGATGCTGACACTGCTGTCGCACTCGGGAACGCATGTGGATGCGCCTTTTCATTACGGCCCGCAGTCGGAGGGTGCGCCGGCGGCCACGATCGACGAGTTGCCGCTGGAGTGGTTCTTCTCCGATGGCGTGGTGCTGGACCTGCGCCACAAGCAGCCGCGCGAGTTCATCGAGATCTCTGATCTCCAGCAGGCGCTGGCGGCGGCCCGCCACGAGCTCAGGCCGCTGGACATCGTGCTGCTACACACCGGATGCGACCTCAAGATGGGCTCGGCGGAGTACTTCGAACAGCCCGGAATGGGCCGTGAGTCAACGCTGTGGCTCGTGGAGCAGGGCATCAAGGTGATCGGGATCGACGCCTTCGGCTTCGACCGGCCTTTCGCCGCGATGGCGGAGGATTTCGCCCGCACCGGCGATGGGAGCTACATCTGGCCTGCCCACTTCGCCGGCATCACGCGCTCCTACTGCCAGATCGAAAAGCTCGCGCACTTGGAGCAGATCGGCCGCTCGAGCGGCTTCAAGGTCGCCGCCTTCCCGGTGAAGATTCGCGGCGCCAGCGCCGGCTTTGCCCGGGTCGTCGCGTTCGTCGGCGAATGATCTTTGATCGCGCGCCGATGCGGCTCGCGATCGGGGAGGAATGCCGCGGTGCTGGCGATCCTGACGGAGGGCCTCAGCCGAAGGTGAACGAGTAGCCGCTCGTGCCGGGCGCGAAGCGCAGCTCGATCGCGTGGCGCGAGTCGCTCGCGAACGACGCGACCGTGTAGAGGCGCTGCTCGGTGACATGCAGCGTCCGGGTGGGGTGGCCGTCTACGGTGACGGCCACCGACCCGGCGCCGTGCGCTGGCGGTGAGAGCACGATGTAGACGTTCTTGGCCTGGACCTCGGCCTGGATCGTGGCGTGCCCGAGGGCGAGCGCCTGCTGGGGCCCGATCTGCCATTTGCCGCCGTAGCCGAACTCGTTCACCGGGAAGGGGAGCGTCGGCGTGGCGTAGGTATAGGTGCCCGACTTGGGTCGCTGCAGCCAGCCGGCGGCGCGCGCCGTCCCGAGGTAGGTCTCGGGCGTCGCCTGCTGCGAGGGCGTGATCGCGTCGTGGGCTTGGGCGCCGCTGCCGAGCCCCTTGGCGCCTGACCGTGCGAGCAGCGCGCGAATCGCGGCCTCCGTCTGGGTGTAGTCGCCTTCACCGACTGCGATGTAGCGGACCTGGCCGGTGGAATCGATCAGGTAGTCGGCGGGCCAAGCATCGTTGCCCCAGATGTTCCAGGTGTCGAGATTGTTGTCCTGGACGACCGGATAGTGGATCCCGAATTGGTGGATCGCGTCGAGCACGTTCGAGGCGTCCTTCTCGAAGGGGAACTCAGGCGCCTCGATGCCGACGATGGTCAGTCCCTTGCTGCGGTACTTCGCGTCCCAGGCCTCGAGGTAAGGGAGCGTGCGGATGCAGTTGATGCAGGTGTAGGTCCAGAAGTCGATCAGCACGACGCGGCCGCGCAGTCCCTTGATCGTCAGCGGCCGCCCGTGGGATGTGTTGAACCAGTCCTCGGTCCCGACGAACGGGGGTGCGCTGCCGTAGTCCGGCAGCGAGGGCGTCTTCACACCCGGCAGCGATGCGCTCTGCGCCACCGGCACGAACTTCGCCTTGTGCGTGCGGACATCGGCGAGGCGCTGGGAGACGTTGCCCGAGTTATCGATGAAGGAGGTGATGTTGACGTTGGGAATGTGCTCGGCAATCCACTCATCTAGTTTCACGTCGAGCTGCGTGGCCAGCGCGACCGCAGTCGCGAGAAGCACCAGTCCGAGCGCTCGCTGGACGAGGAGCACCCGGCCGGCGCGGCGCATGCGGTCGAGCACCCGGCGCCCGCCGAGGGCCAGCGCGAGCAGCATCAGGCCGGTTCCGAGCGCGTAGGCGAGACCGACCTCGACAGCCCGTCCGCTCGCGGCACTGACGGTGATCACCGCGGCGAGGATCGGGCCAGCGCAGGGGGTGTAGACGAACCCGAGCGCGGCGCCGACGAGCAGACCGGAGGCGAAGCCGTCACCGCGCGTCCGCGGTCCGAGGCGCGAAAGGGCGGCGAGGGGGCGCTCGAAGAATTGGCCGACCTGCGGCACAATCAGCGCGACGCCGAAGACCGCGAGCACGGCGATCGCGATATCGCGCAGCGGGTCGTTGCCCAGACCGATGCCGTCGACGACCTTGGCGACGCCGATGATCGTGATCGCGAAGGTCGTGGTCAGACCGAGCACGATCCCGAGCGGTCGCCGCCGCCCGCCAGATCCGCTGGCCGAGAGCATCGCCGGCAACACCGGCAGCACGCACGGTGACACTGCCGTGCCGGCGCCGACCAGCAGGGCGAAGAGCAACAGGAGCAACATGCGCGGAGAGGGATTCTCGCGCATGAATGCCCGAGGAACCCTTACAACTTTGCTACAGCCGCGGCGCGCGGGCGCGGCAGGTCTCGGTCCGGCGCGCTGTCGCTACTCGCGACCGCTGAACTCGAGCACGCCGACGCCCAGGCAGGCGAGACCGATCAAGGCCACGACGGCGACCTCGAGCATGCTGGGGACGTGCCAACCCCACCACGTGACGCCCGGATCGAGTGCTTTGCGGGCTGCAGCACTGATGTGGAGGTGATTGAAGACGAGACGCCGCATCGGGTCGACGGCGTAAGTCAGCGGGTCGAGGCGGTTGAGGACCGTCAACCAGGCGGGCAGACCCGAGACCGGGAAGATCGCGCCCGAGAGGAAGTACATCGGCATCATCACCATCTGCGTGACGGCCATGAACGACTGGATCTGCTTGATCCGCGCCGCGACCATCACGCCGAAGGCCGTGATCGCAAACGCGAGCACGAGCTGGAGGGCGAACACGCCCACGAGGAGCGAGACGTTGTAGGGCACGCCGACGGCCCCGGCCAGGGCGATCACGACCAGGCCCTGACAGCCGGCCACCGTGGCGCCGCCGAGACACTTGCCGAGCACCAGCGCGCTGCGACGCACCGGCGCGACCATCATCTCGCGCAGGAACCCGAACTCGCGATCCCAGACCAGTGAGGCGGCCGAGAACATCGCCGTGAAGAGCACGGCCATGCAGAGGACGCCGGGGTACACGAAGGTGCGCAGATCGACGCCGTGAGTGCCCGCGCTGGCCAGGCGCGAGAGGCCGGTGCCCAGAACGAACAGGAAGAGGATCGGCTGGACGAGCTGGGTGACGATGCGCAGGCGGTCCTTGCTGAAGCGGATCATCTCGCGCTGCCAAACGATCTTCACCGCGCGCAGATCACCGCGGATGCTGCTCGGCGGGACGTGGACCGCCGCCGTCGGCGCGCGCGCCGCGAGCGGACCGGGGCTGGTCGCCTGAGCCATCAGCCACGCCTCCGGAAGGCGGTCATGGTCGCGCGGTTGCGCTCGGCGTCTGTCGCCTCGGCGTCGCGGATGGTGGTGCCGGTGTAGGACATGAAGACGTCGTCGAGTGAGGGGCGCGAAACGCTCACCGAGCGGATCGGTACGCCGAGCTCCGCGAACAGCCGCGGCACGAACAACTCGCCGGCCGGCACGCCGAAGACAACGGCACCCTCGGACATCTTCGCCTCGATCTCGAAGCGTTCGGCAAGAGCGGCGATCGCGGCGTCATCGCCGTCGGTGGTGAGCGTCACGCGGTCGTGACCGATCGAGGCCTTGAGCGCGTCGGGGGTGTCGAGCACCACGATCACGCCCTTGTCCATGATCGCGATCCGGTCGCAGTACTCGGCTTCGTCCATGTAGTGGGTCGTGAGGAAGATCGTGATGTCCTCGGCGCCCTTCAGCTCACGGATGTAGGCCCAGATCGAGCTGCGTGTCTGCGGATCCAACCCGACCGTAGGCTCATCGAGGAAGAGCACGCGGGGTGAATGCATCAGGCCACGCGCGATCTCCAGGCGGCGTTTCATGCCGCCCGAGAACGTCGCCACCGCGCTCTTGCGCCGTTCCCACAGGCCGACCATCTCGAGCACCTGCTGCATCCGCGGCGCCACCAGCTCGCGCTGCACGCCATAGAGCTCGGCGTGCAGGCGCAGGTTCTGCTCGGCGCTCAGATATGTGTCGAGCGTCGTGTCCTGGAAGACGAGCCCGATGTTGCGGCGAACGGCGTCGCGCTGGGTGTTGACGTCGAAGCCCGCCACCGTGGCGCTGCCGCCGGTCGGCTTGACCAGCGTGCAGAGCATCGAGATCGTCGTCGACTTGCCGGCCCCATTGGGACCCAGAAAGCCGAAGATCTCCCCGGGCGCGACCTCGAAATCGATCCCGCGTACGGCCTCGATCTCCCCGTAGCTCTTGGAGAGGCCGTGTACGGAGATCGAGGCTGCCGCGGTCGGCGGCGCCAGGGTGGCGCCGCCGCCGTTGGGGGAGAGGTCCGTCACTCGCCCTTGCCTTCCTCGCCGTCGGCGAGGATCCGGTAGATCGCGCGTCGTGTGTCGGTCAGCACCTGCTTGGCCTCGCTGATCTGCTTCTCGGTCGCCGTCTGTACGAGCTGCATGCCGGCCACGCCGACCTGACGCATCAGGCCGAAGAGCTCCTGGACATCACTCGAGACTCCGTCCGCCAGGGTATCCCATGGCGCGGGGGCCTCCTGGGGGCGCGCCGCGATGACCTCGCGACCGGCGTCCGTGATCGCGAAGCGCTTGCGGCCGTCGGACTCCTCGGAGCGGATCAGTCCCTCGTCCTCCAGCTGCGCGAGCGCCGGGTAGACCGAGCCGGGGCTCGGACGCCAGACGCCGTCGGAGCGCTGCTCGATCTCCTGCATGATCGAGTAGCCGTTGCGTGGCTCCTCGGCGAGCAGCAGGAGCGCAGCGGTGCGGATGTCGCCGCGCCGTGCCTTGCCGCCGTGGCGGCCGAAGCCTCGGGGACCGCCGAAACCGCGTGGACCGCCGAAACCGAAGCCGGGACCGAAATCACCGAAGCCGCGCGGACCGCGGGGACCGCGCTCGCCGCGCTCCATTGCGAAGAAGCCACGGTGTCCTTTGAATGGGTGGTGGCAGGCGCCACCACTGGCGTAACTTTGACTCATGTACTACTCCTCTATTAGTTAGTCTTGTGACGCATCACGATATATCGCGAACAGTCGTTTGTCAAGCCCGTCTGGATCTCTTGGGCGCCGGTGCGCGCCGGCCTGGGTAGGGTTTCTCTTCGTGACTGCCCCCACGGCGATACGCGAGATCGACGTCCACCAGCTCGACCACGCCGGCGTCATCTGCTGCTACCTGGTGGGCGACGTGCTGATCGACTGCGGCCCGGCCTCGCGTGTGCCGACGCTGCTTGAGCAGTTGGGGGATGAGCGCCCGCGCGTGCTGGCGCTGACGCATATCCACCTCGATCACGCCGGCGGAGCCGGCACGCTCGCCGCCCTGTGGCCGGAGCTTGAGGTGTGGGTCCACGAGCGTGGCGCGCGCCATCTGGTCGACCCCTCACGGCTGCTCGCCAGCGCGACCCGGCTCTACGGCGACGATATGGAGCGCCTCTGGGGCGAGGTGCGCTCGGTGCCGCAGGAGAGAGTGCGCGCGCTGGCCGGCGGCGAGTCGCTGGGCGCCTTCGAGGTCGCCTACACCCCGGGACATGCCTCTCACCACGTCAGCTACTGGCATCCCGAGACCCAGACCGCGTTCGTGGGCGATGTCGCCGGCGTGCGCGCACACGGCAGCGACTACGTGCTCGCACCGACGCCGCCACCCGACATCGACGTCGAGGCCTGGTCTCAGTCGATCGCCCGCCTGCGCGAATGGCGCCCGGGCGAGGTCGCGATCACGCACTTCGGCCGCTTCGACGGGCTCCGCCAACTCGATGCGATCGAGCGTGCGCTGGAGGTCGCCGCACGGCGCTCGCGCGAGCTCTCCGCGGAGGAGTTCGTCGCGGCGATGGCTGCGGACATCGCGGCCGACGAAGTCGCAAGCGCCGCCGACGTGTATTCGCTCGGCGCCCCGCTCGATCAGGTCTACGCGGGCCTCGAGCGCTATTGGGCAAAGCGCGAGGCCGCGTCGCAGTGAGCGAAACGGTCGAGCTACCGCGAGTCGCGGGGCCCCAGGACGGTCTCGGTGGCCGCTGGAACGTGATCGTGCGAAACGACAACCACAACACCTTCGACCACGTCGCCTCAACCCTCGCGCGTGTGATCCCCGGCGTCTCCCTCGAACAGGGCTACGCCTTCGCCGACCGCATCCACAACGGCGGTCTGGCGATCGTCTGGGCCGGGCATCGCGAGGCGGCCGAGCACTACTGGGAGATGCTGCGCGCTGCCGGACTGACGATGGCGCCGCTCGAACAGTCCTGAACGACGGGGCTTCTCAGTGGTCCTCGCCCGCCGAGGCCGCCCGCGCGACGGCGCGGCCCTCGCAGACGAGGTCGTTCCAGGCGTAGAGGATCGGCACCTGGTACCACCCCTGGCAGTAGGCGCGCAGATCGATCATCTCGGGGCCGTTCCAGAAGCGCTCCCAGTCCATGTGGCTCTCGAACTCGAGCACCTGGAGCAGCTTGTAGCGGTCGTCGCGGCCGCGGTAGACGGCGTAGTAGGTGGCGCCGTAGCGGACCGACAGCGCGCTGACGCGCTCGAGCTCAGCCTGCAGCTGGTCGCCGCGGAAGCCCGTCGCGTACCAGGGCACATGAACGACGCCCGACATCAGGCAGCTGCCTCTACCGTCGCGCCAGGGCGCGTTCGCCCGGTTTCAAAGCGTTCATGGCCCATGCGGTGGCAATCGTATAGATCCGGTGGGGCGCCGTGGCCGAGAGCGAGGTGATGGCGATCACCCCCGCCGGGCCGGCCTCGCCGACCGCCGCCGCTGCCGTGGCTTTCTGATGTCCCCGACGACACCACCCGGGCACCAGCGGTCTCGGGCTAAGCCGGAGGGCTGAACGGGAGCTCGACGACGACGGCGCGTCCGGCGCCACCGGCCAGCTGCAGTTCGCTGCCGGGCTCAGCCTCGCGGCGGAGCATGGCGAGCGCGATCGGACCCAGCCGCGGCGAGTCGGCGAAGGACCCGACGCTTCCGACCTGGGCTCCGGCGAGCGTGAGGGAGTCGCCGGGGGCCGCGGGACGATCCAGTCGCAGGCCGCGCAGGTGGCGGTTGGGCTTGCCCTTCCAGTACAGCCGGGCGACCGTCTCCTGACCGACGTAGCAGCCCTTCGAGTAGGACACCGCGCGCTCGTGGATGCCGGCCTCCTGCGGCATCGTGTCCTCGCCGATCTCGATGCCGAAGCGCGGGCGGCCGCTCTCGATGCGCACGGTCTCGGCCGCCGGCTGGTCGATTGCAACCGCTCCCGCCGCCGTTAGGGCGCCGGCCACGGCATCGGTGTCCTCGCTCGCGCAGAGCACATCGACGCCCAGGTCGGTGCGGATCAGACGGACGGGACGTTCGGCGAGCGTGGCGCTGACGTGGTCGTGCTCGGCGGGCGGGGGGGCCTGCGGCCCGAGGAGCGCGTCGACGCCGGGACCGATGAGTGACAGCAACCCGCGCTGCAGCGTTCGCTTGTGCAGCTCGGCGCGGTAGCCGATCCGGAAGTTGTTGAGCGCGTCGAACAGCGCCTGGAGTCCGGGACGCTCGCTGTCGAGCTCGAGCTCGTCCTCGGAGCGCAGCACGCGGACCTCCGCGAGCATGCGGCCCTTGTGGGTCAGCAGCGTGGCGTCGACGCCACTGCCGAGCGCCACTCCGGCGATGTCGTTGGAGAGCAGCGAGTCCAGGAAGACGACAGCGTCTTCGCCGGTCAAGGCCAGCTTGCCGCGCTCTGAGCGGTCGAGCAGGGCGACCGCCTCGGTCGCCGCCCGGTACTCGCGATCGTCGGTTGCGACAGCCACGTTTCGAGCATACAAGACGTCGTTTTCGCCCCGGCGGGGTCGCGGGAGCCCGCCGCCGCTAGGCTGTCAGACGATGTCTCTCGCTGCTGCCTTCACTGAGATCGTCGAGTCGCTACCGGCTGACTGGACGGACCTCGAGCTCGATCTGCGGATCGCCGACGAGAATCGCTACGTCGAGGCCGCCGTCTTCCTCGTCGTCGCGAACGCGCAGCCCTACTCCGAGTACGACTGGCACTGGCGCCTACTGGTCGCCCACCGCTTCGGCCACGCCGCCGCGGTCGACGCCGTGCACATGGCACTGGGTCTGCTCGACGACGCCGGGATCGACGGCGAACTGGCGCTGCGCGAGGTTCGCGAGGGCCGCGTCCCGGTCGAGTCCGTCTGGGGCCGCCCGCAGTCGCTGCGCGACGAGATGCGCGAGATCAACGCGCAGTAGCGAGCAGCGCCGCAAGCAGTGCCGGTCCTTCGCGCGCGATGCGCGAGCGAGGCACGACCTGATCGACGCCCGCCGCCAGCGCGCGCTCGCGCACGCCAGGCTCGACGTGGGAGAAGAATCCGAGCACGGGCGGCCGCGACGGCGCGCTCGCGAGCAGCGGCACGAGCGTGGCGAGTCGGGCGTCCGGGTCGTGGGTGAGATCGGCGATGATCGCCGCGGCAGCCGCGTCGGGGAGCGGCCCGAGCGTCACCTCGTGTCCGTTGGCGCTCAGATCGGCCTGCAGGCGCGAACCGAACAGGAGGTCGTCGCTGAGGACGTGCACATGCGCCATCGATGTGGACGTTAGGGCGGTCTGGAGATTTGTGACTGTGGAGCGCAGCGGGTCGCGCCTAGATTGGGCGGAGTCTGTTCTTTGAAGCCGTCCAATATGGTGTCGCCGCGATGAGCGCCAGCGGCACCGACATTCGCGCGACAGGCCTGCGCTGTACCGCTCAGCGCATCGCGGTCCTCGACCTTCTGCGGGCGCGCCGGCACCACTACCGTGCTGAGGAGCTATCGGGCCTGGTGGCCGAACGCCTGGGAGCGGTCTCGACGCAGGCGGTGTATGACGCGCTCGGGGCTCTCGTCGCCGTCGGGCTGGCCCGGCGGATCGAGCCGGCCGGGAGTGCCGCCCTCTTCGAGGCCGGCTCCGGCGACAACCACCACCATTTGATCTGCCGCGATTGCGGTGTCGTCGTCGACATCGAATGCGGCGTCGGCGAAGCGCCGTGCATCGCGGTCCCCGACGAGCAGGGTTTCGTCGTCGACGAGGCAGAGATCACCTTCTGGGGCCGATGCCCCGACTGCGTAGCCGGGACACCCGTGTCGTCGGGGTGACCGGCCGAAGCAAGCCAAACCAACACAGCAGTAGGCAGCTCGGAATCGTGGCAATCGACGTCGCCGAGCGAAGTTTCGAAAAGAACCCATGAAACCTCAGGAGGCATCGGTGGCCGACACCGTCAGTGAATCCGAGAACCCAGCGATCCCGTCCCCGACTCCGGCGCCCGCGCGGCCGCGCACCAACCAGGACTGGTGGCCAGAGCAGCTGGATCTCCAGGTCCTGCATCACCACTCGCCCCTGGCCACGCCGATGGGCGAGGCGTTCGACTACGCCGAGGAGTTCAAGACGCTCGATGTCGAGGCGCTCAAGGCCGATCTCATCGAGTTGATGACCGTCTCCCAGGACTGGTGGCCGGCCGACTATGGCCACTACGGACCGCTTTTCATCCGCATGTCGTGGCACGCGGCCGGGACCTACCGCATCGCCGACGGGCGCGGTGGCGGTGGCTCGGGTGCCCAGCGTTTCGCCCCGCTCAACAGCTGGCCTGACAACGCCAGCCTCGACAAGGCGCGGCGCCTACTTTGGCCGATCAAGCAGAAGTACGGCCGCAAGATCTCCTGGGCCGATCTGCTGGTCTTCACCGGCAACTGTGCGATCGAATCGATGGGCCTCAAGACGTTCGGATTCGGCTTCGGCCGTGAGGACATCTGGGAGCCGGAGGAGATCTTCTGGGGTCCAGAGGACACCTGGCTGGGCGACGAGCGCTACAGCGGCGAGCGCGAGCTCAGCGGCCCCCTCGGCGCGGTCCAGATGGGCCTCATCTACGTCAACCCGGAGGGGCCCAACGGCAACCCCGATCCGCATGCCGCCGCCGTCGACATTCGCGAGACCTTCGCGCGGATGGCCATGAACGATGAGGAGACGCTCGCCCTCATCGTCGGCGGCCATACCTTCGGCAAGACGCATGGCGCCGTGGATCCAGACCAGATCGGCCCCGAGCCCGAAGCCGCCCCGATCGAGCAGCAGGGCCTCGGCTGGAAGAACAGCGTCGGCAGCGGCGTGGGCGCCGACGCGCTCACCAGCGGGCTCGAGGGCGCCTGGACCGCCGAGCCGACGAAGTGGGACAACGGCTTCCTCGAGAACCTCTTCAGCTACGACTGGGAGATGACGACCAGTCCGGCTGGCGCGAAGCAGTGGACGGCGACCAACCCCGAAGCCCAGGACACCGTCCCGGATGCCCACGACCCGGCGAAGCGGCATGCGCCGGTGATGCTCACGACCGACCTCTCGATGCGCATGGATCCGATCTACGCGCCGATCGCCAAGCGCTTCCACGAGAACCCCGACGAGCTTGCCGAGGCGTTCGCCAAGGCCTGGTACAAGCTGCTTCATCGCGACATGGGGCCGCTCTCGCGGTACCTCGGGCCCTGGGTTCCGGAGCCGCAGCTGTGGCAGGACCCGGTCCCCGCGGTCGACCACCCGCTGATCGACGAGGCCGACATCGAGGCCCTCAAGAGCGAGATCCTCGCCGCGGGCCTGTCTGTCTCTGAGCTCGTCGGCGCGGCCTGGGCTGCGGCGGCGAGCTTCCGGGGCACCGACAAGCGCGGCGGTGCCAACGGTGCGCGGCTTCAACTGGAGCCCCAGAGGAGTTGGGAGGTCAACGACCCGTCGCAGCTGGCGAAGGTGTTGAGGAGCCTCGAAGGGATCCAGCAGCGCTTCAACGATTCGCGCTCCGACGGCAAGCAGGTCTCGCTCGCTGACCTGATCGTGCTCGGCGGGTGCGCCGCAGTCGAGCAGGCGGCCGAGAAGGCGGGCCAAAGCGTGCGCGTTCCCTTCGCGCCCGGACGCACCGACGCATCGCAGGAGCAAACCGACGTGGAGTCCTTCGCGGTGCTCGAACTGGTCGCCGACGGCTTCCGCAACTACGCGCGAGGCGGTCTCCCGCTACCGCTCGAGACGTTGCTGCTCGACCGGGCGAACATGTTGCGGCTCACCGCGCCCGAGATGACGGTCCTCCTCGGCGGCATGCGCGGGCTCGACGCCAACCATCAGCACTCGCAGCACGGGGTGCTCACGGATCGGCCGGAGACGTTGTCGAACGACTTCTTCACCAACCTCCTCGACATGTCCACGCAATGGCAGGCCGCCGGGTCGTCTGGGAACGGCTCGTCGACCAAGGTGTTCGAGGGTCGCGATCGCGGCACCGGCGAGGTCAAATGGACCGCCACCGCCGTCGATCTCGTCTTCGGCTCGAACTCCCAGCTGCGGGCGATCGCGGAGGTCTACGCCTCCGACGACGCCCAGGAGAAGTTCGTGCACGATTTCGTGTCCGCGTGGGACAAGGTGATGAACCTGGACCGGTTCGATCTGGCCTGAGAGCCGCGCCGGCGTGGTGACCGCCTCACGCGCGAGCGGTCACCACGCCAGAGTTCGACCGAGCTGCCCGCCGGGCACAGGCAGGGCTCGGGCGACCCGGAGCTCTGTCTGCGCGTGGGCGGTACGGCCGACTGCCGGCCTCGACGCAGCGGCGGTCTAGGGGAAGAGGTCCTCGGCGCGGCTTCGGATCATCGCGGCGGCGCCGGGGCCGTCCTCGCGTGTGACGTGAACCTCGAGTCCGCGGATGATCACGACCGGCTCGCCGGAGTCCTTGGCACGCGCCAGATCCGCGGTCGCGGCAATGGCGTCGGCGACCGCGATCACGCTCGCGTGAAGCTCGCGGCCGCGGCGGTCGCCACGCCCACGCCAGTCGTCGAGGGCCGTCAGTCCGGCGGCGCCGATCGCACAATCGAGCTGGCCGTGGCGCCACGCGCGACCGAAGCTGTCGGTGATCAAGACGGCCGGGCTCGTTCCGCCCAAATCGCGCAGGCGCGCACGCAACTCCCGAGCGGCGCCGTCGGGATCCAGCGGCAGCAGCACGATCGTGCCGTCCTCGGGCGCGTTTGACTCGTCGATGCCGGCGTTGGCGCAGACGAAGCCGTGACGGGTGCGCACGATCAGAACGCCTCGCTGCGCCCGGACCACCAGTTCGCTCTCGTCGAGGATCGCCTGCACGTGGCGGGGGTCCTTTGCGAGCGTGCCGGCCAGCTCGCGGGCCTCATCGCCCGGCTCGATCTCGGCCAGGATCCGCAGGCGGCCCTGTGCTTTAGAGACCGCCTTGTGCGCCACGACGACGATGTCACCGTCGCCCAGGACGCCGTCGGCGGCGTCGATGATGAGCGTCGCGAGGTCGCTGCCCCGGACGATCTCGGGCAGACCGCTCAACGCGGTGGCGACGAGTTCGCCCATCAGAGCTCAGCCAGCACCACTGCGGTCGCCGGGCCTGCATGCGCCGAGCGCAGGAGCGCGAGATCCTCCGGTGTGTCGATGTCGAGAAGCAGCTGTGGGAGGGGCTCGGAGTGCCAGTCCGCCCGCGCTTGCTCAGTGCGGTCGCGGTGGCGAGCGAAGCTGTCGGGGCCAAAGCCCGGCTCGATTGCGTCGGGCGGGACGAGCAGCAGCGCATTGGTGCCGCTGCCGGCGCGGTCGGAGACGATCGTTACGGCCGGCGCTCGCATCGGCCGCTCGAGCAGCGTGCGCAGGGCGGCCGTGTTGAGGGCCGGGCAGTCGCCGGGGACGAGCAGCACGCGTTCGTATCCTTCGGCGAGGGCGTGGGCCACACCGATCAGCGCGGCTGCGCTCTGGCCGGCCTCAGCAGCGTCTGTCAGCACGCGCGCTCCGCGCGCGTGCGCCAGCTCGCTGACGGTTGTCTCGTTGGTGACCACGACGACCGCCTCGAGCCATTCGCTGGCCAGCAGCGCATCGAGCACGTCGCTGACCATCGCCTGCGCGAGCGTGCGGCGCTCACGCGGCTGCAACTGCTCGCCGAGACGCGTCTTGGCGAGCTCGAAGCGCTTGACGGGGAGGATCGCGAGCGTGCGCATCACGCGCCACCACGCAGAGCCTCGGCCAATTCGAGCGTTGCCCGCGCGAGCTCGCGCCGCGCGCTCGCGGCGCCCATCCAGGTATCGCACTCCAGCGAGCGGATCCCGCTGACCGGCTCATCGGCCACGATGGCGTCGATCAGCGAGCCATAGTGCGCGACGACGCCCGCCGCGTCGGCGCTGTGTCCGGCCCAGTCAAGGCAGGCTGCGGTAGGCCCCTTGAGCACCTTGCCGCCGACGATCGGGCTGACGGCAATCACAGGGGCCGCCGACGCTTCGATGGCCTCGCGGAGCTCCTCGATGGCGAGGATCGGACCGATCGAGATGATCGGATTGGAGGGACCGATCACGATGGCCTCGGCGGCGGCAATGGCGGCGAGGGCGGCGGGCGAGGCTGCTGCCGCGGCGGCGCCCTCGAAACGGACGTCATCGATGGGGGCGCCGCCGCCCGTGCCGATCAAGAATTCGTGCAACGTGAGCGTGTTGCCCTCGCTGAGGATCGTGGTGCGGACGCGCTCGTCGCTCATCGGGATCACCGCCGCGGTCACGCCCAGGCCTCGCGTCAACGCCGCCTGGGCGGCGCTTCGCGTGAGCCCCGACTCGAGCAGACGGCGGCGCTCGAGGCAAAGCGCGAGGTCGCGGTCGCCGAGCGAGAACCAGATCTCGTGACCGAGCTGCGCGAACATCTCCATCGCGTTGAAGCTGTCGCCGTCGATGCCCCAGCCGCGCTCGTCGATGCGATCGGCAAGCCAGAAGCTGACGAGGTCGGGGTCGGGGGAGACCTCGGCGCCGTAGATCTCGAGGTCATCACCGGTGTTGGCGATGACAGCGAGGGCGCTTCCCAGAAGTTCGTAGAGACCGCGCGCGAGCTTCGCTCCGCCCGTGCCGCCCGAGAGCAGCGCAACGCTCACCAGAGCGTGTCGGGAAGCCCCGTGAGGCTGATCCCGGCGTGAGTCTTGTAGCGCCCGTTTACCGCGATCAGTAGCGCGGTGAGCGACTCGACGATGCGCGCCATCTCGAGCCGGCCCGCGTCCACGCAGCGCAACCCCTCGACGCGGCCTATCAGCGCCGCCGCACGAGCCTTATCGGCGCGGCGATCGCCGACGATCAAGACGTCTTCGTCGAGCGAGCGCCCGAGGTCCGCGAGCGTCGCGGCGCTGACGGTGTGGAGCGCCGCGACCACGGTGACGCCCTCGGGCACGAGCTCCTGCGCTTGCTGCGCCGCCGATCCCTGCCAGACGCCGAGCATCCGCGTCGGGCGCCCGCCGACCGAGGCGGCGAGGGGGACGGTGGCGTCGATCACGAGCTGGCCGGGGCGCATACTCTCGCCGATCTGCACCACCGTCTCCTGGTGCGAACGGAAGGGGACGCTGAGCACGACGAGCTCATTGGCGGCGGCGGCCTCGGCGTTGGTGAGCCCGTTCACGCGACACCCCGGTGCGGCGGCCAGCACGCGCTCGACCGTCTCCTGAGCGCGGCTCTCCTCGCGCGAGCCGATCGTCACCTCGATACCCGCTACGGCGAATCGCACCGCGAGCGCGAAACCCAGCGAACCCGAGGCGCCGATGATCGTGACTGAACTGTCGGGGACGGCGGCGGACACGGGCGCCTGAGTATAAGGAGGCCGATTGGCCTGGCTAGCTCGCCAGGGCCGGCTCGGCTTGCGCGTGCTCGCGTGCGTCGAAGCGGGCGAGCTGAGGGAAGGCGAACATCACGACCCCGACGCTCGCAAGACAGGCGAGGCCGCCGCTCAGCACCGAGAAGCGTGGCGTGCTCACCGACGCGACGGTCCCTGACTCGATGTCGCCCAGGCGGACACCGCCGGTGACGACGAGTGTGTAGACGGCGCTCATTCGCCCGCGCATCGCGTCGGTGGTGACGAGCTGGGCGATCGTGGTGCGGCATACGGCGCTGATGCTGTCGGCAGCACCGGCAACGGCGAGCAGCAGCGCCGCCAGGACGATGTCGGGCGTCAGCGCAGTTGCTGCGATCGCCGCGCCCCAGATCACGACCATCGCGATCGTGATCCGCCCGATCCAGCGGGCGCTGGCAAGCCATGCGTTGCTGAGCGCGGCAATCGCGGCCCCGGCCGAGACCGCCGCGTAGAGCAGCCCGGCGCCCGCGGCGCCGGCATGGAACACGCGCAGCGACAGCGGGGCGAAAAGTGCGCGCGGCATCCCGAAAGTCATCGCGACGAGGTCGATCGCGAAGCTGCCGAGCAGCGCTTGGTCGGAGCGCACGAAGCGCAAACCGCTCAGCACCGAAGCTACGATCGGCTCGTGCTCATGCTGGCTCTCCGGCCGCTGGGGGGCGATCGTCAGCGCCGCGAAGATCGTCAGGAAGACGCTGGCCGCATCAAGCGCATAGACCCAGCCCAGCCCGGCGACGCTGATCACGATGCCCCCCAGTCCGGGGCCCACGATCGCCGTGACCTGGCTCATGCCGAAGTTGAAGGCGATCGCCGAGCGCAGCCACTCGCCGGCCAGCCCGGCGATCATCGAGGAACGGGCGATGAGATCGAGCGACCCCGCGGCGCCAAGCAGCGCGGCCAGCAGGAAAATCGTCCACACCGGCGGGCTGCCACTGAAGCTGAGGGCAGCGAGCGTCCCCGCGCTGACGAGCGTTGCGATCTGTGCCACGATCAGGATGAGACGGCGGTCGACGCGGTCCGCGAAGGCGCCGCCGAAGAGCGACACGATCACCATCGGCACCAGCTCAGCGGCACCGATCAGGCCCACCAGTGCCGTCGAGTGCGTGAGCAGGTAGACCTGCACGGGCACCGCGACGAGAGCGGCCTGGTTGCCGAGGCCCGAGACGATCGCTCCGAACTCGAGCACCCGGTAGTCGCGCGAGCGGCGCAGCGCCGTGATGTCGAGGGTGAACTTGGAAAGCCCTGCCACGGAGGCGCCATCCTCGCACGTGCCCGTCGCGCCTCAAGCGAGGGGATAGTGTCCCTGCGGATGGGCGAGCCGCCGCTGCCATGCGCCTCCGAGGCCGACCGGCTGTGAGCGCGGCTTCCGATCAGGCGCTCTCGACGGAGCTGCTCGACGTCGCCCAAGAGGCGGCCCAGACCGCCGGCGCTCTGCTGCGCGAGCGCTTCGAGGCCGGTCGCGAGGCACACGTCTCGAGCAAGTCCTCGCCGACGGACCCGGTCAGTGAGGCCGACCTGGCCTCGCAGCGCGCGATCCGCGAGCTGCTCGATCGCCGGCGCCCCGAGGATGGGCTGCTGGCCGAGGAGGAGGGTGCGCATGAAAGCGGATCGAGCGGACTGCGCTGGGTGGTCGACCCGCTCGACGGCACCGTCAACTTCCTCTACGGGATACCGCAGTGGTGCGTGAGCATCGCCGTCAGCGACGAGGCGGGCACGCGCGTAGGTGTGGTCCACGACCCTTTGACCCAGGAGACCTTCACGGCCTGCCGCGGAGAGCGCCCGCGACGTAACGGCATCGCCCTCGAGGACCGCGGCGCGCACTCGCCCGCGCTCGCGCAGGCGCTGCTTTCGACCGGCTTCTCCTATGACGCGGCGCTGCGGGCCAAGCATGGGGCGCTGATCGCGCAGCTTTTGCCTCTGATGCGCGACATCCGTCGCTTCGGCGCTGCCGCGCTCGATCTCGCCTGGACGGCGATGGGACGCTACGACGCCTTCTACGAGCGGGCGCTGAAGCCTTGGGACAGCGCCGCGGGGCTCCTCGTGTGCGAGGCCGCGGGGCTTGAGTCGCGCGAGGTCGATGGCGGTCTCCTCGTGGCCCCACCGGCGCTGATCGCGCCTCTAGAAGAGCTGATCGAGGCCTCGGCGGCCGCCTGGAAGCAGGGCGCGTGAGCGCTGAGCGAACCGTCCGCGCGGTGTGCCCGGCCAGCGGGAAGGTCGCGACGCGCGGTCGGGTCGCCTACGTGTATGGTGCGCGCGCCCTGTAAAGGAGGATTGAACGTTATGAAGAGCAGCCTCGAGATCGCCCAGGAAGCCCAGCTGCAGCCGATTGAGCAGATCGCTGCGCGGATGGGTCTGCAATCTGAGGAGATCGAGCCCTACGGTCGTTACAAGGCCAAGATCTCGCTGGACGTGCTCGAGCGCCTCTCTGGCGCGCCTGACGGCAAGCTTGTGTGTGTAACGGCGATGACGCCGACGCCTCCGGGTGAGGGAAAGACGACGACGCTCGTCGGTTTGACCGAGGGTCTGGGACACATCGGGAAGAACCCAGTTGCCTGCCTGCGCGAGCCGTCGCTGGGACCCGTCTTCGGCGTCAAGGGCGGCGCCGCGGGCGGCGGTTTCGCCCAGGTCGTGCCGATGGAGGACCTCAACCTCCACTTCACCGGCGACATTCACGCCATCAGTGCGGCCAACAACCTGCTCGCGGCCCTGATCGACTCCTCGATTCATCACGGCAACGAGACGGATCTCGATCTTCTGCGGATCAGCTGGCGTCGCGCGATCGACATGAACGACCGTGCGCTGCGCAACAACATCGTGGCGCTCGGCGGCAGCGCCAATGGCTACCCGCGTGAAACCGGCTTCGACATCACCGCGGCCTCCGAGGTCATGGCGATCCTGGCTGTCTCGAGTGACCTGCAGGATCTGCGCGCGCGGCTCGGTCGCATCACCGCCGGTTACTCCCGCGAGGGCAAACCTGTGACCGCTGAGGATCTGCACGCAGCGGGGGGGATGACGGTGCTCCTCAAGGAGGCGATCAAGCCGAACCTCGTGCAGACGCTCGAGGGGCAGCCCTGCCTCATGCACTGCGGACCGTTTGCCAACATCGCCCACGGCAACAACTCGTTGCTGGCGGACCTCATCGCCCGCAAGACGGGTGACTACGTCGTCACGGAGTCAGGTTTCGGCTCCGACATGGGGATGACCAAGTTCTTCGACATCGTCTGCCGTATGGGCAAGATGCAGGCGAGCGCGGCTGTCCTCGTGGTGACCGTGCGCGCGATCAAGCACCATGGCGGCGGTGATGACGATGCGGCGCTCGAGCGCGGCATGGCCAACGTTCGCCGCCATCTCGACAACGTCGCCGCCTTTGGGGTGCCGTGCGTCGTGGGCGTCAACCGCCGCGCCGGCGACACCGACGAGGATCTCGAGCGTGCGCGCAGCCTCGTACTGGAAGCCGGGGCCTTTGCGGCAGAGGTCAACGACGGTTTCGGCAGTGGCGGCGCCGGCGCCGCAGCGCTCGCGGAGGCGGTTGTGAGTGCCTGCGAGCAACCTGCGGAGACGAACCCGCTGTATCCGATCGACGCACCGATCAAGGACAAGATCGAGGCCATCGCCAAGAACATCTTCCGCGCCGGCGAGGTCGAGTACACGCCAGTGGCCTCGCGCAAGATCGAGGAGTTCACTGCCCAGGGTCTCGACAAGATCCCGGTGTGCATGGCCAAGACGCACCTCTCGCTCTCGCACGAGTCAACCTGGCTCAACGCGCCCGAGGGCTACACACTGCCGATCCGCGACATTCGGCCCTACACCGGCGCGGGCTGGCTCGTGCCGCTCTGCGGAGACGTCCTGCAGATGCCCGGCCTCGGCAAGAAGCCGGCTGCGCACGAGATCGACATCGACAGCGACGGCCGCACCGTCGGCCTGTTCTAGCGGCGGCGCCTCAATGTCCGGACGCCCAGCGTCCGCCCCAAAACGCCTCGGAGAGCTCGCAGGCCGTAGGGCTCAGCCGCCGGTCCTCCTCCCGCCACCGGTGGTAATCGGTCTCGCTGCACCACTCGGTTGCGGCGACCTCGTCGGCATTCAGACGTAGCGGCACACCGGTGTTGAGGACCGCCCGGTAGATGTAGGCGAAGTAGGTCTCTGTCGGCTGGCGCATGAGCCGGCGCTCGAGCGCCAGTAGTTCGAGCTCGAGGCCGAGTTCCTCGTGGAGCTCGCGGGCCGCCGCGGCGTCAGGCTCATCGCCGGCGCCGACGTGACCGGCGCAGGCGAGGTCCCAGGTCAAGGGCATGACCGTCTTGACGGCGCTGCGCAGTTGCCAGAGCAGCTGATCGCCTCGGTGGATGAGGATCGCCACCTCGCGGTGGATCAGCGTCGGATCGCGCTCGGTCTCGTGCTTGCGCACGGTCCCGATCACGTGGTCGCTCTCGTCGACCAGGTCGAGCAGCTCCCGCGGTGAGTTGGCGCGTTCGGCGGAGCTCACGCCGGCGGGATCAGGAGATAGACGCGGACCGACGGCTGCGGCTCGAACGAGTACACCAGCCACGAGGTGTGGACATAGGTGACGGTGCCGGAGCTCGGCGGTTTTGGCGGACCCGCTCCCCCGCTGGTCCCAAGCAGGCGGCTTCCGCTGCGCACGAAGACGTCGATCCCCGTGTACATGGCGACCGTGGTGGCATAGCCGGGATATTGGTGGGGGAGATCGGTGGCGAGCACCGCCAGACGCTGAGCGACCCGCCCGAACTCGTAGGAGCGTACGAGCGTGCACGGAACACCTTCGAGCGACGGCGGCGGCTGCGCTATCGCCATGGTCTCCACGAGCGAGCCACTGGGAAACGCATTGAAGGCCTGGGTGACGAGGGCGTATTGCGTTCCGTCAAGGCTCAGCGACGAGCCCGAGGGCAGTCTCCGCGGGAAGTTCCCGTAGCGCTCGGCAACGAGCAGGCCGAGCACGTAGATCGCCACCGGATTGCCGACGAAGCGCGTCTCGAGCTTGGTCTCGCCGGTGTCGTCCTGCACCGATATGATGAAACTCCCGATCGTGCGCGCCCCGGACTTCAGCACGCCCGGAACGGGCGCGATCGTGTAGGCGCCGCCGATGTCCGCCAGCAGCCTGCCGGCGCGGTCGAACACCTGCAGGCGAACGATGTGCCAAGCCGGGTGGAAGATCAGCCGCAGCACCGCGGCGTGAGTCGCCTTTGCATCGTCGGCGGCGACCGCGGTTCGGAGGTCGGCGGCGCCCGTGACGTTGGCGATGTCTGTCCTCACCTCCCGGCCCGAGACCTCGTTGTCGTAGATATGCGCGGCAACCGCGGAGTCGACTGCCGCGATCGTGGCTTGTGTGGCGCGGCCGCAGGCAGGATTGCTCGTGCTCGTGCTCGTGCTCTTGCCGGTGCTCGCGCCCGCCGGCGAGCTACCCAGCAGGACTGCCATGAGGAGGGCGACCGCTGCGCCGCCTATGCGAAGACCCCGGCGTCGGTGCAGCGATCCGCTCATTCATCCATTCTTGCGTCTGCGTGCAGGGGCCGGCGCACCGGCGCGTGGCGTGATGCCCGGGGTGGGACTCGAACCCACAAGCTCTTGCGAGCGGCGGCTTTTGAGACCACTCCCTTTACCGATTTGGGCACCCGGGCCGCCGGGGCATCGTAGTGCTCTGCTAGAACGAGCAGCGCCACGCGGGCGTGGTGGAATTGGTAGACACGCCGGCCTTAGGAGCCGGTGGGCGAAAGCCCTTGGGGGTTCAAGTCCCTCCGCCCGCATGGAGCGAGACCAGCACACGAATCGGCCCCGCTCGCGCTCGCTCGGCGTAGCAGCGTTGGCCGACCTGCCGTCAGTGCCCCACGTGGTCCCAGACGAGCGCCGCGGCCTCGGATCGGTTACGGACCTCGAGCGCTCGGTAGGCGTGCTCGAGGTGCTTCTGGACGGTCCGGACGCCGATCCCCAGGGCCTCGGCGGTGTGCTGATCGGAGCGGCCCATCGCGACCAGTCCCAGCACCTCCGCCTGGCGCCTCGTCAGGCCCAGGCGCTGTAGCTCCGCGGCGCGGATCGGGGGGCCCTCCTGCCGGGAGCCATTGCTGAAGGCCAGCGCGTTGCGATAGGCCTGGATGAGATAGGGGCGGGCGACGGCGAGCAGATCTCGTTCGGCGGCGGTGAAATCCCTTCGGATCCGACTCAGGGCGACGCCCAGCACTCGCTGCGAGCGCGAGGGCAGCATGAAGGCGATCTGGTACTCGACGCCGAGCGGGCCATAGATCTCCGTGTAGATCTCCAGCCGGTGCAGCTGGCGCCGGGTGAGGAGGTCAGAGAACCTCGTGGGACGGCCGTCACGAGTGCGCATGAAGTGATCGGCGATCGGGTTCTGGTGCCCGTAGCGGGCCCAGGCTCGGTGATCGGCTTCTGAGGCCGGCGGGTCGGTGATCGAGATCGCGCCCTCGATGTCGCCCGGAACCTCGTTCATCGCGCAGAAGTCCGCGGGGATGGCCCGCCGGAGGGCGAGGAGGAGCCCCTCGCAGAGCTCCTCCATGACGAGCAGGCCCATGACCTCGCCGACCAGTCTCAACACGCGTCGGTCCAGCGCTGCTCCCATGGCGCCACGATAACCGAATGCGTACTGACTGCGTAGCAGGGCTAAACACGGTGAACTGTCCGTCCGGCCCCATGGAGTCTGGGATTCTGCCGTCTGGCGCCGGTGAGCTGCCGCGCTGAATTAAGTGAAGTGCGGAACTTTGGGCAGAAGCGCGGATCTCGCAGTTACGATTCCGTCCGTTGACGGATCGACGACAAGGACCATGCGGATGAGCGGATCTGACGAACGGTGGCGCGTGAGACGCGTGTTGGGGCTGGCGCTGGCGGTGGGCGTACTCGCAGTGTTGCCGTTGACCGGTTCGGCGCAGGCCGCGTCCTTGTGCCCAGCGGGATCAGATGTCTGGATAGGTCCGAGCGGTGCCGATTGGGACACGGCCTCGGACTGGAGCACCGGCGCGGTTCCCACCGCCTCTACGGACGCGTGCCTGGACAACACCACCGCGCCCGGCAGCTACACCGTCGATATCAATGACTACGGCGGCAATCAGGCCGTGGCCAACTCGATCACAGTCGGCGGTACCGCTCCCAACGTCGTGACGCTGGCCCTGGTCGGTGTCGGCGGTGGCGTTCAGGTCGCCTCGCCGTTGACCCTCACCAACGCCAGTGCCGGCGCCGGCATCCTCTCAACTGGGGCGGTCACGCTCGGCAGCACCGGCCAGGGACAGCCGGGCATCATCAGTGTCATGTCGGGAACACTCATTAATCAGGGAACCATCACCTCCCAGCCCTTCAACAATGTGGGAGCGGCGAACACGATTAACGGTGGCTTCAACAACGAGGGCACGGTGAACGTCGTCCAAAACCTCAACGGCGACGGCCCCGACGCCAGCAGCGGTGCGATCAACGTCTCAGCCAACGAGACTCTGAGCTTCGATTACTCCTCGTCGGCGGCCAGTTTCACTCAGACCGCTGGCACGATCAACAACCTCGGCACGTTCATGGTCAAGGACGGCACCTTCATCGCCAGCGGCGGAACGAGTACCGGCAACGTGCTCTCGCTCGGCAGCGACAACTCGGGCGTCAGCATCAACCTAGCTGGCAGCGCGACGGACTCGGTGCACGCACAGACCGGCGGCGCCAACCTCGTCGGCGACATCGGCGCCGGTGACACGCTGTGGTCCTCCGGGGAGCCGGGCTTCACGCAGGGTCAGCTCTTCGCCCAAGGCGCCTACACCAACCACGGCATGCTCGAGCTCGGAAGCGGGACCGATCAGACCGAGAGCACACTCACCGCCAAGAACGGCACCTTCACCAACGCCGGGACGATCGTGTTCGAGATCACCAACAGCGGCGGTGACGGCCTCAACGGGCCACTGCTCAACACAGGGACCCTGTCGATGCCGGAATCGGTGGGCGGCAGCGGGCAGATCACCAACCAGGGCAGCATCTCCCTCGCCGCGGGCATGACGCTCTCCGCCGCGAGCCTCAGCCAGAGCGCCCCGGGCACGCTGACGGTTGGCGTCGCCGCCGGCTCTAGTTCCGTGCAGAACCCGTTGGTGGCGCTCACAGGCGCCGCCGCCCTCGGCGGCGGACTGAGCGTGACCACCACCGGCAGCCAGACGACGCCTGTCACCCTGCTCCAAGCCGCCTCGGTGAGCGGCACCTTCGCCACCCCGCAGTTCGCCGGCGAGGCCTACACCGTGGGCTACAGCGCGAAGACGGTCACCCTTTCCCCGGGGACGTCGACGACACCGACTCCGACGACGCCAACTCCCACGACGACCCCAGCCGCCAAGGTGTCGGTCAGCGCGGTGTCCGGGAAAGCCAAGAGCCTGACCGTCAAGCTCGCGTGCCCCAGCGGCACGGCTGCCTGCTCGGCAACGACGATCCGCGCCACCGTGACCGAGCGCCGGAAGGCAGCCAAGGGCAAGAAGGCCAAGACCAAGGTCGTGACGGTCGCCTCGGCCAAGGCACAGCTGGCCGCCGGGAAGAAGCGCACCGTCACCCTGAAGCTAAATCACGCCGGCCTGGCCCTGCTCGCCGGTCACAAGCACTTGCAGGTGACCGTCACGATCAGTGCGGGCGGCAAGGTGCTCAAGCGGACCAAGACCGAGGTCTCGGCGACCGCGCCCCACAAGAAGAAGTAGCGCTCGCTGGCTGACACTCGTCGGCTGCCGTGAGCGTTACGGCAAGTATCGAGACCGCGTGCGCGTCGCGGCTGCGATGACATTGCTAGGGTGGCGCCGGCGGTCGCAGTAGGGCCGCGAGGCAGCTTGCTTGAGTCCCGCATCGGTGGTTCGGGTCAGTTGTGCCTTCGGACCGCGCGCGTGGCGCACGGAAGCAGCAAGGAGTTGCATGCAGATCGACGCTGACAGGGCGTGGCTGCCCGCTCGGACATGCGTGGGCCGGCGATCCCCAACCACTGCCGGCGCACCACGATGACGACCGCTCCGGGCGAGGGCGCCCGTGACTCCCTTGGCGTCGTCGCCGACGCGCTCGCGCGCGGCGAGGAGGCGCTCGAGCTCGCGGCGCGTCATTTGGACCCCTCGCTGGTCGATGTGCTCGGCATCCTCGGCTTCGACAAGACCTACACCCACGCCCGCGACTGCCACCTCTACGACGCGGCCGGCCGCTCCTACCTGGACTTCCACAGCGGTGAGGGTTTCGCGAGCCTCGGCCACAACCACCCCGACATCCGCGCCGCACTCGAGGCGACGCTCGCCGCCGAGCTCGTCGACGGCGTGCAACTGCACTACTCGGCGCTGTCGGGCATGCTCGCGGAGAGCCTCTGCGAGCGCCTGCCCGACGGACTCGACGCGGTCTTCTTCGCAAGCACCGGCGCGGAGGCCGTGGACTCGGCGATGAAGTTCGCGCGTGCCGCGACGCGCCGTCCGCGCCTGATCTCCTGCGACTCGAGCTTCCACGGCGTCACGCTCGGGCCCCTCTCGCTCGTCGGCGACGACTTCTTCAAGGAGGGCTTCGGTCCGCTGTTGCCGGGTTGCGCGAGGATCCCCTTCGGCGATCTCGAGCGTCTCGAGGCGGAGCTTGCTGCGGGCGACGTCGCCGCGTTCATCGTCGAGCCGATCCAGGGCCGCATGGTGACGCTGCCACCGCCGGGCTACCTCGAGGGCGCCCAGGAGCTCTGCCGCCGCTACGGAGCTCTGTTCGTGCTGGACGAGATCCAGACCGGGCTCGGGCGCACGGGGCGCTGGTTCGCGCTCGAGCACTGGGGGCTCGAGCCGGACTTCGTGCTCGTCGGCAAGGCCCTCAGCGGCGGTTTCATGCCTGTCGCGGCGATGGTGACGAGGCGCGAGATCTATCAGAAGGCGGTCGGCACGCTCGAGCGCTCATACGTGCATCAGTCGACCTACGGGCGCAACCGCCTATCGATGGCCGCGGGTCTCGCGACGCTGCGAGTGATCGAGCGTGACGATCTCGTCGGTCGTTCCGAGCGCGTCGGCGCGCTTCTGCGCGACGGTCTGCGCGAGCTCCAGAGCCGCCATCCGCTGATCGGGGAGATCCGCGGCAGCGGCCTGATGATCGGGATCGAGCTCGCGGCACCGCCCGGTCGCGTTGCGCGCATGAACTGGCGCCTCATCCACATCGCGAGCGAGGGACTGTTCCCGCAGCTGGTCGTGATCCCGCTGCACCGCGACCACGGCATCATCACGATGGCCTCCGGCATGAACGACGTGGTCAAGCTGCTGCCGCCGCTGACGCTCTCGGAAGCAGATGCGCAGAGCTTCCTCGGCGCCCTCGACAGCGTGCTCGCCGAATGCGAGGGGGAGGGCGGCAAGAACTGGGGCGTGGTGCGCGACATCGCCGTGGCCACGATGCGCCGGCGCAGTCGCCGCGATCAGTCCGCGCCGGCACCCGTGGCGGCCAGCGCGGCCGCGATGCGCGGCACGCCGGTGGACAGCTCGCGCGATGACGTCTGCCTGGTGACCGGTGCGACCGGTTTCATCGGCGGTCGTCTGGCGCAGCGGCTGCTGCAGGAGGGCTACCAGGTCCGCTGCCTGGTCCGATCCGGCAGCGACACCTCGCTGCTCGACGGGCTCGACGTCGAGCTGGCGGTCGGCGATCTCTCGAGCCGCAACTCGCTCACGCGCGCGGCGAAGGGATGCCGCTACGTCGTCCACTGCGGTGCGCGCGTGTCCGACTGGGGGACCGCGACGGAGATCGCCGCCACCAACGTCCAGGGCACCCGCAACGTGCTCGAGGCCGCGGCCGACGCCACCGTCCGCCGCGTAGTCCACCTCAGCACGACCGACATCTACGGCTACCCGGGCGGCACCGCGGTGGAGGAGACCCATTCCGCCGCCCGCTTCAGCAACTGGTACGCCCAGACCAAGCTCGCCGCCGAGGCCGAGGTCCGCTCGGTCGAGCGCTCACGCGGCCTGGAGGCCGTGATCCTTCGTCCCGCGACGGTCTACGGCCCGCGCTCGATCGACGTCGTCGGCGAGATCGCGCGGGCGATGCGCGGCGGCAACATGGTGCTCGTCGGGCGGGGCCGCGCGGTGGCGGGACTCTGCTACGTCGACAACCTCATCGACGCTGCGGTGCTGGCGCTGAGCCACGAGGCGGCACCGGGGCAGGCCTTCAACGTCACCGACGGCCTGCCGGTGACCTGGAAGGAGTTCACCGACGGGTTGGCCGCCGGCCTCGGCTGCGCGCCCGTGCGTTGGAGCATGCCCTACTGGATGGCGCACGGCCTCGGTTTCTCGATGGAGCACGGCTACCGGCTCCTGCGCCGTGCGACGCGGCTTGAGATGGCGCCGCTGCTGTCGCGCCAGGCCGTGCAGGTCCTTGGCCGCCCACAGGACTTCAGCAACCGCAAGGCCCGCGAGCTGCTCGGCTGGGAGCCGCGTGTGGATTACGCGACCGGGCTGCAGAACACCGTCGCCTGGCTGCGCAGCGAGCACCTCGCGAGCTAGCGCTCACTGGCTGCCTCGCGCTCGGGAAGGCTCCGCCGGCGAGCTAGGATCAGCCTGCCCGCCGGATCCAACGACAGCCAGGAGGAAGCCTTGCCCGCCAAGGGAGCCGCAGAGTGGAAGGGTGACGTACCGACAGGCAGTGGGACCTTCAGCGCCGGCGACACGATCGAGGGGGTTTACTCGGCCAAATCCCGCTTCGAGGACGGCCCCGGAGCCAACCCCGAGCAGCTGATCGCGGCGGCGCACGCCTCGTGCTTCTCGATGGCGCTCGCGAACATGCTCGCCCAGGCCGGCACGCCGGCGAACTCGATCAAGACCGACGCGAGCGTCACCCTGCGCTTCGTCGACGGCGTCCCGACGATCACCAATATCGAGCTGACGACGGTCGGGCAGGTGCCCGGGATCAGCGAGGACGATTTCCGCGGGCACGCCGAGGCGGCCAAGGCGGGCTGCCCGGTCAGCCGCGCCCTCGCCGCTGTCCCCGAGGTCACCCTGGCAGCGTCGCTGGCAGGCTGACCCCACCGGAGCGGCGCCGCACGCGACACGCTCGGCGCCGCCCGGTTAGGTTTTCAAGGACCGCGGCGAGCCCAGGCCGCAGGAGCCCCGACCGGAGGAACCACCGCTGTCCGGAATCGTCATCGACGGGCGAGCACTGGCCCACGAACTGCTCGACGCTGTCGCGAGCCGCGTCGCGGCCCTCGGGGCGCCGGCTGGTATCGCGACGCTGTTGATCGGCGCCGATGAGGCCGCCCGCATCTACCAGCGCCGGATCCACCGCGCCGCCGACGGGGTGGGCCTCAACTCGCGCGATGTGGTGCTCCCGGCCGACTCGACGCTGCAACAGGTCGCGGCGACGATCGCGGAACTGAACGCCGACCCGGAGATCTCGGGGATCCTGATTCTGCGCCCGATCCCGGCGCATCTACCCGAGGCTCTGGTGCTTCGGTCGATCCCGCCGCACAAGGATGTCGAGGCGCAGCACCCCGAGAACGCCGGGCTGCTGGCGCTCGGGACTCCTCGCTTCGTGCCCTCGACCGCCGGCGCAGCATTCGCGCTGCTTGACCGCCACATGGAGGCCCAGGGGCGCGCGCTCGAGCGCGCCTACGACGGCGTCGACCTGGTGATCGTCGGGCGCTCCAACAACGTCGGCAAGCCGGCGGCGATCCTCGGCCTTGCCCGTAACGCGACCGTGATCTCCGCGCACAAGCACACCGCCGACGCCGGGCGGCTCGCCGAGCACACGCGCTTGGCCGACGTGCTGATCGTCGCCGCCGGAGTGCCGCGCATGATCACCGCGGAGATGGTGCGGCCGGGAGCGGTCGTGATCGACATCGGCATCAACCCGCTGGAGCTTGCCGACGGCAGCGTGCGGCTCGTTGGCGATGTCGACTTCGAGAGCGTGATCGAGGTCGCCTCGGCGGTTTCACCGGTGCCCGGTGGTGTAGGTCCGATCACCGACGCCTGGGTTCTTCACAACGCCGTGCTCGCCGCCGAGCACGTGCGCGACGCCGAGGACGGCGCCCAGGGGCTCGGCCCCGGCCACGGCCCGTTCTTCGGCGCGCTCTAGCGCGCCGCAGCGCGAAAGCGTCGCTCGATCGGTCACGCCGGCCGCGGCGGGGTCGGTCGCGGGCGGGAAGGCCGCGTGGCTGAGCGGTCAACGCGCGCTCAGCCTGGGGCGGTGCCCGGCCGCCGGGGCGCTAAGACGAAGGGGCGCGGCCGGCTTTCGCCGACCGCGCCCCTGGAGGCATCGGCCTGTCTGGGTGCAGCGACGCGGACTAGAGCGCGTTGACCGCCTTGGTGTCAGCAGCCACGATCGACTTAGGCAGCGGCGCGAACTGCAGCGAGCCGCCGATCCCCTTGGCCTGTTCGGCCGACGAGATCGCGAACGAGATGAACTGCTTGAGCGTCGAGATGTTGCCGTCGTCGGGCCGCACGATCACGTAGGTGAAGGTCGCGAGCGGGTAGGCCGCGGCCTCCTCCCTCTGCAGCTGGCTGGGCTTGGCGCCCTTCTTCGGCTTGCTGTAGGCCGGATCCACCAGCGAGAGGTCGTTGGCGATCGTCGTGGCCGTGCTCGAGGAGAGCGTGTTGAGTGCCGGCACCGTCTTGAGCAGGTCGGCCGCGTCAACGAGATACGGCTCGTAGGGGTAGGCGAAGGTGCCGGCGGCGTTCTGGACCGCGACTGCCTTCAGACCCGCCTGGCGGATGTAGAACCAGGAGTTGTTGCCGATCGCGCCGGGCGTGTTGGAGACGTCCTGCGCGACGCCGCTGTTGCCCTTGGCGCCGGTGCCGGCGGGGAAGGAGACAGCGGTACCCGCGCCGACCTTGCTCGCCCACGCGGGGCTCACCTTCGAGAGGAAGGTCGTGAACACGTAGGTGTCCCCAGAGCTGTCGTTGCGCCAGACCGGCGTGATCTTCAGGTTCGGCAGGGTCTCGCCCTTGTTGAGCTTGACGATCGCCGGGTCGTTCCAGTTGGTGATCTGGCCGAGGTAGATCTCGGCGATGACCGGGCCTGACAGATTCAGGTGGCCGATCCCGGAAAGGTTGTAGGAGAAGCCCGTGGCGGCGAGCGCCCACGGGATCTCGACGCAGCCGCTGCAGCCGGCCTCCTGGGCCTGCGTGAGAGGCGCGTCGGAAGCGCCGAAGTCGACGGTCTTGCCGCTGATGTCCGTGACCCCGGTTCCGGAGCCGACGCCGCCGTAGGTCACGCTGGTGCCGGACTTGCTCTGGAAGTCGGGAGCAAAGACGTCCTGCACGAACGGTTGTACGAGCGTGGACCCCGCGCCGGTGAGCGTGCTGCCGGCGACCGCGCTGCTCGTGCCGAAGCCGAGCGTGCCCGCGACGAGGGCCGCGGGGAGCGCGAGAATGGGAATGAAACGCTTGATTCGCAACTTGCCTCCTGATTGGGTACCGATTGGCAAGAGCATGGTTGGCGCTCTCCGGCGAGCGGTTACGGAGCAGTGAACCGCCCGTTATCAAGTTGTGAACGCCTCGGGGAACCGCTGCTTGCTGTGATTAGGCTGTCGCCGTGACAAGCGCCACGCCTGCCGCGGTTTCGCTCCCGACCCCGCTCTCGCCCACTCGCCGGCTCGCTGATCGGCTCGGTGATCGCCTCCTCCTCGGCCTCACGTTACTGGCGTCACTGATCGCGATCGCGGTGCTCGTGCTGATCGTGATCAAGCTCGTCTCCGGCGCGAGCTCGTCCGTTTCCAAGTTCGGTTTCGGATTCCTGTGGCATTCGACCTGGAACCCGGCGGACTCCCCTGGCGTGGCGAATGCGAATGTCTTCGGCGCCGGCACGCTGATCTTCGGCACCGCCGTCACGGCGACCGTGGGCCTCGTGCTCGCGGCGCCCCTGGGCATCGCGATCGGGATTTACCTGAGCCTGCTCGCGCCGGGGCGTGCCGGGGCGGTGATCGGCCCGCTCGTCGAGCTCCTTGCCGCCGTGCCGAGCGTGATCCTCGGCTTCTGGGGCCTGATCTTCCTCGGTCCCTTCCTGCGCAGCACGATCGAGCCGGCACTGCACTCCGTGCTCGGCTTCATCCCGCTGTTCGGGGCGGCCAACACGACCGGCCAGGGCATCTTCACGACCAGCGTGGTGCTCGCGCTGATGGCGCTTCCGATCATCGCCGCGATCACCCGCGACATCTTCCTCAGCGTCCCCCGCGAGCTGAAGGACGGAGCGCTCGCGCTCGGCGCCACCCGCTGGGAGATGATCCGCGGAGTCGTTCTTGACTCCTCGCGCGCCGGCATCGCGGCCGCCGCCATCCTCGGCCTCAGCCGCGCGCTCGGCGAGGCGATCGCCGTCACCCAGACGATCGGCTCGGGTTCGCTGATCGGCAACAGCTTGTTCGGCAACGGTGACACTCTGGCCAGTCGCCTGGCCGAGCAGTTCCCGGGCACCTCGAGCCCGCAGGTGGCGGCGCTCTTCTACTGCGCGGTCGTACTGCTGGTGATCGAACTCGCCGTCAACTTCGCAGCTCAGCTGATCGTCCGACGCTCCGCCCGCCGCCAGGGGTTGCCGGCCCGATGAGCGCTTTCGACGCCGGGCCGCTCGGCGACTCTCACGGACCCCTGGTCGCCTCCGGCAACCTGCGCCGCAGGCGACGCGTCGACCATCTCATGCGCGGGCTCGCGACCACCGCGGCGATCGGGGCGGTGGCGGTGCTCGTGATCGTGATCGTGACTGTCGTCGAGAAGGGAGCGAGCCAGCTCTCGATTCCGTTCCTCACCAAGGACCCGGTGGACACGCTCAACGGGGTCGGGGGTGGGATCGCCAATGCGCTCGTGGGGACCGGCCTGATCGTGGCCCTGGCCACGGCGATGGCGCTTCCGATCGGCGTGCTCATCGCGCTCTATCTGACCGAGTTCTCGACGCCGCGCACCGCCCGCCCGATCCGCCTGGTCCTCGACCTCCTCAACGGCCTGCCGTCGATCGTGATCGGCGTGTTCGTCTACGGCCTGCTGATTCAGGGCAGCAGCGAGGTGGGCTGGGCCGGGTCGTTCGGGCTCGCGATCATCATGGTGCCGCTGATCGCCCGCTCCGCCGGCGAGATGCTGATGCTCGTGCCCCGGGAGCTGCGCGACGCGTCGCACGCGCTCGGAATGAGCCGCTGGCGCACGATCGTCGGCATCGTGCTGCCGAGCGCGCTCGGCGGGATCGTGACCGGGACGGTGCTGGCCGTCGCCCGCGCCGCTGGCGAGACAGCCCCGCTGCTCTTCGTCAGTGGCATCTTCTCCAACAACACGACGGTCGACATCTTCGGAGCGTCGCTGCCGAACATCCCGGTCATGATCTTCCAGCTGTCGGAATCCGCGGTGCCCACCGATCACGCACGCGCGTGGGGGGCGGCGCTGGTTCTGATCGTGCTGATACTTATTGGCAACCTTGGCGCGCGTACGATGCTGGCGCGCCAGCGACGAAAGCTGGCGGCAAGGTGAGTGACACGAACACGACGAGGAGCGCTGAGTTGATGGAAGGCAGCCCGTCTGAGACCGACGCGCCGGGCTCGGGGCCGATCGCGCCGTTGGCGATCGGATCGCGCGAGCAGACCGACGTCACGGCCCGCGACGTCGTCTTCGAGCTGCGCGACGTCGACCTCTTCTACGGGCAGACGATGGCCGTCAAGGGCGTCAACATGAGCATCTACAAGAACGTGATCACGGCGATGATCGGTCCCTCCGGCTGCGGCAAGAGCACGGTCGTGCGCACGCTCAACCGGATGAACGATTCGATCTCCGGCTTCCGCGTCGACGGCGGCGTGCTCTACCACGGCCACGACCTCTACGAGGGCGCCGTCGATCCGGTCGAGGTGCGGCGGCGGATCGGCATGGTCTTCCAGCGCCCGAACCCGTTCCCCAAGTCGATCTACGACAACATCGCCTGGGCTCCGCGCATCCTCGGCCTCAAGCAGAACCTCGACGAGCGCGTCGAGAAGGCGCTGCGCGGTGCCGCGCTGTGGGACGAGGTCAAGGACCGCCTCAAGGGCTCGGCGCTCGGGATGTCGGGCGGCCAGCAGCAACGCCTGTGCATCGCCCGCGCCATCGCGATCGAGCCCGACGTGCTACTGCTCGATGAGCCCTGCTCGGCCCTTGACCCGATCGCCACCGCTTCGGTCGAGGAGCTGATGCAGGACCTCAAGAACAGCTACACGCTCGTGATCGTGACCCACAACATGCAGCAGGCGGCCCGCGTCGCTGAGCGCACGGCCTTTTTCAGCCTCGACGTCTCAAGCGGCAAGCGCGCCGGGATCCTCGTCGAGTACGACGACACCGAGAAGCTGTTCACGCGGCCCTCGGATCAGCGCACCGAGGATTACGTGACCGGACGCTTCGGCTGATGGCCTCGGCACCGGAGCCCGGTCACCCCGTCGCGGGCGACCTGCGCCCGACCTTCCACCAGGAGCTCGTGGGGCTCGAGGAGCAGGCGCTCGGCGCGCTCGACATCGCCTCCGAGCAGCTCGACAACGCGCTCGGGGCGCTCGCGCGCCACGACCTGGGCCTCGCGCGGCTGGTGATCGCCGACGACGACCGCGTCGACGGCCGCTATCTGGAGACCCACCAGGCGATCCTCTCGCTGCTGGCGCGACAGACCCCGGTCGCCGGCGACCTGCGCCTGGTCGCGGCGCTGCTCCATCTGATCATGCACGTCGAGCGGATCGGCGACCAGTGCGTGAACATCGCCAAGCTGATCGTGCTCTCGGGCCCCGATGCCCCGCTCCAGGGCGAGCTGCTGGAGAAGCTCGCGCGCATGGGAGCGATCGCGGCCGCCCTCGTCGCGCAGTGCAAGACGGCCTTCCGCGACCGCGACCTCGAGCTCGCGACCGAGATGCTCGACAAGGCCGCCGACGTCGCCAAGCTCAACCGCGACATCTTCCGCTCGGCGCTCGAGCTCGGCGAGGACACCGAATCGCGCGAGTGGGCCACCTACATGGTGCTCGTCGCCCGCGCGCTCGAGCGCATCGCCGACAACGCGATCGACATCGGCGAGCAGGTCGCCTTCGTGGTCACCGGTCTGTTCCAGGAATTCTCGGACAGCCCGCGGCCCCCGGTCAGCGCTGCCACCGAGGCGTAGGCAGTCCGCCGCCCGGCTCGGGGGGCGGACTCAGTCGCGCTCGAGCAGCAGCGCTAGCGTCGGGCACAGATCGGCGGCGCGACGGGCGTGCGCGTGGAGCTCGCGCGGGACCGCCTCCGCCCTGATCACCGGATAGCCCCACTCGTCGAGGTGAATCCACTCCGGGAAAAGCTCGGCACAGAGGCCGTGCGCGTCACACTTGATCGGGTTGACGCGAACCATGGTCATGCGCGCGCGGGCTCGGCGGCGGGGATGGTCAGCAGCGGGGGGGCCGCGCAGGCCTCGCACGGTCCGTTCGCGGCGTGCTCGTCAAACTCGCCGGCGAAGGTTCGCAGCGCCGTCGCGACGAAACGGGCGAGCCCGTCTGGCAGGTGACAGGCGCCACGGGCACGCACCGCGCCGCTGTAGCGGCGGAGCTCCGCAAAGGCCGAGGCCGGCGCGCGGCCCGAGGCGATCGAATGCAGCGTGCGCGCGATCGCGGCGCTGCCGTGGACGCAGGGCCCGCACTGGTTCGCGGTCTCGCTCGCGAGATAGATCGCGACCCGCACGGTCTCGGCGACGGGGCAGCGGTCCTCCGGGAGGGCGACCACGACGCCGCAGCCGAGACTGGCGTCGAAGTCCATCAGCCCCGCTTGGGACAGGGCGATCTCGCCGCTGGCGGTGGCCGGCAGCCAAGAGCCGAAGTAGCCCCCCACCAGAAGCCCCGAGAACGGGCTCGCGCAGCCGCCGGCCGCGTACAGCAGATGCTCGAGCGCCGTCCCGTATTCGAGCTCGTAGACGCCGGGGTCGGCGACCGCACCAAGGACCGTCACCAGCGTCGAGCCCGGTTCGGAGTCGGTGCCGAGCTCGCGAAACCAGTCGGCGCCGTGGCGCGCGATGAGCGCGAGGTGCGCGAGGGTCTCGACGTTGTGGATCAGCGTCGGGCGCCGGCGCACTCCGCGCGATGTCGGACGCGGTGGAATGAAGGTCGGGATCGCGGGACCGCCGTTGATCTGGGAGACCAGGGAGGTCTCCTGACCGGTGAGGAAGCGCTGGGCGGCTTCGAAGAGCTGAAAGTGAATGCCCTCGCGAGCGGAGCTGCGGCGCTCCGCCAAAGCGTGCTCGAGGCCGGTGCGGGTCCGTGGATTGCCGCCTTCGTGGGCGACGACCACCTCATCGGCGCCGACGGCGCGGGCGGCCAGCGCGGCGCCGTCGAGCACGAGGTGGGGCAGCTCCTGCAGGAGCAGGGCGTCCTTGGCGCTCAGCGGTTCGCTCTCGCAGCCGTTGGCGACGACGACCGCGCGACCGCGCGAGCCCCTGACCGCCGCCATCTTGATGGCGGCGGGGAAACCCGCACCGCCGCGGCCGCGTAGTCCCGAGCGCTCGGCGAGGGCGACCACCGCTCGACCATCGAGCTCGCGCTTTGAGGGCAGCGGGCCGTGGAGCGAAAGATGACGCTCCAGTGCGGACGTTTCGCCGAAGGAGACCCCCCGCAGGAGCCGAGGTAGGGCGGTGGCGGTGACGGCGGGTTCGGTCATCGAGTGGGCGTCAACTCGATGGTGCCGCTGACCGATCCCGACGCGATCTGCAACGCCAACCGAAGGCTGAGGGTGCGCCCGCCGCCACTGACCTGCGCCTCGATGTCGGTTCCCGACAGCGAGGTGACCTCTCCGCTGAACTCATCCGGGGCGGCGAGAGTCCCGGCGCTCACGGTGCTTGCGGTCATCGCCACGCCGTCGCCCTCGTTGTTGCCGGTGATCTGCACCGCCAGCTTCGGCAGTGTTGCGTTGCCGACGTTCAGGGCGATGTCGACGACGGCAAGGCCGCCGGCGGTCGTGTTCTGGGTGATCGTGCCGCTGACGGCGGCCTGGAAGGCGGTCACGGTCCTCGGCGCCGCGCCCTCCGAGGAGGAGCGCCCAGCGGCGCTGGAGCTCGCCAGCAGCGCGGCGGGCGTGCCGGCGCGTTTGGCCCAGCCGCTGGCGAGCGGACCGCTGGGTAGCCACACCAGGAAGGCCGCCGGCAGCGCGATCGAGGCCGCGGCGGCCGCGCCACGCAGCCGCCGCTGGGCCGGCCAGCCGAGGCCGATCCGCACCCATACCGAGACGACGACGGCGGCCACGCAGACGGCCGTCAGCGTCAGTAGCCAGACTTGACCGACATCGCTGCCGGTGCCGACCGTGTGCAGTACCGCGACCGGCCAGCACAGGTAGGCGAGCCAGTGCACGGCGCGCCAGAGGGAGTGGCCGAAGCGTCTGCGAAGGACCGAGGTCAACGCGACCGCGATTAGCAGATCGGAGGCGAGGGCGCCGAATCCGAGCCAGAGCGGGCGGTAGCTACCGCTCAAGGGGACGAACGCGTCGATCACGCGGATTCCCGCAAAGGGATCGAGCAGGCTCGTGACGATGTGAACCGCCAGGAGCACGATCGACAGCAGCGAGACGTTGCGGTGGATCCCCTCGATCACGAAGCGAGGCCAGCCCGGCCGCTGCAGGCGGCCGGCATTGGCGATGCCGAGAACCAGACTCACCGTGAGCAGCAGGAGCGTCACGGCGCCGGTGGCGCGCGTCAGGTACCACAGCGCATTCGGGTCGCTGGTGGCGGCGAGCATCACGACGGCTCGCGCGCGGCCGGCCAGCCGCCGGTGCGGGTGACAGAGCCGTCAAGGGCAACCAGTCGCGCGGGCAACGAGCGTCCCGCGAGCCATCGCGGTGCGCGCTCCCCGCGCAGGATCGAGGCGGTCGCGGCGATGTTCGCGTCCACGCAGGTGGCGGCGGCGACGCTCACGGTCCGCCAGTGCTCGCGTGCCGGCCGGCCGCTCGCGGGGTCGAGGATGTGGTGCAGCTCGAGCTCTCCGCGACGCCAGCGCCGGACCGTCGTGCTCGAGGTCGCGAGCGCGCCGCCGTGGACGGCGATCGTCTGCCCGGGCTCCTCGAGGCTGCCTGCGTGGTCCTCGGCGACGCGCACGGCCCAGCCATTGGTGGGGGCCGCGCCGGCGGTCGAGATGTCACCGCCGAGGCTGACGAGCACGCCGCCGCCGGTGGCGTCGGCTGCGGCCGCGGCGGCG
>DASXEZ010000140.1:0-38161 GCA_036489875.1 Solirubrobacteraceae bacterium | reverse complement strand
CGAGTTGGCCGAGGAGCTCGGCGAGAGCGATCTCCAGGCCGAAGCCATGGAATGGCGCGTGGCGGGATTGATCGCGCTGGGGGATCTCAGTGGCGCCGAGCGTGAGCTCGCCGATGTCCAGGCGCTGGCGGCCCGCGTGCGTCAGCCCTTCCCGCTGCACGTGGCCGAGCACTACGCCTCCACGCTGGCCCTCTGCACCGGCAATTTGTACGAAGCGGAGGCGGCAGCTCGCCGCTCGCACGAGTGGAGCCGGCTCCTCACCAGGCGCGCCGCCTCCGGGATCTACGGGATCCAGATGTTTGGGATCCGGCGCGAGCAGGGGCGCCTGGCAGAGCTGGCGCCTGTCATCCGCGTGTTGGCGCGCGACGACCGGTCCTTGGGCACCTGGCGGCCGGCGTTTGCCGCGCTCCTGGCCGAGCTCGGGATGGAGGACGAGGCGCGCAGCGAGCTGGAGCGCGTGCGGGAGGAGGGGTTTGACCGACTCCGTTCTTCCTTGTGGGTGGCCTCCCTCACGTATCTGGCCGACGCCTGCGCGATCGTTGGCGACGAGCATCTCGCCGCGCTGATCTATCCGGAGCTGGTACCGCTCTCGGGTGGCAATGTGGTGGTGGGCCACGGCGTGACCTGCTACGGCGCCGCCGATCGGTTCCTGGGTCTGCTCGCGAGCACGCTCGGCGATCATGACCGCGCGATTGTGCACTTCGAACGGGCACTGGCGGTCAATCGACGAATGGGAGCGGCGACCTGGACCGCCCACACGCTCTTCGCCTATGGCCGAACGCTACGTATGCGTGCCCGCGACAGCGACGCGCTCCAGTCGTCCGAGCTGCTGTCCGAGGCGGCGAGCCTCGCCACCCGCATCGGCATCCCACTCCTCGTGACACGAGCCCGCGTGCTTGGCGCTCACGTCCAGCCAGTGGCTGCTCCGCCGGACGACCTGTCGTGGCGAGAGGTCGAGATCCTGCGGTTGGTCGCCGGTGGGCTCAGCAACCGTCAGATCGGGGAGCGGCTGTCGATCAGCGGGCATACGGTGGCCAACCACGTCCGGAGCATCCTGCGCAAGACCGGCGCTGCGAATCGCACCGAGGCAGCCGGCTATGCCTACCGCAAAGCCCTGGTGGACCGGCCTGACGCTCTGTAGGATCGACACATGCCCACGTACATGATCGAGCGCCGGTTCGCGGAACAACTCGAGATGTCGAGTGAGGACGTAACGCTTCTCGAGGAGATCAACGCCGATGAGGGCGTGAGCTGGCTGTTTTCGTTCCTGAGCGCCGACCGGCATCGCACCTACTGCCTCTATGAGGCCCCGAGCCCCGACGCGATCATCACCGCGGCACGGCGGGCCGGGATACCGGCCGACGCGGTCACTGAAGTCCAGCGCGTCACCGCCGACACGTTTCGCTGAACAGCCGCCCGCGCTCCGGCGCGGCGCGCGATCTGCGCCATGGCCTGACCAATCCGGCCCGCGCCGATGATGCCGACATTCTTGAGGTTCGCTGGTTGCATCATGCTCATCCGATCAGTTCGCGAGGGTCCCGTCGAAGTCGATCGTGGCGTGCGTGCCATCGCAGAAGGGCTTGTTCGACGATCCTCCGCAACGGCACATCGCCATGGGATCAGGATGTTCGATGACTCGCCCATCGACGTCGGTGAGCGTCACCGGGCCGGAGACGATGTACGGCCCGTTCTCACTGGGGGTGATGTTGATGTCGGGCATGCGGTGACACTCTCCTTCAGTAGATCTTGATGGTCTTGGACAGAGGGAGCTGGCGGATTCGGGTGCCGGTGAGTGCTGCGATCGCGTTCGCCAGCGCGGGAGCGACCGACGGAACGCTCACCTCGCCGACTCCGGTTGGTGGCTCGGCGGAGTCGATCAGGTGGATCTCGATCTCCGGAACCGAGCGCATCCGCATGACCGGATAGGTGTCGAAGTTCTGGGTGACGATGTCGCCGCCCTCGCCGATGACGACCTCGCCCCACGCCGCGGCGCTCAGGCCCCAGAGCAGGCCGCCTTCCACCTGCGCACGGATGAGGTCGGGGTTGACGTTTCTCCCACAGTCCAGCGCGAATACGATTCGGTCCACGTGGACGCGGCCGCGTTCGTCGAGGGAGACCTGCGTCACCTGCGCGCTATGGCCGAGAAAGCCGGAGCTCGTGATCCCACGCGCCGTGCCCTCGGGGAGGGCCGAACCCCAGCCAGCCCGCTCGACGACGAGTTCGAGTGCTCGCAGTGTCCGCGGACTGGCGGCGAGAAGCTCGCGCCGGAGGTCGACCGGGTCCCGGCCGGCGGCGATCGCCAGCTCGTCGATGGCCGACTCCCGTGCGAACTCGGTGTGGGAGTTGCCGACCGACCGCCACACCATCGTGGAGATCGGCGACTCGAAGTTCGTGGACTCGAGCCGGAAGTGCTCCACGTCGTATGGCGGGTCGACCGCGCCGGTGGTGGTGAAGAAGTCGACGCCGTTCGTGAACATCACATCACGGACGAATGGGAGGTTCACGGACGTCGGCGCGGCCACGATCTGTTGATGCCAGCCCGTCAGGCGACCGTCCGGGTCGGCGCCCGCTCGCACGCGGTGAGCCGCCATCGCGCGGTAGCGTCCAACCTTGAACTCCTCCTCGCGCGAGGATTGCAGCTTGATCGGGTGCTTCCAGTTGAGCGCGCGCGCAACTTGCACCGCCTCGGCGGTGGGATCGTGCTCGGCGCTCGAATGCAGTCCGAACGAGCCGCCGGCAAACGTGATGTGCACCTCGACCTGCTCCTTGTCGATCCCGGCGATCGAGGAGGCGTTCATCTTCACGTACTCGGGCGCCTCGCTTCCCACCCACACTTCAAGCACACCGTCGTCACGCATCCGGCATGCCGCGTTGTTCGGCTCCATCGCCGCGTGAGAGAGGTACGGCAGCGTGTACGTCGCGTCAATCGTCGAGGCTGCGTCAGCCAGCGCCTGGTTGACGTCGCCGTCATCCCGGGCCGTCACGGCGCTCTCGCCCGACTCGAGTAGCCGGATGTGCTCGGCGAGCAGCTCCGCGCTGCTGCGCCGCTCGGCGTTCGTGTCATCCCACTCCACCACCAGCGCGCGCAGCCCCCGCTGTGCGTTGGCGTAGGTGTCGCCAACGACGGCGACGCCCTCCGAGATCGGGACGACTGCCGTGACCCCGGCCTCGGCGAGTGCCGCCCGGTCATCGAGCGAGGCGACCGTGGCGCCGAACCTCGGGGGATGCAGCACGACCGCTGTCAGCATCCCGGGAAGGCTGTGGTCGATCGTGTAACGGGTGGTGCCGAGGATCTTCGGGACGGCATCGACGCGCAACCGCCCCTCCCGCCCAATCAGCTTGTAATCGACCGCGTCCTTTGGCTGAACGCCATCCGCGACGGGCAACTGCTCGGCCTGCGCAGCCAGCTCAGCGAAGGTTGCCTGCCTCCCGCTCCCATGGCGCAGAACGCCGTTGTCGACCTCGACCTGATCGGCGGGCACCGCCCAGGCCTGTGCCGCCGCGGCCACAAGTCGCGCCCGTGCTTGAGCGGCGGCCAGCCGGTAGCGCACCCATAGCCCCTTCATCGAGTTGGACGCGCCTGTGAGCTGAAACGCGCTGCCCAGGTCGGGGTTTCCGTAGACGTCCCCGTTCGGGCCCCTCCCGTTCGCGGCGTTGACAACCCGCACCGAAGCGAAGTCGGCATCGAGCTCCTCGGCGACGAGCGTGGCGAGCCCGGTGTGGATTCCCTGCCCCATCTCGACCTGACTCGAGTAGGCCACGATCGTCCCGTCCGGACGGATCCGGATGTATGGATGAACCGGGTCGGCCAGCTCCTCGGAGGTGAGCCTGCGATCTTCGATCTCGTCGGGCGCGATCAGAGGCGCGGACTCGGCGTCGTTGCTGAGTGCGCCGGCCGCGGCATGGATCGCCGCACGGATCCGTGGGTATGTCCCGCAACGGCAGAGGTTGCCGCTCATCCAGGTGTCGATCTTCGCGTCGTCGGGTGCCGGGTTCGCCTCGAGCAGCGACACGGCGGCCAGCGTCTGTCCTGGCTGGCAGTAGCCACACTGCACGACGTTGCTCTCATACCAGGCGTGGCGCACGGCGTCGACCACCGGACCCGCGGCGCCCTCAACCGTCGTCACTGCCTTTCCGACCGCGCGTTCGGTCGCGGTCTGGCAGGACTTCATGTTGCGCCCGTCGATGAGCACTGTGCATGCGGCACAGAAGCCCGCTCCGCATCCGAACTTCGTGCCGTGTAGGTCGAGGACATCCCTCAGAACCCACAGCAGCGGGGTCCGCGCGTGCCGGTCGTCGACCTCGACGTCGGCGCCGTTGACGAACAGCTTCATGTGAGGCCTCTCTCCGCCGGGTCTTGCGGGCTCGCTTGCACCGGGGCAGGATCCCCTCGGCGCAGGTGAGATGTCCTCACCGGATGCCGGTGATTCCCCTCGGAAGTCAGTCCGCGTCGCCGTCGCGCGGTTCGACGCGTTCGAGGGCCGCGAGATCGGTGTCATCGAGCTGAAGCTCGATCGCGCCCATGTTCTCCTCGAGGTGGGCAATCGAGCTGGTGCCCGGAATCAGCAGCATCCGGTCATAGCGTGCGAGCAACCACGCCAGAGCGATTTGGGACGGAGTGGCGCCGTGCTTGTCCGCGACCCGGGCGATCGCCGGGTCGTTGGCAAGTCGTGCGGGGCCGCCCCTGAACGCCGAACCAAGCGGAAAGAACGGCGCGAACGCGATCGCGCGCTCTCGGGCGAATTCGAGTAACCCATCGTCCTCGCGATCGACGATGCTGTAACCGTTCTGGATCTCGCCTACATCGATGAGCTCAAGCGCGCGCTGCACCTGCGGCGGATCGACATTCGAGAGCCCGACCAGATCAAGCTTGCCCTCTCGGCGCAGGTCATCGAGTGCGAGTAACTGCTCCTCGAGCGGGACGGCCCGGTCGCGCCCGGTCTCAACCAGTCGCAGGTTCACGAGGTCCAGACGCTCCACCTGAAGTGAGCGGAGGTTCGCCTCCACGCCCTCGCGTAGTTCGTCGGGGCGCTGCGCGGGAAGCACACCTCCTGCACCGTCGCGCCGCGCCCCCACCTTGGTCACAAGTCTGAGGTTCTCCGGGTATGGATGTAGCGCCTGGCGGATCAGATCGTTGACCACATCCGGTCCGTAGTACTGCGAAGTGTCGATGTGGTCGACGCCGAGTTCGACCGCCCGGCGCAGTACGGCGCGAGCCGCCGCCGGGTCGCGCGGCGGGCCGAACACGCCGGGACCGGCGAGCTGCATCGCGCCAAAGCCCATGCGGTTGATCGACCGGTCGCCGAGAATTGTCGTCGTGTTCATGTCGCTCGCCGACGTCTCGGCTCGATGCGCCTGAGTTCGAGGAGTTCGAGGCCCAGCCCCTCGATCTGGGCGACGACGCCGAACACAGCGGACCGATCCTCGAGCAAACCGGTGAGCACGGTCTCGCCGCTCTTCAGCGCAGACACCATCGAGGGAAAAGCCGACAGGCCTGTGACTCCGAGCTGACCCTTGATTCGGACGGTGTACAGCCGCGGCGACGTGTCCACACGATCATCCTGCCGTGCGACCTAGTGACTCGTCGCCGCCGGAATCCGGTGATTGCGCCCACGACGAGCCGGGCCGTTGTAGGGCGAAGTCAGGAACGGCCGCTTGAGAGCAGCCGCAGGTCGCGCGCGCGTCGCACGGCTGACGAACGATCGCGCGCATCAAGCTTGGAGTAGATGTTGCGGATATGCGTGTTGACCGTGTTGACCGAGACGTAGAGCTCGCGCGCGATGTCGGGCCGCGTCAGGTTTGTCGGTAGATAGCGCAGCACCCGCAGTTCGCTTCGGCTCAGCTCAACCGGTGGGGACTGGCGCTCCCGGTGACCGGATGGGGTGGCGGTGCCTCGCAGCACGTCGATGATGTCGGCGAGCAGCGCGCCGTGGGCGGTTTCGTGACGCGGGAGGCCGTCGAGCAGCTCGGCGGCTCCGCTCATGGCAAACGGGAAGATCAGCCGGTCCGGCTCGGCGGCGGCGAGCGCTGCCTCGGCGGCGGCCGCGGCAGCGTGACGGTCCCCGACGGATAGGAGCGCGATCCCAGCGAGCAGATGCGCCTCGACGAGTGTGAACGCGTCCGGGCCAGGGGACGTGGCGTCCCGCACCTCGCGTAGGACATCTATCGCCCCATCCGGATCCCCTTCAGCCAGGCAGATGACCGCGCGCCCGTTGTGAACGGCACCCATGCGCCCGGCTTCGGCAGAGAACCCGGCGAGCGTCGCGCGCGCCTCGTCTGGCATCCCAAGACGGGCCTGCGTGGCGGCCAGCCACCCGCTGATCCGCGGCGCAAGGGCGTGCACGCCTGTCAGCAGCGACTGGGCCAGTGCTGCCGCCTCGAACTCGTCAAGCGCCGATCGATGCCGCCCGCGGCCCGCATGCAACATGCCGGTCGCTACGTGCAAGAGCACCGCGACGGCCGGATCGACGCGTGGCTCGGCGATGGCCCAGGCACGGCGCAGCCAGCCCTCTGCCTCGTCGAAGTCGCCCATCCAGACCGCCATCCCGCCAACCGCACCAAGCGCGGGCGCGAGGATCGGCCGATCGTCCAAGCCGTATCGCTCGGCCAGAGCCACCGCGCGGCGGCCGCGCTCGCGCGCCGTGGCGACCGAGACCAGCTTTGACGGGAAGCCTTGGTGCGAGCGACACGCGACTTCCAGGTAGGGCCAGCCGATGTGGTGCGCGAGCGCGGCTCCCTCGGAGAGATGCCGCTCGGCGTCGGCGAGTCGTCCCGACCACACCTCGACGATCCCGAGATTCATCAGCGCGACTCCTCGCAACTCAGGATCAATCGCGTTGCGGTCGTTCGACTCGTCCGCGATCGAAGCATCGAGCAGACGCACGTGCTCGATCACCTCCGTGAACTGGCCATTACGCCGCGCGATCGCCAGGCGTAAGGATGCGCTGGCCACCCCCAGACGCCGGCGGCGAGCCGGCGGAGCGACCTGGACCCGGGACTCGGCCAGCGCCAGCTGAGCACCCGCCTCCTCCAACCGTCCCTCGTTCAGGTGGTTTGCCGCGTGAGCGAGCGCGAGGTCGGGATGATCGGCGGATGCGCCCGTGGGGAAGGACCGCAGCACCGCGCTGATCGTTCCCGCTTGATGGTCGAGGACCCATGCGAACGAGTGGTCCGCAACCAGCCGCGCGGCCTCAGGCCAGTCGCCGGCGGCGATCGTGTGTCGCACGGCCTCGACGACCTCTCCGCGATCAATGAACCACTGTGCGGCACGACGGTGCAGCTCAGGGACCTCATCGGCCAGCCTGCGGCGGAGCTCCAGGCGCAGGAAATCCGCGAGCAGCTGGTGGTATCGAAACCAGGTGCGCCGGGCGTCGAGCGAGACGACGAAGGCGTTGGCGTCCTCCAACTCCAGCAGGACCCGTTCCGACCCCGAGCGGCCTGCCAGAAGGTCGGCGAGCTCACCGTTCACCCGGTCGACCAGCGACGTCCGCAACAGCATGCCCTGAACCTCGCTCGGTTGGCGTTCGAGCATCTCGGCCATCAGGTATTCCCCGACCGCCCGTTCGGTGCCCGAGAACTCAGCCACGAACTGCTCAGGATCTGCAGAACGGCTCAGCGCGATCACCGCCAGACGCAGCCCGGCCACCCAACCCTCCGTGCGGTGGTACAACGCGGCCGCCCCGGTGTCCGACAGACCGACCCCCGACGCGGCGAGCAGCTCGCGTGTCTCGCGCTCACTGAGGCGCAGATCTCCGGCCCGGATCTCGGCTACCTCGTCGGCAAGCCTGAGCTGGTGCAGCCTGAGCGACGGATCGCGACGAGACGACAGCACGACGCGAGTGGACGCCGGCAGAGTCTCCAGCAGACGCTCGAGCTCGGCGAGGGCGTCCGCCGACCGCAGCTCGTGGAGATCGTCGATGATCAGCACGACCGGCTCGACTTGGTCGGCGACCTCCGACACAACTCTGTCGATCACCTGGTCGCCGTCGGGCGCAGCGGTCGCTGGAGCCTGCGTCTCACGGTCGATTGTGCGCGTGGGCCGGCGAATCGCGCTCAGGACCGCGGACCAGAACCGCTGCGCATCCTGTTCGTCGCGGTCCACGGACACGAACGCGACACGGCGAAGGCTGCTCGAACGGTCAGCCCACGCACGCAACAGCGAGGTCTTTCCGCTTCCCGGCGGCGCCGCGATGACAGTGACCCGCTTGGTCACCGCACGATCCAGCGTCTGGATCAGGTGTTCGCGCTCGAGCAGACCCGAGGCGTCCGACACACCACTGAAGAGCGGCCCCTCCGGGTGCCGTGCGCGCTGCGTCGTCGCCAGGGCGGTCATGCGGTGGGCCCCAGCTGGTCCACGGCTGGGGCCGGGCCTGAACTGCCCGGTTTGTCGTCCCTCTCCACCGCCACGCATCGTGGCGCGACTGTCGAGCATTCGAATCCTTGAATCCTTAGTCCTTAAGCCGAGCGGTCTTCAGTCATCCTTAGGCGGCATGAGGGGAGCGTGGCCACCGGTTCTCAGCTCAGAAAGCACCCTGCTCGGCCGGGACCGCGAGCGCGAGGTGCTCGACCGGCTGCTGGACGCGGCGCGCGCCGGGCATGGCGGCGTATTGGTGATGCACGGCGAGCCGGGCGTCGGCAAGACCGCAATGCTCGAGTACGCGGTCGGGGCTGCACCGGAGTTTCGGATCGCCCGTGCTGCCGGGGTCGAGGCTGAGATGGAGCTGCCCTTCGCGGCGGTCCAGCAGCTCTGCTCGCCCTTCTTAGACCTCAGGCAACGGTTGCCGCAGCCCCAGCACGACGCGCTTGACGTCGCGTTCGGACTCAAGACGGGGCGCGCGCCAGACCGATTCCTGGTTGGACTGGCGGTGCTTGGCATTTTGGCCGAAGCCGCCGAGGAGCAGGCAGTCGCGTGTGCCGTTGACGACGCGCAATGGCTCGACAGTGCGTCCGCGCGGATCCTGGCCTTTGTGGCCCGTCGCCTGGTCGCGGAGAAGATCGCACTGGTGTTTGCGACGCGCGAGCTTGGCGAGACCCTCTCGGGCCTGCCGGAGCTCCATATCGCCCCTTTGGAGCGCACTTACGCGCGAGCGCTGCTGGATTCCGTGCTTTCCCACCCCCTTGACGAACGTGTCCGAGACCGGATCGTTGCTGAGACGCGCGGGAACCCGCTCGCCCTGCTCGAGATGCCGCGCGGGCTGAGCCCGACCGAGCTTGCGGGGGGGTTCGGCTTGCCATCAACCGCGCCTCTGTCTGCCGGGATCGAGGACCGCTACACGCGCCGTCTGGCGAAGCTGCCGCCTGATGCGCGGCGCCTGTTGCTCGTCGCGGCCGCTGACCCGGTGGGCGATCCGGCACTGGTTTGGCGAGCGGCCGAACGGCTCGGGATCCCCGTGTCGGCCGCCGACGCCGTCGAATCGGAGCAGTTGCTCACGCTGTCTCCCCGAGTGGCATTCCGCCACCCGCTGGTGCGCTCTGCGGTCTACACCGCCGCTGAGCCGAGGGCGCGGCGCGAGGTCCACCGCGCCCTCGCAGAGGCGACCGATCCGGAAATCGATCCGGATCGCCGCGCATGGCACCGCGCGCAGGCGGCGGCCACGCCCGATGAGGACGTTGCCTCCGAGCTCGAACGTTCCGCCGCTCGCGCGCAGGCGAGGGGCGGTCTCGCCGCCGCGGCTGCCTTCCTCGAGCGCGCGGTCGCCCTTTCGCCCGAACCCACCTGCCGTGCGCGACGCGCGCTGGTGGCCGCGGAGACAAAGTTTCAAGCCGGCGCCCTCGAGGATGCTCTTGATCTTCTGGAGACCGCCGAGTCAGCCGCTGCGCTCGACGATGCTCTACGTGCCCACGCGCACCTGCTGCGCGCGGAAGTCGCGTTCGCGTCGCGGCGAGGTAGCGACGCCGCTCCGTTACTGCTCGCGGCCGCGGGCGAACTCAAGGCGGTGGATCCCCGACTCGCGCGGGCGACGTACCTGGAGGCCATGTCTGCGGCGACCTTCGCCGGCCGGCTCGTCCACGGTGGCGGCCTGGTTGAGATCAGCGAGGCGGCGCTGGCCGGCCCGGTGCCTGAGTCGCCGCAGCCGTCTGATCTGCTTCTGCTGGGTTTGGCGGTGCAGGCCACCCAGGGGTATGCGGCCGGCGCGCCAGTACTCAAGGAGGCGCTCAAGGCCTTCCAGCGCGAGGACGACCTGTCACCGAACGATTCCCGGTGGCTGTGGTTTGCCAGCGTGATCGCGCTGTACATGTGGGACGACGACGCCTGGACGGTGTTGTTCACACGGCAGATTGAGCTCGCGCGCCAGACTGGTGCGCTCCCCGCGCTCGCGTTTGCTCTCGGCACCGGCACCACTGTCTACGCGTTCTTTGGCGAGCTGAGAACAGCAGCACTCCTCGAGGAGGAGCACAGAGCGGCCAGTGAGGCGACCGGGATCGCGTCTAACCCGGTCCCTCGGCTGGGACTCGCCTCCCTGCGCGGCCGCGAGGATGAATTCGCGGAGCTGGTCCGAACCACGGTCAGCGAGGCGGAAGCTCGCGGGGAGGGGATCGCCCTGACGACCGCTGAATTTCTGGGCGGAGGTCTGTACAACGGGCTCGGTCGCTACGAAGCAGCGCTGGCCGCTGTCGCGCCCGCCGAGCGCTTCTACACCGAAGGGACGGCGATCTGGGCGCTGAGCGAGCTGATCGAGGCGGCCGTTCGCTGCGCGCAGCCGGAGCGTGCCCGGAGTGCCTTCGAGCGCGTGGAGGAGACAACACGTGCCGCCGGCACCGACTGGGCGCTCGGGATTGAGGCTCGCCTCCGCGCCTTGGTGACCCTCGGCGATGACGCCGACGCGCTCTACAGGGAGGCGATCACGAGGCTCGGGCGCACACGCATTCGCGTGCAGCTCGCGCGTACCCACCTTCTCTACGGCGAGTGGCTGCGGCGTGAGCGCCGCCGTCTGGACGCTCGCGGGCATCTGCGAACCGCCCACGAGTTCTTCAGAGATTCCGGCATGGAGGCGTTCGCCGAGCGCGCACGGCTCGAGCTGGAGGCGACCGGGGAGCGTGCCCGCAAGCGGACCGTGGACACCCTGGACCAGCTGACCCCACAGGAGACGCAGGTCGCTCGCCTCGCCGCACAGGGCGAGACCAACCGAGCGATCGCCGCGCGACTGTTCATCAGCGCCAGCACCGTCGAGTATCACCTGCGCAAGGCGTTCCGCAAGCTCGGCGTCAAATCGCGCACGCAGCTCTCGGAACGACTGACGTAATCCCGATCGAGCCTGGCGGCGGAGGCCGCACACCGCGGGGCTGGTGATGACTGCCTTCCGATCACCGGGATCTGGCGATGTCACGTCACCCATCCCCCGGACACGATGCACCCGCGAGTCATCGATCCGAGGAGAGTGAAGTCCATGTCCGATCTCGGCAACGGTCGCGGCGGTCGAGCCGACGTAGTCATCGTGGGAGGAGGCGCAGCGGGCGCCGTCCTCGCAAGCCGCCTCACCGAGGACCCGACTCGGTCGGTCCTGTTGCTCGAGGCGGGCCGGGCCTACGGCGTCGATGGCTATCCAGACGACCTACGCGACCCGGCGCGCGTGCCGGCCAACCCCGAGCACGAATGGGGCTACACCGCTCGAGGTTTGGCTGCCTCACCGGAGATCGCGGCAGCGCGGGCCAAGGTGCTCGGCGGGTGCTCGGCTCACAACGCCACCGTCGCGATGCGCGCACGACCCGGCGACATCCGTGATTGGCAACGTCACGGCCTTGAGGATTGGACAATCGACGACGTCTACGAAACGTTCCGGGCGATGGAGAACACGCCCGACGGCGACGACGCAGACCGCGGCCGCACGGGACCATTCCCCATACGACAGCAAAAGTACGGCGATCTGACGAGTTCGCTGCGCGGGTTCATCGACGCGACGGTGGCCGAAGGGTTCTCCCGGGTCGATGATTTCAACGGGCCCGATCCGCGCGGCGTCGGCGCATTCCCCGTCAACGTCGTCGACGGCGTGCGTCAGAGCACGGGCCTGGTCTATCTCACCGAGGAGGTTCGTAACCGACCCAATCTCAAGATCTCCGGGGACGTGCTCGTCGATCGGGTCCTTTTCGACCCGCGCCGTGCGGTCGGCGTCGTCACCGCAAGCGGCCATGAGATTCCGGGGGGTGAGGTGATCCTCGCCGGCGGCACATACGGGAGTCCGGCGATCCTGCTCCGCTCCGGCATCGGCCCAGGGGCCGACCTGGCGAAGCTCGGGATCGAGGTCGTGGCCGATCTGCCCGTCGGGCGGCGCCTCCAAGACCAGCCCTTCTATTACAACGCCTACGCGCTGAAGACCGACGCGCTCGATATGCGGCCGGCCGTCGGCGCGCTGCTGTGGACCTCGTCCACCCAGGCTCGCGGCGAGGAGCTGGACGTCCACATCGCGGTCACGCACCTGATGCCTCCGCAATACAGCCCGACCGGCGGAGCGATCGCCTTGAGCGTCGCCGTGGTCAAGCCCGACTCCCGCGGAACCGTCACCCTTCGAAGCCGCGACCCGCGTGAGCAGCCGGAGATCGACTGCAACTTCCTGGCCGAGGACCGCGACGCGCGCCGGATGCTCGACGGGGTGAAGCTGGCCCGCCGGATCGGCCGCAATCCGGCGCTCGCTCAGTTCCTCGAGCTCGAAATTCTGCCCGGCGAAGCAGTCGGGGACGACCAACTGGCCGAGGCGATCGCCTCCAACCTGGCCTCCTACGGCCACCCGGTCGCGACAGCGCCGATGGGCGGTCCCCACGACCCATGGGCGGTGGTGGACTCGCGTGGCGCCGTCAAGGGCATCGATGGGCTTCGCGTCGTCGACGCATCGATCATGCCGGTCGTTCCATCGGTGGCGATCAACACCACGACGATCATGATCGCCGAGCGGATCGCGAAGGCCGTCTACATGGGCAAGCCTCGGCCTCAGGCTCAGGTGGTTCCGGCAGCCTGAGCCTTGACCGAGATCAAGGAGATCGCGATCGTCGGCATGCACGCGAGCGAAGCCCACGAGCTGGTGGCCGCCGCTGAAGCGGTTGGGCTCGCCGTCCAGCCGCTCGCGTTCGGGAGCCTCTTGGCCGAGGCGGCTCTGGCGGCGCATGGGCCCGGGAGCGTCCGCCTGCCGCTGGCGATCGTCGCCGGCCGCTACAGCCTGCAGCGGCCGGCGTTCGGCGCCGTGCTCGAATGCATCGAGGTGCTGCACGGAACCCGGCAGGCGCTCCCCGCAGCCTGCGTCCTGCTGGCCTTGACGACAGAGCCCGACTTGCGCCGCACAGAACAGCACAGAAAGGAACGACATGACAAATGAAGAGTTCGCCCGTGAGGCCTACGCACTCGCCGAGGTCAAGGACCTCGAGGGTTTCGGCGTGCTCGGGAACCTCGGCACGATGCTCCAGCAGCACGCCACCGTCTCGCCACCAGCGGCATGAGCCTTACCGTCGACCTTCACCAGCACGTCATCCCGGACTTCTACTGGGAGGCGTCCAACGAGGACGGGAATGCCGCTGGGGGCATCAATCCGCCGCGGTGGAGTCTGGACGGCGCGATCGCGTATCTCGACGAGGCAGGGATCGACGTCGCGGTCCCGTCGATTAGCACGCCCGGCGTGCACTTCGGCGACGATCAGGCAGCGCGGACGCTCGCGCGTCGCGTCAACGAGTACCTCGCGGACATCAGACGCAATCGCCCGGATCGGTTTGGCGCGTTCGCCGCGCTTCCGCTGCCCGACATCGAGGGATCGCTCGAACAGCTCGAATACGCGTTGGACGTGCTCGAGCTCGACGGCGTCTCAATCTTCACCAACGCCGGAGGCAGCTACCTCGGAGATGGCCGCTTCGATGCGATCTTCGCGGAGCTGCAGCGGCGGGCCGCAGTCGTGTTCGTCCATCCCACAGCGTCACCCGATCCGATCGCCCACACCCTTGGGCTCCCTGACACGCTCCTCGACTACCCCGTCGACACATCGCGCGCGATCGCGAAGCTCCACTACAGCAATACGCTCGCCCGCACCCCGGATGTCAAATACGTGTTCGTCCATGCCGGTGGCACGATCCCGTTCGTCGCGTCGCGCTTCGCGATCATCGATGAGATGGACGTCATCGGAGGGGCACAGGAGCGGGGAGCCTTCGCCGACGTCCTTCCTCGCCTGCACTGGGACACCGCCTCGGCCTTCACCGATCCGGTGCTGCACATGCTGCGATCGGTCACGGGCCTGGAGAATGTGGTGTTCGGGACCGACTATCCGTACCCCACCGACGCGATCTCCATCGGCGGCCTGCGTCAGCTTCAGAACACCACTGAGCTTGACGACCGCGAGCGCGCCGGCGTCTTGGGTGCTTGCGCCGTTCGGTTGATCCCACGCCTGACGCGAGTGGGAAGCACGCCCTGACGAGTAGCTCTCACCACCATTTGCGCTCGAGCGCTGCTCGGGTCCCGCCTGACCGATCGCGAGAGTCGAGCTCCGCCATGTCATCGGCCGAGAGCGCGAAATCGAAGACCTGCGCGTTCTCCAGGACGCGGTCACGATGGGTCGATTTGCTGATGACCGGGATGCCGCGCTGGACACACCAGCGCAGAAGGACCTGGGCAGGGGTCCGCTCCCGGCGCGCGGCGATCCCCGCGACCATCGGGTCCCCGAGCAGAGCACCCGTGCCGAGCGGGCTGTAGGCCTCGAGCGCGATGCCGCGTGCATCGCAGGCGTCAAGAAGCGCCTTGCGATAGGCCGACGGGTTGAACTGCACCTGGTCGACCACCGGGGCGACGGTGGCACGGGCGATGAGCTCATCGAGTTCGTCGGTATCGAAGTTGGAGACGCCGATCGCCCGCGCATAGCTGCGCGCAAGCGCAGCCTCCATGCCCGGCCACGCCCACGCGGCCCCGCCTGCCGGCCAGTGGACCAGGTACAGGTCGACGTAGTCGACCCCGAGCTGCTCGATGCTGTATGCCGCCTCTCTGAGGGGGTCGCGCCGGCCGGGATGGAACTTCGTCGTGATGAACACCTCATCGCGCGCGATGCCGCTCTCGCGCAGCGCCTGGCCGACGCTCGACTCGTTGCCGTACACCTGCGCGGTGTCGATGTGGCGGTAGCCGAGCTCGAGTGCCGCTCGGACGGCCTGCACGCAGGTTGGGCCTTCCGGTATCTGCCACACCCCCAGCCCGAGGAGCGGCATCACCGTACCGTCGGCGAGCCTCCGGCCGCGACGGTCGGGGGTCAGAAGCGCCGACCCGCCAGAATCCTGCACGTGCTACCCACCCGCGGAGAGCGCAGCGCGAGCCGCCGCGGCGATGTCAGCCTGGGTGTTGGCGTGTCCCGCGATGCCCCAGCCACCCTCCGGCGACTCGGTGAGCAGCACCCAGGTCCGCCGGGCGAGCGACGGATCGCCGGCGCCACGGGCGACGATCTCGGTCAGCTCAGCGACGACGCCGAGTTGCTTGTCGCGGTCAAGGACGCCGGCCGGCGTGAGAACCTGCACGCGGACGTAGTCGCTATGCCCGGATGCGGTTGACATCGCCTCGCCCGGGAGGTCATGGACGAAGGCGGCGGTGTTGTCGGCGAAGAGCGGGATCTCGGGGACCGCCTCCCAACGCATCACTGCACGGGCGAGGTCCTGCGCCAGCCGGGTCTTGTCACTGAACGTTCCGGCAGGGGCGTACACGTCGATCATGGGCATCGGGCGATCCTTCCGCCTGGACCTCGGTCCCACATCGCACGGGCATGCGATGTTTCCGCGTCGACGCCGCACGGCCTGCGACGGGACGAGACGGCATGACTGTGGCCGTAGACTCGCCGATCTGGGCCTGGCGACCTCTCCCACTCCCGTTGTTCGTGGTCGGGACGCTGAACTCGCATCAATCGGTGTTCAGCTCGACCGGGTGCGTTCGGGTGCCGGCGCGGTGATCCTCGTCGAGGGAGAGCCCGGCATGGGCAAGACGCGCCTGCTGGAGGAGGCGACACGCGTCGCGCGTCGCCTCGCGTTCCGAGTTGGCGGCGGAGCAGCTGAACCGGGCGCTGAGGTCGTCGAGCTCGCGCCGCTGATGACCGCGCTGTTCGACGGCTCGCGCCCGCTGCTGCAACGGTCCGGGTTGCGAGAGCTTCGCTCGCTGCCCGAGGAGCGCTACTGGCTGCTCCAGGACCTGCAGGCCATGCTGGAGCGAGCGGCGCTCGACGGGCCGCTGCTCATCTCGCTCGACGACCAGCAGTGGGCCGACAGTGGTACCGCCGCGGCGCTGCGGGCGCTGCCGGTCCGCCTCGCCGATCTGCCGATCGGCTGGCTCGTCGCCTTCCGCCCCGGACAGGGCTCGGCGCAGCTGCTCAGCGCGATCGAGCATCTCGGCCGCAGCGGCGCCGAAAGGATCATCCTCGGCCCGCTTGACGAAGCCGCGGTGGCCAAGGTGGCCGAAGACGTCATGGACGCCGAACCTGATGAGGCGCTCCTCGACCTCGTCAAGGGCGCGCGGGGCAGCCCGTTCGTCCTCACAGAGCTCCTGTCCGGCCTCCGCGACGAGGACCTGATCCGCGTCGTCGCCGGTCAGACCGAGCTGGTCGAGGCACGCCTGCCTCGCCGCGTCGCAGTCACCATGCGCGAGCGGCTGCGCGGGGTCTCCGGGCCAGCTCGCGAGGCCGCCACGGTCGCTGCCTCGCTCGGCCGGCGCTTCTCCTTCACCGACCTGGCCAACATGCTCGGCCGGCGGCCCGCGACCCTCCTGGCGCCTGTCGAGGAGCTCATCGACTCCGGGATGCTCGTCGAGAGCGGCGACCGCCTCGCCTTCCAGCACGACGTAACCCGTGACGCCGTCCGCGAAAGCGTTCCGCGGTCGGCCCGCCGGGCGCTTGACCGCCAGGCAGCCGACGTGCTCCTGGCCGCCGGCGCGGCGCCCCTCGAGGTGGCAGCGCAGATTGCGGCCAGTGCCGAGTCCGGCGACGAGCAGGCGATCTCAATCCTGTTGCGTGCCGGCGAGGCGCTGGCGACAACGGACCCCGGCGCCGGCGCCGACCTCAGCCGGCGGGCTCTGGAGCTCGCCCCGCGTGACCACGCCGTGCGCGGGCCGCTGCTCGCGCAGACTGCCGTCCTCCTTCATTCGGCGGGCCGTGTCGACGAGGCGCGCGCGTTTGCCGACACGCACCTGCGCGCCGCCCTGCCGGCTGAGCAGGAGGCCGAGGTGCTCCTGGGCATCGCAGGCATGTTCCGCGTCCCGCCCGACGCGCGTGTCGCGGCCGGGCGACAGGCGCTCGCGCTACCCGTGCTCCCGGCACATCTGCGCGCCCATCACCTTGCCGCGCTCTTTCACAACCTCCTCGTCGGCGGCCGCGCCGAGGAGGCGAAGGCGATCCACGCTGAGACGGCCGAGGCGGTCCACGCGAGCGGGGATACCAACTCGGCATTTGCGTTCGCGCTCGCCGAAAGCGTCACCGCCTATGTCGACGGGCGCTACGACGACGCGCTCAAGATGACGGAACAGGCGGCGAGCGCGGGCATCGGGACGACCGATTGGGCACGCGATCGCCTGGCCCAGGAGTGGCGCTGCGAGACCCGCACGGTGCTTGACCATGTCGATGATTCATTACGACTGGCCGCTGACGGCGTCGCGGCGGCCCAGCGCGACCGCAACGGCTGGGCCATCCGGATCTTCGAGATCTGGCGGGGCCGGCAACTGCATCAGCTGGGCCGGCTCGATGACGCCGGCGCGATCCTCGAAGGGCAGTTCAGTCCCGAGGCCGGTGATCGCTTCTTCGGCGCCCTTGACGCCGCGGGCATCGTCGCGCTGGGAAGAGTCGCGCTCCATCAGGGCAACGGGCGCCTCCAGCAACGAACGGCTCAACTGGCACGGGCCCTGCTCGAGGACGGCACGCCCAACTTCCGCCGCGAGGCGGTATGGCTCTTCGCCCTACACGCCATGGGAGTGGGCGATTACAAGGCCGCGCACACGTGGCTATGCGCCCTCGGCCGGGATCAGCGGACCGCGATCCTGCCGCTCTTCCCGGTCGACGTGACCGATGAGATCCCGCTCGCCCGCATCGCCCTCGCCGTCGGCGACCAACAACTCGGCGAGGTGACGGCCGCCCAGGCTGATCGGCGCGCAGAGATCAACCCGGACGTCGCGACGATCGTCGCGACCGCGGCCCACGTCCGCGGACTGCTCGCGTCCAATCTCGAGGAACTCGAGCGCGCTGCAGGGCTCTTCGCAACCGCCCCGCGACCGGTGGCTCGCGCATATGCACTCGAGGATCTCGGTGTCGCCCGGGCCCGCGCAGGCGCGGTCGAAGCCGCGATCGAGGCCTTCGATCAGGCACTGGTCCTGTATGCGGATGCCGGTGCCACCTGGGACGCAGGCCGAGTACGAGGCCGCCTCCGCAGCCACGGCGTGCGCCGGCGTCTTGTGGGACGCGAACGTGCCGAGACCGGCTGGGACGCGATGACCGACTCTGAGCTCGGAGTCGCCCGTCTCGTGGCCCAAGGCCTGACCAATCGCGAGGTCGCCGAGCAGCTCTTCGTGTCCCCGCACACCGTCTCGAGCCATCTGCGAAGCATCTTCGCCAAGCTCGACATCAACTCGCGTCTCGCGCTCGCCCGGATCGCTGCCGAGCACGACACGCCCGCTACGGCCTGAGCGCTCACGCGACCTGATCGGGCGGCGCTTACGGGAGATATGACGCGATCACGTCATGTCGCGCGCGCCTGTCCGATGCAGATTGCCCTCCATGACTCAAATGACCACGCGGGAGCGGACTGCCGGCGGTCTCCGCATCAGGTACGCCGAGACCGACGCGGCCGGCCCCGAGACTGTGCTGCTCGTCAATCCATGGCCCGAAAGCCTGTTTGCCTGGGACACGATCTGGACGCGGCTCGCCCAGACCGCGCGACTTGTCGCCATCGATCTCCCCGGGTTCGGTCAGTCCGAGCGACGGGCCGAGCTGATGTCACCGCAGGCGATGGGCATGTTCCTGCTCCGACTCACCGACGAGTGGGAGCTTGACCGCCCTCATCTTGTCGGGCCAGACGTCGGTACGGGTGCGGTGCTCTTCGCGATCTCCGAGGATCTTGACCGGTTCCCCAGTGCCGTCGTTGGTAGCGGCGGCGCATCGGTACCGCTCGAGGTGACGGGCGCCCTCAAGGACCTCATCGAGGCCCCGGACCTGACCGGGTTTGAAGGCGTTGACGGGCGCGACATCGTCGCTGGAGCCCTTGAAGGCGTCGAACGGCACACCCTGCCCGATGCCGTGCGCGAGGACTATCTGACCTCATACGCCGGCGATCGCTTCGTGGCGTCGGCGGCGTACGTGCGCAGCTATCCGGCTGACCTGCCAATCCTCGCCGAACGACTCGGCAACATCAGAACCCCGGTCCAGATCATCGCCGGTCGCCACGACGCGCTCGTGCCGCCGACCAACGCGGAGTTCCTGCACGCGCGGCTGGCCCACAGCAAGCTCGACATCCTGGAGACCGGCCATTTCACCTGGGAGGACGCGGCTGATGAGTATCTCGCGCTGACGAGCTCCTGGATCGAAGCTCACCGCACCGCCAGGTCCGGTGGATGAGCGTACCGCTGGAGGTCAACGGTCGGGGCAGGAGCCGCGGCTCGGGGACACATGTGATCGTCCTGCCCGGCGGGGGCTACGCCACCCACACGGCACATGAGAGTGAACCGATCGTCGGCTGGCTGACCACCCTGGGCCTTCCTGCCAGCGTGTTTCGCTATCCGGTCTTGGTCCGCCACCCCGAACCGCTCAACGCCCTCCGGGCCGAGATCCAGCGCCTCCGGCACGCCGGGTTCGATCGGATCGGCCTGATCGGGTTCTCCGCGGGCGGCCACCTCGCCGGCCTCGCCGCGCTCGCGCCCAGCGCGGGCCCAGACCAGACGGTCGATTTCGCCGTACTCGGCTACGCGATCACGTCGATGCAGACCGAGACCTATCGGCCGGCGCGGTTGATCTTGCTGGGCGACGACGCGCCCCCGGAGCTCCGTCGGGCCACCTCCCTGGACGCGCTCGTGACTGACTCGTCGCCGCCGTTCTTTCTGTGGCACACGGCTGAGGACGCCTACGTTCCGCCCGAGCACACCTACCGGCTCGCCGCGTCGCTCGCCGCGCACCGCGTGCCGCACACCGTCCACGTCTTCGCCCACGGCCCCCACAGCCTCGGCCTGGCCCAAGACGACGGAGACGGCGACGCCGCTGCCTGGACGGCGCTCGCCGGTGACTGGATCGCCGAGCAGAGCCAGGCTCACACCCACCGGCCGGAAAGGAGACCAGGTGTCCACGACAGCAGCAGTCACGGCCTACATCGACTCTGAGACCAAGGTGGTCACCGCGTCCAACGGCGTGGACTACGCCTACCGTGCTACGGGCGCAGCGGATGCGCCCCCGCTGGTGACGTTCCAGCATTTCCGCGGCAACCTCGACAACTGGGACCCCGCGCTCATCGATGCGCTCGCCCGCGGACGTCGGTTGATCACCTTCGACAACCAGGGCGTCGCGGCCTCCAGTGGGACGACCCCGACCACGATCGCGCAGATGGCAAGCGACGCGATCGCATTCATCGATGCCCTAGACCTCGGGCAGGTCGATCTGCTCGGTTTCTCGATCGGCAGTTTCGTGGCCCAGGAGATCGCCCTCGTTCGCCCGGCGGTTGTTCGCAGGGTCGTCCTGGCCTCCTCGGCCCCGCAGGGAGCGAGCGGCATGCACGGCTGGGCCGCAGACGTGATCGGCGCCATCGGGAAGCCCGAGACCTCGCCTGAGGAGTACCTGAGCGTCTTCTTCACCGCCTCCGAGGTGAGCCGAGCGGCGGGACAACAGGTGCTTGGGCGGATCTACGGGGCACGCACGGCCGACCGGGACGCCGCGACCGAGTGGCAGACCCGGCTGGCACAGTACGACGCGGTCTGCACCTGGGGACGGCCAAACCACGCGCTGCTCGAGCGCGTGTCGGCGATCGAGAACCCCGTGTTCGTAGCCAACGGCGACTGCGACCCCATGATCCTCCCGCGCTACTCCCACCTGCTCGCCGGGCTCATCCCCGGGGCACGCATCAAGATCTACCCCGACTCGGCACACGGCTTCCTGTTCCAGCACCATGCCGAGTTCGCCGTCGATGTTGATGCGTTCCTGACCGACGTGTGAGCGTCGCCCGCGTGGCGGCATCACCGGGGTGTTGTTTGCCTGGCCTTGCGCGGCACTGCCGTGACCCGAGCCTCGGCTCAGTCATGCTGTGGCCCAGATGGGGTCGCCGTCACAGGATCAGACGCTCGCACGGTTGCCCGGGGGCCGGCTCGTCGGTCGAGACCGCGAGCGCGAGGTGCTGGGGCGGCTGCTCAGGGCTGGGCGCGACGGGGAAGGCGGCGTCCTGGTCGTGCACGGTGAGGCAGGGGTCGGGAAGACCGCGCTGCTTCGGTGGACCATCGAGGAGGCTCGGGAGTTCCGGCTGCTTCAAACGGAAGGGGTCGAGGGGGAGATGGAGCTCCCGTACGCGGCGCTGCAGCAGCTGTGCGCGCCGATGCTCGATCGATCGCCGCATCTGCCCGATCCCCAGCGCGACGCGCTCGCCGTTGCGTTCGGACTCAGCCCCGGGGAGGCTCCGACCTCGTTCCTGGTCGGGCTGGCGGTTCTCGGGCTGTTGTCCGAGGTTGCGGAGGAGCGACCGCTGCTCTGTGTCGTCGACGACGCGCAGTGGCTCGATCGCGCGACGGCCCGTACGCTCGCCTTCGTCGCTCGGCGCCTGTTGGCCGAGAGGATCGCCCTCGTCTTCTGCGCGCGTGAACCGGGGGACGTGCTCGCAGGGCTGCCCGAGCTCCGCGTGTCGTCGCTGGGGCATCGCGATTCACGGGCTCTGTTGGAGGGCGTCCTGCCAAGTCGTTTGGATGAGCCGGTGCTGGAGCGGATCGTTGCCGAGACGCGCGGGAATCCGCTCGCCCTGTTGGAGTTGCCGCGCGGGCTGACCCCGACACAGCTCGCGGGCGGGTTCGGCCTGCCCGTAGCGGTGCCGCTGTCGGCGAGCATCGAGGAGAGCTTCACGCGGAGGCTGGCCGGGCTTCCGGGTGACGCACGACGACTGCTCCTCATAGCCGCGGCCGACCCGGTCGGCGATCCGGCGCTCCTGTGGCGGGCGGCCGACCGCCTCGGGATTCCGGAGTCCGTGGCGGCAACGGTCGAGGCCGAAGGGCTGTTGGAGTTGGGGCCCCGAGTGGTGTTCCGTCACCCGCTGGTGCGCTCGGCGGTGTACGGAGCGGCCGGGCTGGCCGAACGCCGCGCCGTCCATCACGCCTTGGCGGAGGCCACCGATCCGCAGATCGACCCCGATCGCCGGGCGTGGCATCGGGCGCAGACCGTGTCCGTGCCCGACGAAGACCTCGCCGCCGAGCTCGAACGTTCCGCGGGACGAGCCCAGGCGCGGGGCGGCCTGGCGGCGGGGGCTGCCTTCCTGGAACGCGCCGCCGCGCTGACCCCTGAGGCCCGGCACCGCGCGCAGCGCCTGGTCGCGGCGGCGGGTGCCACGCGCGATGCCGGCGACCCGGAGGCAGCGCTTGGGCTGTTGGGCGGTGTCGAGAATGGTGAGCTGGACGAGCTCGGAGGCGCCCGCGTCGATCTTCTGCACGCGCAGATCGCTTTAGAGCAACGCCGGGGGGGCGACGCCGGTCGCCTGTTTCTCAGCGCAGCGCGTCGCCTGGAGCCACTCGACCCCGGGCTGGCCCGTGAGACGTACCTCGAGGCGCTGGGTGGCGCCATGGCCAGCGACGTTGAAGTCCCCGGCGGCGCTCCGGCGGTCGCGGCCGCGGCACGGTCGGCGCCGCCTGCGGCCGTGCCGCCGAGGATGGTTGACGTCCTGCTCGACGCGTTTGCGATCCGCTTGACCGAGGGATACGCGGCGGCAGTGCCGGCGCTCACGCGAGCGCTCGAGCTGCTGCTCGCCTCGGATGTCGCCCATGAGGATGTCAGCCGGTCCCTGTCGCTCTCGACCGGGAGAAACAGCAACATCGTCGCGCTCGAACTGTGGGACGACGACGCCGTGCATCGTCTTGCCACTCGCCAGGTGCAGCTCGCTCGCGACACTGGAGCGCTGGTGCACCTGCAGTTCGCGCTCAGCTTCCTGGCGAGGAGTCACATGCTCGCCGGCGAGTTGAGCGCCGCCGCGCTGATGATCGATGAGGCGCGCACGATCGCCGAAGCGACCGGCAACCCGGCGCTCGTCAACGCTCCGATGATCCTGGCTGCGTGGCGCGGCCAGGAGTCGCATGCGTCTGAGCTGATCGAGGCCACCTCTCAGGAGGCCGCCACGCGGCGATGGTCATCCAACAACTATGCGCGGTCTGTGCTCTACAACGGCCTGGGCCGACACGACGCGGCGCGCGATGCCGCCTCCGAAGCGCTGCAGCCCGATCCGGTCGGATACGGATCGTTGCTCATGCCCGAGCTGGCCGAGGCGGCATCGAGGACCGCAGACCAAGCGACGCTCGAGTCCGTCGCGGAGTGGCTCTCAGAGCGCACTCGGATGATCAGCTCCGGGTGGGCCAGCGGGATCGAAGCGCGTGTGCGCGCCCTGTTGAGCGAGGACGAGGTCGCCGAGAGCCTGTATCGCCAGTCGATCACGCACCTCGGCGGTACCCGGATGAAGCTCGAGCTCGCCCGGACGCAGCTGCTCTACGGCGAGTGGCTACGCCGCGAACGTCGGCGCCTGGATGCCCGAGAGCAGCTGCGGACCGCGCTCGAAGCGTTCACCGGCATGGGCGCCGATGCGTTCGCCCACCGCGCCGAACGCGAACTGCTGGCGACCGGCGAGCACGCGCGCAAACGCACGGTGGACACGCGTGACCAACTGACGCCCCAGGAGACACAGATCGCGCGCCTGGCGGCAGACGGACACACCAACCGGGCGATCGCCGCCCAGCTGTTCATCAGCCCGAGCACCGTCGAGTATCACCTCCGCAAGGCCTTCCGCAAGCTCGACGTGAAGTCACGGACCCAGCTGGCCCAGCGCACGTTGTAGCTCCGGGCCAGCCAGGTCGTGGCACTCAGGATTGTCCCGCGGCCATCGCCAGGTTCAGGACGTTCATGTTGCCGGTGGCCCATTGGAGCGTGAAGGTCAGTCCGGCGATCCGCCAGCCGTCCGTGGTCCGTGTGAGCTGGTAATCGTGGCGGCCGCCGACCGTCCACATCGGGCCACCCGACGCGTTGGCGAGCACATGTATGCCCTGCATGTTGGCCGCGCAGGTCGCCTGGTCACCGTCGAGGCTGATCACGTGATTGGTGATCTGATGGTGGACTGCGTCCATGTTCTGCAGCGTTTGGCGCCATCCGTCGACAAACTCGGCGACGCCGAGCGTCGTTGGCTCGCCGCCAGTGAGTGAGGTGCGGTCGTGGTAGACCGTGTCGGTGAACAGCTGTCCGAGCGCGTTCCAGTCGCGCCCGTCGATCGTGAGCGCGAGGCGTCCGATGAGCTCGAGGATCGCGAGGCGGTCCTGAAGCTCAGTGGTGATGGAATCCGACGTTGTCGTGGCCATACATGCTCCCTTGCGTAGCGGGGCTGAGCTTGGGTTTGGGTTGTCTCTGCAGCGCGATGAGATCGTCTGCAAGTGCTGGCCGAGCCTGCCGAACGATCAGGCGACTACGCATCGCCTGATCCCGGCGATTGGCCCGGCCGGAGCCGATGGCCCTGGCGCGGAGCGTGTCGTCCATCGCTAGCGCGAGATCGGCCGGGTGTCGGTCCAGTCGACGTACAGTCGACGCTCGGAGAACAACCATGTTCCGTTTGACTTTGTGAACGTGTCTTGGTATCGGATCGAGGCGATCATGATCGTGCGCTCGTCGCCGTCGACCGCAACGTGGTGCGCGAGGCAGTAGCTCTCGCCGGTCGCCACGGCGCCGGAGATCGTGACGGTGCTCTGTCCGTTGAAATGCGTCGTCGCGACGTAACGGTTGAGATCGTCGAAGACCGGCGCCAGCTCCGCCTGGCTGCGTAGTTCCATCGTGGGTTCGCTCGAGCGAGCATCCATATAGACGACGAAATGGGTGTCGGCCGTGAACAGCGCCATCTGACCTTCGGCGTCGCGGCGGTCGGCACAGTGCGCGTAGGCGTCGATCAGCTCGCGGATCGCGACGCGATCGGCAGCCTCTTCGTTTGACATCCCAGGCCTTTCATGGTCGGCATCGCGGCTCTCGCTCGGTCTGGGTAATCGTCTGACGAATCAGGTGAGCCGTCGTCGCCGGATCCCGGCGATTCAGTGGATGTCAGCCCCTCAGGAATCGCGCGGCGCGCCAACCCCGGCGTGGTTGTCCTCCCAGTCACGGAATGAGGACGATCTTCCCAGCGATGTGACCGGCCTCAAGCTCGGTGAACGCCGCTCGAACCTCGCCGAGCGGGTAGGTGCGCTGGATCGGGACGACGAGGTCGCCCGCCGCGATCGCCCCCGCTAGTTCGGTCAGGGTCGCCGCGCTGGCCGCGGCCGCGCCTCCATCGCCCTTGACGTCGTACTTCGCGATCGCGGGGAAGTCGACGATGGTGTCGATCCGGTCGGCGGCGATGCCGAGCTCGAGCGCCAGCTCGACGTAGCCGCCGCCCACGAGGTCGATGAAAGCGGCCACCGGCGTGTCCCCGGCCGCCGCAGTGATCCGCTCACCGACGCCATCGCCGTAGACGACGGGAACCGCGCCGCGCTCGCGCAGCCATGCATGATGGCGCGCGCCGGCCACTGCGATGACGCGCGCGCCAGTGCGGACGGCGAGCTGAATGGCGAACACACCAACGCCGCCGGCCGCGCCGGCGATCACCACCGCCTCTCCCGCGGTCGGGGCGACCGCGCGAACGGTGGCGACCCCCGTCACGCCCGCGACGAACAGCCCGCCCGCCACCTCCCAGGGAATCTCCGCGGGCTTTGGCGTCAGGTTGGCCGCCTCGACAAGCACGTACTCGGCGTGACTGGCACGGTTGTCGGTGTAGCCGATCACCTCGTCGCCCACGGCTACCCCGATGACGCCCGCGCCGACCTCCTCGACCACGCCGGCGAGGTCTGAGCCCTGACCGCTGGGGAAGGTTGCCGGGAAGATCGCGCGGACGAGGCCCGCACGGATCTTCCCCTCGCTGGGATTGATGCCGGCGGCGCGGACCGCCACCAGCACCTGGTCAGGCCCGGGTTCCGGACGCGGCACGTCGAGCACCTTCAGGACCTCGACGCCACCGTAATCGTCGAATTGGACTGCCCTGGACATCAGCGGGGTCACCTTCGTTCCTCAAGCTATGCGGTGACGTGTTCTGCACCGATGAGATGCGCCGCGAGGAGCTGCCCGGCTCTGTCCAGCGCCTCTGTCGCTTCGTCCAGGATCGCGTGATAGGCCTGGAAGACGTGCGGCACCCCGGGAGTGATGTCGAGCGTGACCTCGACGTCGGCGGTGGCAGCTTGTCGGGCGAGGCGGACGGCATCGTCGAGGAGAACCTCGTGACTTCCAGCCTGGATGATCAGAGGCGGAAGACCGGACAGATCGGCGAATATCGGGCTGATGAGGCCAAGAGCGGCGTCGTGTCCCGACGTGTAGTCGGGAACTCGGGCTCGCAGGGCTTCCCGGCTGAGGAGCGGGTCGACATCGCGCTTGGTTTCCAACGTCGCCCCGGCCAGGGTGAGATCGGCATACGGCGACATGACGAAGGCCGCGGCGGGCAGGGGCAGTCCGTGGTCGCGTGCGTTGACCAGAGTGGCGACGGCCAGGCCGCCGCCGGCCGACTCTCCCGCGAGAATGATGTCCGACGGGGCGATGCCGGTATCCAGGAGGGCTGTATAGACCCCAAGAGCGTCGTCAACCGCCGCCGGGTACGGGTGCTCGGGTGCGAGGCGATAGTCGACGGAGATGACCCTGGCGTCTGTACGTCTGCCGACCTGCGAGGCCAGGTCAGCGGCGAGGGCAGCGTCCCCCATCACGTACACACCACCGTGGAAGTAGAGAACCACGTGGCGAGGTTCGATGCCGTCGACCGTGACCTCGGCGGTGGAGACTCCGCCAAGCTCGGCTCCGGTCACGGTCACCTCGGAGGACAGCGGCTGCGCCGATAGCAGCTCCCGGAGCAGTCGCCGCTGCTCGTTGACATCGGCGTCGGCGGGGAAGGCTGACTGTCGCAGGATTGCGTCGAGGGTCTCTCGTTGATCGGCACTCATGGAGGATCTCCGTTCGGTTAGGTTGGGCCGCCACCATGCTTGCCGCCAGGCAGGTGAGGAGGCATCACCGGATCACAGCGAAATCGGGACCCGCGCACCGCGGAGCAGGTGCGTGAGCACCGTTCAGGGCGTCCAGTTCTCGGCGAGCGGAGTGAGCTGAAGCTCGTGTGTCGCGGAGCGCGCGTCCTGGTTGGCCAGGAACAGGACGGCATCGGCGATCCTGCGCGGATCAGCCAGCGCTTCCGGCGAGACACCTGCGCGGGAGGACCCGTCGAGCGGCTGGATGCCCGCGTCGACAATCAGCAATGCGACCTGGATCCCGTGAGGGCGCAGTTCGAGCGCGGCCGCGTTGGTGATCGCTCGCACGCCGAACGACCCTGCCGCCCACAGACCGCGGCCCGGCAGCGCGCGCCGTGCCGAGCCGCCGGTGACCTGCACGAGAGTCGCCGCCCGGCCTTGCGCGCTCGCGAACCGTGCGCTGGCGGAGAGGAACGAGAGGGCCGCGCGAGCCGGGGCTGTGGCCCACGCGTCAAAGCCCGCGAGGTCGGCCTCGGCGATCGGGCCGCCACCGAAGGGGCCCGTGCGGTCACCGCCGTATGCGGCGGCCGCGTTGACCACGAGCTCGACTCCACCGTGAGCAGCGGCTGCCTGCTCCAACACGTCATAAACGCTCGCGGGGTCGGTTACGTCGGCCTTCACCGCGAGCGCACCAGCCCGGCTGACGCCGTCCAGGGTGCTCGGCGACCGCGCCGCCCCAGCGACCGCCCAGCCGTCGCTCACCAGCAGCTCGATGACCGCGCGGCCCAAATTGCGCGCTCCGAACACCACCGCACTTCGCTGCTTGCCTTGCCTCTCAGTCATCTGATCGCTCGCTTTCGGTCGGGGCTGTCGCGGCAAAGGATCGCGAACTCAGGCGGCGGTCGACACCGCCGCTCCCCATCGCGCGCGAGAGCCGCGAGGAGGTGGCCTCGATGCTGCGCCTGCTGCCCGAGCGGGATCGCGAGGTCATCGTTCGTCGCTATGGCTTCACTATCGATGGCGTCCAAACCCATGAGCAGATCGGAGACCGGCTCGGCGTCGGCGAAGAGCGAAGCCGGCAGATCGAGCGCGAAGCTCTGCACCGCTTGCGCTCGATCGCTGCTGCGTCGTCGGCGCGGGCCGCTTAGGCCACCCGCCCAAGCCGCGTTTCGCGCTTACCGATGTCCCGCGAGTCGCACCACACGCCTCAGACGGCTGGTATCGAAGCGATCAGGATCATTCCTGCAGCAGCCGATCTGTAAGCACGATCTCGACGATTGCCGGAACCGTCTCGAGGCGCGCCCAGTCTCGCTGCAGCTCGCAGGCGAGCGACACCCAGCTGACCGGCTGTGCGCCGGCCTGGACGACCCGGTCTAGTCCGGCGCGATGCGCCTCCGGTGACGTGCCGCCGATCGCGTCCACGACGGGATAGACCTCATAGCCCTCGCGCAGGGCGTCAAGCGCGGTAAACGCCATGCAGACCTCCGTCCACAGCGCGCAGAAGATGAGCTTGCGGCGTCCCGTCGCGCGCACGGCTTGCACGAACTCGGTGTCCTCCCACGAGTTGACCGTCGTGCGGTCGAGCGGAGGGCTGTCCTCGAGCAGCTCGGCGAGCTCGGGAACGGTCGGCTGCTGCTGCCCCGACGCGACATTGACGGTTGAGTGCACGATCGGCACTCCGAACGCCCTGACCGTCTTCACGGTCGAGACGATGTTCTTGCGCAGTAGAGCCTCATCCATCGAGCGGACGGCCGCGAACTGCGAGGGCTGATAGTCAATGAGTACGAACGCCGCGTTCTGAGGGGTGATCAACGGGTCTGCGAGCGGATCGCGGATCGCCTGGCTGGTCATCTGGTAACGGGTTCCTTGTGGTCGAAGGAAGGACCGCGCAACCCTCGCCGCTTGTCAGGTGAACGGTCGTCACCTGATCCCAATGATTTGCAGCAGAGCGGGAGGCCGAGGTGGGCACGCTTGGCGCGAGCGCGGGAGGTGCGGCGCATTCGATCTGCTCGAACTCCGACGAATGACTGCCAGAAGACAATCGCCGGGATCAGGCGATGACCGCTCACCGGAGCACACGGCAGCCTGAGCTGACATCGCCAACCGAAAGTCGAGCTGCCATGCCTATTCAGAGCGTTCGTGAGCCCAATCGATGGGCGGTGCTCGCCTTGCTCAGCGTCGCGCAGCTGATGGTGGTGCTGGATGCAACGATCGTCACCGTCGCGTTGCCTTCGGCGCAGCGGGCGTTGCATTTCTCAAACGACAGTCGGCAGTGGGTCGTCACCGCGTACGCGTTGGCGTTCGGCAGCCTCCTGTTGGTGGGCGGCAAGGTGGGCGATCTGTTCGGCCGCAAGTGGACGCTGATCGCCGGGTTGGTTGGGTTCTCGGCGGCATCGGCGGTTGGTGGGCTGGCGCAGTCTTTCGGCGTGCTCGTCGGCGCGCGGGCGACACAGGGCGTGTTCGGTGCGCTGCTGGCCCCGTCGGCGCTGTCGCTGTTGACGGTCACGTTCGCGGGGACTGAGGACTGGCAGCGAGCGTTCGGGATCTTCGGCGCGGTCGCCGGCGGCGCCGGAGCGATTGGGCTGCTGCTGGGCGGTGTCCTGACGCAGGTGCTCTCGTGGCGGTGGTGCTTCTACGTCAACCTCGTGATCGCGGTGCCTACCACGATCGTGGCGTTGGGCCTGCTCGTCAACCACGGCGACCCCGACCGCGCCCGGATCGACATTCCCGGCGCGCTCACCTGGACATTGGGGCTGTTCGCGCTCGTGTTCGGCTTCTCTAACGCCGAGACGCACGGGTGGGGCGCCACGGCAACCGTCGCGGCGCTCATCGCCAGCCCCCTACTGCTGACCGCGTTTGTACTGATCGAGCGCCGCGTCGAGCACCCGTTGCTGCCTTTGCACATCGTGTGGGACCGGGCGCGTGGAGGAGCGCAATCCGCGCTCTTTGTGACCGGGGCTGGCATCTTCGCGGTGTTTCTGTTCCTCACGTACTTCCTGCAGCTGACCCTGGGGTTCTCGCCGCTCAAAACCGGCCTGGCGTTCCTGCCCCTGACCGTCGTCCTAGTGATCACCTCGACGACCGTCCAGACCCGCGTTATCCAACGAACCGGCGTCAAACCGCTGGTGCTCCTCGGTATGGCGCTCGGGGTGGTCGCGATGGTCCTGTTCGCACAGCTCACCCCCACCTCCAGCTACGGCACCGGCGTCCTGCCGGGCCTGCTGATCACCGGCGTCGGGATGGGCTGCATCTTCGCGCCAACGTTCTCGGCGGCAACGCTCGGGGTGGCGCCAAACGAAGCGGGCATCGCCTCGGCCATGGTCAATACGTCCCAGCAGATTGGCGGCTCGATCGGCACCTCGCTGCTCTCAACGATCTACGCGACCGCTGTCGCCAGCTACCTGACCAGCCACCCCCACGTCGGAGGTCTTGCTTCTGCCGCGCAGGTCCACGGTGACACCACGGCGTTCTGGTGGGCCGCCGGCATCTTTGGCCTGGGCTTCCTGCTCGCGCTGCTCATCCTGCCCAGCCAGTGCGAGGCCCGCACGGCGACGACCATCACCGCTCTAGCCCGACACGCAATCGGCAACTGCCACCAAGACGAAACCCCGGACGGCGCGGCCGTCACAGACCGCCCGGGCTCCCCAGAGCCCGCTCTGGCGCCGTAGTAACGCACCGGCTCGGCTGTGACCGACTACCGGCCACCGGAGGGCGAGGCCCCGCCGCGTACCGGGACACATGGAGAAGCCCTGCTGGTGGTCGCCGAGCCGAGCGGCGCGTCCCGTGGCGCGGATCCCGAGGCGCTCCCGAGCGATGTCTCGCCCCACCGACTGAGACGCGGCCTGCTGAGGCTCGGTGGGTTAGTCGCGATCGCCGTCGTGGTCGTGACTCTCGCGCCGGGCCTGGGTGAGTTGCGCAGCCGACTTGCCCATGCGCGGCCGGTCTGGATCGTGATTGCCTGCGGCTTCGAGGTGCTGTCGGTGCTGTCGTACGTTCCGGCTTTCCGGGCCGTGTTCTGTACGCGAATGAGCTGGCCCACGAGCTACAAGATCGCTGTCGCCGAGGAGGGCGCCGGCTCTTTGTTCCCCCTGGGTGGCGCAGGCAGCCTGGCGCTCGGGGTGTGGGCGCTGCGCCGCGGCGGAATGCCCGCTGATGAGATCGCGCGCAAGACGATCGCCTTCTTTCTGCTGACGAGCGCCGCCCCGGTCGCGATGCTTTCCATCTTGGGCGCCGGGTTGGCGGCAGGCGTCCTCCCCGGCGGTGGCGGCCTCCTTCTCACCGGGCTGCCCGCGGTGATCGCCGCGGGGGCAATCGCGGCGACGCTCACGTTGCGCCGGCTCGCTCGCCGAGCCGAAGCGCGAATAGGGCGGCAGGGTGATGGGTCGAGACGGGCCCGCCTCATTCCAGCACTGACCGCTATGTCCGATGGCATCACGGAGGCGCTTCACCAGCTCAGGCGAGCCGATCAGCTGCTAGTGACCGGGCTCGTCGGGTTCTTGGTATTCGACCAGCTGGCGTTCTGGGCGAGCTTTCGCGCAGTGGGAGCCACACCCAACCTCGCTGTCATCTGGATGGCGTACCTGATCGGCCAGCTTGGTAACTGGCTCCCTGTTCCGGGCGGAATCGGCGGGACCGAGCTCGGGCTCGTCGGAGCGCTTGTCCTCTACGGCATGCCGGTTCTCACCGCGACCACAGCAGTCCTGCTCTATCGCGTGATCGAACTCTGGATTCCCGCGGTCCTCGGCATCGTCGCCTTCCTGCAACTACGCCTACTGCTGAGGCGAGAGACCGAGGCAATCAATCTCTGCCAGCCGGGTGACACCGTCGAGATCGTCGGCCTCGGCCCCACGACCATGATCGGTCGATAGGAAATCGCCCGTAACCGACCCGCGCACACACGGCGCCCGCAGGACACGCCCCAACCTCAGCGCGAGCATGCGAGAGCTGTGCCAGTCGAGTTCGCTGTGCTATCGGCGACCGGCAGTGCTCACCGGTGCCGGTCGCCGGTACTGCTTGTGGCGGTCTACACCGCGACTCGGCCGCCGTCGACTGGGACGACGGCCCCGTTGACGAAACTGGCGTCGTCTGAGGCGAGGTAGACGATCGTGTTGGCGATCTCTCGAGCATCGGCCGCACGTCCGAGCGGCAGGGTTGCGGCGAGCTGATTGATCGCATCCTCCCCCATGACAGACGTCCCGGGAGTACGAGTGGGGCCAGGCGAGACGGCATTCACACGCACCCCGAGCGGCCCGTACTCAGCAGCCCAGGCCTTGGTGAGGAGCTCCAGCGCAGCCTTGGAAGCGCCATAGGCTGACATTCCCGGCAGGCCGAAGCTCGCGACCATGGTGGAGACGTTGACGATCGCGCCGCGTCCACGCTCGATCATGCCGGGCACAAACGCGGCGGTCAGCGTGAACGGTGCCACGACGTTGAAATCCAGCACCGTCTTGACGTCCTCGATAGGGATCTCGTGGCTTGGGCCAAATGGAAAGATCCCGGCGTTGTTGACGAGCACGTCCACGTCCCCCGCGGCCTGCGCGAGGCTCCGGGCACCATCGGGCGCGGCAAGGTCGGCAGCGACGAAGCGCGCCTCGCCGCCGGCGGACTCGATCGCGTCGACCACCTCTCGGCCGCGTGTCTCGTCGCGGCCAGTCACGATCACGTACGCGCCGGCGCTGCCGAACTGTTCGGCCGCTGCCCGGCCGATGCCTGACGTGCTTCCGGTGACCAGCACGATCTTTCCTTCGAAGCTCATGAGGACTCCTATGGACATGGACCAAATAGTCCAAGTTGGTGGAGTTCGGAGCTTAGCAACTACATGGACCGAATAGTCCAAGTAGAGCTAGACTGGTCCTCATGCACAAGCAGCCGAGGACAGCCCGGGGCCGCGCGACACGCGAACGGATCGTCCGGGCTGCCGCTGAACTGGTCGCCGAACGCGGCGTCGCCGGCACGTCGCTTGATGACGTGCGCGAGATCGCGCACGCCTCCAAGAGCCAGTTCTACCTCTACTTCGCCGACCGCGACGAACTGCTGCGCGCGGTCGCGGAGTCAACCTGTGACACCGTGCTGGAAACCCAGGCAGACGCTCTCGCCGGCTTTGACTCGATCACCGGGATCGAGCGCTACCTAGACGAGATCGTCGCGCTGCAGGTCGAGCGCAACACTCCCGGCTGCCCGATCGGCTCACTCGCCGGGCAACTGATCGAACGCGACGAAGCGTCGCGCCTCATCCTCGCCGACGGGCTCCAACGATGGGAGCTCTCCCTGCAGACCGGACTGAAGGCGATGGCCGCCCGTGACCAACTCCGACCCGACGCCAATCCCGGCCTGCTCGCCTCCCAAACGCTCATGCTCCTCCAGGGCGGACTGCTCCTCAGCCAGGTTCGTCGCGACCCCGCCCAGATGCGCATCGCTGCAGACACCGTGCTGCAACTCATCCAGGCCGTATGCCTGGCCTCACCCCCCTCGCGGGATCGAACACACATCCCTCTCGGCTAAGCGCGAGGAGTCTCCGAGGAGGGTTGCGCGTCTTCGGTTGGTGGATTGTCGTGATGGTGTCGACCAAAGAAGCGCCCGACCCGGTGGATCTCGTTCTCAGCTGTCGCCATTGGCGCCATCATCGCTACGAGCTCCTGCATCGTGTCTGTGAGGCGGTCCACCGACGCTCGCAATGGATCGACCGACGTCGCGAGGGTCTCGATGACCGCGACGTGCTTTTCGATGGACTCGGTGGCGTCCTCGATCGCGCGTACCGCTCCGAGCATGTTCGCCTCGATGTCGCGGGTCTCGTGCACTGTCTCCGCGACGTCTCGCTCGGCGCCGCCGAGAACCGATCGGATGGGCCGTATGAAAAAGTCGAGCATCAGTAACGCCTACCTGTGATGCTACTCGTGGCATGTCGCAGGACGATTCGATCGAGCCCTTACTTTCCGCTGGTGAGCAGAATGAGTGCCACTCCCGCACGCGCCACGGCCGCCATGCGACGCTCCGTGAGGCTGGGCGCTACTCGCGCTCGAGCACGAGCTTGGTCGCGGGTTCGAGCCACGCCGTGTCGGCTTGATCCCACGCCACGATCGTGGTCGGCGCCGCAAGAGGATCGAAGCGACCGTCAGTGAACAGCTTGAGGACGGTGGGCAGCAGGCGGCGCGAATCGGCTCGTGAGAGGTGGAAGGTGATCCCTCGCGTGTACATCTCGAGCAGTGGCAGGGCGACCGTGGGCGCGAAGTGGATCGCCACTGCCGTGCAGAACCCGTAGTCGTCGGTAGAGCGGAGCACCGCGTTCAGTCCGTCGAGCTCCCCGCTCGCCTCGACGGTGATCGGCGCGCGGGCATAGCGCCGCGGCCAGGGGCCCTGCCGGCGCTCCACCTCGGCGCCCAGGGCGGCGGCCGCGGCGCAGCGTTCCTCGTCGCCGTCGACGTAGCGCACACGCGCCGAGCCCAGCGCACGCGCGAAGGCGACGGCGTACAGGCCGATCGAGGCGGCCGCACCGCTCACGATGAGCACCTCGGCGCCGGGGTGCTCAGCAAGCTGCGGGCCGACGGCGCGATAGGCGTCGCAGGCGTTATCGGGCAAGGCGCACAGCGCGCTGGCGCTGCCTTCCGGAGCAGGAAGGAGCATGTGGTCGGCAGCCGGGACCGCCAGGACGTCCGCGACCGCGCCGCCATGACCGCCGCCTGCCTCGCCGAACCCGAACGCACCGCCCGCCGGCGCGCGGTATGCGTGACACGCCCCGAACCGGCCGTCACGACACGCTACGCACGAGCCGCAGGACACCTGGAACGGCACCAGCACCCGCTCGCCGACGCGACGCTCGCTGACCTGGTCTCCAACGGCGATCACCTCCGCCACCGTCTCATGCCCCACCGCGAATGGCCCGGGGAAGAACCCGAACGCCGCCATGGGGTGATCAAGGTCGCAGCGCGCAACGGCAAGCGGTCGCACCAGCGCGCCACGCGGATCCGAGAGCTCAGGATCAGGAACCTCCTGCCAAGCGACCTTGCCGGCTTGCATGAAGACGAGCTGGCGCACCGCCGGCCAGAGTAACCACTGTCAAGTCGGAGACGATCTCAGCCCTGCGTGCCCCGAACGGCCCGACCCCGAAATCTATTCCTTCCAGCCTCGATTTTCATCGGTCGCGGCGAGCAGGGCGGGCGCGGCGGCGAAGCTGGCCCGCTGATGCGGTGAGGACTGTCAGGGCGCCCTTCCGGGTCGCCTTTGACTTGCCCGTCAGGCGGGTGGTGATCACCAGCTTGCCGGCGAGCCTGCGGTGCCTGTGCCTGCGGGCAACGCTGGCGGCCCCCTTCACCGCCTTGGACAGCTTGAGCGTGACCCGGTCGAGCTTGCCCGACTTGAACGAGAACCGGTGGGAGAGGCGGTGGCGGGAGAGGGTGAGCTTGAGCGTGCCGGCGCATCTGTGTCCCCGGGCCGTCCTGCCGCGTGTCGCCCGGCACGACAGCGTCACCGTCACCGCGCCGCGCTTGATGCGCACGGTCTTGGGCTTGGTCTGCACGGTGACGTAGGAGATGGCTTTCGCACCGCGGCCTCCGGTTGTCGGCTTGGGCCCGAAGGGAACCAACACGACGACCTTGTTGGTGGGCGGCGCTGGCCAAGCCGTCAGCGCGGTGTAGGTGCTCGCGCCTGCCGGCGCCAGGGTCCAGCCCGACTGGCCGCCCGCGTAGGGGCTGCCGACGTTCGTGCCGCTGAGTGGTACGTACAGGGCGGCGCCGGTGCCGTTGGTGACGGTCACGACATTGCCTGTGATCGAACCCGACACGTGGCCCTGACCGGCCGCCCATGCGGATTGCTGGGCGAGGACCGCTGCGATCTGTGCAATCGTCGGCTGCACGATCGGTGCGTTGGTCGCGAAGTACTGGTTGTACTGAACCAGGAGCGGGTCCATCGTCTCGTAGTAGAGGCCGTCCCCGTTCCCGATGACCCCGCTGGTGGCCGACGTCATCAGGTTTGTCTGATGGAAGTAGTGCGGGCGAGGGTCGTTTCCCATCATGTGCTGGAACATGTTCTGATCCACGCTGGCGATGATCTGGGCGATCGTGAACGTCGTACCGGTCGGACTGCACGTGGTGACCCCGCTCACCGGAACGCACGTGGGGAGGTCGTACAGCGTCTGGTACTCGTCGACCTCCTCGGCGTTGGTCGAGACGTTGTAGTAGATGTTGGTCGGATAGCGGGGGATCGCGGTACCGCCGGCGTCAGAGAACACGCCTGCGGCCGGCGTCTGCGTGCCGCTGTGGCCACCGGTCGGGAAGGGCGCGTCCGCGGGGCTCGGATACGGCTTGGAGGCGTCAGACCCGAAGTATTTGATCCCACCGGCGGCCGTCGCGGCAAACGCGGCGTCGAGATTGGGGTTCTGCTCATAGCCGCTCTCGACGGCCGTCCCGACGGTCTGGGGCTCGCCGCCGGGCGCGGGCGTTCCGGCGGCGCCGGTGTCGGTGAAGGACTTGACCACCGGCCCGCCGCCGGCCGTCGTCGTCGTCGAGTTTCCGGTGGGGTTGGTGAAGTCTGTTGACGTATTGGCCGGGACCACCGCGATCTGGGACCACGCCCCGACGGTGGTCCCGGTCACCGGTGCGCGGTAGATGATGTAGTCGGCCGCGTGGCAGACGGCGTCCCAGGTGAGCGCGACCGAGCCGGTCGTGCCGGCCACCGTCGTCTGCGACAGCGACGCCGCCGACTCACCGGATCCCGCCAGCGGGGTTGCCCCCGGCGCCGCCGTGTTGAATTGGTCGGCGATCGCGTACTCGTAGGACCCGGCGGTGAGCGTTCCGCCGGTGGTCGAGGGGGTCACCTCATCGAAGTCAGGCGGGTCGACCTGGCCGGGATTTCCAGGAACGAGGTTCGGCAGGCCCGAGTGCTCTCCGGTGATCACGACGTTGGGGTTCTCGGTCCCGAGCACGGCGTCGGGGCTCATGCTCTCGGCGAGCCCGAGTCCTCCTGCGTTGGGGTCGCCGCCCGCGGCGGGCGATGCTCCCCACGAGGTGTTCTGGTTCAGCTCCGCCTCGATGTAGTTCGTGGTGGCGCAGCCTTCGTCCAGGTTGGGGTGATCCCAGGTGTGGCTGATCCAGCCGAAGGCTCCGGTGTACGGCCTGCCGATCGCCGGATCGGCTGCCTGGAACGCTGCCAGCAACGGGTCAGTGCCGGGCGCGGTTGCGCTGCAGCCCGTGGTCGTGGGACCAGTGCCGTTGTCGCCCGACGCGGCCTCGGTGCAGCCCGCGGCATACTGAACGCTGCCGCCGCCGTTGAACAGCATGTCGATCCGGAACCCGTGGGCCGCCGACCACTGCCCGGCGGTGGATACGTCGGAGGGCACCTCGCGTAGCGCGTCGGCGGGGTTGTAGTCCGTCGAATGGGCTCCCGTGGTCGCGGTGCCGCCGATGCTCCAGCTGTCGTCGGCGAGGAAGGTATCGTCGATGTCGGTCTCAAGGTAGTTCCGGTCGGTCCCGAAGAACGTGTTGCGGGCGAGCCACGCCATCTCACCGTGACGGAGCAACTCGCTCTGGAGCATGTACTGGTTCTCGTCGAACGTCTGGTACATGATCTGGCGACCGTCCGGAGCCGTGTAGACACCCAGCATCGAGCTGGAGTTGGGGCCGGAGATGAGCGTGTCGACGTTGGCCCCAGGCAATCGTGTCGCCTCGTAGCCGTACGTTCCGACGGGGTCGAGCGACACCGCCTTTAGGTATGGGAACGTCCGGGCCCCATCGCTGGTCAGCGTCAGGGGCGTGGTGCTCGCGAGCGGCATTCCGCCAGCCGGTGTGGTCAGGCCGTAGTCCTGACTGGGATAGACGTACGCCGTCACCTGGCGCACGGAGAACTGATGTTCGTAGGTCTGCAGCGTCGCCCATTGCGCCGGGCTCAGACCCTCGAGTCCCGAGGTCGCCACGACCACACCCTCGTAGTTAGCGATCTGCACGCCCCCGGCCGCCGTCGACGACAGCGGGGGCAGCGCCGGGTTGCTCGAGGTGACCACGGTGTCGAACGGCACGCCCTCGC
>DASXEZ010000086.1:0-36168 GCA_036489875.1 Solirubrobacteraceae bacterium | reverse complement strand
GTTCATCGGCGACCGTCTTGACGAACCTGAGCTCGAGGACCTCGTCAACCTCGCCGTGAACGGCGAGATCCTGGATCCCGCATCCGCCCTCGGCGACCATGTCAACGACTGCTGGCCGGCGATCATCGGCCCCGCCGAGCGTTCGCTCGTGCACTGGCTGCGGCGGCTGGTCTTCCGCGGCGCCTGGCTTGACCAGCGCGTGCGCGAAGGCGAGCTGGACGTCGTCTACTGCGAGGACACGCACTCTTTCTCCTACGTGCAGCCCGACCGCGGCGGCGAGCCGATCGAGCTCGCCCCCGAGCCGTCGTGGGGCCGCGTGGCCTACCGCCACTGACGCTGCCGGCCTTGTTCGGCGGGCCCGAACAAGGCTTGGCACAGGCAGCGTCTGCCGTAGGTAGCTGGGGCGCCGACGCTCGCTAGAGGTCGACGTCGGCGCCGTCCGCCGTCTCGGGCTCGGCACTCGCCTCGGCGGGCTCGGCCTTCTTGCGCGGCGCTCGCGGCTTGCGCACCCGCACCGGCTTGGCCGGGGCGGTCTCGAGCAGCTCCGCGCGCAGCGTGCCGCTCACGGCTTCGTCGATTGAGGGGAACTCACCCGTTGTCAGCAGCGTGATGATCGTGGTCTCCCCACCCAGCGGCGCACGAGCCGAGGCGATGACCGTCAGCGAGCCGGCGCCGCGCAGGTTTCGCGCCGCTGCCATGGCGCGGCGGGCCGCGCCATGGCCGAGCCCGTCGAGCGTGTCGATCAAGAGCACGGCGTTGCCTCCGCGCAGGGCAATCCTGCGTCCGCGCTCGGCTGCCTGCTCGACCGCCGCCTCCTGCACCTCGCCCGAGGCCGCGAATGACAATCCGCTGGAGGTGGCGTGCTCGACCTGCTTGTACTCGGTCAGCTCCTCGGGTCGCACGCCGACCGCGAGCAGCTCGACATCGATGTCCTTGGTGGCGGCGAGCGCCGTCGCAAGGCGCTGGAGCAGTGCGCTGCGGCCCGAGCGGGCCGGCCCGGCGATGAGCACTCGCGAGCCACGGCCGAAGGGCGGCAAGACCGCCAGCCCGGGGTCGTCGGCGAGGGCGAACGCCTCACTCGGGAAGTCGACGTCGATGTCGTCGATGCGCGTGCCGATCACCGCCTCGTCAGCGGCGACCCCGTTGATCGTGTCGATGCGGATCAGCGAGGGATGGCGCTCCGAGCGCCGCGCCGCGCGCACCGGCCCGCTGATGCGGTCGCCGGCCACGAGCTCACAGCGTCGCGCCTGGGCCGCCGAGATGTAGACGTCGTCGTCGGAGGCCTCGTTGGCACTCGTGCGCAGGAAGCCCGAGCCGTTGGCGAGCAGCTCGACGACGCCCTCGGCGATGCGGTCATCAGCAGCCGGCTCGCGCTCTTCGCGCCCGCCCTGTCCTGCGGCGGGAGCGGCGTCCTCATCGCCCTCGCGCGAGCGGCCGCCGCCACGACGGCGACGGGATCGGCCGGAGCGGGCGGGGCGCTCGCCGGCGCCGCCGCGAGCGTCGCCATCCTCGTCGGCCTCCTCCGCCTCCTCCGCCGCTTCAGGGGCATCCGCGCTCTCAGCGTGCTCGGCGCTCGAGCGGCGCGAGCTGGAGCGGGCTCGCCGCGGCGCCGCGGCGCCCTGGCGAGCCAGGATCGCGTCGATCAGATCGTCCTTGCGCAGGCGACGGAAGCCGTCGATTCCCAGCGCGGAGGCGAGGGCATGCAGGTCGGCGAGCGGACTCGCTTCGAGATCAGCAGGGCTGATTATTGACATCGTGTTCCTTTGAATGGGTGGAAGGCGTCCCGCGGCGTTGGTGTCAGCCGCCGGCACCCGGTCGCTCTACTGTAGCTGCTGACCCGGCTGCTCCCAGCGCAGCGCGTCGCTGAGCGTGAGTTCGGGCGCGACCTCGCGTGCGCCGCGAAGGGCCTCGAGCACGGCGATGAAGTCGGCCGCGGCGGCGACGTCGTGGACACGGAAGATGTGGGCCCCGACGTCGATTCCATAAGCCAGAGCGGCGAGCGTTCCGGGGCCGCGCTCGAGCGGCGGGCGGCCGGTCAGCGCCCCGACGAAGTCCTTGCGCGAGATCGCCATCAGGATCGGACGACCGAACTCGTGAAGGCGGCTCGCCCCCCGCAGCAGCGCCACGGTCTGGGCCGGCGTCTTGGCGAAGTCCGGACCCGGATCGACGATCAGCTGCTCATCGGCGACGCCCCGCGAGCGCGCCAACTCCAGGCGCTCGGCGAGGAAGCGCATGACGTCGTCGAGCACGTCGTCGTAGAGGTGGGGGTCCTGCAGCCGCTGCTTGGGCTCCGCTCGGGTGTGCATCACGACGAGGGCCGCCCCCGTTTGGGCGCAGACGTCGGCCAGCTCGGGGTCGCGCAGCCCGCTGACGTCGTTGACGATCGATGCGCCGGCAGCGATGGCGGCCGCTGCGACCGTCGGCTTGTAGGTGTCCACGGAGACGATGGCCGCGGTCTCCGCCGCCACCCGCCCGATCAGCGGTACCACGCGGTCGGCTTCCTCGGCAGCCTCGACGGGCGGGCGGTTGGTCACTCCCGACTCGCCGCCCACGTCGATCACGCGCGCCCCCGCGCTCGTGAGCTCCTGCGCGAGTGCGAGGCGTGCCGCCAGCGTCGGGTGCATGCCGCCGTCGGAGAAGCTGTCGGGCGTCGCGTTGACGATCCCCATCAGCCACGGCGACTCGCCAAGCTGGTGCACGCTGCCGCCGGTCCGCAGCACCACCCTCATCGGATGCTCACGCGCTCGCGGGCGAGCGCCTTCACGCCCGCGCGATCGAGCACCGTGGTGGTCACCGTGTAGTGCCCGGGCTTTGGGTAGAGGTGGGTCGAGTCCGGAGCGCTGGTCACGCTGCCGTCGCCGTAGTTGAGCGAAACCCGCCGCACCCCCGAGATCGCGGCCGCCTCGATGTGGAAGGCGAGCGCGGTGCCGGCCTTGCGAGCCCCGACGACGATCAGGCGGATCGTCGGCGGCGCGGCGTCGATCAGGAGCCGGCGCGTCTGCGACGCCGCGACCTGGCCGAGTGAGTCGGTGGCAGTGACCTTCCAGCGGTGGCGACCGTCGGGGAGGGCGGCGGGCGGCGTGTAGGACCTTGCCGCAGTGGTGGTGACCAGGGCGCCGTCGAGATAGACGGAGTAGGTGGGCGGCGTCCATGACTCAGCGGCGGCCCGCCAGCGGAGGGTCGGACGTCGCACTGGCGTCCACAGCTGCGTGCCTGTCGCGCGCGGGGCGCCGGGTGCGACGACGATCGGCTGCGCCGCGACGCTGAGCGCCCCGGAGGCGCCGGCGACGAAGCCCACCGCAAGATCACCGCGGTCGTCGGCGCTCGCCGAGAAGCCGTCGGCCGCAGCGACCGCTCCCAGAGCGGCCGTCGAGAGCCCTAGCGGCTGACCCGCGGTCTGTCCCGCGGAGAACGGTGCGGCGTCGAGCGCCCCGGCGGCGGGCACGTAGACGACCGCGCCGTTACCGCTCACCGAGAGCGCCGCGAGCGGAAGCGGCTCCACCGGCTGCGCGGCCGTGGTGATGAGCGCACCGGCGTTCCAGGCGTAGGGGTTGGCGGCGGCCGTGATCTCCGCCGCGACGACCTCGTTTGAGGGCGTGGTCTCCCCCGCGAGCAGGCCGCCCCCATCCCCGTTGACGGCGAGGCTCGGACGCTGCGCCGAGCTCGGTCCGGCCGTGGTCCCGAGTGAGTCGGCCAGCGCCGGAGTACGCAGCTCATCCCCGAGCAACTCGTTGACGACCAGGCGGGAGAAGCCGCCGAAGGTCTCGCGGAAGGCCAGCCAGGCGACGCTCGAGTCGTACTGGACCCCGAGCGTGGGGCTGTCGGCCGAGCCGCCGGCGAGTCCGTCGAGGCTTGCCACGGTGGCGTCGTCGAGGACGGGGCTCGGCCCGGCGGCGGAGGCGCGGCGAACCAACACGTGGGTGCTCCCGTCGGCCTGCTGCTGCGCCCAGGCGACGATTGCGGTCGCATCGGCGGCGACCGTGATCACCGGGCCACCGCCACCGGTTGCGAGCACCACGGGGGCGGGCGTGAGCGGCGCCGCCAGCGGCACGAAGCTCGTGGAGGTGCGGTCCAAGCGCGCCACGTCGATGTCGGAGCCGCTCGCGTCGGGACTGGCATAGGCCACGTAGGCGGTACCGCTCACGCCCATCCCGAGCGCGGGCACTCCGCTCGCGGGCGCGATCGCCTGCGGGGCGCTGAAGGCTGTCGCGGTAGCAGCGCGGAGGACTCCGTAGAGCGTTCCGCCGGCCACCCACGTCACCGCGACGCGGCCACCGCTGGCCACGGCGACGGCGGCCGTGGTCGCGCTCGCCGCCACCCCGGCGTCGATCTGTTGCGGAGCCGACCAGACCCCCGCGCTCAGGAGCGACACAAACACGTGCGCTCCGCCGCCGAGGAGCTTGCGATAGACGAGCGCCCCGGAGCCGTCAGGAGCGAGCGCGACGCCGTCGAGCGCAACGATCGCGGCGCTGGGTCCGTCGATCGGCGTCGGCGTGCCGAGCGCGGCGCGCGCGGCTGCCGGAGCAAGCGCGAACAAGCCGCCGAGCGCCAGGCAGAGCCGCGCGCAGCGGCGTCGCCTCACGCGGTCACCGAGTCGACGACGATCCCTTCCGCCGCGGCTTCTTCCTGGAAGCGGACGACCTCGGCGGCGCGCCGGGCAGCATCCCAACCGAGCTCCTGAGCGAGCACGGCACCGAGCCGCTCGAGCGTGTCCTCGGCGGTCACCGATCGCGCCGCCAGCAGCCCGAGGCGCGTGCGCCGCAGCAACACATCGGCGATCCCGCGCGCCTGTTCGTGGCGCGCGGCGTGGACGGCTTCGGCGAGCAGATCGGGGAACCCCTCGACGATCGGCGAGGCGAGGTAGGGCTGCTCGGCGGCGATACGCAGCACGGCCTGCGCCGCGTGCCCGTAGCGCGCCGCCAGCGCGACGTAGGCGGCCTCGGGGACCTCGGCCGTGCGCTCGAGCTCGCTCGGGTCGATCGCCTGGCCGAGCGGGATCTCGTGGGTGCGGCAGGGCGCATCGCGAGCCTCGCGCTCGACGATCCGGTCGACCGTCATCTTCGCCATCCGCCGCCAGGTCGTGAGCTTGCCGCCGGTGATCGTGATCATGCCGCTGGAGGTCTCATAGAGCTCCGCCTTGCGCGAGATGTCCACCGAGGATTTCGAATCGGTGCTCGAGATCAAGGGCCGCACGCCGGCGAAGGCCCCGGCGATGCTCTCGCTGCCGAGCGCCGTGCCGAAGAACTCGTTGACGGCCGCGAGCAGGTACTCGATGTCCTCGGCCGCCGGCAACACGTGCGTGAGGTCGCCGTCGTAGTCGTTGTCGGTCGTGCCCACCAGCGTCTGCCCGAGCCACGGCAGCGCGAAGATCGTGCGCCCGCCGCCGGCCGGCACGATCGCGCCGGAGCGCAGCGGCAGGTCCTCGTCGGAGAAGATCAGGTGGGTGCCGCGGCTCGGGCGGATCTGGGGCACCTCGGCCTCATCGTGGAGCTCCTGCGGTCGCAGCCGATCAGCCCACACGCCGGTCGCGTTGACGACGTTGGCGGCGCGCACGAGGATCTCCTCCCCGCTGCGCGCGTCACGCGCGCGCACTCCGGCAAGCCGACCGCGCTCCATCACCAACTCCTCGACGGCGACGTCGTTGGCGCAGACGGCCCCGAAGCGTTCGGCCTCGCCGAGCACCGTCAGCACCAGCCGCACATCGTCGGTCTGGCAGTCGTAGAAGAGGTAGCCGGCGGAGGGCTCGCGGGCTCGGAGCGCCGGTAGCAGCTCGAGCACCTCCTCGCCGCTGATCACGCGGTGGCGGTCGGGGCTCCAGCTCTCGCTCGAGGAGCGACGACCACGCCGGCGCTCGACCGACATCACGTCGTAGAGATTGAGGCCGACGCCGACAAGACGATCGAGCCGCGCCCCGTCGAAAGCGGGCACGACGATCTGCAGCGGGCGCACGAGGTGGGGCGCCAGTGCCACCATCAGCTGGCGCTCCAGCAGCGCCTCCCGCACGAGCCCGAGGTCGAAGTGCTGGAGGTAGCGCAGGCCGCCGTGAACGAGCTTGCTCGAGCGACTGGAGGTGCCCGCCGCATAGTCGGCTCGCTCGAGCAGCGCCACGCTGTAGCCACGGCTGGCGGCGTCCAGCGCGACGCCCGCGCCCGTGATGCCGCCGCCCACGACGGCCACGTCAAAACGCTCCCGGGCGAGTGCCTCGACTGCCTTTGCCCGCGCGATCACCAGTCGGAGTCTGGCAGGCGCACTGGCGCGGCCATGCCCCTAGATGTTTGCGAGCACCGCGGTGATGTTGGCGACCGCGGACTTCGCATCGCCGAAGAGCATCGCCGTGTTCGGCTTGTAATAGAGCTCGTTCTCGATCCCGGCGAAACCCGGGTTCATGGAGCGCTTGATGACCACCACGGAGCGCGCATTCTCGACCTCGAGGATCGGCATCCCGTAGATCGGCGAACCGGGGTTGGTCTTGGCGGCGGGGTTAGTGACGTCGTTGGCGCCGATCACCAGCGCCACGTCGGTACGCGCGAACTCGGGGTTGATGTCGTCCATCTCGCGCAGCTGCTCGTAGGGCACGTCGGCCTCGGCGAGGAGCACATTCATATGGCCGGGCATCCGCCCGGCAACGGGATGGATCGCATAGCTGACCTGGACCCCACGCGCCTCGAGCGCCTTGGCGAGCTCGCGCACCGTGTGCTGGGCCTGGGCGACGGCCATGCCGTAACCGGGAACGATCACGACCTGGCGTGCGTAGGCCAGCTGGACCGCGACGTCGGCGGCGGTCGTCGCGCGCACGGTACCCTCGAACGCGCCTACCCCCGCCGCACCCTCGACGGCGCCGCCACCACCGAAACCGCCGGCGATGATCGCCGGGATCGAGCGGTTCATCGCCACGGCCATCAGGTTGGTGAGGATGGAGCCGGAGGCGCCGACGATCATCCCGGCGACGATCAGCGCCGGGTTGTTGAGCGCGACGCCGGTGGCAGCGGCCGAGAGGCCCGTGAACGCGTTCAGCAGCGAGATGACCACTGGCATGTCGGCGCCGCCGATCGGCAGCACCACGAGATTGCCGAGGATCGCCGCCGCGAGCAGCATCAGGATGAACAACAGCTGGGAGTGCGAACCGGCGGCGATTGCCACCGCGCAGGCGATCGCGGCTGCGGCGAAGGCGCCGTTGACGAGCTGCTGCGAGCGGCCGAGGGTGATCGGTCGTCCCGGGAGCAGCTCCTGCAGCTTGCCGAAGGCGATGTTAGATCCCCAGAAGGAGACCGAGCCGACGATCGCGGCGAACAGCGAGAAAACGGTGAAGTAGGTCGGCTGGCCGGTGCTGTAGCCGTGGGTGAGGCGGAACTCCGCCCAGGCGATCAGGAACACCGCGCCGCCACCGACGCCGTTGAAGAGAGCGACCATCTGAGGCATCGCCGTCATGTGCACCCGCCGCGCGGCCGGCACACCGATCGCCGCACCGATCGCGACGCCAACGATGATCAGGATCCAGTTGCCCTCGCTGCGCGCCAGCAGCGTGGCGATCACGGCGATCGCCATACCGGCCCCCGCGATCCGGTTGCCCCTGACCGCGGTGCGAGGCCCCGTCAAGCCCGAGAGCCCGTAGATGAAGAGCGCGAAGGCGACGATGTAGAGAACGTGCAGGAAGTTGTCGTTCTGGAGGAAGACGGCGAGCATCAGTCCTCGTCCTTGGGCGGTGGCTCGGGCTTGCGCTTGAACATCTCGAGCATGCGGTCGGTCACGAGGAAGCCGCCGACGATGTTGATCGTGCCGAAGGCGATCGCGATCACGAGGATGATCTTGTTGAAGGCGCTGTTGCCGGAGAGGCCGATGACCAGCAGCCCGCCGAGGAGAACGATCCCGTGGATCGCGTTGGTCCCGCTCATCAGCGGCGTGTGCAACGTGTTCGGCACCTTCGAGATCACGGCGAAGCCGACGAAGCCGGCGAGCACGAGGATCGTCAGGTTGGTGACGAACATCAGGCGGCCGCCGCCACCAGCGCGCGCGCGGCGTCGTTGACGATCTCGCCGTCGCGGACGATGCAGGCCCCGGCGATGATCTCGTCGTCGAAGTTGAGTGCCAGCTCGCCGTTCTCATCGAGCATGAGCTCGAGCAACGCGAGCACATTGCGGGCATAGAGCGCCGAGGCATGCTCGGGCATCTCAGACGGCAGGTTCAGCGGCGAGACGATCGTCACGTCGTGGGCGAGGGACACCTCACCGGGCTTGGTGAGCTCGCAGTTGCCACCGGTCTCCCCCGCGAGATCGACGATCACGCTGCCGGCGCGCATGCCCTCGACGGCCTCCGCAGTGACCAGCTTCGGCGCCGGGCGGCCCGGCACGAGCGCCGTCGTGATGACGACGTCGAAGCCCTTGATCGCGTCGGTCAGCGCCTGCTGCTGGGCGGCCTTCTCCTCGGCGGTGAGCTCGCGCGCGTAACCGCCCTCGCCGGCCGCTTCGATGCCGAGATCGAGCCAGCCCGCTCCCAGCGAGCGAACCTGCTCGGCAACCTCGGGTCGCACGTCGTAGCCGGTCGTCTGGGCGCCCAGGCGCCGTGCCGTGGCCAGCGCCTGCAATCCCGCGACGCCGGCGCCGAGCACGAGCACGCGGGCGGGCGGGATCGTGCCCGCCGCGGTCATCAGCATCGGGAAGAAGCGACCGAGGTGCTGCGCGCCGAGCAGCGCGGCGCGGTAGCCGGCGACATTCGACTGTGAGGAGAGCGCATCCATCGATTGGGCGCGCGATATCCGCGGGATCGCTTCCATCGCGAAGGCGGTCACGCCGGCGGCGGCCAGCGCCTGCGTCGCGACGGGGCTCCCGAGCGGATTGAGGAAGGCGATGATCACGCCGCCGCGGGTCATCTGCGCGGCCTCCTGCGCGCTCGGCGGCGCCACCTTGACAACCAGCGGCGCGCTCCAGACGCCCGTGCCCTCGACGAGCCGAGCGCCGGCCTCCTCGTACAGACGGTCCGGGATGACGGCCGGCGCGCCCGCACCTGCGGCGACCGCGACTTCGACCTCGCGGGCGATCAGCTTTCGAACCACCTCCGGAACGAGCGCCACACGGCGCTCCAGGCTGGCGGATTCGGCGGGCACCCCGATCTGCATCGGGCGGAACCATATGTGATCCCCCGAGGCTTCCCGGGCGCAGAGCCTCGGCCTCCCGGGGGTCAGCCGATCGGAAGCGGCCGTCGTGCAAGCGCGGCGAGCGCCTCGGCGCTGACCCAGACCGGCGTCTGCGTGACCCCGGCCGCGTACTGCACGGCGCCGCCCTTCCCGGTCCGCGCGCGGAGGTAGCCCAGTCCACGGCCGATGGGTCCCCCGGCGGCGATGAGACCCTGGACGGCCCATGCCGTGGACTGCGAGTTCGAAGCCGCGCCGGGCTGGAGCGGGAAGCCACCGTCTTGGTTCTGCTCGCGCTCGAGGTAGGAGCGGGCGCGTGCGAGCGGCACTCCGCGCACGCCGGCGGCCGCGAGCGCCTCGGCGCCCGCGGCCGTATCGTCGATGTCGCTTGGGTCCCCGCGGCTTGCGAAGCTGAAGCCGCCGTCGCCGTTCTGCTGGCGCCCGAGCCACTTGGCGGCGGCCATCACGCCCGCGCGCTCGCCGGCGGCCCGCCAGGCGAGGATCGCGAAGGACGTCAGATTGGCCTGCTGGGAGATCGAGCCATTTGCACGCTGGTCGGAGTGAAGCCGCGTGGGCAGCGCGCCCAGCGGGGCTCGGGCCGCGGCGAGCGCCAGGACCGTCCGCTCGATGTCTCCCGCGTCCTGGATCTGGCCGAGGTGACCACGGATCCAGCTGACCGCGTTGCGCTTGTCGCGGCTGACCGCGGCCGGGTCTTCTCCGGTGGCGGCGATCGCGATCACCGCCCAGGCGCTCGCGAGTTGCGAGGAGGGCTGGCCGGGCGCGAGCCCGAAACCGCCGTCGGCGTTCTGGGCGCCGACGAGGTATCGAAGCGGCGCCGCGATGCCCGTGTTCGCGAACGCCCGCGCGCTCGGCGCGTGCACACCGGCCGCGAGTAGGGCGAGGCCGAGGAGCACAGCCACCGGAGCGGATCCGGCGAGCGCCCAGCGGACGTCCATGCGGGCCCGAAAGCGCGAGAGCACCCGGATCAGCGCCGGCCCGAAGGCGAGGAAGAAGACGAAATTGCCGATCGCGTGGGCGAGATCGAAGGGGAACGCCTCCCCCTCGATCACGAGGAACTGCGCGAGGGTGTGCTGCCCGGTGAAGGTGACCCAGGTCGAGAAGTTGAGGATCAGGCCATAACCGAAGCCGGCAGCGGCGCAGATCAGCGCCATCGCCGGGCGCGGCAGCCGCGGCCCGCGACGCCCGAGCACGGCGCCGAGCAGCCCGACCATCCCCCAGGCCAGCATCTGCCACGGCGTCCACGGCCCCTGCCCGAAGACGATGTTGGAGGCGACGGCGGCGACGGCGCCCACAGCGAAGCCGGGCGGGCCGCCGAGGGTGTAGCCGGCGATGAGCACGATGTCGGTGGTGGGCTTGACGTTGGGCAGCGGCGCGAACGCGATCCGCCCGAGAGTCGCCAGCGCCGCGAGCGACGCGACGGCCGCCACCGTGCGCGACGAGGGCCTCGAGCGCTCGTACCACGCGAAGCCGGCGGCGAGCGCAAGCGCCAAGATCGCGAACGAAGCGAGCGGCCAGCTCACGCGCGCCCCGGCAGTGCCGCCGTGGTGGCGCCGAGACGCTCGATTGCCTCGGCCGCGGTGAGGATGCCGCCGTAGCCGCCGAGGATGCGCGCCGTCTCGGTCGCGAAATACCAGCCACCGGCGAGGAGCTCCGCCGGGCTCCCATCGGCAACGACGCGCCCGTCCGCCAGCAGCACGGCGCGGGTGGCGAAGGCCGCCGCGAACTCCGGGTCGTGCGTCGCGACCACGACCGCGCTGCCTCGGTCGGAGCGCGCGAGCAACTCCGCGGCAAGTTGCGCCTTGGCGAGTCTGTCCATTCCGCGCGTCGGCTCGTCCAGGCACAGCACCGCCGGCTCGTCGTCTCCAGCGCTCACGATTGCCAGGGCCAGGCGCTGGCGCTCGCCGCCAGAGCAGTCGCGCGGATGGCGCTCCGCCAGCGCCGCGAGCCCCGCGCGCTCCAGCGTCACCGCATCAAGCTCGTCGCCGACGCGGTCGTGGACGAAGTAGTCGCCTGGGTTCTGCAGGAGCAGCGCGACGCGACCGGAGCGCTCGATCCGCCCGCGTGTGGGCGTCATCAGCCCTGCGGCGTGGCGCAGGAGCGTCGATTTGCCGGCTCCGTTTCGCCCGAGGAGAACGACGCGTTCGCCCGCCGTGACCGCCAGGGTGACGCCCGCCAGGATCGAGCGTCCACCTGCGAGCTCGTGCCAGACGCCGCGGTAAGCGAGGCTCGCCGGGGCCGCGGGCTCGCGACGCCGCGCCCAACGGCCGGGCGGCCGAGGCTCCACGGCGCTCGCGGAGGCCGTCTCTGGCTCGGGGAGCAGCCCGGCCGCGCGCAGAGTGGCGCGCGCCTGTTTGACACCCGCGGGCGGAGGTCCCAGCCCGAGACCCGCAATCAAGGCGGCGCCCGGAGTCTCGAGGCCTCTGTCGCACGCGCGCGCCCAGGCGAGGAAGCCGCTCGGTGCCCCGTCGCACACCACCGCGCCGCCTTCGAGTGCGATCACGCGGTCGGCCGCCGAGAGACAGCGCTCGAGCCGGTGCTCAGCGAGCAGGACCGTCGTCCCCCACTCTTCGTTGAGCCGCCGAAGCAGCGCGAGCAACTCGTCGCCGGCCACCGGGTCGAGCTGCGAGGTCGGCTCGTCGAGGACGAGCAAGCGAGGACGGCCGACGAGCGCGGCGCCGAGCGCCACGCGCTGAAGCTCGCCTCCGGAGAGGTCAGCCGTCGTGCGCTCGAGAAGGCTCTCGATGCCGAGCGCGAGCGCGACCTCCTCGACGCCGCGGGCGACGGCGACGGCGGAGTTGCCTCGGTTCTCGAGCGGGAACGCGAGTTCCGCGCGCACAGTGCCCATCACGACCTGCGTCTCGGGGTCCTGGAACAGCGTCCCCACCTCGCTCGCGAGCGCCGCCGGGCCGTGACCTCGCAGGTCCATGCCGCAGATCTCCGCGCGACCCTCGAAGCTGCCGCCGTGGAAATGCGGCACGAGCCCACTCGCGACGCCGAGCAGGGTCGACTTCCCGGCCGCGGAGCCGCCCGCGAGCACGACGAACTCGCCGTCGGCGACCTCGAGTGACAGCTCGCTCAGGGCGGGCACGGCGGAGCCCGGGTAGGTGTAGGTGACGCGGTGAAGCTCCAGCGCGTTCATCGCGAGATCCCGCGGCGCTGTGAGAGCGGTGCGAGCGCGGCGAGCGCGACCACGCCGCCATGCGCGAACGCAACTGCGTCGAAGGAGCCGTGGATCGTCGGGTAGTAGGAGAAATGCGCCGGCCACGCCGCGGCGAGGGCGATGATGGCGACGGCTGAGGCGCCGAACGCCAGGTCGTGGCGCGACAGCGGCCGGCGGATGCGCGCAGGCCTGCGTGCCGAGCCGTAACCGCGAACCTCGAGCGTCGCGGCGACGTCAAGCGAGCGATCGAGCGCGTTGGCGGTGATCGCCCGCATCACGGCAAGGCGACCGGCGGGCTGCTGGCGGCAGCGCTGCGCGTCCCCGATGCGGCGGGCATCGAGCGCCAGCAGCGGCACCATCCGCGTCGCGATCGTCGCCGTCAAGGCGGAGCGGAAGGAGACGCGTCGCATCGCGCGGAGGACCTCGTCGGGGTCGATCGCGGCGCTGGCGAGCGCGGCCACCGCGACGATCACGACCAGGACGAGCGCCTGCTTGGCGCCGAAGGCGAGCGCTTAGACGGTGATGTCGAGCTCCCCGAGTGGCCCACCATCGCCCAGGCGCGCGATGACCGTCAGTCCCTCGCGCGTGGCGAGCGCGTTCACGGCCACGATCGCGATGCCCATCGGTAGCGAGAGCCAGAGCGAGCGCGCGACGCGTGAGGTGACACCGCTGGCCCCCGCCGCCGCCAGCACAGTCGCGGCGAGCATCACGAGGACCAGCGGATGCGAGCTGAGGAAGGCCGCCGTGACCAGCGCCGCGCAGTACAGGGCGGCGACGCTGGCCCGCGCCGCATGCAGCGGGCTGGCGCGGCGCAGATAACTCATGGCGCGCTGTCGGGCACCGGAATCGCGGCGTCGTTTACCACCGCCACCGCAAAATGGCCATCGAGCGTCTGCGCGTTGAAAGCCTGGACCGCCGCCGCGACACCGGCGGCGTCGGTGCCGGTCACAAACCAGGTGGGCGGCTGGCCGCGGAAGCGAGTCGCCGCCACCAGACCAGCGCCGGCGCCGGCGACGCGGACCACGCGACCGCGCTGATCGAGCAGCGCGAGCCGCCGGCCCCCGTTCTCAAAGCGCGCGTAGACACCACTCGCCGACACCGGACCGGCGAGCTCGAGCGCGGCCGGCGCCGAGGTCAACGTAGCGTAGGGCCCCACCAGCACCGGCAGCGACTCGTTGTATTCCGAGCACAGCAGGCAGCTCAGCGACGCCACCAGCTTGAGCCCGGAGAACTCGTCCTCGACAGCCTTGCAGGCCGGCGACTTGGTCTGGGTGCACTCGATCATCAGCGGTAGGCGCTTGCCGCCGTAGCCGTCGACGAAGGGCTCGGGAAACGACCCGACGACGGCGGGAATCGACTCCGTCGCGCTCCAGTCGTGGCGGTCCCACCAGACGTGGTCGCCGCTGTGGAGCTTGGTCTCAGCGGCTCCCTTGGTCGCCTGCACACCGTTGACGTAGTAGAACCAGTCGCGGCTGCCGCCCCCGGAGAGCTTGTCGATGCTCTCGACGAAGCCACCGCCGAAGCTCGTCGTCGTGGTCGCGTTGCGTTCGAGCATCCGCATCACGGTGTCGGCCCCGACGATCTTGGGCGCGGGCTTGGACAGCACCGTCTGAGCGCCGAAGCCCTCGGTCACCAGCAGCGAGACGCGCGTCGGCTTGCCGCCGGCGCCGAGGCCGCAGCCCGCGAGCGCGAGCGTCGCCACGAGGGCGACGCTCGCACGGATCGCGTCAGGTCGCGACACTCACCCGCACGTGCTGGCGCCGGCGCTCTGCACGCAGACCGAGACCTCAGTACGTACCGCGTGTGGCTTGCTGACCTTCAACGTGAAATGCCCCGAGTGGGCGAAGGTCAGCTTCGCAGCCCCGCTGGCCGCTGTCGTCGCGCTCGCGCCGCCACCGGCCACGTTCGCTCCGGCGGCGTCGGACGGGGTTCCCTTCGCGTCGCCGTAGGCAGTCACCGCGAGCGTGAAGGGCTGCCCCACCGTCGCCGTCGCAGCCGCCTTGACGCCCAGCACACCGGCGCTCTTCGGGCACTTCTTGCCGTAGCAGTCGGGGAAGAACAGGATGCTGTCGCCGGGCTTTGGGTGGTAGCTGCAGATACCGGCCGAGGATGGCACGTCGTTGACCCAGAAGGCCCAGTACGTCGCTCCGGTCGATGGGAAGCTCTGTCCTTCGATGCCGGTCAGGAAGTAGGAGTGATAGGACGCAGACCAGGTTCCCCTCCAGTTCCCGTGGGTGGCGACCTCGAGTGCTCCCGCAGCGGTGGTGCCCGGGCAGCTGTCGGCGCTCTTGCCGTCCTTGACGACGGCGGCGGAACTCAGCGCAACGGCGGTGGACGCCAGCAGTGTCTTGGTCGTTCCTTCGACGCGGACCGTGATCGGCTTTGCCGAGGGCGCGGCGCTACTGGCGCCAGCGCTCAGCGCGAACGTCGCGCCTAGCGCAGCGGCGGCCGCCAGGAATGCGGGCGCTGAGCGCGCGCGGTGGGTGCGTTGCATGATGGGCCAACCCCTTTCCACGAGGGTCTATGTGGGCTTGCGGTCGGCGCAGGTCTCCTGGCTTCCGGGCCGATCCTGCCGCGCCTTCCCGGCTCGCGGTGGCGAGCCAGTGGCCTGCGCTTGCGCGCGTGCGGCGGACGTCCCCGGTCACAGTGGCGGGTCCGCACCGGAGTTACACCGGCTTCCCAGCCACCGACCAATGACGGCGCCATCGTAGCGCTCTGCGACACTGCGACAAGCGCCGATGACGGTCAATCTCACCCGCATCTACACCAAGCTCGGCGATGGTGGCGAGACCCATCTCGGGGACCGCAGCCGCGTGTCGAAGGCGGATCCGCGAATCGAGGCCTACGGACAGGTCGACGAACTCGGCGCCAACATCGGCTTCGCCCTGACGCTGCCCGACATTCCGCCGCGTACGGCGGAGTGGCTGCGGCGGATCCAGAACGACCTGTTCGACCTCGGCGCGGACCTCGCGGTCCCCGAGGAGGACCCGCGCGAGCGCCTGCGTCTGGTACCGGAGCAGGTGCAGTGGCTCGAGCAGCGCTGTGACGAGGTCAACGCCGGCCTTGAGCCCTTGCGCTCGTTCGTGCTCTCGGGCGGCACGCCAGCAGCGGCGTGGCTGCACGTCTGCCGCACCGTCTGCCGGCGCGCCGAGCGGCGGATCGTCGCGCTCGGCGAGGCCGCGAGTCCGCAGACGTTGCGCTACCTCAATCGCCTCAGTGACCTGTTGTTCATCCTCGCTCGCGACGCCAATCACGGCGAGGAGCCGTTGTGGGTCCCGGGCGAGAACCGCTGAGCGCCGCTCAGAAGTCGATCCTCCCGAAGGTCGTGTAGGTGCGGATCGCCGCGCCGACGAAGGCCTCGCCCGTCGGCGAGATCCATCTGACGCGCCACAGCCGGAAGCCGGCGTAGGGACCGTTCGCGCTCCAGGACCCGTGCACGCCGATCCGCACCGTCCTCAGCGAGCGCCAGGTACGTCCGCCGTTGGCGGAGTACTGGATGAGGACGGTCGACCCCGACGCGGCGGCACCGACGCCGCCGCTGCCGCTGGTACCGGTGCTGCCGCTCGAGCCGGTGCCTGCGGTCGCGCCGGTGCTCCCAGTGGCTCCGCTTGTGCCGCCGGGCAGACTCGGCCCGATCGGGCCGAATGGCCCGGCGACCGTCTCGGGGCGGACGATCCCCCACAGCGCGACGCCACTGCGGGTGCGGGTCACGGTGAGCGGCAGGCGGAAGCCCTGGAGCGCCGGTTTCGCGACGCCGTGGTAGTTCTCGAGACCCGCCTGGGAGCCGACGACGCGGCCTCGCACCGGATGATCGTCGCGGAGGAGGTACTGAGAGAAGGACACGATCCGCGGGTTCTTCCACGCGATGTGTTCGGCGATCGCGTCGAACTCCGCCTGCTGCGCATAGGTCACGCCCACGTATGGATTCGGCTTGGTCTGCACGCCGAACTCAGTCACAAAGACGGGCAGCCCCCGGTGGATCGCGCCGACTGCCGCGGCGCGGTTGAGCGCTGTGATCAGCCGCCCGATGGTCCCCATCGTCACGTCGTCCTTGGGCGGGTGGGCGAACGGTCCGTGTGCGTTGTCGTAGGGATGCTGCGCGTAGCCGTCGGCTGGCAACCGCGCGCAGTGCCCGATCGGCTTGTAGTTGGAGTTCAGGCACAGCACGCCGCGCAGGAACGCGAGCGGAGCCGGCACACCCTGGGTGACCACGCCAACCGAGGAGGTCTCCCCCATCAGCACCGTCATGCGGTTGAAGTTCCCGGACGCCTTCAGACCCGAGTAGCCGGCAAGAAAGAGACCGCGATAGATCCTCGGCGAGGTCAGCTTCTTGCCGACGTACTGCGGCCGCAGGAAGCCCGGCTGATTGGGCTCGTTCCAGATCGAGTAGAGCTTCACGAGCTTGCCGTAGTGGCGGCCGACGGCGATCATGAACTGGTGGAAATCCCCGGGGTTGGGGTTGCTGCGGATGTCCTCCCCGTGCGGAGTCGCCCAGCGTGGCACCGGTCCGGTCACGGTCAGGAGGATCTTCCAATGGAGCGCGGCCGCGGCGTCGATCAGCTGGTCGTAGTTGCCCCAGCGGTAGTGCGCGGGGTTCTCCTGGTTGAACGCTGGCTTGCGCTTGTGGTTGGGGTTGGGGGCGACGTTTCGCCAGTACAGGACAATCCGAAGCGCATGCACCCCGAGCGACTGCAGTTGGGCGAGCGTCGTCGTCCGGCTCTGGGCTGAGACGTCGAGCAGACTCCCCGGCGCCTCGAAGAACACGGTCTCGCTGTGCGAGGCGAGTGCCGCCGGCGCGGAGATCGCACCAAAACCGCATAGCGCGGCGGCGCAGAGGAGGGCTGTGGCGTTGGCTCGTCGCATTGGTCGGCGCCCCTCCTCCACCGAGGCGGCCGCGACGTCCACCTGACGCCCCGGAGCATCTCGAATGCCTCTATTGACCCGATCCGACGACAAAGGTTGCGGTGAACGGCCCCTACGGAGATTCGCCGGGCACTGCGAAGACGTCGACCCAGGCCGCCTGTGTGTACGGAGCCGAGGGAGCGTGAAGCCAGGAGAAGTGAATGTGAGCATTGGCGCCCGCGTGAGCGGGGTCGCCGTGGTCGGGGTAGCCGTTGTAGCCGATGAATCGCATCGGCGCCGGCATCACGCCGGCACATCCGCTCGCGCCGCAGCTCGGCTTCCATCCGAACGTCTCGGCCGCGTCCAGCGCGTGCGACCAGTTTCCGTCGACGGGTACTGCATCGAGCGCCAGCCCCAGCGGGTGCTCGCCGAGGTCGCCCGCTCCGTCACTACGAAAACAGGAAGTCGCGCGAAGGTCGAACGTCTCGAGGATGTATTCGACATCCGCGATGATGCGGGCGTCGCAGCGAAGGTCGGTGCCCGGGAGTGGCGCAAGCCATGTCGCTGCGGCGTCGACCCGCACCACGGTCTGTGAGGGGGCGGTCGCGAGGACACCGGAGGAGGCTGCAGCGCGGTAGCGTCGCGCCCACCGCAGGACCTCGGCGACGTACCACCAAGCGTGGTTGAACAGAAATTCCTGAGCAGAATCGAAGACAGGCGTCGCGCTATCGGCGGGCGTAGCTCGATCGAGATGGCGCTCGCGCGATCCGTCCCCGTCGATGCTCCGGAGCACGGAGGCACCGATCTTGAAGACCGTCGCGCTGCGGTCGAGCAACAGGTGATCGCGCGTACCGAACTACGCCGCGTACGCGAGATGATCGCCGAGCTGAGTCGCGACCAACAGCTCGTGCTCGCCAGCCAAGTCTGCGTCGACATGGCCGCTGGTGAGTTCTGCGCGCGCTACGGCTGGTCAGTCGAGAAGTACCGCAAAGTTGCGCAGCGGGCCCGCGGGAAGCTTCGCCTCCTCGCCGAGGAGTACGAGCGGGGCGAACGCTGTGAGCGTCTCGAACAGGACATCATCGCCATGAGCGCCGGCGTCGCCGAGGGAGAGTCCTTGGCCCGAGCGAAGGCGCACGTCGCAAACTGCCGCTCCTGCGCGCGCACCGCGGGCGAGCTCAACCGCTCGTCGCGCTCCCTCGCGGCGCTCCTGCCGCTTCCCGTCACGATCGCGGGCGGCCTCTGGTCCAAGCTTGGTCTCCTCGGCTCGGCCGCGCGCAGAGTCGCCGCGAGCTTGCGGCACCCGCTCACAGAAACGAGCTACGGCGGTGTCGGAGCTGCAGGCGGTTCGATGGCGAGCCTGGGGGCGCTGAAGGTGGGGATCGCTGTCGTCTGCGTCGCCGGCGCTGCCGGCAGCTATGCCGTGTGTGCACACCTCGGGATTTTCTCACCGCCGGGATTCGGTCCACACCCACGTCAGCGCGTCATCGCCAGCCCTTCTTCCTCGCGGCATCGACCTCTGAGCCACGCCTTCTCGCGAGCGCGCGTGACTGGCTTGGTGACAGACCCCACACCTGCTTCGCGAGTGGAATCCGCCACCGTCGCGACCAGCCATAGGTCGTCGATCGCCCGCGTGAAACACCACCATTTGACTACGGTTGCGCAGACCCGTCGCGAGTTCGGCCCGCCGGTGGCGCATGCGGCCGATCCGGTCTCGGCAGACGAGCCGTCGTCAGCCGTCGCGACCCAGACGGCCAGCCCGGCGGCGGCGTCCTCAGCGCCGGCCTCGACACACCGGGTACGCCAGACTCAAGCCGAATTCGGCTTCGAGCGCTGAGCTTCCAGCGCTCACCTGAGACCGCACCGTCGCCCACGGCTCGAGTTCGGCGACATCGGCCGATCGGCCGCGACGGCGGGAAGGAAGCACCGCACCCGGCGTCTTTACGTGGGCATTCCTCTGCAGTCCACAACGACAGGAGACCTCTCCGGTGTCAAAGCCTTCAATCCTTGCCGTGGCCGGCGCGGCTCTCGCTGCTGCGGCGCTGTTCGGCTCAAACGCAGTCGGCGCGTCCGCAGGTACGCGCGCTCACAGCGCGAGCACGAGCCCGTTCCTCGCATCGCTTCATACCGTCAGCACGATCGGATCGACCGTACCCGCCAACGGTGACGTCAACCCCTACGGGCTCGAGGTAGTGCCGACCAGCGTGGGCTCGCTCAAGAGTGGTGACTACCTGATCAGCAACTTCAACGCGAAATCGAACAACCAGGGAACAGGCACGACTGTCGTGCAGATGACCCCGACCGGCAAGCTCTCCGTATTTGCCACGATCAACGCGAAGTCGCTGCCCGGACCGTGCCCCGGAGGCGTCGGTCTGACGACGGCACTGAACATCCTGCCGGGCGGCTACGTGGTCGTCGGCAGTCTGCCGACGACCAACGGCATGTCGGCGACCGCGCAGTACGGATGCCTCATCGTGCTCAACAGCGCGGGCAAGGCTGTCGAGACGATCGCGGGCAAGAACATCCAGGGACCGTGGGACATGACCGCGGTGAGCTCTGGCTCGACCAGCACGCTGTTCGTCAGCAACGTGCTCAACGGTGGCGCCAAGGCCGGTCTGAAGACCGTGGACAACTCGACGGTCGTGAGGATCACCCTCAGCACGTCCGCTGGGCACGCACCGGTTGTCAAAAGCCAGCAGGTCGTGGCGGACAAGATCCCGTGGCGCGACGACAAGGCCGCCCTGGCCATCGGCCCGACAGGCCTCGCGCTCGCCAAGAACGGCACGCTCTACGTCGCCGACACGCTCGAGAGCCGAATCATCGCGATCCCCGATGCGATGACGCGCAGCGGCGCAGTCGCGGACAAGGGCATAGCAGTGAGCTCCGGCGGGCACCTCAACCAGCCGCTTGGGCTGATCCTGGCACCTAACGGCGACATCCTCACCACCAACGCGGGCGACGGGAACATCGTCGAGACCACGCCAAGCGGACACCAGGTCGCGACCGTCGCCGGCGATGCCAAGACCGGCGCCGGGTCGCTGTTCGGACTCGCGATCGCGCCCGGCGGCAAGGGCCTGTTGTTCGTCGACGACGGTTTCAACACCCTGCGCCTGCTGCACTGAACCGTCCTTCTGCGGCGCCCGGGCTCGCCGGGCGCCGCAGTCGCGGCTCAGGCCGGATCGGCGCAGCTCAGGGCCCCCCTCGAAGCGTCCGGCTTCTCAGAGGGAGAAGTTCTGAGCCGACTCAGGCTTGCTCGACGCGCACGCGGCCGTCGAGTCGCCCATCGGCAAGCGCAGCGCGCAGCACCTTCTTGTCGAACTTGCCCACGCTCGTCTTCGGCACCTCGGCAACGAACGCGAACTCCTCCGGCAGCCACCACTTGGCGACCCGGCCGCGGAGGTGCTCGACGAGGTCGGCCGCACTGATGTCAACGTCATCCTCCAGCACGACGCAGGCCAGCGGACGCTCGCTCCAGCGCTCGTCGGGCATGGCAATCACCGCGCACTCGCGCACGCCCGGGTGCGCCATCAGCTCGTTCTCGAGCTCGACCGAGGAGATCCACTCCCCTCCCGACTTGATCACGTCCTTTGCGCGGTCGGTGATCGTGACCCAGCCGTCGGGGTCGACATTGGCGATATCGCCCGTGCGAAGCCAGCCCCCGTCGAACTTTTCGGGCACCTCCTCGCCGTAATAGGCGCGGGCGATCCACGGTCCACGTACTTCGATCTCGCCGGTCGCCATGCCGTCCCACGCGACCTCGGCTCCGGCATCGTCCACCAGCCGCAGATCGACGAAGGGGACCGCTTTCCCCTGGGTGGCACGAATCCGCCATTCCTCATCGCCCGAAGCCTCCGAGGGCGCTCTCGCGACGGTGCACATCGGACTGGTCTCGGTCATTCCCCAGGCGTGGAGCAGTGGCACGCCGTGGCGCTCCTCGAAGGCCTGCGCGAGCGACAAGGGCATCGCGGCACCACCGCAGATCGCCGCCCTCAGCGAGCTCAGGTCCGGGCGGTGCTCATCGGCGTAGCGGAGGAGAGCGGCGTAGATCGTCGGGACACACGCCATCACCGTCGCGCGCTCGTCCCCGATCATGTTCGCGAGTGACTCGGGGTTCAGGTGGCGACCCGGCAAGAGGAGCGTCGCCCCTGCCAGCGCCGCCGCATACGGCAACCCCCAGGCGTTCACATGGAACATCGGTACGACCAAGAGGATGCGATCGTCGCCGGCGACTCCCAGCGACCCGGCCATCAGGATGCCGGCGGAGTGGAGGGTGGTCGCCCGGTGTGAATAAAGCACCCCCTTGGGGTTGCCGGTCGTTCCCGAGGTGTAACAGAGGGCCGCGGCCTCGCGCTCGTCAAGGTCGGGGTAGCGCGCTGGTCCTTCTCCGGCGGCCTCGAGCAATTCCTCGTAGCGCAGCGCGCGGGGCAGATCGCCGATCGAGCCCTCGCCCATCACGACAAAGTGCTCAACATGCTCGAGCGCGGGCAGGAGCGGCTCGAGCAGGGGCACCAGGGTGTCCTCCACGAACACGACGCGATCCTGCGCGTGGCTGATGACGTAGGAGATCTGCTCCGGGAAGAGGCGAACGTTGATCGTGTGCAAGACCGCGCCGACGCACGGGATCGCCAGATAGCACTCGACGTGGCGATGCGTGTTCCACGCGAAGGTGCCGACCCGATCACCTCGCTCGACACCGAGGTCCGTGAGCGCCCGAGCGAGTCGGTCGATCCGCGCGACGAGCTCGCCATGGCTCGCTCGCTCGGAGCCGGCGTCGGTGAGCGTGACGACCTCTCCGGCGCCGGGAAACGCCCGCATCCGGCGCAGCACGTACTGCAGCGTCAGCTGGAAGTCATCCTGCATCAGGCCCTGCAACATCAGGCCGCCTCCCGATCGTGCCTCGCGACGCGTGCAAGCATCGCAAACCCTGGCGCGGCGCACCCCTCACGCCGCTCCCCCCGGTTGACCAGCGAGGCGCCGCCTTCAGCGGCGCGTCAGCACGACGACCGGAATCGCGCGCGAGGTCTTTGCACGATAGTCGTCATAGCTGGGCCAGACCTCGACCATCCGAGCCCATAGACGCTCGCGCTCCTCCCCACTGGCCGTGCTGGCCCTGACAGGGGTCTCCTCAGCCTGGACCTGGATCGTGGCGTCGGGGTCGGCGAGAAGATTCTCGTACCACGACGGGTTCTCGGGGGTGCCGCCCTTGGACGCGACCACCACCCAGCGGCCATCGTCCACACGGTGGATCAGCGGCGTCGTGCGCTGCTCGCCGCTCGTGCGGCCGGTCGTCGTCAGCAGCAGGATCTCCGTGCCGCGCCAGCGGTATCCATGCTCGCCGCCGCTCTCGCGGTAGGCACGAACGTGCTCGGCGCCAAAGAGATCGTCGTCGGAGCCGGCCATGCGCTCAGTGTACGCCTGCGCCGAGGCGCCCTCAGGCCAGCGAGCCGGGGTCGGTCGGAACGTCGACCGCGAGCTCGCGAAGCGCCGGCAACGGCACGATCTCGAGGACTTGCTCGTTGGTCGACGCAAGCACCACGAACGCCGCCGCCCCGTCCTCGAAGGCGCGCAGCCAATTGGCCGCCGTGACGCACCAGCGGTCGCCGGGCACCAGGCCCGGGAAGCCGTAAGCGGGTAGCGGGCTGGTGAGGTCGTTGCCGATCCCGCGCTGGTGCTCGAGGAACTCAGCCGTGACGACCGCGCAGATCGTGTGGCTGCCGCGATCCTCGGGGCTCGTGTTGCAGCACCCGTCGCGGAAGAAGCCGGTCAGCGGATCGGCGCTGCACGGTTCCAGTTCTCCACCCAGCACGTTGCGCACGCTCATCGCGCCAAGTATCGCTTAGCTCCGCACGCTGTGGAGCGACGGCATTGCCCGGTCGACCCGTTGAGCCCTCGGCCGCCTTGGTGCCTGGATCGAACTCACCCGGACCTCGCGGCATGACCTCAATGCGCGAGCAGCGGCGCGATCTTCTCGGCGTAGTCGTCGACCGCCTGGCGGACGAGGTGCGGAGGCGGATTGAGCGTCATGTTCCGAAGCCCCGCCTGCTCGAGGTTTCGGAGCACCACTGCGATCTCCTCGGCGGTTCCGGTGAGCGTCGTCATCCGCACGATCTCCTCCGTCAGCACCTCCTCCTCTCGCTCCAACAGGTGCGAGAGGTGGCCGCGGTGGACCTCCTGGTAGAGGCGGTCGCTCGGAACGTCGAACCGGGCCAGCACCCGCTCCTTGTAAATATCCAAGCGCTCCTGGAACGGCGGCGGCAGATGGTCCGCGAGGAGCGGATTGTCCGCATAGGCGTGAAAGCCGAGCATGGCGTAGGGACCGACATGCTCGAGCGCGCGCTCGGAGAGCGCTGACTCACCCTCCTCGAGGACGCAGAACCCCGCCGAGGCCATCGTGTACCCAGGGTGCTGTGGGCGGCCGGCAGCCGCTGCCGCCTGGCGGACGAGCTCCAGTGAGTCGGCGAAGACGGCGGCAGAGTTTCCCATCATGTGCGAGCGCTGCAGCGAGGTGATCCAGCCGTCCCCGAGCTGCCCCGCCAGGCCGAGCGCCCGGGGCCCGTCGGCGGCCACGTACACCGGCACTTCGGCGCAGTCGACGTAGCGAGACGCGACGTGTCGGAGCCTGATCGGGCGACTCTCTGCCCCGTCTTCGTGAACGACCTCGCCGCCGGCCATCAGGGTCCGGCACTGGGCGACGTAGGCGGCGAAGCGCTCGACCGACAGCGCCTTGAGGCCGAACACCGCGCGGCCCGTGAAGCCACTCCCGATCCCGAGGAACGCGCGCCCTGGCGCGAGGCGGTTGACGGTTCCGATCGCCGTCACCAGCGCGGTGGCGTTGCGATTGCTCGGTATCGCGAGCATCGTGCCCACCCGCAGCGTCGAGGTCCGCTCCGCCGCCAGCGTCATCGCCACGAATGGGTCGGCCGCAATCAGCGGCGAATCGACAAAGCCTGCGGTATGAAAACCGCGCGACTCCGCATACAAAGCGTCGTCCCAGGAGCCGTGGTGCCCCATCAGGACCAGTCCGACGTCCATCATCCTCCCGAGCTTGGAATCAAGCGGATCCTAGAACGCAGTCGTGCCGGCAGCGAGGCGGCGGTTCCACGGACTGGAACCATCCACGACGGCCAGCCCGGCTGACTGGGATACAACTCCCGCGTGGATCTCGGCATCGCCGGCACCCGGGCACTCGTGTGCGCCTCTTCGCGAGGCCTCGGCCATGCTTGCGCGAGAGCGCTCGCAGCCGAGGGCGTCAACGTCGTCCTCAACGGACGTGACGCGACCCTTCTCGAGCAAGCCGCAGCGGCACTCGAGGCACAGTTCGCCGTCGAGGTGCGAGCGGTGTGCGCCGACGTGACGACGACCGAGGGCCGCGCCGCACTGCTCGCCGCATGCCCGACGCCGGACATCCTGATCAATAACAACGCGGGTCCGCCACCCGGGCGCTTCGCCAGCGTCGATCTGGAGGGTTGGCGCGCCGGACTGGAGGGCAACCTCATCGCCGCGGCAATGCTCACCAACGCGGTGATCCAAGGCATGTGCGCTCGACGCTTCGGCCGCATAGTCAACATCACCTCGGCGATGGTGACGACGCCGCGACCGACGATGGCTCTTTCGAGCGCCGCTCGAGCAGGGTTGACCGCCGCGGTCAAAGGCCTCTCGATCGAGGTCGCGCGCGACAACGTGACGATCAACAACCTGCTGCCCGAACGGTTCGATACCGACCGCCAACGCTTCATGGCCCAACGCGTGATGGCAGCCGAGGGCATCAGCTACGAGGAGGCCAGGAAGCGTCAGGAGGACTCGATCGCCGCCAAGCGCCTCGGCCGCCCGGAAGAGCTCGGGGCCGCGTGCGCGTTCCTCTGTAGCCGCCAGGCGGGCTACCTGACGGGAAACAACATCCATTTGGACGGCGGCAGCTATCCCGGCCTGGTCTGAGTTCTTGTTGGTGCGACTGCGCTCGCGACGGTCCGACGCGCGAACGCGAGTTCGCTAGCCCCGCAAGGCCGGCGGCTCGGGCTCGACGCCGTCAAACGGTGACGCAACCCTGAACCAGCTTTCCGGGGCCGGTGGACCCCAGAGGTTCGCGACATCGGCGTTTGAGGTCGACCACCCGGCAGGCCCGTCGTCGAGATCTATGAGCTGGTAGGGGTAGCTCAGCAACTCGACGCGGTGACCGTCGGGGTCGCGCAGGTACAGGAACTGCTCGTAGCCGAGACCGTGTCGGTTCGGGCCCCATTCGACCTGCTCGCGGGCGCCCCGCCCGGCCAGCAGATCGCAGACCTTCATCAGCGTCGTCGCTGCGTCGTGGACGACGTAGGCGAGGTGGTGCAGCCGAGGGCCGAGGTTGGAGGCGAGCACGATGTCGTTGGCGTTGCCCTTGCGCGCGAGGAAGATCGAGCGGAACGCCGTTTGCTCGGTACCGTCCTCGCTCGCGTATTCGGAGACCCGAAAGCCGAGCCCTCCGTAGAACGCGGCGGCGGCGCCAATCTCGCGGACGTGAGCCTGAACGTGATCGATCCGCGTGGCCGCGGCACCCCGATGCGATCCGTAATCGGCGAGCTCTCGTGGTCGCGTCGGCATGTGCGCGCAGAACTCGAGCGCGAGATGCCCCGGGTCTGTCACCCGCAGCGTTCGCCCCTGGTTCGGCTCCTCGGCGAACTCGGCCTCCAGGCCGGAACCGGAGAAGAAGGCCGACGCTCGATCGAGATCGTCCTCAGCAGCGACGCGAAAGCCGATCCGCTCGCAGGCGGGCGTGTTGGCCGTCCTTCGAATCACCAGGCTGTGGTGGCATCTCTCTTCGACACCGCGCAGGTAGAGCGTGTTCGCGTCGCTCTCGGTGAGCACCAGTCCGATCACCTCCTCATAGAAGGCGCGACTGCGGTCCAGATCAGCAGACTGGACGACGACGTGACTCAGACGCGTCACCTCGAACGGTGCAGCCGGATTAGTTACCGGTAGGGCCATCCACACCTCACGCTAGAAGCAAACCGCGCTCACGACTACACCACCGTCCCGCCCATTGGAACCGGCGCCGGCCCGCCGCTCCAACGCAACGCACCCTCGAGTGCGGCGGCGGCCTCGCGCACTGGCCCAGCCACCTGCGCGACGACGCCGCGTTTGATCTTCCCCACGAAGCCGATCGACACCAGCGTGCCGTCCTCGAGCGCTACGGCGGCAGCGACGCCGCAGATGCCGGGCATGAACTCCTCGTTGGAGATGGCGATGCCGTCGTGAGAGATCTGCTCGAGCTGCTCGTGCAGGAGCGCCGGGCGCACGATCGTCCGCCCCGTGGCGGGGCGCAGTCCCCCATCGAGCCCGAGCTCCGCGCGCGCCTCGACGCCAAGACTGGCGGCGATTGCCTTCCCGACGGCGGTGCAGTGCAATGGCAACGAGGCACCGATCAGCCGCGGCAACGCGGGCTCGGAGGAGTAGAGCGCGTCGAGGACGAGGGCCTTTCCCTGATAGAGGATCGCGAGATTGGACATCGCTCCGGTGACGCGCTGGAGCTCGAGCAGCGCCGGCACAGCGGCGGCTCGGACACCACCCAACACCGGGTTCGCGTTGCCCAGAGCGAACAGCTTCACGCCGGTCGAGAAACCTGCATCAGAGTGATCGAGTAGTCCCAGCTCGACGAGCTTCCAGCAGGTGCGATGAAGGGTGGACTTGGCCAGACCGGTCTCCTCGACAAGCTCCGTCAGGGTCAACGAGCGCTTTCGCGCGGCGCACGCCTCGAGCGTGGTCAGGATCCGATGTCCGACCGAGAACCCCTCGCCCCGCGTGATCGGCTCCAGCGGTCTGACGACCTCGTGCGTGACCACGTCTACCTCCCTTCGACCCGGTGGAGAGACGATCGTGCTCAGGGTTTCGAGCAGCGCCCCCGATGCAGCCGGGAACCTAGCGCGCAATCGCCACCGTGGCGTCACCGATCAGCGCGTGGGCAAGCGGACGATCGTCCCAGTGGCTGGAACCCTGGACGAGCTTCTCGCGCGACGGCGAGCTAGATTCGGCCGCATGAAATCCGTGCTCTTACCGACGACGGTCGTCGGGAGCTATCCACAGCCTGTGTGGCTGATCGATCGTGATGCGCTCGGCGCGAAGGTCCCGAGGATCCGCGCCCCGGAGCTGTGGCGGGTCTCGGCGGATCAGTTGCAGCAGAGCCAGGACGAGGGCGTCAGGCTCGCCGTGGGCGACATGGAGGCCGCGGGCATCGACATCGTCACTGACGGCGAGATCCGACGGGAGAGCTACTCGAACTACTTCGCGACCACCCTCGACGGAATCGACGGCGAGCGACCCGGGTCGATCGCGACGCGGAGCGGGCAGCAGGCGGCCGTGCCGCGCGTGGTCGGTCCGGTCAGCCGTCCGCGGCCAGTCGGGACCCGCGACATCACGTTCCTGCGAAGCGTGACAACGAAAACGATCAAGGCCACCGTGCCGGGTCCCTTCACGATGTCCCAGCAAGCCCAGGACGACTACTACGGCGACGCCCGCGCCTTGGCGCTCGACCTCGCAGACGCGGTCAATCTCGAGCTGCGCGAACTCGTCGCGGCTGGAGCGGACATCGTTCAACTGGACGAGCCCTGGGTGACGGCGCGTCCCGAGCAGGCGCGGGAGTTCGCCATCGAAGCGATCGACAGAGCCCTCGACGGGATCGAGGCGGTGACGGCGCTTCACTTGTGCCTGGGATATGCCGCCGCGGTACGCAGCAAGCCCTCCGCCTATCCCTACCTCGCGGAACTCGAGGGCTGCACGGTCCAGCAGATCTCGATCGAGGCCGCAGAGGCGCGCCTGGATCTGTCGGTGCTGGAGCAGTTCCCGACCAAGACGATGATCGTGGGCGTGCTGGACCTCGCCGACCCCGACGTCGACAGTGTGGAATCCATAGTCGAACGCACCCGCGCTGCGCTCGAGTGGATCGATCCTGAACGCCTCGTGCTCGCGCCCGACTGCGGCATGAAGTACCTACCCAGGCAGACCGCCTTCGGCAAGCTGACCGCGCTGGCGGAGGCTGCACGGGTCGTACGATCGGAATTTGGCGAGTGACTCGGACCGCGGCCTCAGCGCCATCCGGCGAGGTCCCTGAAGGTCACGCCGCTCGCCCTTAGTCGCTCACGCGAGGCCGCTCGCGCCGCGTGTGAGCCGACACCGCGCCGCAGGCGTCCCGGAGGGCCGTGCTCTGCGGCGCGGCTGATCGACGGTCAGGAACGCGATACGGCAAGCTGCGGGCGATGCAGAACGTCGCGTTCTTCTTCCACATCCTCGGCGTGCTCCTCTTCGTCTCCGGCATGATCCTCGCCGGCGCCGGGTTCGAGGCCGCACGCCGCCGCGACTCGCCTAGCGAAATCGCCTTGCTGCTGCGGTTCGCACGGACTGGCGTAGCGCTCGTCGGCAGTGGCACGCTGCTGATCGCCGTGTTCGGGCTTTGGCTCGTCCACCTAGACCACTTCGGCTATGGACGGTCATGGGTGGGGGCGTCCATCGCCCTGTTCGTGGTCGCGATCGCGCTCGGGGGCCTCGGCGGCGGACGCCCGAGGCAGGCGCGGGTACTGGCAACCCAGCTCGCGATGAACGACGCAGCGGTGAGCGTCGCACTGAGGGCGCTACTCGACGATTGGCGCTCGCGCGCCGCGAACTACGCCTCAGCGGCGATCGTCCTGGCGATCGTGGTGCTGATGGTGTTCAAGTAAGCGTCGCGAGCCGGCGGAGGCTCCCGCTCGACCGAGACCGCCTCGCCGCGGGCGGCAGATGGTCAGATGGAGTCGGGGGCTCGTCAGTCGCTGGGTGGCGCCAGCGTATGGCCCGCTCGATGGCCCTCCCGCGCTCGATGACGTCTTCATCTTCGAGAGCGACCTGCGACCACATGGCCAACCAGCGGCACCTCGAGGGCGTTCGCGGCGCCCTGTCGGATTGCATTTGAGTGTCCCTCTAGTGCACTAAAGTGCCCGCATCGTGGACGACTCGCTTGAATCGCTTGGGGCGCAGATCGCTGGGGCCATCCGCTCCCGACGGCGAGCCTCGGGCAAAACGCTCGAGCAGCTCGCGACCGACTCGGGACTGTCGAAAACGATCCTGAGCCGGATCGAGAACGGTCGCGGGAACCCGTCGGTGGAGACGCTGTTTCGGATCGCGCGGGCACTCGAGGTGCCGCTCTCGGTGCTGCTCGAGGTCGCGACGACGCCGGCCGCGCGACGGATCCCGGCGCGTTCCGGCATGGCACTGCTCGGCGATTCCGGGATGAGTGCATGGCTCATCCACTCCGAGAGCACTCCCTACCAAGTCGAGCTGATCGAACTCGACCTTCCCGCCGGGGTCGACCATCCCAATGACGGGCACCTCGCGGGCACGGTCGAGCTCGTCTACTGCCTGCGTGGCCGGCTCCGCGTCGGTCCACTCGGTGACGAGGTCGAGCTTGCCGTCGGAGACTGCGCATGGTTCCGCGCCGACACGCCCCACCACTACATCGCGCTGCGGCCCGTCCGGGCGCTGAACCTGATCGGTACGCCGGGATGAGCGACGGATCCGCGCGCCTGGTCGCGGTCGACGGGGACCGCGGCCTGCGGCGCAGCGACGCCCAGCCGATCGTGGCCGGCCTCGTTGCGGCCTTTGTCGGCTTCTTCGGCTCGTTCTCGGTTGTGCTCGCCGGGCTTCATGCGATCGGGGCTGACCGAGCGCAGTCGGTGTCAGGCCTCGCGACGCTCAGCATCGGCATGGGCGTTCTCGGCATCGTGCTCTCGTGGCGGACGCGCATGCCACTCAGCATCGCCTGGTCGACCCCGGGCGCGGCCGTCCTGATCGGCGCCGGCGCCGTGCACGGCGGCTATCCGGCGGCGCTCGGTTCGTTCGTCGTCTCCGGCGCTCTGCTGATGCTCGCCGGTCTCTCGCGCCGCTTCGAACGCCTGGTCACCGCGATTCCGGCGCCGATCGCGAGCGCGCTGCTCGCAGGGGTACTGCTACCGGTGTGTCTCTCCCCTGCCCGCTCGCTCGTGGCCTATCCAGGCCTGACCGCGCCGATGGTCGCCACGTGGCTCCTCCTGACCCGCTTCGCGCGCCGGCTCGCCGTGCCTGGGGCGTTTGCGGCCGCTGCTCTTGCGCTCGTGATCGACGGACGCGTACACGCGAGCGCGCTCGCCCATCCGCTCCTGCGCCTCACGGCCGTCGGGCCGACCTTCCAGCTCGGAACCGTGCTCAGCATCGCCGTGCCCCTGTTCCTGGTGACGATGGCCTCGCAGAACCTCGCGGGCATGACCGTGCTGAGGCTTCACGGCTATGACCCGCCGCTCGGGCCCGTGCTGACAAGTACGGGGGCGGTCTCCGCGATCTCGGCGCCGTTCGGGGCCCACGCGCTCAACCTCGCCGCGATCACCGCCGCGTTGATGGCGGGACCCGACGGTGGTCCGCGGCCAGAGCGCAGATGGATCGCCGCTGCCGCAGGCGGCCTGACCTACGTCGTCCTCGGGCTCTTCGCGGGTTTGGCCACGGGCTTTGTCGCAGGCGCGCCACCGGTGCTGATAGAGGCCGTCGCCGGGCTCGCGCTCCTGGGCGCGCTCGGTGGCGCGCTGCGCGCCGCGACCGATGACCAACCGCGGCGCGATGCAGCGCTTGTGACGCTCGTCATCACCGCGTCGGGGATCGCCGCCGTGGGGCTCGGCGCGCCCTTCTGGGGCCTGGTGGGCGGACTCGTGGTGCTCGCGGTCCAGCGTCTCGGCGCGGGCCGGAACAGCACGGGCAGCTTGGCGCCATAACCACGCTCCTCGACGATGAGCGCACCGATCGCACGCGTGACCCGGCACCTCACGAAACCGCCCCCAGCAGCGTTATAGGTCCGGCACCACGCGATAGCGGAAGGAGCACGGAGCATGACCACGACACACACGATCATGGACTCACCGATCGGTGAGCTCACTCTCGTCGCCAACGAGGGCACCCTGAGCGGGGTGTACTTCCCGGGGCACTGGACCCGACCCGACCCCGCAAGCTTCGGCGAGCGATCAGATCTCGGCTTCGAGGCGGTCGAGGAGCAATTCGCCGAGTATTTCGCGGGCGTGCGGGCGAACTTCGAGCTGCCCATCTCTCGTTCCGGTGACGGTTTCCAGCACAAGGTTTGGGGTCTCATCGAGCAGATTCCCTACGGCGAGACGACCACCTACGGCGAGCTCGCAAAGGAGCTCGGCGACGCGTCCCTGGCTCGCGCCGTGGGCGGTGCCGTGGGCCACAACCCCGTCTCGGTGATCGTCCCGTGCCACCGAGTCGTCGGAAAGGGCGGCCGGCTCACCGGTTACGCCGGCGGCCTCGAGCGCAAGCGTTTCCTGCTCGAGCTCGAGACCGAGCACGGCGACGGTCCGAGGCCAGCGCTGTTTTGAGCGTTCCGAGGTTGGCGGTCCGGCGCCGTGCCTGGCGTTGACGCGCCCTCAGACCGCCAACCCCGCCGCTATAACGTTCGCTCGCCGACGCTCACGCCGCCGGGAACGACGGCGGTGTTCTCGGTGGCTCGGCCCCACGACCAATGGAGGAGAACATGGCCTCACTCGACCGGCTTCCCGACGATGCTGCAGCGGGCCCGACGAACTTCGCCGTTGGCATGAGGCTTCTCTGCGAGAGCGACCACGTTCGCGTCTGGGAGATCGGGTTGGCCCCCGGCGAACGCCACGTCTTCCACTGCCATCGGACGAGCTACTTCTGGGTGGCGCATACCGGAGCGCGCGTCAGGGTCGGCTACCTCGATGGCAGCCACCACGACTATGAGCACCAGCCCGGCGAGGTCACCTACATGGAGATCCCCGAAGGCGAAGAGAACATCCAGGACCTCACGAACACGGGCGACACCTCGCTGCACCTGACGACGATCGAGCTGCTCCACAACGACCGTCTCTTCTGGCGTCCGCTGCCTGCCGACCACTGAGCAGCGACCGCGGCGGGCAAAGGTCGGTCCGCGTTTCGACCACGGCGCCGAAGGGATTACGGACGCGCGGCTCCGGAATATTCGTCTGCCTCTCTTACAAAACCGTTCAGCATCCCTTCAGCGCCGCCGATGGCCCCGTGAGGAGTATCGGTGCCCAAGCGCTCCACACTGCTCGTCCCCCTAATCGCTCTCGCCCTGTCGATAAGCGCGATCGTTGGACTCTGGACGATCTTGGATCACGGCGCAGCGAGGCGCCAGCAGCAGCTCCGGGTCAATGCCGTGACCCTGGCCCTGGCAGACCTGCAGTCCGCTCCCTTCAATGCCGACCCCCAGGCCGGCGGCTCACCCAAGCGCATCGCAGTCGAGATTCGCTCCGACGAAGCGTCGATCTCGCGCGCTCTGGAGTCGCGCCTTCAGGTCGGGGTGGCGGCCACGCTGCTCGTCGCCGGCCGCTCGGACTTGGCGCGGATCCGTCCGATCGTCTCCCACATCTACCGCATCGCCGCAGGCCCGGGCCTGTCGGCTGAGAGTGCCCTGCACCCTGCGCTGATCGCCGCGCTGCAGCAGCGCTTGACCGACGACTCTGCTGCGCTCTCCGGCGTGCTGTCGCGGGTGAGCAGCGACGACGGGGGCGCCGCCGCGGGCGCCAGGCCGAAAGCAAAGGCCGGAGTTGCGGCCGTAATCCTCTTGCTGCTGGCAGCGTTTGCGTACTTCTATCTTCGAGCCACGGCAAACCAGCGCTCGATCGAGCGGCTCGCGCGCGAGAAGGAGGCTGTGCTCAAGGAGAGTCGCGACGAGGCCAAGCGGGCCGCCGCCGCAAATGCGCTCGCGCGGGACGAGGCCGTCGAGGCATTGAGCGCGAAATCGCTCTTTGTCGCAACCATCAGCCACGAGCTGCGTACGCCGCTCAACGGCGTGATCGGCATGACCGAGCTGCTCCTGGATAGCGACCTCGAAGGCGACCAGCGGGAATACGCGAGCGTCGCGCATACGGCGGCTGAGGGCCTCCTACTCGTGATCAACGACATCCTCGACTACGCCAAGGTCGAGGCCGGCAAGATCGAACTCGACGAGGCCAGCTTCTCGTTTCGCGACACGATCGCCGAGGCCTGCGCAGCCCTCACCTTCGAAGCTCGCAGCAAGGGCATCGACCTCACGGTCGGCATCGACGAGAGCCTTCCGATGCGCCTCCGCGGCGATGCCGCTCGGCTGCGGCAGGTGATAACCAACCTCGTCTCCAACGCCGTGAAGTTCACCGACGAGGGCAGCATCGCGGTCACCGCCATCGCCACGAACCATCCGGACGCGACAGCCGTGCGGGTCGAAGTCACAGACACCGGCATCGGCATCGACGAGCAGACGCTCGCTCGGTTGTTTCAGCCGTTCACGCAGGCCGACAGCTCCACCGCACGCAAATACGGCGGCACCGGCCTGGGCCTGACAATCTCCGCTCGCCTGATCCAGGCCATGGGTGGCACCATCGGGGCCACCAGCGAGCCCGGCACCGGCAGCACCTTCTGGCTCGAGCTGACGCTCCCCACCTCGACCGAGGTCGAGCCCCCGAAACCCGCGCCCGAGCGCCCAGCACCCGTGGCGAAGCTGGCCGATGGCCGCGCGCCCGTGATCCTCGTCGCCGAGGACAACCCGGTCAACCAGATCCTCGCCGCACGCATGCTCGAGCGTCTCGGCTATGCCGTCGAGCTCGTCCACGACGGGCGCCAGGCTGTCGCGGCCGTCGACCACATGCGATACGCAGCCGTGCTGATGGACTGCCAGATGCCGGAACTGGACGGCTACGAGGCGACCGAAGAGATCCGCCGTCACGAAGGCGATGGGCATCGCACGCCGGTCATCGCCATGACCGCAAACTCAATGCCCGGTGACCGCCAGAAATGTCTCGCCGCAGGGATGGACGACTACGTGAGCAAGCCCGTGCGCTCGGACCAACTCGCCGAAGTCCTCGCGCGCAACGCGATCCTCACGCCTGACCCCGACGCGCTCGCGCCGTCCGGGCGCGAGTTCGTCGCCACCTGAGCCTGGGCGAGTCGTTTCAGGGCAGCCGACGTGCCGACGCTCGAGGGCCTCTGAGGTGGAGGGCCTTCGGCGACCGGCGCGTCACGGCGACGGCGCTCGCATAGGTCTGCGGCCGTGCCTTGGCGGCGACGACGTGCATCGTCGCCGTGACGATGAGCCGTTTCTTGCCCGCGAGCAGCTTGCGTCCGGCCGCCGTGAGCTTGACGGTCAGCTTCTTGACACCCCTTGCGCGCAGAGTGAAGTGGAAGCTGGCGATCACCTTGCCGCGCGCTCCCGCCTTCTTGTGCTTGGCGGCTGCTTTCGCCGCAACCCGTTGGCGCAACATCCCGGTGCCGTGGCACCCCACGGTGCAGGCGATCTCCATCGTCAGCCTATGGCCGTGCACCACGGCGTAGGCCGGGAACATCACCGGGATCGTCGCCGAGAAGCCGCAACCGCGGTGACATGCGCCACTGGCGCCACCGCGAGCGCGAGCGCCGCCGGTCGTGCCGGGTGCTCCAACGAAGCCGGCGCTGCCCGCCGGTCGCGGCGGCGCCACTGCGGTGTCGGTGGCGAGCTGGCTTGCCTGCTGGGAGGCCGCGTCTGCGTAGAAGATCGAGGCACTCGGGCCGCCGGGACCGCCGCCGCCCGGGCCGCCAGCACCGCCAGCACCGCCAGCACCGCCACTGCCACCGGCGCCCGCGCGGGGCACCCCGTTGTCAGCGCCCTTGCCGCCCTTGCCGCCCCGGCCGCCGGTTCCGCCCGTTCCGCCGTTGCCACCGGCGCCGCCGTTGCCGGCCACTATCGAGCTGCCGTCTGAGACGGTCACGCTCGAGGCGCCGTTGAGGTAGATGCCGAACGAGCCGCCGCCGCCAACTCCGCCGGCACCGCCGGTGCCACCAGCGCCGCCGCCACCACCGCCACCGCCACCGTTGGCGGAGCCGTAGACCACGGCCGAACCGGCGAGCGCGACGTTGCCGACGCCGCCGCCGCCCCCGCCGCCGCCGCCTCCGCCGGCGCCAGGATCTCCCGTGGCGCCCACACCACCGACGCCCGTGGCCCAGCTGTCGCCCTGGGTTGATGGGTTGGTGCCGTTGCCGCCGGCCGCGCCGCCAGCTCCCGCGGCCCCAGCGGTCCCGTTGGCGCCGGGGTAGCCGTCTCCGGCCGTGTTGTAGTTGCCGCTCGCGCCACCGCGCCCGCCCAGAACCGGGCTGCTCACGCCGGCGGAGTTCGAGCCGAGCGAGCCGTAATAGAGACCGATCACCTCGCGCTTGCCATGACCCACGCGCTCCGGGCCGCAGGCGGCGAACTCGCCCTTGCCGACGCAGCCCTGCAGATCCGTCGGCGCCGCGTCGGAACCCCAGCCGCCGAAGCCGCCGTCACCAGCAGACGGCCCGGCTGCCGGCGCTGGCAGCGAGCGGCTCTGAGCCAGCAGCCGCGGGTTACGAGAGAACGTCGGATCCTGGATCACCGTGGTGTTGTTGCCATTGACGCCAAGGCCCGCCGTGCCGCCCTTGCCGTCGACCGCCATGCAGCTCGAGCCAGCGGACGCCAGGCACTTGGCCGCGACCTGGGCGACCGTCTGCCCGGGCCGGCCGTTGCCGCCGTTGCCGCCCGTGCTTCCGGTCGCCCCGGTTGCGCCGTTGGCGCCGGGGAGGGCGTTGGCGGCGGTCACCGACACATCGAGCAGGCTGAGCTTCGAGCCGGCGATCGCGCGGATTCCGTAGACCGAAGTCGTCGAGCCATCGCTGACCGTCTGGCCGCTGAGCGCGAGCTGCTGGAGCAGGATCCCCGTGGCGCTCGAGGCGAGCACCGCCTGGGGCGCGCCGGTGATCGTCGTCGGGGTCGCGGGGTTGAGCACCGCCGCCCACGACGTCGGATCAAAGCCACCGTAGATCGAGACACCATCGTCGGCTGCGCTCAGCGAAAGACCGCCGCCGTAGGTGCCCTGGGCGAGGCGCAACTGCTTCAGGGCGCCGCCGGAGGCCTCGACCAGGTGTAGGCCGTACTGCGGGGTCAGGACCGGCTGGGCCTGAGTACCCGGATTGGAGTTGCTCCCCGCTGGCGAGACGAAGACCGCGGAGCTCGCGTCACCGGCGACGCTGAGCG
>DASXEZ010000059.1:0-66103 GCA_036489875.1 Solirubrobacteraceae bacterium | reverse complement strand
ACGCGCGCCTCGGTGGCGAGATCGAGGTTCGAGGTCGCCTCGTCGAGGAGCAGGATGACGGGGTCGACCAGCTCGGCGCGCGCCAGCGCGATCAGTTGGCGCTGTCCGGCAGAGAGCGAGCGCCCACGCTCGGAAAGCTCGTGCAGATAGCCGCCGGGAAGCTCGGCGATGAACTCGTGCGCCCCAACCGCCCGCGCCGCCGCTTCGACCACGGCATCCGAGGCGGCCGGGTGACCGTAGGCGATGTTGTCGCGGATGGTGCCGCTGAACAGGAAGGCCTCCTGGGGCACGTAGCCGAGCTGGTGACGGTAGGCCTCGAGCCCGAGCGTGCGAAGGTCGTGTCCGTCGACGCGAACGCTACCCTCGGCCGGATCGTAGAAGCGAGCCAGCAGCTTGACGATCGTCGACTTGCCGGCACCCGTTTCGCCCACCAACGCGACCGTCTCGCCCGCGGCGATCTCAATGTTGATGCCCCGCAGCGCCTCGGGCGCCTTCTGCGTCTGGGCATCCCGGTCAAGGAGGGAGCGCGCATCCGCAGGTCCACGCCGCTCGAGGGCAGCGCCGTCCTCGTCGCCGTCGAGCGGGCCGGTCGGGTAGGCGAAACGCACGTTTTCAAGCTTGAGCTCGCCGCGCAATCGGCCGGGGATGAAGGGGTGCTCAGGTTCCGGCGTCAGGGACTCCAACGACATCAGCGTTCCGATCCGACTGACGGAGATGCGCGTCTGCTGCCAGGAGTCGAAGACCTGCGAGAGCTGCTGGATGGGCGAGAAGAACATGTCGATGTAGAGAATGAAGGCGATCAGCGCACCTGATGTCATGTGCGCCGAGGCGACGAGACCGGCGCCGACGCCGAGCACGATCACGTCGGCGATCCCCGAGAGAAACTGAACGAACGGGAAGTAGGTGGCCACCATTCGCTGCGCGGCGATGCGCGAGTCGAGGTAGTTGCTCCCGAGGCGGCGGAAGCGGGTCACTGTCTCGTCCTCATGCACGAAGGCCTGGGCTTCTCGCACCCCGGAGAGGCTCTCCTGGAAATCGGCGTTGACGATCGCGATCCGCTCCCGCGCCTGGTCGTAGAGCGATGCCGCCCGCCGGCGGAAGACCACCGTCGCGGCGGCGAGCGGGATCGCCACGCTCAGTGTGCAAAGCCCGAGCTCGGGGTTGATGGCAACGAGGGCGATCCCCACCCCCGCGAAGGTGACCAGCGCGACGAGGGCAGAGAGAAGGCCGTTCTCGATCAGGGACTCGAACTGGTCGACGTCGGTGGTCATCCGGGTCATGATCCGACCGGCCAGTTCGCGTTCGTAGTAGTCGAGCGAAAGCCGCTGGAGCTGGGCCCAGATTCGGATCCGCAGCGAGAGCATGATTCGCTCCGCCGCCCGCCCGGTGATGAACGTCTCGGCTATCTCGTCGAAGAGATCGACGAGCACCACGATTAGGAATATCGCTGCCGCTACGAACAGCGCGATCTGTGACCCTCGCGCCACGCCGCGGTCGATCCCGTACTCGACGAGGACCGGTCCCGCCAGGCCGGCGAGTGCGTCGATGATCACGAGCGCCAACCCGAGCGCCAGGGGTCTTCGAAATTCGGCCAGCAATCGTCTGAGGCTGAAGTCGCGGTCGTGGCGCGATTCCCTGGCTACGTCCGCGTGAGCGACATCGCGTACGGGGGGGAGGGCAGCGACGCGAGCCAGCAGTTCGGGGGTCGCGGCGAGGCTGTTGCGCCACGAGCCACCCCCGCTTCGAGCCATGCCCGGACCCAAGGTGGGCGCACCAATCACGTGGGCTCTGGCGCTGGCGGTCGCTGTGCCGGTGTCAGCGGTTCCCCGCCAAGCGGAGGCGGTCCTCGCGGCCGGCTCCGCCGGGGAGGCCAGCAGCGCCAACCTCTCGATGCGATCGCCGTCCGGCTCCTCGGCATCACTTGCCAGATCAGCCAAAAGCTCGCGATAGATGCGGCTGCTCGATACCAGCTCTTCGTGCGTACCCTCGGCTACCACGCGGCCGCGATCGAGCACGACGATCCGGTCGGCGATCGCCAGCGTCGAGCGGCGGTGGGCGACCAGCAGCATCGTGCGACCGGCCATCGTCTCGCGTAGGGAGTCGTAGATCCTCTGCTCGACCACCGCGTCGATCGCGCTGGTCGCGCTGTCGAGTACCAGGATCCGCGGGTGGCAGAGCAGTGCGCGCGCCAGGGCGATGCGCTGGCGCTGGCCTCCGGAAAGGGTGAGTCCGCGCTCGCCGATGACCGTCTCGTAGCCACGCGGCAGAGCCTCGATGAACTCATCGGCCTGGGCGGCTCGCGCCGCCGCTCGCACCTCCTCGACGCTGGCCCCCGGGCGCCCATAGGCGATGTTCGCGCGCACCGAGTCAGAGAACAGGAAGCTCTCCTCGAAGACCATGCCGACCTGCCTGCGCAGCGAGTGCAGCGTCACGCCACGTACATCGTGGCCGTCCACGGAAACACTCCCGCGCTGAGGGTCATAGAAGCGCGAGACGAGCATCGCCAGCGACGATTTGCCGCTACCGCTCGCGCCGACGATCGCCACCCGTTCCCCGGCTGCGATCCGCAGGTCCACGCCACGGAGCACGGGCGGGCCGGCGTCGCCCCGCTCGCCCAGTTCGCTGGCGTGAACGTAGCTCAGTTCCACCCCATCGAAGACGATCTCGCCGCGAAGTGCTCCGAGCTGGATCGCATCGGGTGCGTCTGCGATCAGCGGCCGCAGGTCGAGGAGCTGGAAGATCCGCTCGATCCCGGCGCGGGCCTGCTGGCCGATCGTGAGGATCCCCGCCATCTGGCGCGCGGGGGCGGCAAACTGGACGACGTAGCTGGAAAAGGCCAGAAAGGTGCCCAGCGTGAGCTGGTGGCGCAGTACCAGCCAGCCGCCGAGTGCCAGGATCGCGACCTGGCCCAGGGTGGGAATCGAGGTCAGCAGCGGCTGGTAGCGCGCCTGCAGGCGCACCGCTCGCATGCGCGCGCCATAGAGCGTCTCGGTAGTGCCGGCGAGACGCTCGAGCTCACGGCGCTCCTGACCAAAGGCCTTCACCACGCGCACTCCGGCGATGTCCTCGTCCACCACCTGGGCCAGCTCACCCTCGCGTTGCTGGCCGTGCCACGTCGCCGGGAAGACACGCCAGCGCATCCGGTAGGAGATCACGAACAGACTTGGCGTGACGATGACGCTGACGAGCGCCAGCAGGGGCGAGAGGTAGATCATCACTCCCAGCGACAGCAGGATCATCAGCAGGTTGCCGCTGACGGTGGGAAAGAACGCGAGCAGACCCTGTACCAGTGTGGAGTCGGAGTTCGCTCGTGCCACCAGCTGTCCGGTCGGCATCCGATCGAGGTTGCCGAGGTCCATCTGCTGAAGGTGCTGGTGCATGTCGTTGCGCAGGTCGTACTGGACCTCGATTCCGACCCGGCCGCCGTGGTAGCGCCGCACATGGGCGGCGGCGAACGCGATCACTGCGAGACCGCCCAGCAAGCTCAGCCACGGCCACAGCCGCGAGGAGTGGTGCAGGATCACGTGGTCGACGATCTCGCGCTCGACCAACGGCACAGACGTTTGGCAGGCGCTGCCCACGACCGCCGCTGCCAGTGCGAGAGCGACATCGCGACGGTGGCGGATCATGTAGGCCCACAGGCGCCGCACCCAGCGCCCGCCGGGGTCGGCGATGGTCGTCGGGACGCTCACTGTCGGCCCTCACGCTCGTCGCGCAGGCGATCGATCGCCTCTCCAAGTGTGGCCAGCGCGTCGAGCAGCGGTTGGCGATCCGGGACCTGCGCTGCCAGCTCTTCGAGGCGCCCGATCATTGCGGTCTCAACTCGCTTGAGCACCACGATCCCCTCGGCAGTGACGCTCAGGGCAGCTGCCCGCTGGTCGCCGCTGACCCCCGAGCGGTCCATCAGCCCGCGTGCGCACAGCGCGTCAACGGCAGCGCTGACCGCAGGTTTGCCGAGCGCCAATCGCCGGGCGACGCGCGAGGCTCGCTGATCTCCGTCGGCGACGGCCGAGAGTACCCGGAAGTGGGCGAGACTCAGCTCATCGGAGGCGCGCTCGAGAAGTCGCGAGGCTCTGGCCAAGCCACTCACGGCGGCGGCGGCGAGCTCCCGATCGGAAGGGCTCGATGCGCGTGGGCTCACCCTCCCAGGCTAGCGAAAGATGGTTCGATGGTCGAACTACTCGTGGGACGCAGCGCACGAAGCGACTGGAGACCGCTGCGTGAGCGCGATCGATCGCGAAACTCGCAACGACCGACGGACTGGCGTGCGGAGTTGGCCGGTCGGCCTTCGGTAGCCTGATCGCATGATTCCGCCGCGCAGTCCGCTGCTGTCCGAGCCGCAGATGGAACTGCTCGCAGCCGCCGGAGTCGAGCGGACGGCCGACGTGGGGGACGTGCTGTACCGAGTCGGTGATCACCGCTACCCCCTCATCGCGATCATCGAAGGCGAGGTTGCGATCCAGGACGCTGACGGGCACGAGATCATCCGTCATCACGAGCTGGGCTTTCTCGGCGAGATGAACCTCCTGTCCGGCCAGACGGCGTACCTAACCGCGGTCGTGACCAGGCCGATGCGCTACATCGAGGTCGACCGCGAGGTGATGCGCCAGATCATGTTTGAGGACGGTCCGCTCGGCGACCTTCTCATGTCCACGTTCATCGCCCGCCGTGAGGCCCTTCAGCAGGTCCACGGCGTGGGGTTCGAGATCATCGGACCGCGCTCGTCGGAGCCGACCCGCCGCCTGGTGGACTTCTCGCGGCGCAGCCGTCTGCCGTTTCTATGGCGTGACACCGAGCATGCCGAGGATCCGCCCGGCGCTGCGCTCATCGCCGATCTCGACGACGACGAGATTCCGCTCGTGCGGCTGCCCGGCGGAATTGAGCTGCACCACCCCTCCGGCGGCGAGTTGCTCCGCGCCCTCGGTATCGGGGCAGAGCTCGCGGAGCACGAGGTCGTCGACCTGGTGATCATCGGCGGCGGTCCGGCGGGGCTCGGCGCCGCCGTGTACGGAGCCTCTGAGGGTCTCACGACGCTGGTCGTCGAGGCCACCGCGCTCGGCGGCCAGGCTGGCACGTCGCGGCGGATCGAGAACTACCTCGGTTTCCCTGCCGGAATCAGTGGGACCGAGCTGACGACACGCGCGGTAACCCAGGCGCGCAAGTTCTCGGCGCGCACGGCCACGCCCTATCGAGCGGTCGCGCTTTCCCCGGGCGCGGATCGCCACGTGGTGCATCTTGAGGACGGTCGCGAGGTCGCCGCCCGCGCGGTTGTCATCGCCACCGGTGCCGACTACCGCAGACTGCCGGTCGCGGGGCTCGAGGCCTACGAAGGCGTCAGCATCTTCTACGCGGCCGGACCGCCCGAGGCGCAGCTGTGCGGGGCACGCCGCGTTGGCGTGATCGGCGGCGGCAATTCGGCCGGCCAGGCAGCCGTGTGGCTCGCCCGCGGCGGCGCGCTCGTAACGTTGCTCCATCGCCGTGGCGATCTGCGCGAGACGATGTCCGACTATCTCCTGCTCGAGCTCGAGCGCTACGGCGTTGCGGTTCGCGACCGCAGCGAGGTGGTCGAGTTGCATGGCGACGACGGCGAGCTCGAGGCGGTGACGCTTCAGGACGGTGAGCGGATCGCGGTGTCGTTTCTCTTCCTTTTCCTCGGCGCGAGCCCATGCACCGAATGGCTGGGCGACACGCTCGAGCGCGACGAGCACGGCTTCGTGCTCACCGGACCGCAAGTCGGAGCCGAAGGCTTGCTCGAGACGAGCGTGCCCGGTATCTATGCCGCCGGCGACGTGCGCTCGGGCTCGATCAAGCGCTGCGCCACAGCTGTCGGCGAGGGCGCGATGGTCGTGAGCCTCGTGCACACACGCCTTGCTCCGATGCCAGCTTAGGCGGCCGTGTGCCGGGGGCGAGTGACGCACCGACGAGACGCGCGCCCTCGACCAGGGCTGGGTCTGACCGAGGGCTGAGAGGCCCGACGCCGCATCTAGACTGACTCGCGATGGAGTCCCCAACCCTCGTTGACGTCTGGACCGTCGATCCGTCAAGGCGCGAGGAGTTGGTTGAGCGGGTCCGCGAGGTTCTGCGAAACGTGGTCGCCAAGCAGCCCGGCTTCGTCTCAGCGCAGGCGTACGAGAGCACCGACGGTGGTTCCGTGATGGTCGCCATCGTGATGCGCTCGATCAAGGAGCGTCAGGAGTTGACGGACTCCGCCGAGGTGCAGACGGCACTCCGCGAGCTCCGCGCGATCGCGCACTCCCAGGTTCGCCTCTACCGACTTATTGAGAGCCTGGGGCAGGCAGGCTAGCCTCGACCGCCGTGCCGGGCGGGTCGCTGAGGGGGCTAGCGGAGAATCACGCGTCGCGCATGGCGCGCAGGATGACCGCGCGGCCGCTGTGCCCCGCTGGCTCGAGGACCGCGGCGAGCTCGTCGTCGCGGAGCTCCTCCGCGACCTCAACGACTATCACCAGCGGCTCATCGCCAGGACCTGCCCGGGTGATCACGCGGCGTACCTCGTCGGCTTCGCGCGCGAGCGTTTCGGGAGAGGGCACCGACAGCACGACCTCACCGCCGTCCGGTGCTTCGAGGTGGCCGTGTGCATCGCTGGCAAGAACGGTGACGACGGCCTCGCCGCTGGCTACCGAGGCGGGCGCATCTGCGCTCAGCGCTCGCTCGAGCTCACTTCCGCGAGCCACCTGGATGATGAGTCGCGGCGAGTCGACCATCGGCGGACCATAGCGCCGGAGGGAGGCGGCACGCCAGCCGGCCGCCCGGCTGACGGGACCACGTCCGCGGGGCTTACGCGTCCTGACCTCGCGCGGCTAGGCTCCCAGAGCGCATGAACCAGATCGAGCCGCAGGCGATTCTTACGCCGCTGACGGAGGCTGCGGTGTTTCTCGTCGTGGCCCTGGAGCCCGGCGGCGACGATCTGGTGCGGCAGCTCCTCGCGGACGTTTCCGGCCTGCGGCGCTCTGTCGGGTTTCGCATTCCGGAGGCTGAGCTCACATGCGTTGTCGGCATCGGCGCCGCGGCTTGGGAGCGCTTGTTCGCCGGCCCGAGCCCCGCCGAGCTGCACCCCTTCCCGGGATTTGTGGGATCGCGTCACGTGGCGATCGCCACCCCTGGTGATCTGCTGTTTCACATCCGGGGGCGGCGGATGGACGTCTGCTTCGAGCTCGCGCAACGGCTCGCGACCCGCTTCGCCGGCTGCGCGCTAGTCCTCGACGAGGTCCACGGCTTCCGCTCGTTCGACGAGCGCGATCTGCTCGGATTCGTCGACGGCACGGAGAATCCCGAGGGCGGGGCGGCTGCCGCGGCCGTACTCGTCGGTGACGAGGACCCGCGCTTCGCAGGCGGCAGCTATGTGGTCGCGCAGAAGTACGTCCACGATCTCGGCGCCTGGGATGCGCTCGCCGTCGAGGAGCAGGAGCTCGCCGTCGGCCGGACCAAGCTCTCAGACATCGAGCTCTCAGACGATGACAAGCCGTCCAATTCTCACGTCGCGTTGAACACGATCGTGGACGCCGACGGCCGCGAGCGACAGATCGTGCGGTTCAACATGCCGTTCGGCCGCGTCGGGGTGGGCGAGTTCGGCACCTATTTCATCGGCTACGCCCGCACCGCCGAGGTGATCGAGCGAATGCTGACCCGGATGTTCGTCGGGGAACCGCCCGGCCACCATGATCGCCTGCTCGATTTCTCGACGGCACTGACCGGGAACCTGTTCTTTGTGCCCACCGTCGACTTCTTGGAGGACACTGCTGGAGCGCCCTCCTCGTCTGCCCGCGGCGAGGCGCCCTCGATTGACGCCTCCGGCGACGGTTCGCTCGGGATCGGAAGCATGAAGAGCTGAAAAGTGAAGCGCCCGCGCCGCGGCGCACCGGCTCGCGCCGATCGGAGTAGCCTCGTTGTGTGGAGGACGAAGCAATCCGCATACTGGTCACGCGGTTGGCGCGCCCACACGAGTCAGGGGGAAAGGTCGTGGAGCGCGCGGCGATCCTTGCCGACGGCGGAGACTTCGCCGAGGTGATGGCCTGGATCACCGCTCGGGGCGGCGTTCCCGAGGCGATCGTCTCGACCACCAGGGGCGGTCTTCACAACATGCGCGACGACGCGCGCCCGGAAGCCACGGTGCAGAACGCGCGGCGCTTCGTGCTTCCGCCGGGTGCCCTGGCCCTATAGCCAGCCCTCGCGGCCCGCTTGCATGCAAGACGCGCGGGTCAGGCGTCGGCGATCCTCTCAAGCACGGCGAGGGCGCGTTGCAAGAGCTCGCGCTCGTCGGCGTCGAGGCGGCGCTCGAGCGTGTCGCTCAGCCAATCCTCACGTGCGGCGCGCGTGGCCTGGAGTTTGGCCTGCCCGGCTTTTGTGAGCTGCACAAACGAGCGTCGCTTGTCCGCTGGGTCAGGCAGACGCGTGACCAGTCCCGCCGTCTCTAGTTCGTGGACCGTCTGCGCCATCGACTGCGGTCGCATTCGCTCGGCGGCCGCGAGGTCGCTGATACCGGCCGGCCCGTCGCGGTCGAGCCGGCCGAGCACGGTCAGCAGGGCGACCGGTGGTCCAGGCTCCGCACGGAGCCGGCGCACGACTCGCCCGAGCGTCTCGCGCAGCTCGCGCGCGAGCAGCGACGCATCTCGGACAGACGAGGCCATGACGCGATTGTAGCGAGATTATTCAGGGCAACTGTACAGGTTGCCTGTATAATGGATTCGGATGCCGATTGAACGAGGGGATCGCTACAAGTGGGTCGCGCTCTCGAACGCGACGCTCGCCGTGTTGCTCGCGACGTTGGACGGTTCGATCACGATCATCGCCATGCCCGACATCTTTCGGGGCATTCACCTGAACCCGCTCGACCCGGCCAACTCCTTCTATCTGTTGTGGATGATTCTCGGATACCTGGTGGTGACGAGCGTGCTGATCGTCAGCCTGGGCCGCCTCGGCGACATGTTCGGGCGAGTGCGGATCTTCAACCTCGGGTTCGTCATCTACACCGTCGCCTCGCTGTTACTGGCAATCGACTGGATGGACGGCCGAGCTGGCGCGACCTACCTGATCGGGTTCCGGATCGTGCAGGGGATCGGGGGCGCATGCCTGCTGGCGAACGCGGCGGCGATCATCACCGACGCCTTCCCCAAGGACCAGCGTGGCACGGCGCTCGGAATCAACAACATCGTCGGGGTCAGCGGCACGTTCATCGGGCTCATCCTCGGCGGCATCCTGGCGCCGATCGACTGGCGCCTCGTGTTCCTGATCTCGGTTCCGGTCGGCATCTTCGGAACGGTCTGGGCCTATCTGCGCCTGCGTGAGCTGAGCACACCGGTACGTACCTCGATCGACTGGGCTGGGAATGTCACCTTCGCCCTTGGCCTGATCCTGATCATGGTCGCCGTCACCTACGGAATCCGCCCCGCCGACGGACAATCCGTCGGCTGGGGCAGCGCGCGCGTGCTGGGGCTCCTCGGCGGGGCCGTCGTCTTTCTGGTGGCCTTCTTCGTGGTCGAGAGCCGCTCGCGCAATCCGATGTTTCGTCTGCCGCTGTTTGGGATCCGCGCCTTCACCTTCGGCACCCTCTCGACGTTCCTCTCGGCGTTGGCACGCGGCGGTCTGATGTTCATGCTGATCATCTGGCTCCAGGGCATCTGGTTACCCGAGCACGGCTACAGCTTCTCGAGCACCCCACTGTGGGCCGGCATCTACATGCTGCCGCTGACGGCGGGGATTCTCATCGCCGGGCCCCTTTCGGGGTACCTCTCCGATCGCTTCGGAGCGCGTCCCTTCGCCACCGCGGGCATGGTCCTGACGGCGGTCGGCTTCGGCTTGCTGCTGCTCCTCCCGACCGACTTCTCCTACGTCTTCCTGGGACTCAGCCTGCTCTTGATCGGGGCGTCGATGGGCCTCTTCGCCGCACCCAATCGCGCCGCCGTGATGAACAGCCTGCCGCGCGCCGATCGAGGCGCCGGCGGCGCGATGAACCAGACCTTCCAGAATTCGGCGCAGGTCCTGTCCATCGGCGTGTTCTTCACCCTGATGATCATCGGTTTGGCGTCGACGTTGCCGCAAACGATGAGCGCCGGTCTCGAAGCCCACGGGGTCTCCGTGGCGGCTGCCCATCATGCCTCGACGCTCCCGCCGGTGTCGATCCTCTTCGCCGCCTTCCTCGGCTACAACCCGGTCCAGCACCTGCTCGGGTCCCACACGCTGGCGGCGCTTTCGATGCACAACCGCACGATCCTGACCGGCAGCGCCTTCTTTCCACATCTGATCTCGGCGCCATTTCGCTCCGGGCTGCACACGGCGTTCATATTCGCCATCGTGGCCTGTCTGATCGCCGCCTTCGCGTCCGCTCTGCGCGGCGGACGTCCGGTTCCAGACGAGGATGCCGCCGTGGTTCGACGCTCCTCGACCTGGACGGCCGATCCAGAGAAAGAGCACGCGCATTGACGAGCGAGACGTGCTCCGTCTCCGGCACGCGTCGTCGAGTCGCAGCGACGGGCATCGTGATGTGGGCACTGGCCTCGATTCGAGGATCAAACCGAGAGGAGTGAATAGATGAGGGCTCAGACGATCGACATCGAAACCCCGGACGGGATCGCCGACGCGTACCTGGCGGTACCCGAGGACGGCGAACGCCACGCCGGGGTGCTCTTCATCATGGATGCCTTCGGGCTCCGCCCCCAGATCGAGGGGATGGTCGAGCGGATCGCGGAGCGTGGCTTTGCCGTGCTCGCGCCGAATGTGTTCTATCGCGCGGGCCGCGCCCCCGTGATGGCGATGCCCGATCTGTCTGATCCGACGCAGCGCGGCGCGTTCATCGAGACGATCATGCCGCTGATGGCGGGCCTCACCCCGGAGTTGATCGCCCGCGACGCCGGCCCTTACATCGAAGTGCTCGAGAGCGCGGGGCGATCCCCAATCGCTGTCGTCGGCTACTGCATGGGCGGACGCGTCGGCTGGCACATCGCAACGGCGTTCCCCGACCGCGTGGCTGCCCTGGCGGCCTTCCACACCGGCGGTCTCGTCACGGATTCAGACGACAGCCCCCATAGCAAGGCCGACCGTCTGCGCGCCGAGGTCTACCTCGGGCACGCTGACAATGACGACCACATGACCCCCGAGCACATCGCCGCGCTCGAGCAGGCGCTCGAGGACGCAGGAGTGGTTCACCGCTCAGAGCTCTATCGAGGCGCCGCACACGGCTACACCATGGCCGACACGCCTGTCTACGACGAGGCGGCGGCGGAACGTCACTTCGAAGAACTGTTCGCGCTGCTCGACCGAACCGTGGCGGCATAGCAACCCGCGCACCGCTCTATCGGCGCGCATACCGAGCGCGGCGCTACCGCGACTGCCCCCGCAGCTAGGACTCCTCAGGGGGACGGATCGCCTGATTGATGATGTAGTCGAGACCTGCTGGCCGAATCGGCTTGCCCATGTGGTAATCCATGCCCGCGGCGATCGAGCGCTGGCTGTCGCCCGGCAGCGTGCTCGCCGTCATCGCGATGATCGGCGTGTGCCGCAAAGCGTCCTCGCCGCGGCGGATCTCGCGGGTCGCGTCATAGCCGTCCATCTCAGGCATCTGGCAGTCCATGAAGATCGCGTCGTAGGGGCGCTCGGCGTGCATCTCGACCGCCTCGAGGCCGTTGTTGGCCACGTCGACCTGGAATCCGCGCAGCTCGAGCAGTCGGATCGTCACGAGCTGATTGACCGGGTTGTCCTCGGCGACGAGCACGCGGCCGGCGCTCCCCGGGAGGGCGGGGTTATGGGCGTCGGCGGCCTGGTTGCCGGAGCCGTTGCCGATCACGCGCGCGATCTCGCTGCGCAGGCGGATGCCGCCGACTGGCTTGATCACGAGCGTGTCGGTGTCGACGGCGGCGGCCAGGATCGGTCCGTCGGCGGGGGCCGCGAGGATCATCGTCCGCGTTGTCCGCAGCGCCGGATCGGTGACCATCGCGTGGGTCAGGTCGGCTGCGTCCAGCGTCGCCACCGCAAGCGGGTGCTGGTCGATGATCGCGAGGGCGAACGGGTCCCCGTCCTGGACGGCCGCGCGCATCACACGAAGCGCATCGGCATGGGTCTCGGCCTCCTCGACGCGCATCATCGCGCTTTCGAGGTGGCGGACGAGAAGCTGACGGCTGGTGGCCTTGGTGTCGACGACGAGTACGCGGAGGTCACCCAGCTCCATGTGGAGCGGTGCCGGCGGAGTGACGTCGGAGTCACCGAGCGGAAGCGTGAACCAGAAGGTGCTGCCCTCGCCGGGTGCGCTGTCGACGCCGATCTCGCCGCCCATCGCCGTCACCAACTCCTTGGCGATCGCGAGGCCCAGGCCGCTGCCGCCGAAGCGGCGCGACATCGAGCCGTCGGCCTGGACGAAGGACTCGAAGATGGCCTCCTGCACGGAGGGGTCTATACCGATGCCGTTGTCGATCACCTCGAGGCGCAGCACCGGCTCCAGGCCGGCCCGCTCGAGCACCGCGGCGTTGACGAACACGTCGCCCTCGCGGCTGAACTTGACGGCGTTGCCGGCCAGGTTGGTCAGCACCTGGCGAACACGCTGCTCGTCGCCCTGAAGGATCGCCGGCACCTCGGGCTCGACGTAGGCGAGCACCTCGACGGTGCTGCCACCGGCGGCGAGAGCCACCACCGAGCAGACCTCCTCGACCAACGTGCGAACGTCGTAGGGCGCCTCGGCAACGGCCAGGTTGCCTGCCTCGATCGCCGAGAAATCGAGGATCGCCTCGACCACGGCCATCAGGCCCTCGCCGGAGGAGCGCAGGGCGTGCACGTACTCGCGTTGCTGATGGTCTAGCTCGGTGTCCTCGAGCAGCCGGCTGATGCCGATCACGCCGTTGAGCGGTGTCCGCAGCTCGTGATTCATGTTGGCCACGAACTGCGACTTCAGCTGCGAGGTCTCGACCGCCTTCGCGTGGGCGGCGGCGAGCGTCGCCTGCGCACGCTTCTGCTCAGTCACATCGCGCGCGATCGCCGCGACCGCCGTCGGCCTACCGGATTGATCGGCGATCGTCGAGAGCGAAACGGCGACCACGACACTGCGTCCATCCTTGGTCACGCGCGTCGCCTCGTAGGTCGGAACCTCCTCACCCCTCCACGCCTGCTCCCACTCGATCGGCGGCCGTGCGCGCTCTTCGGGCGGCAGCAGCATGGCCACGGGCTTGCCGATCGCCTCCTCCGCGGTGTAACCGAAAAGCCTCTCGGCTCCGCGATTCCAGCTGAGCAGGAAGCCGTCGAGGGAGCACACGCTGACGGCATCGTCGGAGCGGTCGAGCAGCACTGACATCGTCCGCCGAGTCGGCTGGCGTGTGGGGCTGGTGATGATGTCGCGGACCGCCAGAAGGTGGTATCCCGCCGCCACGCGTGCCGAGCCGGTGAACTCGACGACGCCACGTGAGCCATCATCGGAAAAGGTTGCGAACACGCCAGAGCTGAACCCCTCGCGCAGGAACGCAGCCCAGCCTTCGACCACGCGCGTGCGCAGTCCGGGGGGAGCGAACTCCTCGAGCTTGCGTCCGAGCAGCTGGACCTCGGGCGTGTGCAGCAGCTCGCGCGCAGCGCGGTTCAGATCGACACAACGGCGCTCGTCGTCGAGCACGATCAGGCCGTCACGGCATGACTCAAATCCCGCGATGAGATACTCGGAGCGGCGCGCGTCGTCGGTGCGCTCCGGCAGGGAAGAAGTCGTGGTGCTTCCCGCAGGTGGGCCCTGTAGTGCGGTGGAGGATTGCAACGCGGCCACGGCAATCACCACCGCGGACCTTGCCGCAACCACGATGTAGATCCGAAAGGCCTCGGACCGCCACCCCCCCCGGGTGCGATGTCGCTACGACCGTACAAGACGAGCCTCACAGGCTGATTGGGAACCTCAGTAGTCGTCTGTTCGGCCAAATTGCCTCGGCGGTTGAGTCCCCTGGCCAGATGCCCGAGGACACCTCTCGCCGGTGTCGGAATCTGCAATGCGGCTTGCTCGTCGCGCGCTCCTACCGTGCAGATTTCAACGTGGCGCGATTCGGCCGCCCAGGGCGAAATACGACCGCTTTAACGGTGGCAGGCGGCTATCGACAAACTCTGATCGAGCGGGACCGACTGTGTCAGGGACAGACCGAGCGCTCGGTAGGAGACCCGGACCGCAGAGATGGAGAAAGCTCTGGCACGGCAGCGGACGAGGGTCAGCTTCGCGCTGACCCACAGAGCGTGGCCCGCGTCAACCCGCAGCGGCAGCTTGGGGGCGACGTGCACGAACGGGTCGGGTGGAGAGTTCGCTGTCACAGTCACCGCATCAACGCGAAGTAGGCCATCGGTCCCGAGCACTCGGACTGCTGTAACGGTGATCGGAAGATGACCGGGTTTCATCGCGGTCTCGAGCTCCATGCCACCACCGGGTCGCAGGTGATAGACGGACTGCCCCTGCGGGTTGGGATTGCCGCCGAACGCTCCCCGCTCGAGGCTCGCGAAGGAGAGCAACGGGTGAAGCAGCGCGAACGGCGCGACAAGAACGACCGCCGCGATCGGAAGGACCACCGCCAGACGCCGCCGCGACAGCTCGACAGCTGCGGGCAGACGCCGGGGTTCTCCCGACTGCTCGAACGCGAGTACCAGCACCAGCGCGGACGTCAGCGTGACGGTGAGGATCAGCCGAGCGGGGGCGCTTAGCTCCAACAGGGTGGGTGCGTAGCCCCCGACGGCGACCGCCAGGAATGTGAGTCCTCGCGAAAGCGTCGTGCCGACTCGTGCCTGCACGGCGGCTCGGACGAGCGTGCCGACAAGCGCGACCACCAGCAACCCCCAGCCGACTGTCGCGGCCAGCGACCAGGCGCCATCGATCAGCCATGGCGAATACATCGCCAGAGAGCTCACATCCACACTCGCTAACGACGACCATGAGAGAGCCGTCGCGATCGCCAGCAGGGAGAGCGAACCCGCTACTTGCCCGAGCAGCACGCGGCGCAGGACCAGCCAGTAGCCCGGGCCCCGCCCGCCGTCTCCCCCCACGCGAACCGGTGTTGCCACCGCGGCGCCCATGGCCGGACGCTAGCGCAAACGGAAACGCGTCATCGAGCGGCGGACCCAAGATCTGTTGCTCGTCACGTAGCCTGCAACGCGTGACGCGGATCGGCGTTGTCGGGCACGTCGAATGGGTGGAGTTCGTGAGCGTCGCTGCGCTGCCGCGCGGCGGGCAGGTGGCGCGTGGGCGTGAGTCGTTCACCCGTGCGGCCGGTGGCGGCGCCGTCGCGGCAGTCGTGCTCGCCGAGCTAGGAGCCGAGGTGGATTTCTTCTGCGCGCTCGGACGCGACCCGAACGGTCTGGCCGCCGCGGCTCAGCTCGAGCAGCGCGGTGTGCGAGTCCACGTCGCCTGGCGTGAGCACCAGACGCGCCGGGCGCTGGGCCTTCTGGTCGACGGCGGTGAGCGCGCCGTGGTGACGATCGGCGAACGCATGCAACCCCGCGGAGACGATGATCTGCCCTGGTCGAGCCTCGAGTTCGCCGATGGCGTGTATTTCACCGCCGGCGACGCGAACGCACTCGCGCGCTCGCGCGCAGCGAGGAACGTCGTCGCCACCCCGCGAGCGCGCGAGGCCTTTCGCGGCAGCGGGCCCTCGGTGGATGCGCTCGTCTTCAGCGCCGGCGATCACGACGAGTCCGCTTGGGCGAAAGAGCTCTCCGAGCGCACTCGCTACCTGGTCGCCACCGACGGAGCGTCCGGAGGGCAGTGGCGGGGTGAGAATGCTGGCAGCTGGCAGGCCGTTGCGCCCGAGGGGCCGATCCGCGACGACTTCGGCGCCGGCGACTCCTTCGCGGCGGGCTTCACCCTGGGCCTCGCGCAGGGGCGCTCGATCGCTGCGGCCGCGGACCTGGGCGCCAGCGCAGGCGCGCATGCCCTCACACGCGCCGGCGCCCCCTGAGGAAGCCGCCTGCCGCGAAAGATGCGAGCATCACCCGCGTCGCGGGCGACGCGACCAAAGCCCGGTCATGGACTTCGAACTCTCCGACGAGCAGGCGGCTTTCCGGGACCTGATGCGCGATTTCGCGCGGCGGGAGATAAAGCCAGTCGCTCGTGAGTGGGAGCACAGCGGGCGCTATCCGAGCGAGATCGTCGAGCAGATGCGCGAGCTCGGGCTGTTCGGCCTGCTGGTGCCGCAGCAGTACGGCGGCGCCGACGTCGATGCCGTCTCCTACGCGATCGTCTTCGAGGAACTCGCGCGCGCGTGGATGGGGATCAGCGGGATCATCGGCACCCACTCGATGGCCACGCTGCTGCTGGCCCGCTACGGGACGCCCGACCAACAGCGCCGCTGGCTCGCCGATCTGGCCTCCGGCACCCGGCGTTCAGGCCTCGCGCTCACCGAGCCAGGAGCCGGTAGCGACCTGCAGGCGATCACCACCGTTGCGCGGCGGGAGGGCGAGCACTACATCGTCCGGGGTGCCAAGACGTGGATCACCAACGCCCGCCACGCCGACCCGCTGCCGGTGCTGGTCAAGACCGACCCGTCGGCCGAGCCTCGGCACCGGGGGATGAGCATCCTCTTCATCGAAGCCGAGACGCCGGGATTCTCGGTGGGCAACGATTTGCCGAAACTGGGTTACAAGGGCACCGAGTCCGCGGAGGTGGCATTCGAGGACTGCCGCGTTCCGGTTGAGAACCTGCTGGGGGGCGAGGAAGGCCTAGGCATGAAGCAGGCGCTCTCGGTGCTGGAGTACGGACGTATCAACGTGGCGGCTCGCGCCGTCGGTGTGGCCCAGGCCGCCTGCGACCTCGCCCTCGACTACGCGCTCGAGCGCCATGCCTTCGGCCGGCCGATCGCGGAGTTCCAGGCGATCCAGCTCAAGCTCGCTGATCTCGCGACAGAGGTACAGGCAGCTCGCCTGCTGACCTGGTGGGCCGCCTCGCGGCTCGACACCGGATCGCGGGCTGAGATGGAAACCGGGATGGCGAAGCTGTTCGCCTCCGAGGTGTCGCTACGCAGCTCGCTGGAATGCATGCGCATCCATGGCGGCTATGGCTACTCGACTGAATACGAGGCCGAGCGGCTCTACCGCGACGCGCCGCTGATGGCGATCGGGGAGGGGACCAACGAGATTCTCCGCACCGTGATCGCCCGTCAACTCGTCAGCCGAAGGAAGGGAGATCAGTCGTCGTGACCGAGACTGCCGCGCTGCAGCGCTACCGCCTCTACCCCGACGGCGACGAGCTCGAGTCAGCCGGCGAGACCTTCGCCGCTGTCAGCCCGACCGCCGGCGAGCCGTGGGCGCGCTTCGAGGACGCCAGAGCCGAGGACGTCGATGTGGCGGTTGGAGCCGCCGCCGGGCACGACGCATTCCTCCAGACCGAGAGCGTCTGGATCGAGCTCGACGAGACGATCCAGGATCCCTTCGTGCTCAAACTCTGACCGGTCGCTGCCCTCGCGCGGTATGTCCGCCCGGTGAGCCAGCGGCGCCGCGGGAAGGTCTCGCTCCGGCGAGAGCGTCGAGCAGAGTCGCGGCAAGATCCTGCGCTTGGTCGCGGATCTCGGGTACGGCAGTGCTCTCGTAGAGCTCGCCCATTCGCGGCGGCCCGAGCGTGAAGAGGTGCTCGCTGACGCCATCATCGCGTGTGTAGAAGGCGCCGTGGGGAGCGGTGTCAAAGCCGATGCCGAGCGGATGGCGGCGCACGTAACCATCGCGCAGGATTTGCGCGACGAGCGGATCGTGGCTCGTCTGGGGGTCGAGCCCGGGACCCGTGCAGTTGACGGCAAGGGCGATGTCGCGCGGTGGTGCGCCCGAGATGCTTGCTGCCAGACCGTGGCGGCCCGCAGCCGACAGCTCGACCGAGCCGCCTCGCACCATCAGGCGTTCACTCTCGAGCAACTCGGCGAGCATGGCCGCGACCTGCGGCGGCATGCGGTGGCGGCGCACGCACCAAGCGCGGTGGCGGGTGGCGAGGAATTCCGCCCGCTCCTCGGTGGTGAGAAGCTTCCACAGCGCCTGCGTGCGGGGGCGGAGCTCGTCAACGAGCTGCTGCCAGCCCGGGCTACCGGCCACAGAGCGGGACACGATCACATCGACGAGCTCCGGCAGCGAGCGGGCCGGATCGAGGAGCTCGGCGACCGGATGCGGCTGCGCTCCGCCCAGGTGCGCGCGCGGCAGCAGGCCGCTACGGGACGCGGCGCGCAGCCTTGCATGGGGAATGCGGCTGGCGAGCGTGATCGCCACATCGACCATCGTCAGGCCGGTCCCGATCAGCAGAACCGTCCCGCGAGCGTCGGTCTGAAGGCGCTCGAGCGCCCCCGGGGCCCACGGATCGTTGACGTAAGCCGGATGGCCGACCACGGCCTCGCAACCCGGCGGTGGCTGTGCCGGCAGGTTGCCGACGGCGAGCACTGCGGCGTCGGCCTCGAGCCCATCGCCGCCGCGGAACTGGAGTCGGACGCGATGATTGGCCAGGTCGAGGCGGGCGACGTCCGCAGTCATCCGCGTGTGCGTCGCGTCAGGCGCGCCGTCGCGTTGCGCGGTGGCCAGCATGTCCTCCAGGTAGTGCCGGTACTCGCCCCGGGGGGCGTACTTCCCGGGACCGGCCGCGCCGGCCCTGCGCCAGCGGAGAAAGTGCTCAGGCTCATCGGGCAGCGCGGACATTCCCTCGGAGGCGACGTTGAGGCGGTGACGCGGGTCGTTGGTCGAATACGCGACGCCGCCGATCTCTGGGCGTCGGTCGATCAGGACGGCTCGGATCGGGAATCCGCGCTGGGATGCGCAGCGCAACAGCTGAACGGTCGTGAGCGTGCCGCTGGCGCCGGCGCCGACGATCGCGATGGTAGGACGCTCGGCGCGACGCGCTGGCCGATGGCCGCTGGTCAACATCGGCCGGCCAGCGTCCTCACGGCGCAAAAGGACATTGACATGCTGAACAATCTAGCCGTGGTGGCGTAAAGCGTCAATGTCCCTAAAGTCGATCTACTTTAGCCAGTTCGCGGCCAGGGATGGGCACGTTCCGTGCCTGTGTTAACGGTCGCGGGCGCGGCGCGGCGTTAGGCTTCCGCCAGCGGGCAAGCACGCCCCTACGACCATGGCCCTCGACCCCCAACTAGCCGACAGCCTTCAGGGGCTGCTGGCCTCACGCTTCTCGCAGGCACCGTCCGACCGCGACCTTCATGGCCGTGACGAGTCGGCGCTCTCGGCGCCCCCGCCCGACGCGGTGGTGTGGCCAGAGAGCACCGAGGAGGTCTCGGCGGTCATGCGGCTTTGCCACCAGCACCGCACGCCGGTGATCGCATTCGGGACGGGGAGCTCCCTCGAGGGCCACGTCCTCGCGTTCAACGGTGGGCTTTCTCTCGACCTCACGCGGATGGACCGCATCCTCGCGATCAGCGACGAGGACCTCGACTGCCGCGTCCAGGCCGGTGTGCACCGCGAGCAGTTGGATCGGGCGCTTGGCCAGCGGGGCCTGCTGTTCGGCGTCGACCCCGGCGCAGATGCCACGCTCGGCGGGATGGCGGCGACCGGCGCCTCGGGAACGATGACGGTGCGCTACGGCAACATGCGGGCGAACGTGCTTGGGCTGGAGGCGGTCCTCGCAGACGGCACCGTCATTCACACCGGCTCGCGGGCGCGCAAGTCCGCCGCCGGCTACGACTTGACCGGGTTGATAGTCGGCTCCGAGGGCACGCTCGCGGTGATAACTGAGCTGCAGCTTCGGGTCCACGGTGTGCCCGAGCGGATCGCCGCCGCTCGCTGCAGCTTTCCGACGGTCGCCGATGTCGTCAACGCCGTGATCGACATCGTTCGGGTGGGCGTTCCGGTCGCGCGCTGCGATTTGATCGATGCGCTCGCACTGCGAGCGGTCAACGAGCACTCGGGGCGCAGCGAGCCCGAGCTGCCGACTCTGTTTCTCGAGTTCCATGGAGCGCCGGCGTCGGTCGATGAGCAGATCGAGAGCGTCCGCGACATCGCCGCCGAGCACGGCGGCAGTGAGTTCGCCTTCGCCGCGACGACGCAGGAGCGCGCAGAGATGTGGCGCGCGCGCCACCAGGCCTACTTCGCGGGTCTCGGCCTGCGCCCCGGCTCGGTCGCCTACACGACCGACATCTGCGTGCCGATCTCCGCGCTGGCGGACATCATGGCGCTCGCGGAGAGCCTGACGGCCGAGCTCCCCTTTCCCGGCCCGATGGTCGGGCACGTTGCCGACGGGAACTTCCACTGCCAGCTGCTGGTGCGCGAGGGCGATGCGGACGAGCGAGCCCTTGCCAAGGAGTTCGTCGGCGCACTGGTCACCCGCGCGCATGAACTCGGCGGCACCTGCACCGGCGAGCACGGCATCGGCGTGGGCAAGCGTGAGGCCCTGCGCGCCGAGGTCGGCGACGAAGGAATCGCGGCGATGCGCGCGATCAAGCACGCACTCGACCCACTGAATCTGCTCAACCCGGGGAAGGTCCTGATCGACGCTCCGGAGCCGGTCGCCGTCTAGGGCCTTGGCGCCGGAGGCCTCCGGCGCCCCGCGGTAGGCAGCGTAGGCTGCGGTCGGGCGGCTTCCGACCGCAGCGCGCGCCTTATGTGCTCTCGGTGCGGCTCGCTACGAGGCGCAGAGCGCCGTGGCGGCGAACGCGCCGCTCGTTGCGGTGGTGGTCGAGTTGTTCTGGATCGTGACCGCCCAGCCGGTAGTGGACGAGGCCTCATCCGTGATCACGGTCACGTTGCTCGGGGTCGCGCCAGCCCAGGTGTAGCCGCCACCGACCACGGTCGAACCGCTCGGGCAGCTCGCGAGCGAGGATGCGTTCGCCGTGCCGGACACGTTGGAGTTGATCGTGGTGCTGCCGCCGGTCACGGCGGTCACATTCGCTGCGCTGAACGTCCCGGCGGGGCCTGCTGCGCCCGCCGCGCCGGCGGCGCCGGCCGGACCCTGCGCGCCCTGGGCGCCCTGCGCTCCACGCGCGCCCTTGGCGCCGTGTAGCGAGGACAACACGCTCGGCTTGATCTGCTTGGTGCTCGTGATTAGGTACTTGCTCGCCGCGAGCCCGGTTCCGGCGAGGCTGAAGAACAGGGCGATACTGGCGATGATCGTGGCAGGAGATGGTCGTCTCATGGCTCGCTCCTCGATGTGGGTCAACGTTGGAATACGGCGTCGACGCGGTCCCACTACCCGCAGTCCCACCGTGGTCCCCCTGGCTCGCAGCCTACGCGTCTACCCGCCTTGACGTGTTCGCAAGCCGTCAAGAGCGAGCGCGAGCGCTCGCGCCGCGACCGCGGAGCGCTCTGCGGGCGACGCGACAACGCCCGTGAGGGCGCCGTTGACCATGTTCAGAACCATCACGAGATCGTCGGCCACCAGATCGGTCGCGAGCAGCCCGCTCGGGCGTGAGCGCTCGAGCGCCGCCTCGAGGACCGCGCGCATCCGCGCACGCAGCTCGACCAGGACCGGCGCCAGGGTGGCGTCGTCGCGGAGGATCGCGACGAGGTCGTGGATCGTGGCGAGCATCTCGGCCGAAGCCTCGAGCACGACCAGGATTGCGTCGGCCTCCGTCGCGTGCTCGGCGGCCAGTTGCTCGATTAGCTCGACCTGCTCGCGGCTTATCGCCGCGACGATCGCCGAGCGATCGCCGAAATGACGGTAGAGGGTCGCCTGCCCGACGCCGGCGTGGCGCCCGATCTCATACATCGGCACCTCGCGACCGCTGGCAAAGAGTTCGCGCGCAGCGGCGAGGATCGCCTCGCGGCTGCGCACCGCGTCGCGTCGGCGCGGCGCGGGCTCGGCTGCCGGGGCCATTCCCTCAGGGCGCGAGCGCGGGGCGCGCCGCTCGTCCCCGCCGCGCTCACGCAGGCGCGGCGTCGCTTTCCTCCGGCGCGCGAGTCAGCAGCACCGCTGCCCGCAAGGCGTGCACGACATCGCGCGAGACACTGCCGATCAGCGCTTCGCCGACGCGCCCACGTCCGTGCGTGCCCATCACGACGAGGTCGTGACCGTCGGCGGCCTGCGCGATGCGGGCGGCCGCCGAGCCGTGTTCGAGCCGCGTGGCGACGCTCACCTCGGCGGGCAGCTTCGCCTTCGCGTCCTCCAGCATCTGCGTGAAGACGCTCTCGAGCTCGTACGGCCCGGCCTCGACGCTCGTCACGGCGGTGGCGACGTCGGGAACGACCGCCAGCAGGGTCAGCGTCGCGTTCTGATCGACCGCCAGCGAGGCTGCGAGCTCGAGTGCGGCGTCGCTGTCGCGCGAGCCGTCGTAGGCGACGAGGATGCGGTGGAAGACGCTCATCTGGATGGCTTTCGATCGCGCGTGGAAACGGACAGTGCTGTACGTATACTATCGGCCGCGGAGGCCGAGACGCGAACGGGTACGGTGCGAGACGGTCCCGCTTCCGCGCGAGACACGGCGCCGATGTGCCGAGCAGATGACCGAACAGCACAGCCGAGTCAACCCGAACCTACTGCTCGCCGTTTTGGGCGTGGCTGGGCTCGCCTACGCGGTTCTGAGCGCGATCGTCATCCCGGCGTTGCCGACGCTCCAGCACGATCTGCACACCTCCGAGACGGGTGTGACGTGGGTGATGACGGCCTATCTGATCGCCGCCTCGATCGGGACCTCGATCCTCGGTCGACTCGGGGACATGTACGGGAAACAGCGCGTGCTCGTGTGGACGATGGTGTTTCTGACGATCGGCACGCTGCTCGCCGCGGTGGCGCAGTCGCTTGCGGTGCTGGTGATCGCCCGCGCCCTGCAGGGGGCCGCAGGCGGCATCTACCCGCTCGCCTTCGGGATCGTTCGTGACGAGTTCCCGCGCGAGCGCATCGCCGGCAGCATCGGCCTGCTCTCAGCGATCCTCGGCGTCGGCGGCGGTGCCGGCATCGTCACCTCGGGTCTGATCATCGACGGACTCAGCTGGCACTGGCTCTTCTGGCTGCCGCTGATCGTCACCGTGGCTGCCGCCTTCGCGACCTGGCGCTTCGTGCCGGAATCGCCGATGCGCGTGCCGGGGCGGGTGAACTGGCTCGCCGCGCTGGTGATGGCCATCGGCATCTCGGCGGCGCTGCTCGCCGTCAGCGAGACGACCGTGTGGGGCTGGGGGTCGGTGAAGACGATCGGTCTGCTCGCCGCCGGTCTGGCGGTATGCGGGATCTGGATCGCGATCGAGGTTCGCAGCCGCGAGCCGCTGGTCGACATGACGATGATGCGGATCCGCGGGGTCTGGACCACCAACGCCGCCGCGTTCCTGCTCGGCGCGGGCATGTACGCCTCTTTCATCATCATCCCGCAGTTCGCGCAGCTGCCGAAGAGCACCGGATTCGGCTACGGCGCCTCGATCGTCGTCTCCGGGCTCTACCTGCTCCCGGCGACGATGGCGATGATGGTGATGAGCCTGCTGGCCGGCCGAATCTCCGTGCGCTTCGGATCACGCAACTCGCTCATCACCGGTAGCGCGGTGAGCATGTGCGCGTTCCTGGAGCTGCTGATCTTCGGCCACCACAGCGCTGAGTTGCTGATCGCGGCCGCAGGAATCGGCGTCGGCATCGGTCTCGCCTTCGCCGCTCTTGGCAACCTGATCGTCGGCGCCGTGCCGCCCCAGCAGACCGGCATCGCCTCCGGCATGAACACCGTGATGCGCCTGCTTGGCGGCGCCATCGGCGGGCAGCTCTCCGCGACCTTCATCGCCGGCCACGTCCTGCACGACCTCCCCACGGTCACGGGCTTCACCGAGACCTTCGCCGTGTCCGCGGCCTTCCTGGCCGTCTGCACGGCCGCCTCGCTACTGGTCCCGCGGCAGAGCTTGCGCGCCGAAAGCGCCCCGTCGGGGCAGCGCCCGCCTGCCCCGCGAGCGGCGTTGGCCTCGGTCGGCGACGGCACCGCCGAGACCGTTCAGTCCTAGTCGGGGACGCGCAGCGTGCTCAGGTTGCGCTCGCCAGCGTCGTCTGCGCCGTTGCTGTTCGCATCGCTCGGATCCGCAGCCGGGGCCACGGACGGGATCCAACGAGCCAGCGCTTCGAGCAGGAGCTCGCGCCGCATCGGCTTCGCGACGTAGTCGTCCATGCCCGCGGCCAGACAGCGCTCGGCGTCGCCCTTCATGGCGTGTGCGGTCATCGCGATGACCGGCGTGTGCCGCTCGCTGCCCTCGCGGCGGCGCAGCTCGGCGGTCGCCTCGTAGCCATCCATGACCGGCATCTGGCAATCCATCATCACCGCGTCGTAGGTGCGGTTTGCGAGTGCCTCGAGAGCCTCGCGGCCGTCACTGGCGACATCGCACTCGCAGCCCATCCGCTCGAGCGTACTCACCGCCACGAGCTGATTGACCGTGCTGTCCTCAACCACCAGCAGGCGCGGCGTGCCTGTCCAGGCGTTGTTCGGGCGCACCGCCGGCTCGTGTTCGATCTGCGCCGGCGGCGCCGATTCGGTGTCCGCGAGCGCCAGCGGAATCGAGAAGAAGAAGGTGCTCCCGACGCCCGGCTCGCTCCGGCAGTCGATCGTTCCGCCCATCAGCTCGACGAGTTCGCGCACGATCGTCAGGCCCAGGCCGGTGCCGCCGTAGTTCCGGGTCGTCGATGCGTCAGCCTGCGTGAAGGGCTCGAACATATGGCTCAGAATCTGCGGGTCGATGCCAATGCCGGTGTCGCTGACGGCGAGGAGCAAACGCGTCTGTCCGTCGCCCTCGCCGACCGGTTCGTCCGCGCGAACCCGCACCGACACGCCGCCGGCAGAGGTGAACTTGACCGCGTTGGCGACCAGGTTGAGCAGGACCTGACGCAGTCGGCCTGCGTCGCCGCGGACTGCGCGTGGCGTGCCGGGCTCGATCTCGACTTCCAGCCTGATGCCGATCGTGTCGGCCTTTATGCGCGCCATCGCGCAGGCCTGCGCGATCGTGTCGTGGAGGTCGAAGTCGGCGATGTCGAGCTCGAGCTGGCCGGCCTCGATCTTGGACACGTCGAGGATGTCGTTGATCAGGGTCAGCATCTGCTCGCCCGAGCGCGCGACCTGTTCGGTGTAGGAGCGTTGCTCACCGTCAAGCTCGGTGTCGAGCAGTAGCTCGGCCATCCCGATCACGCCATTCATCGGCGTGCGGATCTCATGGCTCATGTTGGCGAGGAAGGCCGACTTGAGGTTGGAGGCCTCGACGGCCTCATCGCGAGCGGCGGCCAGGTCGGAGGCGATGCGGTTTCGCTCGGTCACGTTGTGACACAGGGCGATGCGGCACTCGCGCCCCGCGAAGATGACGTCGTCGCTGGTGATCTCGACCTCGATGATCGTGCCGTCCTTGTACTGGTGGCGCCAGTGCGCGCCGACCTCGGAACCGATCACCTGCCGCCCGCTGCGCAGGTACTCGACGAAGAGCGATCGCTCCTCGACCGGGCGCACGTCGACCACCGACATCGAGAGCAACTCCTCGCGGGAGTAACCGTAGGCGGTCAGGGTCGCGTTGCTGACCGCGAGGATCTCGAGCGTGTGACGGTCGTAGACGAAGACCGGCTGGGGGTTGAGCTCGAACAACAGCCGGTGCTGGCGCTCGTTGGCGGCGGCCAGCTCACGGTTGGCGGCCAGCAACTGCTCGGTCCCCACCAGCGGTGTGATGTCGCGCGAGATGCCCCAGGTCCCGACGATCGCTCCGTGCTTGTCGCGCAGCGCCAGCTTGCTGGTCGAGACCCAGATGTCGTCGCGGTCGTCGAAGGTCTCGCGCTCCACCTTGTCGAGGATCGGCTCGCCGGTCGCCATCACACGCTGTTCGTCCTCGTAGGCGGCTGCCGCGTGCGGGCCGCTGAAGAGGTCGAAGTCCGTCTTGCCGACCACCTCCTCGAGCGTGCAGCCTCCCGCCAGGTGCTGGAGGTAGCCCTCGCTCACGAGCAGCAGGCGGCAGTCGGAGTCCTTGAAGTAGATCCGGTCGTTGGCGCCGGCCAGGAGGTTGCGCAGGCACAGCAACCCGAGCTCCTCCTCAGAAGGCGCCGGCGACTGCGGGTCCTGTATCGGTTCGTCCAAAGGAAAAACCTCGTTTCCCCCTGGACTTCATCGGCGCAATCAGCGCCAAGGATGAGCCGCGTGACGCGGTCTGCGCCCGCTATCGAACTTTTGTCGTTTTCGCTCTCAGCGGCCGATTACGGACATATCCGCATAGCGCTCGCCTGCCGCAGCTCCGACCGGCGCCGCCTGCTCGAGGCGCCGCAGATCCTCGCCGCTCAGAACCACCTCTACGGCACCGACGTTCTCCTCCAGGCGTGCGATCCGCCGCGTACCCGGGATCGGCACCACGTCGTCGCCTTGATGCAGTAGCCACGCCAGTGCCAGCTGGCCCGGGGTGCAGCCCTTTTCCGCGGCCAGCGCCCGCACGCGCTCAACAAGCTCCAGGTTGCGCTCGAAGTTCTCGCCCGCGAAACGAGGCGAGTGGCGCCGGAAGTCGTCGGGGGCGAGGTCCTCGACGGTCGTGATCTCCCCGGTCAGGAAGCCGCGGCCAAGCGGGCTGTAGGGAACGATCCCGATCCCCAGCTCGCGCGCTGTGGGGACGATCTCCTCCTCGATGTCGCGACTCCACAGTGACCACTCGCTCTGCAGCGCCGCGATCGGGTGGACCGCGTGGGCACGACGGATTGTCGCCGCCGAGGCCTCCGAGATACCGAGATGGCGGACCTTGCCGGCACTCACCAGCTCGGCGAGCGCGCCCCAGGTCTCCTCGACCGGGACCTTGTCGTCCACGCGGTGCTGGTAGTAGAGGTCGATGTGGTCGACACCGAGTCGGCGCAGGGAGTCCTCGGCGCACTGGCGCACGTAGGCGGCGTCGCCGCGGATCCCGAGACGCTCGCCGTTGGGCCCACGCGAGTTGCCGAACTTGGTTGCCAGCACGAACTCATCGCGTCGGCCCGCGATCGCGCGGCCGACGAGCTCCTCGTTGACGAACGGGCCGTACATGTCGGCGGTGTCGAGGAAGTTCACGCCGAGCTCGAGCGCGCGGTGGATCACGGCGATCGACTGCGCGTCGTCGGCCGGACCGTAGAACTCCGACATTCCCATGCAGCCGAGGCCGAGCGCCGATACCTCGAGCCCGCCGCTGCCAAGCCTGCGTGTCTGCATTCGTTAGCTCCTTGCCGCTGGTTTCGGACGCGCGTGAGCGCTGCGGTGACGTTACCGTCGCGCGGCGTCCAAGGGGCGCCCGGCCGGCACGCAGGCGGCCAAGCCGTCCGCGACGCTAGCGGGATCGACACGCTGGCGGAGTCAGCAAGGGCCATAATCGAGCTCATGAGCGAGCCGCTGCGATGGGGCGTGATCGGGGCCGGGGGCATCGCGGCCGTGTTCGCTGAGGACCTCGAGCTGACCGACTCCGGCCGCGTGGTGGCGGTCGGTTCCCGCGATCTCTCCCGAGCGCAGGCCTTTGGCGAGCGCTTCGGGGTACCCAACCGCCACGACAGCTACGAGGCGTTGGTCGCCGATCCTGAGGTCGACGTTGTCTACGTGGCCACCCGGCACCCGATGCACCACGCCGACGCCGAGCTGGCCCTGCGCGCCGGCAAGCCGGTGCTGGTCGAGAAGCCTTTCACGGTCACGGCCGCGCAGGCGCGAGAGCTCGTAGCGCTCGCGCGCGAGCGCGGCCTGTTCCTGATGGAGGCGATGTGGACCCGCTTCCTGCCGCACGTCGCGCGGATCCGGGAGCTGCTCGCGCAGGGCGCGCTCGGGGACATCGTCACGGTCATCGCCGACCACGGGCAGTGGTTCGCCGAGGATCGCGAGCACCGCCTCTTCGCGCCGGAGCTCGCCGGTGGCGCGCTGCTCGACCTCGGCGTGTACCCGGTCGCTTTCGCCTCGATGGTGCTCGGGGCGCCGAGTGAGATCCAGAGCATGATCACGCCCGCGTTCACCGGCGTCGACGCAACGACATCGATGCTCTTTCGTTACCCAAGCGGTGCCCACGCGGTGCTGACCTGCACGCTCGCCGCCAAGAGCCCGACGCGCGCTGCGATCGTGGGCACCCAAGCGCGCATCGAGGTCGAGGGGGATTTCTATGCACCCGCTCGCCTGACCCTCACTTCCCGCGACGGCGAGCAGGTGTCCTTCGACGGGCGCCAGGAACGTCGCGGGCTGCGCTTCGAGGCCGATGAGGTCGCCCGATGCCTGCGCGACGGTCTGCTCGAGAGCCCGCTGATGCCGCTGCAGGAGAGCATCGCCATCATGGAGACGATGGAAACCGTACTCGCGGGCGCCACGCGCGCCTGAGTCGCGCGGCGCGATGGCTGGTGGCCGCGCGCTTTTTGTCCGGATCGTCTGTAGCCGGATTGGCACGACCCTCGATATAACTGGCGCGTAGGCGGTTGAGGAAAGGCATTGCGTGGGCGACACGGCAACGGAGCAGCCGGCCGGCACGACGCCGGCGCAGAGGAGCCCGGAGGGCTCGCGCAGCGACCTTGCCGCGATCAGCTGCCATGGCCTTCGCAAGTCCTACGGCGCGCTTGCCGCCGTCGCCGGGGTCGATCTGGAGATCGCCCAGGGCGAGTTCTTCACGATGCTCGGCCCCTCCGGCTCGGGTAAGACGACGCTGCTGCGGATGATCGCCGGCTTCGAACGTCCGGACGCCGGCACGATAGAGCTCGCCGGGGTCGACGTCACCAGGACACCGCCCTACGCGCGCAGCGTGAACACCGTCTTCCAGGACTACGCGCTGTTCCCGCACATGAACGTGCTCGAGAACGTCCAGTACGGGTTGCGCGTCAAACGCGTGGCGCGCCAGCAACGTCGTGAACGCGCACAGGCGGCGCTCGAGATGGTCCGCCTGGAGGGCCTCGGCGAGCGCAAGCCGGTACAGCTCTCCGGCGGTCAGCGCCAGCGCGTCGCGCTCGCGCGGGCGATCGTCAACGAGCCCGATGTGCTGTTGCTCGACGAGCCGCTCGGAGCCCTTGACCTCAAGCTGCGCCAGGAGATGCAGCTGGAGCTCAAGCGCATCCAGCGCGAGGTCGGGATCACCTTCGTCTTCGTGACCCACGACCAGGAGGAGGCGCTGACGATGAGCGACCGCCTGGTCGTCCTCAACCACGGCGTGATCGAGCAGCTGGGCACCCCGATCGAGGTCTACGAGCGGCCCGCGAGTGCCTTCGTGGCTGGTTTCATCGGCGTCTCGAACCTGCTCGAGCGCGGCGGCCGGCGGTTCACGATCCGCCCCGAGAAGATCCGTATGCTCGCCGGCGGCGAGGGCGCGGCCCCGGGGTCGCACTCCGAGCACGGGCGGATCGAGGACGTGATCTACCTCGGCGCGATCACGCGCTATGTGATCGAGTTGGACGCCGGTGGCACGTTGACGGCGGTACGCCAGAACCTCGAGACCGCAGCCTCGGAGGAGGCGACAGAGCGCGGGCGCCAGGTGACTGTCGCCTGGCGTGAGGACCAAACGTTCGAGATCGACTCATCTGCCGAGGGGGAGTCACCGGCCGATCAAAGCAAGGGGAGGAAGGTTCCATGAGAGCACGCGAAACGAAAGGACCCGGTGAGCGCATGAAGCCCCGGAGAAGGTATGGCGCCCTGGGCGCCCTCGTCGCAGCCGCCGCGGTGGCGATGGCGGTCGTATCGATCATTCCCAGCGCCGCCTCTGCCGGGCGCGTAGGCGCCGGCCTCAGCGCTCCGACCGCGAACCTGGCGGTGCCGAGCTCCGTCGGCAAGGGCGAGGGCAAGCTCAACCTGATCGCCTGGGAGGGCTACGTCCAGCCGCAGTGGACGAAGCCGTTCGAGAAGCAGACCGGCTGCCAGGTCAACGTCAAGTACGCCGGTACCTCAAGCGACATGGTCTCGCTGATGGCCAACGGCGGCGGCGGCCAGTACGACCTGGTCTCGGCCTCAGGCGACGCCGACCTGCGCCTGATCTACGGCGGCGACGTGCGGCCGGTGAACATCTCACTGATCCCGTCCTGGAAGCAGTTCTACCCGTTCCTGAAGTCGCCGGCGTTCAACACCATCGGCGGCAAGCACTTCGGCGTCTCGTTCGAGTTCGGCCCCAACGTGCTGCTCTACAACACGAAGACCTTCAAGTCGGCGCCGACCTCGTGGTCGGTCATCTACAGCAACCAGTACAAGGGCCGGATCACTGTTCCTGACAATCCGATCCAGATCGCCGACGCTGCCCTGTATCTCTCAAAGAGCCAGCCGAAGCTCGGCATCACTGATCCCTACGAGCTGACCCAGCCGCAGTTCAACGCGGCGGTCGCGCTGCTCAAGCAGGAGCATCCGCTGATCAAGAAATACTGGGATCTCGCCTCGCAGGAGATCTCGCTGTTCCAGAGCAACACCACCGTCGTCGGCGCGGCATGGCCCTACCAGGAGACGACGCTTGAGGCGGACAAGGCGCCGGTGGCCTCGACGATCCCCAAGGAGGGGGCGACCGGCTGGGCTGACACCTGGATGCTCGCCACCAAGGCGCCCGATCCCAACTGCGCCTACAAGTGGATGGCCTACATGTCGACGCCACAGATCCAGGCGGAGGACGCCGACTCCTACGGCGAGACGCCGGCGAACACGCAGGCCTGCTCGATCATGGACAAGATCGACAAGGGCTCCTGCGCCGGCTATCACGCCAACGAGCCGCAGTCCTACTTCGACACGATCAAGTTCTGGAAGACGCCGCTTGCGACCTGCGACAACGGTAAGGGCGACTGCATTCCATTCCAGGACTGGGTCTCTGCCTGGACACAGATAATCGGATAGCGCCGGGCCTCGCGTGTCGGTAAACACGATCCGCGAGGAGCAGCAGGTGAGCGGTACGGCCCGCGTCTCGGCGGCGCTCTGGCGCCGAGCGTGGCTGCGGGCCACCCTCACCCTCACGCCACCGCTGGCGTGGTTCCTCGTCATCTACATAGCGTCACTGGCGCTGATGCTGGTGACGGCGTTCTGGAGCGTCAACCCGTTCACGAACGTGCTCGAGCACAGCTGGACGTTCACCAACTTCAACCAGCTGTTCACCTCGACGTATCTGACGATCATCGCTCGCACCGTCGAGATGGCGGCGATCGTGACCGTCACCGATATCGCGATCGCGCTGCCGTTCGCCTACTACATGGCGCGGGTCGCTTCCCCGCGCGGACGCCACCTGCTCTTCACCGCGATCCTGCTGCCCCTGTGGGCGAGCTATCTGGCCCGCGTGTACGCCTGGATCGTGATCCTTCAGAAGGGCGGCACGCTGAGCTGGGCGTTCCAGAAGGTGGGCCTCGGCCCGGTCAACATCGGCTACACCAACACCGCGATGTGGCTCGTGTTCTCCTACATCTGGCTGCCGTTCATGATCGTGCCCGTCTACGGCGCGCTCGAGCGGATACCCGACTCGCTGCTGGAGGCCTCTGGCGATCTCGGCGCGCGCGCCGGACGCACGCTGCGCGCGGTGGTGATGCCGCTCGCGCTGCCGGGCATCGTCGCCGGCTCGATCTTCACCTTCTCGCTGACGCTGGGCGACTTCATCACGCCCCTGCTCGTCGGTGGCGCCAACTCCCAGTTCATCGGCAACGTCATCTACAACAACCTCGGCACCGCCAACAACCTGCCGTTCGCGGCGACGCTGGCGCTCGTGCCGATCGTGATCATGGTCATCTATCTGCTCGGCGCGCGTTCGCTCGGGGCCTTCGAGTCGCTGTGACCGAAAGTCGCGCCACCCGCATCGGACTGCGCATCTGGGTCGTTGCCGTGCTCGCGTTCCTGTTCGTTCCGATCGCGATCATCTTTCTCTACGCCTTCAACAGCTCCAACATCCAGGCTTGGCCGATCCAGGGCCTGAGCACGAAGTGGATCGCTGTCGCCTGGGACGACCCGCAGGTCCACACCGCGCTGTGGCTCTCGGTCCGTGCCGGGCTGCTTGCCACGGCGATCGCGCTCGTGCTCGGGTCCGCTGCCGCCTTCGGCGTGCATCGCTTCCGCTTCTTCGGCCGCGAGGGTGTGTCGCTGCTGCTGGTGTTGCCTCTCGCCCTGCCGGGGATCATCACGGGGATCGCCCTCAACTCGGCATTCCAGTACGTCGGCATCAACCTGTCGCTGCTGACGATCGTGATCGGGCATGCCACCTTCTGCATCGTCGTCGTCTACAACAACGTGCTGGCCCGGCTGCGGCGCGTGTCGGGATCGCTCTACGAGGCCGCCGCCGATCTCGGCGCGCACGGCTTCTTCACCTTTCGCACGATCACGCTGCCCACGCTCTCGACGGCGATCGTCTCAGGGGCGCTGCTGGCCTTCGCGCTGTCCTTCGACGAAGTGATCGTCACCACGTTCACTGCGGGCGCCCAGAACACACTGCCGCTGTGGATCTTCGGGGCGATCCGCCTCGGTCAGCAACTGCCGGAGGTCAACGTGGTCGTCGCCGCGGTGCTGCTGCTGACGGTGATCCCGGTGGGGATCGCGGCCCGGCTCACCGGTGGGGGCGGCGTCACCCGCGCCTCCGCCACGACGAGGGGCCGGCCGGGCTTGCGGCGCGGCGTGGCGGTGCTCGAGGCCGACAGCGGCGGCGTCGAGCCGGCGGGTCTCTAGGAGAGGATCGCCGTCGGCTGCCCGACGGTGAACTGCGCGATCGGCACGTGCGGCGCCTGGACGCGCATCTCGGCGGTTACCGGTGCGAGGTCGACGGCGGGGATCGGCGGCATCCACGCGTCGTGGTGGCAGAAGGCGACGGCTTTGGGCTCCAGCAGCTCGACCTCGGCTGCGATGAACTGCGCCTGAGAGCCCTGGAAGGGCTCGCCATCGAGGTTCGGACGCCCGGCGACCGCCAAAATCGCGAGGTCCGGCCGCAGCCCTCCGAAGATCCCGCTCCAGCAGCCGGCGCTCGAGGAGAACAAGATGGACCCCTCCGGGGTCGAGAGCTCGTAGGCGAGCTGGCCGCCGTCGGCATGGGATGCGCGGCCGTGCTCTGCGGCGAGGTAGGCCTCCACCTCCGGGGTCATCGTGTGCAGGGCCTCGACCGCCTGGGCGGTGCGCACGCGCCGCTCCTGGTAATGCACGCCATGGTCACCGAGGCAGGGGGCGCCGGCGTCGTCCTCGCGCGCGGCCCACAGGCAGGCGTGCAGTGACGGCAGGACGCGCACCGTGGACCCTTCGCCGCAATCGACGGTCTCGCCGCCGGATACGGCCCAGCGCTGGTCCTCAGGGACGCCGCAGTCGCTCATCACGCGCATCGTCTCGTAGGAGCCGATCACCGGTGCGCCGGTGTTGAGCGCGATCGTGTCGGCGCCCAGGATGTGGTCGAGGTGGCTGTGGCTGACGAAGACGAAGTCGGCCTCACGCACCTCGCTGGAGCGCACCCCGACCGACTCGGCGGCCTCGATGCGATCGACGAAGGTGTCGAAGAACAGCGTGACCCCGCCGATGCGCACGCGGAAGGTCGCGCAGCCCAGCCATTCGACGCTGACGTTCGCGCTCACGCGAGCACCCTAGCGTTGCCGGGGTCATAGAGGACGTCCGGCGCCAGGCGCGCCGGCGCGGGCTCGCCCAGCACCTCCACCTCGAGCGCCGCGTCGTCGCCGAGATCGACCGGCACCGTGGCGAGGGCGACGTTGCGAGCGAGCGTGAACGCGTAGGCGCAGCTGCGCACGCGCCCGACGACCTCGCCGTCGAGGCGCACCGCCTCTCCGCCGTAGAGGCGCAGGTAGTCGGCGTCCTCGCCGACCAGCACGGTGCGCAGACGCTTGCGAGGGGTCGCCTCGCGCAGCGCTTGCTCGCCGACGAAGCCGCTCTTGCCGCGTGCGACGCAGAAGCCGACGCCGCCCTCCGCCGGCGTGTCGGCCGCGGTGAGGTCGCTGCCGAAGTAGCGATAGCCCTTCTCGATCCGAAGCGACTCGAGCACGCGGTAGCCGCCCGCGCGCAGGCCGTGAGCTCGCCCGGCGGCCCACAGCCGGTCCCACGCCTGCAGCGCCCACTCGGGCGCGACGTAGAGCTCGTAGCCGAGCTCTCCGACGAAGGTGATGCGCTGGGCCAGCACCGCAGCGCCGCCGATCTCGATCGCCCTCGCGCAGCGATAGGGGATGGCCTCGCCGGAGACGTCGCTGCCGCTGACGGCGGCGAGAACCTCGCGCGCCAGAGGGCCCCAGATTCCGATCACCGACTGCTCCTCGGTCTCGTCGCGCAGCTCCACCGGGTCGTCGTCTCCACGGCGCGCGAGGCGCAGCCAGCCCAGGTCGGAGTCGATCGCACCGGCGCCGGTGACGAGGCGGAAGCGATCCTCCGCCAGTCGCGTCACCGTCAGATCCGCGACGATGCCGCCGCGATCGTTGAGGAACTGGGTGTAGACGACGCTACCGACCGCTCGATCGATGCGGTTGTCGCAGACCCGCTCGAGCAGCGTCAGCGCTCCGGGGCCGCTGACGGCGATCTTCCCGAACGAGCTGAGGTCGATCATGCCGGCCCGTTCACGGAAGGCTTCGTGCTCCTCGGCCAGGCGCTCGAAATAGGGCGGCTTGCTCCAGCCGAAGGCGCGCTGGTCCTCGCCCGCGCGCCGCCAGGGCTGCCCAGGCTCGAAGTAGTCGGCGCGCTCCCAGCCGTTCTTGGTGCCGAAGACCGCGCCTTCCTCCTCCAGGCGCAGGTGCAGCGGGCTCAGCCGCCGGCCGCGCCCGCACTGCTGGGTGTCGAGCGGATAGCGCTGGCGGTAGTAGTAGCGGTAGACCTCGCGGGCGGCCTCGGCGGCCAGCACCTGGTCGCGGTAGAGCGCACCGAAGCGCCACGCCCGGTAGCTGTCTACATCGGTCTCGCTGCTGCCCTCGGTCATCCACTGCGCAAGCGTGGCGCCCATCCCGCCGGCGCCGCCAAAGCCGTTGAGAGACAGACCGGCCGCGATCCAGAATCCGCCGATGCCGGGCATCGGGCCCAGTAGCGGGTTGCCGTCGGGCGTCATCGCATCGGGGTGGCAGAGCAGGCGGATCACGCCCGCGTCCTCGAGGAACGGAAAGCGGCGGATCGCGCCCTGCAGCAGCGGTGCGAAGCGATCCATGTCCGAGGGCACCGGGCTTGAGCCATGCTCCCAGGGCACGCCGTCGATCCAGCGTGCCGGAGGATCGCTCTCGTAGCCGCCGATCAGCATTCCGCCCGACTCGCCCTTGCCGTAGACGAGGTTGTCGGGGTCGCGAAAACAGGGGGCATCGCGGGCGACCTCGTGCCCGCCGACCGGCGCCATCGCCACGTGCTGGTGGTCGACGGGCACCGAGGGGATGAAGGCGCCGACCATTGCGGCGACCCGCGGCGCCCAGATCCCGGCCGCGTTGACGACGTGCTCGACCTCGATCGCGCCGGCGTCGGTGTGCACGACGCGGACCTCGTGGTCGGCGCCGAGCTCGATCGCGCTCACTCGCGTGTGCGGGCGGATCTGCACTCCCAGCGCCCGCGCGGCGTCGGCGAGCGCGTGGGTGGCGATGTGCGGATCGACGTGCCCGTCGTCGGCCATCCAGACGCCGCCGTGGATCGAGGCGGGGTCGGCGCCCGGCAGACGTTCGACCACCTCCGCGGGCGAGATCAGCTCGGCTGCGAGCCCGATCCCCGCCGCACGGCTGACCGAGCGTCGCAGCTCGACCAGGCTCTCGGGGCTCGAGGCGATGCGGACGCTGCCGACGGCGGCGAAGACACCGAGCTCGCGGTAAAGCTCGACGCTGTAGCGGCGGAAGCGCATCATCGTCGCCGAGGGGTTGAACTGGGTCACGAGACCGGCGGCGTGGTGGGTCGACCCGCTCGTCAGCTCGCCCTTCTCGAGCAGCAAGACGTCGCGCCAGCCTGCCTTCGCGAGGTGGTAGGCGACGCTGGCGCCGGCGATCCCGCCACCGATCACGATCACCCTGGCGCGCTCCATGGGGGGCAATCTAGAGCCTCGGCTGGCCGCCTCGCGGCGCAGCTGCCGCGATTGACGCTCAGTCAGCGAGGCGATAGGTTCGCGCTCGCCCGCACGCGGCGCAACCGTGCTGTGGCGGGCGCCGCGAGGGAGGCAGGTGCTCGAGCTCGAGCAGGTCATGGATCAGGTTGCGCAGCTGCGCGGGCCGGAGCGCTCGGTCAGCCCGCTTCCGGGTGGACTCACCAACGCCAACTACAAGGTCGTGACCGCGGCGGGCCGCTTCGTGGTGCGCCGCTGGAGCGACGACACCGGGCTGCTGGCGATCGACCGCGACAACGAGTATGAGAACTCGGTGCGCGCCGCCGAGGTCGGCGTGGGCGCCGAGGTCGTCGCCTACCTGCCGGAGCACAACACGATGGTGATGGGCTGGCTCGAGGGCGAGACGCTGAATGCCCAGAGGCTCCGCGCCGGCGGCGATCTGCTCGAGAACGTCGCTGCGTCCTGCCGCCGCCTCCACGGCGCGAGGCGCTTCCGCGACGACTTCGACATGTTCGAGATCCAGCCCCGCTACCTGCGCATCGTGCATGAGCGCGGCTTTCGCCTTCCCGAGCGCTACGAGGAGTTCGCACCGCACGTGGCGGCGATCCGCGAGGCCTTCGCGCTGCGCGACGAGGGCACGGTGCCCTGCAACAACGATCTGCTCGCGGAGAACTTCATGCTCACCGCGGCTGGCCTGCGCCTGATCGACTACGAGTACTCGGGCAACAACGACCCCTGCTTCGAGCTCGGCAACGTCTGGAGCGAGTCCAATCTCTCCCTCGAGCAGCTCGAGCAACTCGTGGGCGCCTACTACGGCCGCCGCTCCCGCCACAAGGTGGCGCGGGCGCGGCTGTGGGGCCTGATGTCGAAATACGGCTGGACGCTGTGGGCGTCGATCTCCGACGGCATCTCGGATCTCGACTTCGATTTCTGGGGTTGGGGCATGGAGAAGTACGACCGCGCCGTCGCGGAATTCGACGGTCCCGAGTTCGAGCGCCTGCTCGAAGAGGCCCGCCGCAACGATTAGCGTCTCTACCCCTCGCGCGACGGAGCCGGCGCTTCGCGGCGCGGCGGCAGGTGAGCTTCGGTGTCGGCCAGGCGCGTGGCGGCGCGGCTCAACGCCCGCAGCGTCTCCGGGCGCCGAGCGTCGAGCTTGCTGACCGCGGCCAGGAAGAGCTGCGCGGTCGTCAGCGCATCCCCGGTCGCCGTGTGAGGCGAATGCACCGGTAGACCACAGGCGAGGGCAAGGTCGGCGAGCGTCATCCGTCGTGGCAGCTCGCCGTCTCGCTCCGCGAGCCAGATCCGAGCGAGCAGCTCGCTGTCGAGCACCGGTCCGCGCAGGCGAACGCCGAGCTGGCGCAGCGCCCGCGAGAGGAAGGCGCGCTCGATCGCTGCGTGGTGGGCAACGAGGACGCGGCCGGTCATCGCCGCGAGCAGCGGGTCGAGCGCGTGCGCGAGCTCAGGCGCATCGGCGAGGTCGGCGGCGCGGATGCCGTGGACGCGAATCGATGACTCGGCCAGCGGCCGGGTTGGCCGCACGAGGCCGAAGGCCGTCGCCTCGAGCCGTATGCGGCCCTCCTCTATGGGGAGCGCGCCGAAGGAGAGGATCTCGCTCTGACGCGGGTCAAGGCCGCTGAGCTCGAGGTCGACGACGCAGTAGCTGACGTTCCGCCATGGGGTCCGCAGCGAGGGCAGGCGCGCCCCGGCGTAGGCGCGGGCTTGCTCGGTGCGGGCGCGCCGGCCTCTCCAGGTGCTCACCAGGTCGCGGCCTGGAGCTCCGCCGCGACGCGCTTCTGGACCGCCGCCACGGCCCGGAAGGCCTCCTTGAGGTGGCTGCGCGTGAGCGCGCCGAGCTGGCCCGGGTCGATGTAGTCGTCGGGCGTCTCACCCGCCTGTAGCTGCGCGACCTGGTGCTCCACGCGCAGCTCTACGATCAGCTCGAAGGCCTCCAGCAGCGTGTTGGCGTCGCTCTGGGGAAGCGTGCCCGCCTCACCGGCGACGCGCAGGCGCTCCGCCGTCGAGGTGCAGGTGACACCGGCGGCCATCGCCGCCCAGCGTGCGAGGTCGACGATCGGGATCAGGCCGCCGAGCTTGAGGTCGAGCTGGCCGCGGCGCTCGCCGCTGTGCTCGACCACCAGCCCGCGCAGAAAGCCCGTCGGCGGGCGGTAGGACAACGAGAAGCGCGCGAGCTGGCGCAGCAGCGCGGGGTGTTGAGGAGCGAGGCAGAACTCCTCGGCCACGGGCGTGCCGGCGTGGATTCCCCAGACGGGGCGACTGTCAACGAGCACCGAGGTCAGCAGCAACGCCTTTTCCTGGGTGGGGTCCTCGAGCCAGCTGCGGGCGACGCGCCGCCATGACTGCTCCGAGCGCACGAAGCGCAGGTTGGCGGCGCTCGCGCCAAGCCCGTCCGGCCGCAGGCCGCAGGCGTCGAGCGTCGCGACGGCGTGCTCGGCAATCTCGTGCAGGCGCGTTCGCACGGAGCGCTCCTCGGCTTCGCCGTACCAGACGATCGCGGAGTCCAGATCCGAGCTCGGCACCGCCTCCCTGCGGGCCTGGCTGCCGAGCGCGAGCCAGGCGAACGGCGTCTCGACCTCGCCGAAGGCGTCCAAAGCGATCTCGACCGCACGCCGGGTCATCGCATCGAGAACCACCGAGTAGATGGCGGCGATGCTGGTGGCCGCGAGCTTGGTGTCGTGGAGTGCCACGACCATCGGCTGAAGCGACAGGGCGGCCTCGGCCAGCTCCTCGACGCTGCTGGCGGCTGCGATCTGGCGCCGTACGTAGAACGAGTTGCGGGTCTCGACCGCGATCAGGTCCTGGTCCTCGATCACGCCGACCAGCTCGCCAAGCGCCGAGATGACGGGGAAATGGCGAATCCCGCGATCGAGCATCTCGAGCAACACGCCGCCGCCGAGCCTGTCCGGGGCGACGGTGTACGCGGGTGCTGTCATCACCGCGCTGATCGGATCATCGACGGCGACGCCCTCGGCGATCACGCGAGAGCGCAGGTCGCGATCGGTGACGATCCCAAGCGCCGAGGGCAGCCTGATCACCACGGCCGTGGCGCCGGTCGCGTTCATCGCGCGCGCGGCTTCGCGGATCGAGGTCTCGGGCTCGACGACCACCGGGGCGCCGCGGATGAGCGCGCCGACCGGCAGGTGCGCCGGGTCCCGCGGCGCGGGCGCTGGTGCTCCCGCTCGCCCGTTGGGCGCGGTCGGTGACGCCAGCAGTGAGCGCGCGAGGAACACGACGCTCTCCGGACGCGCGAGCACGGGCAACGCCACGTCGCCCGCGATGCGGTAACAGAGGGTGTCCTCGTGGGCGCGCGCGGTGAATCCGGTCGGCAGTCCCGAGAGCATCGCCGCGTGGCCGAACAGCTCGCCGACTCCGAGCATGTCGAGCAGAACACCGTCGTGGGTCAGCTCGACGGCGCCGCTTCGAACCACGCGCACGTCGTCGACCAGCTCGGCGCCCTGGGAGAAGATCGTCGCGCCGGCGACGTGGAACTCGATCTCCGCCGAGGCGGCCACCAGCTCGACGTCGTCCCGCGCCAACGCGTCGAAGGGCGGGTGGGCACGCAGAAAGTCGACGACGTCCGAGAGCGCTCCTGCCGGGGCCACGGTCGAGCGCCCGGGCGCGCTGTCTATGCCGGAGCCCCGCTCCGTGAGTCCGCCTGGATCATCTGTGCGCACTTCTCACCGATCATCATCGTCGTGATGCACGGGTTGATAGCAGGCAGGAAGGGCAGGATCGAGCCATCGGCTATGCGCAGCCCGCTCGTTCCCCGCACCCTCAGGTGAGGATCGACCACCGCCTGAGGGTCGGAGTCGGGCCCCATGTGCGCGGTGCACGCCGGGTGATAGACCGTGTTGTGGGTCTTGTGCATGTAGTCGAGCAATTCATCGTCGCTCTGGGCGTCGGGCCCAGGGGCGAGCTCGCGGCCGGCCCACGGCGCCATCGGTGATTGGCGGACGATCTCGCGCGCCAGGCGGATCCCGTAGAGCATCACCTGCTCGTCGTGGCCCTCGGGGTCGGTGAAATAGCGCGGATCAACGCGCGCGCGGTCGCGGTAGTCGCTCGAGCGCAGCCGAACCGTGCCGCGCGAGCGGCCGCGGCAGACATTGGGCGTCAGGCAGAAGCCGTTCTCGGTCGTCGGGTAGCCCCAGCGCGCCGTGTTCATGTCGAACGGCACGCTGCCGTAGTGCATCATCAGGTCGGGACGGTCGAGACCGGGCTGCGAGGTCGAGAAGAGGCCGATCTCCCACCACTGCGTCGAGGTGCGGATCATGGGCTGCAGCGCGTCCCACTGCACGATGCCCTCGACGTGGTCATCGAGGTTGGAGCCCACGCCGGGCGAATCCACCAGCGTCTCGATCCCGAACTCCTGCAGGTGCTCGCCCGGACCTACGCCCGAGAGCATCAGCAGCTTTGGCGTGTCGATCGCACCGGCGGAGAGGATCACCTCGCGGCGTGCCCGAACCCGCGCCTGCGTCAGCAGGTCGGGCGTCAGGTACTCGACCGCGCGAGCGCGCAGCCCTCCATCGAGCTCCACCTTGCGCACCCAGCAGCCGGTGCGGATCTCGAGGTTCGGCCGTGAGGCCAGGATCGGGTGCAGATAGGCGTGCGAGGAGGACATCCGCGTGTTGTCGGCGGCCGCGTTGATCTGGAACCAACCCGCGCCGTTGGTGACCGTGGCGCCCTCGTTGAAGCGCGACGTCGGCAGGCCGGCAGCAGCCGCTGCTTCGAGGATCGCCACCCCGCAGGGATCCTCGGGCGGGACCGTGCGGATGTTGACCGGGCCCGAGCGCCCGTGATGATCACCGGGCCCGTCGTTGGTCTCGAGCTTGGTGATCAGTGGCCAGCAGTCCGCTGAGCTCCAGCCCTCGCATCCCGTCGCCGCCCACTCGTCGAGGTCCTCGCGCGGCGTCCAGAAGGCGATGCAGGAGTTGTGGGACGAGCAACCGCCGAGCACCTTGGCGCGGGCGTGGCGCAGGAAGGAGTTGCCCTTCTCCTGCGGCTCGACCAGGTAGTCCCAGTCATAGCCTGAGTCGAGCAGATACATCCAGTCCTCCAGGCGCAGAATCGACTGATCGCCTTCGTCGGAGGGTCCGGCCTCGATCAGACAGACCGTCACCGACGGATCCTCGCTGAGGCGGGCCGCAACCACGCAGCCCGCGGTCCCGCCTCCGGCGACGACGTAGTCGAACTCGCCCGCGTCGACCATCTCGACCCCTAGCTCACGGCGCCATCTCGCCGAGCCCGACCGGCGTGCGCAGGTCGAACTGGGGATCGGCGCGATGAGCCTCGATCACCTCGATCGGCTTTCTGGCGTACACCGAGAAGTACCAGACCATCCCGATCAGAATGGTTGCGCCGATGAACTCGTAGGCGCCCCACTTGAAGTACCAGGCGGACCCGTAGACCTCCGCGCGCGGCCAGGCGATGTTGAAGGCCACGACGGCGCCGTATACGACGGCGCCGAGGTTGACCAGCGTCCCCCAGCGTCCGAGTGAGAAGTAGGGCCCGTGGTCCGGCTTTGGCCACGTACCGCGTAGCCGCTTCATCAGGAGAGGCACGGTGATGCCGAGGTAGCAGAGGTAGAACATCACGATCGCGACCGACGTCAGCGTGAGGAACGCCGACTGGTTGGCGATGTTGAGAGCCAATAGCGCCAGCGTGATCGTGCCGGTGACCAGTGCGGGCACGATCGGTACCTTGCGCCGGCCCGACACGCGCGCGATGGCGTGGCCAAACGGCAGACGGCCGTCGCGCGCCATCGCGAACAGCAGCCGGATGCAGGCGGTCTCGATCGCCAGCGTGCAGACGGTGATCGCGATCGCCGAGTCGATGAGGAAGATGTCTCCCAGAGTCGACCCAAGCGCCTGCTTGACGATGTAGGGAAGCCCGAGCACGCCGATGTTCTTATCGGTGACGCTGCGGACATCCATCATCGCGAGGATCAGCAGTAGTCCGCCGATGACACCGGCCGCGATCAACGCGCGCCAGATCGCGGGCGGAGCCGCTCGCCGGGGATCGTTGGTTTCCTCCGCAAGGGTGCCCGCGGTGTCGAACCCGTACATCACGTAGGCGCTCATGATGCCGCCGACGATGAAGGCGCCGAAGAAGCCCCACGAGTGGCCGGCGCCGAGGCCGAGGTTGTGAACGACGATCTGCGGCCCGCGATGGATGTGGAAGAGCAGCAGGATCACCAGGATCGTGGAGCCGATCAGCTCGGCGAGCACGCCGAAGTTGTTGATCCGCGCCATGATCTTGACGCCGAGCATGTTGATGATCGTGGCGAAGACGACCAGGATCGCTCCCAGGATGATCGCGTTCTTGGCGCCGTTGGGTGTCCCGTAGGTGCCAGCGTCCGCGGAGGTGCCGATGAACTCGAATGAGGTCGAGACCTGCGGCAGCACGACCTGCCAGGCGACCGCCACCGCCGCGACGGTGACGAAGGAGCCGACGATGTAGATCCAGCCGGTCATCCACGCGGTGAAGTCGCCGGCGACGCGCTTGGACCACTGGTAGACCGATCCAGCCAGCGGGTACTGACCTGCCAGTTCAGCAAAGCAGAGCGCGACGAGCATCTGGCCGCTGAGCACGATGAGCCAGGTCCACCACACCGCTGGGCCCGCGTTCAGGTAGCCAAACCCGAACAGCTCGAACATGCCCGTCAGGATCGAGATGTAGCTGAAGCCTGCGGCGAACGAGGAAAAATTGCCTAGCGAGCGGTCGAGCTCCTGCTTGTAGCCGAAGCCTGCGAGTTCACCCGAGTCGTTGCTGGCGGATCCTGCGGCCATTCCTTCCCTCCCTCATGCGGTGCCAGCCTGGCACCGCGGTCTGGTGAACGCGGCCCTCGTCCACACACGAGCGCCGGTCTTGCGTGCGGGCGTGCGCAAAGCGAGCGCCCGCCGTGCTGAGTGATCGTTAACAGCCCGTTGTGTCCCTCTCCCGCGCCACTGCGACCAACGGCCACCCCGGCGCCCATTGACCTCACCTGACGGGGCGGTTATATATCAGTTGTCTGATGGTGTCAACGCGCACTTACGCGTGACGAGCGCACCGCCCGCCGTGGCCGGCGAGCGCGCCTGGTGCCCGATGTTCATCGGGGGCGAGTGGACGGCTGCCGCCTCCGGCGAGAGCGTCGAATCGACCAGTCCGGCGACGGGGGCGGTGATCGGCGAGGTCGCCTGGGGCGATCGCACCGACGCGGCCCAGGCGATTGCCGCCGCAGGCGCCGGAGCGCACCGCTGGGCGCGCATGACCGCTTTCGAGCGCGCTGCCAAGATGCACGCCGTCGGCGACCTGATCGAGGCCCGTCGCGACGAGCTCGCGCAGACGCTGACGCTCGACCAGGGCAAGCCGCTCGCCGCTGAGGCCCACGACGAGGTCTCGGAGCTCGTCGAGTACTGGCGCATGGCGGCCGAGGACTGCAAACGACTCGGCGGTGAGCTCCCTAACTCCTTCTCGGCGGGCAAGCGCGTGATGCTCGTGCGGCGACCGCGCGGCGCGATCGGCGTGATCAGCCCTTGGAACTGGCCCTACACGATGCCGGCCGAGCTGATCGCCCCCGCGCTCGCCTGTGGCAACACGGTGGTCTGGACACCAGCGCCCACGACCGCCGTGTGCGCGCAGGCGCTGGCGCGCTGCATCGCCGACGCCGATCTGCCCGCGGGCGTGTTCAACCTCGTCACCGGCCCCGGCCCGGTCGTCGGCGATGAGATCGCGCGCAACGGCGGCCTCTCGGGTGTCGCCTTCATCGGCTCCACCGCCACCGGGGCGCTCGTCGCCAGCGCCGCCGCCGGCAAGGCGGCGCTGCTCGAGATGGGCGGCAACGGGCCCCTCGTGGTGATGGACGACGCCAACGTCGCGGCGGCCGTCGAGGCGACGCTGGTGGCGTGCTTCCTGTGCGCCGGGCAGAGCTGCACCGCCGGCGAGCGCATCCTCGTCCAGCGCGGTATCCACGACGAGTACGTGGCCGCGCTCGCGCGCGCGGTGTCCGAGCGCGTGCGGCTCGGTGATCCCTTCGACGCGGCCACGACGATGGGGCCGCTCAACAACGAGTCGGTGGCGGCGAAGATGGACGAGCACGTCGCCGATGCGCTGGACCGCGGCGGCGAGCTGCTCAGCGGCGGCGGGCGCGCGGACGGCTTCCCGACCAGCCTGTACTGGCAGCCGACCGTGATCGACGGCGTCCCCGCCGACGCGCGCGTCGCCACGGAGGAGACCTTCGGGCCGGTTGCGCCGGTCGTCACGATCCACTCCCTCGCGGAGGCGATCGAGCTGACCAACGCCTCGCCCTACGGCCTGCTATCGGCGATCTTCACCGCGGATCTCACGCAAGGGCTGCGCTTCGCGGACTCCGTCGCGACGGGTTGGGTCAACATCAACGAGTCGACCAACTACTGGGAGGCGCATCTCCCCTTCGGCGGGCGTGCGGGAACCGACTCGGGCATCGGCCGCGTCGGCGGCAACCACGTCATGCAGACCTTCACCGAGCTGCAGACCGTAGTGATCACGGAGCCGCAGTGAGCGAGACGCCCCCGGCGGCGCCTGCCGCTGTCGTCGTGGCGGGCCAGGTCGCCCACGCCCTGGCGCTGGTCTTCGAGGGCGAGCCCAGGACGCTGGCCGAGCTGGCCGAGGCGGTCGGCGTCAGCGAGTCCGAAGCGGCCGAGCTCGTCGCCGGCCTCGAACGCCACGAGCTGATCGCCTCGGATCCGACCGGCTCGTCGCTTCGGGCCGGCGCCGCCGCGCTTCGCTTCGCGCGCGTCGGCGCGCTACGGGAGGATCTGCTCGAGCTCGCGGTGCCGGCACTCGAGCGCCTCGCGCGCGAGAGTGGCGAGACCGCCAACCTGATCGTGCCTCGCGCGGCCGGCACCGAGGCGATAGCCCAGGTCGACGGTCGCCACCTCCTCGGCGCGACCAATTGGCTCGGGCGTGAGCTGCCGCTGCACTGCACGGCTGCGGGCAAGGTCTTTCTCGCCCAGGGCGTCGCAGAGCTACCGGCGGGCGCGCTGAGCGCCCCCGCCGCCGCGACAATCACCGATCTCGCCCACCTCGAGCGCGAGCTCGACACCGTTCGCGAGCAGGGCTACGCGACGTTGGTGGACGAGCTCGAGGACGGACTCTCGGCCGTCGGAGCACCGGTGTTCGCCGCCAGCGGCACCGTGATCGCGGCGCTGACCGTGTCGGGGGCGACGGTGCGGCTCCCTCCGGCGCGCCTCGCGTTGCTCGGGCGCCTGGCGCTCGAGCAGGCGCGCTCAGTCTCGGCTGCCCTCCTCCGCGGCGCCGCGGGGCAATAGCGGCGGCGAAGGGCGATCCGCGTCGGGCTCCGACGACGCGAGGGCGCCCCCGCTCAGAGGACCGAGCGGATCTCCTGCTCAAACGTCGTGATGTGCGCCGCGATGATCTCGCGGGAGCGCTCGCTGTCGCGAGCGCGGATCGCCTCGAGCAGGGCGCCGTGCTCGTGAACGCTGGCAGGCAGGTGCGGGAGCCGGCCGAGTACGAGATACCAGATCCGTAGCGACAGGTTGAAGTAGCGGCTCAGAGTCTGCTCGAGGTAGGCATTGTCGGCGCTTCGATGGATCAGCCGGTGCACTCGTGCGTCGAGCGCCATCAGCGACGCCGAGTCGGCGTCCGCGCTGGCGTCGCGAAGCTCGGCCAGGAGATGCTCGAGCTCACCGAGCTGCGCCGGCGTGATGCGTTCGGCGGCGCGGTAGGCGGCGTGCCCTTCGAGTACCACGCGTACGTCTGAGATCGCCGCGAGATCGGTGATGTTGATGTCCGACGCGAACGTGCCGCGGCGTGGGAAGACGGTCACGAGGTTTTCCAGCGCGAGCCGTTGGATCGCCTCGCGTACGGGCGTGCGACCCATCTCGAACTCACGTCCGAGGGCGTCCTCGTTGATCGGCGCCCCGGGCGCTATCTGCAGCGTCACGATCCGATCGCGCAGCTGGCTGTAGGCGCGGTCCGCCATCAGCTCACCGCCGCCATTGCTGCCCGTCATCGACCCGACCGCGCTCATCTTCTGCCACCCACGACTGATATATGAGTCCCTAAGGGCCGTATCGTAAATGACCGTGCGTGCGGGCTCCAGCACGCCGTCCTAGTCGCCGAGTTCGGCGCGCCGGCGTACGACGAACTCCTCGAGCTGCGCCCGCACGCCGTCATCGAGCGGCGGCTGCTCGTAGCTCTCGAGCGTGGAGCGCCACAGCTCGGCCGCTCGCGCGGTGGCGTCGCGGCCGCCATTTCGCGACCAGCGGTCGAAGTTCTCCGTCGAGGACAGAAGCGGCCGGTAGAAGCACTCGCGGAAGCGCTCGAGGGTGTGGACGGCGCCGAGGAAGTGCCCGCCGGCGCCGACCTCCTCGTGGGCGCTGAAGGCGAGGCTCGCCTCGTCGATCTCGAGCGGCGCGAACATGTGGCGAAGTTCCCGCAGGAGCTCGATATCGACGATGAACTTCTCGTAGCAGGACACCAGGCCGCCCTCCAGCCAGCCCGCCGAGTGCATGACGAAGTTGGCGCCCGCGAGGAAGGTCGGCAGGAACGTCATCAGCGACTCGTAGGCCGCCTGCGCATCTACGGTCTGGCTGGCGTTGAGGGCGCCGCCGCCGCGCCACGGCAGCCCGAAGTGGCGTGCGATCTGCCCGGTGCACAGGACGCCGATCGCGGACTCCGGAGTGCCGAAACTCGGCGAGCCCGACTGCATGTCGGTGTTGGAGAGGAAGGAGCCGAAGACGACCGGGCAACCCGGGCGCACGAGCTGGGCGAGCGCGATCCCCGCGAGTGCCTCGGCCATCTGCTGCACGAGGGTCGCCGGCAGTGACACCGGCGACATCGCCCCCATCAGCAGGAACGGGGTGATCACGACCGGCTGGGCGGCGCGCACGTACTCGAGCATCGCGCCGAGCATGCGGTCGTCGAAGCGCAGCGGCGAGTTGACGTTGATCAGCGAGATCGAGACGGGCGTGGCCTCGATCGTCGCCCGGTCGCCGAACAGGATCTCGCCCATGGCGATCGTATCGAGGGCGTTGCCGGCGGAGGTGACCGAGCCCATGTACGGCTTGTCGCTCAGCGTCTGCAGCGCGAAGACCATGTCGAGGTGGCGCGAGTCGAGCGGGCGGTCCTCCGGCTCGCAGATCGTTCCGCCCGGTGAATCGAGCTCGGGGAAGGCCTGCGCGAGGCGCACGAGGTTCTCGAAGTCGGCCATCTTGGCGTCGCGGCGGACGTCGCCCTCGCGGATGAACGGGCACCCGTAGACCGGTGCGAAGACCATGTGGTCGCCGCCGATATGAACGTTGTTGGCCGGGTTGCGCGCCGCCATGTCGAACTCGCGCGGCGCCTTCGCAACCTGCTCGAGGATGAAATCCGGGTCGAAGCGGACCCGGTTCTCACCCTCCACGGTCTGTCCCGCAGCGCGCAGAACGTCGACCGCCTCCGGGAGCAGGAACTCGATGCCGAGTTCGCTGACGATCCGCCGCCAACCCTTGTCGAGGACTGCCATCGCGTCCTCGCTGAGGATCTCGTAGCGCGGCTGTGCATTGACGAACACCCTGTCGCCTCCTCCGTCTTCGCTTGCGGATCGCGCCTGCCGCTGCGTAATATATCTCTCGTGGAACAGCTGTTCCAAGAGCATTCGCGGCTGCCGCCGGCAAGTCAGGCGGTGGACCGCGGGGCGCAGCTGCTGGTGGCGGTGCTGGCCAGCGAGCGTCCGGTCGGCGTGACCGAGCTCGCTCGGGCGACGGATCTACCCAAGAGCACGGTCTCGCGGCTGCTCGGGGTACTCGAGCGCCACGGCCTGATCACCCAGGATGGTCCCCGCGGCGCGCTGCGTCCCGGCCCGGCGATCCTCACCTACGCCCAGCGCGGTCTCTACGAGCGCAACATCGTCACGCTGGCCGAGCCTTCTCTGGAGGCCCTGGCCGCTGCCAGCGGCGAGACGATCAACCTCGCGGTGCCCGGTAGCGGCGGCGTCGAGCACCTGGCGCAGTTCGACGGCCGCCATTTCCTGGGCGCCGGGCAGTGGGTCGGCCGGCGTGTGGACTACCACTGCACGGCGGTGGGCAAGGTCTTTCTGGCCACGGGCGCGGCGACGCTGCCGCCCGGGCCGCTGGCGCCTCTCGCGCCGGCAACCATCACCACGCGCGAGGCACTCGAGCCGGAGCTCGAGCGGATTCGCCGGGAGGGCTACGCCGCCGCGGTCGACGAGCTCGAGGCCGGACTCGCGGCGATCGCGGCTCCCGTTCAGGGCGAGGGCGAGCGCGTCGTCGCGGCGCTTTCGATCACGGGCCCGACGCTGCGCCTGGCGCCGCGCGAGATCGCGCGATTGGTACCTCTGCTCAAGCTCGAGGCGCAGCGACTGAGCCGCCGTCTCGGACACATACAGACAGGAGAGCACGCCGCATGACAAACGAGGAGATCCTCCAGCTGCTCTACGACGAGACCCTCGTCGGCAACGCACCGGTCGTGCGCCAGGCGGTAGAGGACGGCCTGGCCGACGGCATGGACCCGGAATCGATGCTCTACGACGCGCTGATCCCCTCGCTTGAGGAGGTCGGGGCTCGCTTCGAGCGCGGCGACTATTTCGTGCCCGAGATGCTGATCGCGGCGCGCGCGATGCAGGGAGCTCTCGACATCCTGCGTCCCCTTTTGGCCGCGTCCGGGGCGAAGCAGGTCGGCACCTTCCTGATCGGCACGGTCAAGGGCGACGTCCACGACATCGGCAAGAACCTCTGCAATATCATGCTCGAGGGGGCAGGCTTCACGGTCATCGACCTGGGTGTCAACGTTGCGCCCGAGCGGTTCATCGAGGAGGTCGAGAAGCACAATCCCGACATCGTCGGCTTCTCTGCCTTCCTGACGACCACGATGCCGATGTTCAAAGCCAACATCAACGCGCTCGAGAAGGCGGGACTTCGCGACCAGGTGATCGTCATGGTCGGCGGCGCGCCGGTGACCCAGGAGTACGCGGACGCCGTGGGCGCCGACGGGTACTCGGCTGACGCCTCCTCCGCCGTCAAGAAGGCGAAGGAGCTGATCGAGCGCCGTCGCGAGCTGGTGTCGGTGTGAGCGGGATGCGGCCGAAGCGCCGCAGCGAGATGAACCTGCTCGAGCGCACCGAGCATGCCGTCAAGAAGGGGGTCTGGGACTGCCGCATGTGCGGCCAGTGCGTCCTGCACGACACCGGGATGACCTGCCCGATGACGTGTCCCAAGACGCTTCGCAACGGGCCCTGCGGAGGGGTCCGCCCGGACGGGCACTGCGAGGTCGTGCCCGAGATGCGCTGCGTGTGGGTCAAGGCCTACGACCGAGCCGATCACCTGCCGGTGTGGGGCGGCCACATCGACAAGCTCCGCCCGCCGGTCGACAACTCGCTTGAGAACACCTCAGCCTGGGTCAACCTCTTCAACGGGCGTGACAAGGAAACGCCCCCGGGCTGGAAGGCGCAACGTGCCCACGCTGGCCACTAAGCTGGCCGCCGGGCAGCTCGTCGTGACCGGCGAGCTGCCGGTGATCAACGGCGACGGTCTCGCTTCGTTGGACCGTCATCTCGAGCCGATCGAGCCTTGGCTCGACGCGATCAACGCGACCGACAACCCGTCCGCGCGCGCACACGCTGCGCCTCTGGCCGTCGCGATCGGTCTCGTGCAACGCGGCGCGGAGCCGGTCATGCAGTTGACCTGCCGCGATCGCAATCGTCTTGCTCTGCAGGCCGATCTGGTCGGGGCAGCGATGCACGGGATCGTGAACATCTGCTGTCTCACCGGCGACGATGTGACGGCGGGCGATGAACCCGAGGCTCGGCGCGTATTCGATCTCGACGGTCCCCAACTCGTCGCGCTGGCCTCGATGGTGGGCGAGGGCAGCTACATGTCCGGGCGCGCGATCGAGCCTGCGCCGGGCTTCTTCGTCGGCGCGGTCGAGAATCCGGGCGCGCCACCCCTCGAGGTCCGCCGTCGACGCGCCGCGAAGAAGGCGCAGGCAGGCGCACGCTTCCTACAGCTGCAGCTCTGCTACCGCCCCGAGCTGCTCGAACGCTTCGTGGCGGGCGTGCATGAGGACGGCGTCACCGGGTCCTGCGCGATGCTGCCCTCGATCTGCATGGTCGGCAGCGCCGGCGCGCTGCGCTTCATCGACGCCAAAGTGCCGGGCGTCGAGGTTCCACCGGAGGTACTCGCTCGCATCGAGGCCTCCCGCGACCCCGACGAGGAGTGCTTCGAACTTGCCTGCGAGCAGGCGCGCCACGCACTTTCGCTGCCCGGCGTGGCGGGCATCCATCTGATCTCCTTCCGCAAGGACTCAGCGATCGAGCGCCTCTGCGAGCGCGTCGGCATCCCGCCCCGTGCAGAAAGGGAGCAACATGGAAACAGTCCTACGCTCGCGCTCAGCTAGCGTCACCATCGGCGCAGGCCATCCGTTCGCGATCATCGGCGAACGCATCAACCCGACGGGGCGCAAGGTCTTCGCGCAGGAGCTGCGCGACGGTGACCTCGACCGCGTGAGCGCCGATGCGACGGCCCAGGTGAGCGCCGGTGCGGACGTGCTCGACATCAACGCCGGCATCCCGCTGGTCGACGAGCCGGAGCTCCTCAAAGCGATGATCACGACCGCGCAGGCTGCCGTTGACGTTCCCATCTGCATCGACTCCTCGGTGATCGAGGCGCTCGAGGCCGGGCTGTCGGTCTATGAGGGCCGGGCGCTGGTCAACTCCGTGACCGCGGAGGACGAGCGCCTGGAGGAGATCCTGCCGCTCGTCGCGCGCTACGGCGCGGCGGTGATCGCGCTGGCCAACGACGAGACCGGGATTCCGGAGACGGCGGCCAAGCGGCTCGAGTTGGCGCGCAAGATCGTCAGCGCGGCTGGCGACTACGGGATCGGCCCGGAGGACATCGTGATCGACCCGCTGGCGATGACCGTCGGCGCGGACACCGAGGCGGTCACGACGACGCTCGAGGCGATCCGCCTGATTCGCGACGAGCTCGGCGTCAACATGTGCCTGGGCGCCTCGAACGTCTCCTTCGGACTACCGCAGCGCCACGTGCTGAACGCCTCCTTCCTGCCGATGGCGATGGCGGCCGGCCTGACCAGCGCGATCATGAGTACGGCGCCGGAGTGCGTCCAGAGCGTCCGTGCGGCTGATCTGCTGCTCGGCCACGACCCCTGGGGATCGAGCTGGATCGCTGCCCACCGGGCGCGCCAAGCGCAGGAGGCCGCCGCGGCCCAGGCCGCGTCGTGAGCCCGGAGCGGCCAACGGGGGCCGCAGCGGGCGTGGACGCGGCGCCCGAGCCCGAAGCTGGGCCCTCGCGGGTGCGCCTGCGTTTTATGCCCGACGACGTCGAGGTTCGCGTGCCGAGCGGCACGGCGGTCTTCGATGCGGCGAGCTGGAACGCGATCGCGATCGATTCCACCTGCGGCGGCTACGGCACCTGCAAGAAGTGCCGCGTGCGTGTGGTATCCGGCGAGGCGCCGATCGCCCCGGTCGACATCCGCGCCTTCACCGGCGATGAGCTACGTGACGGCTGGCGGCTCGCGTGCCGGGCCAACGCGATCGAGGACCTGACGATCGAGGTGCCACCGCTGCAGACGCGACCCAAGGCCGCGCTCGCCGGGGTCGGCCGTCATGTGATCCTGCGTCCGGCCGTGCAGAAGCGCCATCTCGTGCTGGAGGAGGCGACGATGGAGGACCAGCGCTCCGACCGCCAACGCGTGCTCGACGCGATCGATGACCTCGAGCTCAGTGTCTCGCTCGAGGTTCTGCGCGAACTCGGCACGGTTCTGCGCCGGGCGCACTTCGACGTCACCGCGATCGTCTGCGGCGAGGAGCTGATCGGCCTGGAGCCCGGCGACACCTCGTCACGCCGCCACGCGATCGCCTTCGACCTGGGCACCACCACGGTGGTGGCGACGCTGCTGGACCTCGATACGGGTGCCCCGCTGGCGGTGCGCTCGATGCTCAACCGTCAGCAGCCATACGGCGCCGACGTGATCACGCGGATCTCGGCGACGATGATGGACGATGACGCGCTCGGGGCGCTTGGCGAACGCGCGCACGAGACGCTCGAGGAGCTCACCCTCGAGGTCTGCGAGGAGGCCGGCGTCGAGCCCCGTGAGGTCTACGAGATCACCGTCGCGGGCAACGTCACGATGATGTCGCTGGCGCTCGGGATCGACCCCGAGCCGCTCTCGATGGCGCCCTTCGTGGTCACCTCGCATGAGCTGGGCGGCGTCCGTGCCGCCGACTTCGGCGTGTCGGTGCACCCGCGCGCGCCGGCCTTCGTGTTCCCCTCTCTCGGCGCCTACGTCGGCGGCGACATCATCGCCGGGATGCTCGCGACCGGGCTCACGCGCGACCGCCGCCTGCGCCTGTTCATCGACGTCGGGACCAACAGCGAGATCGCGTTGGGCTCGGCGGAGCGGACGCTCGCCACGGCGGCGCCGGCCGGACCCGCCTTCGAGGCAGCCCAGATCCGCTGCGGCATGCGCGCGGCCGACGGTGCCATCGAGGGCGTGCGGATCCGCGACGGCGAGTTGGAGCTCGATGTCATCGGCGAGGTCGAACCGGTGGGGATCTGCGGCTCCGGTCTCGTCGACTGCGTCGCCGAGCTTGTCCACGCGCGGCTCCTTGACCACTCGGGGCGCTTCATCCCCGATGAGGACGCGGAAGCACTCGCTCCCGCGCTCGCGCAACGGCTCGTGCGGATCGGTGAGGAGCGCGTGTTCGTGATGCACTGGCGCGGTGATGACGCGGCGGCGTCGGTGTATCTGTCCCAACGCGACGTCCGCGAGCTTCAGTTTGCAAAGGCGTCGATCGCGACCGGCTGGGCGATCCTCGTCGCCGAGCTCGGAGTTGACGTCAGCGAGATCTCCCAGGTGCTGCTTGCCGGCAGCTTCGGCGCCTACCTGACCCCGCTCAGCGCGATCCGCATCGGCCTGGTGCCACGGCTGCCGACCACGCGCATCGTCGCCGCCGGCAACGTCGCCGGCGAGGGCGCCAAGATCGCCGCCCTCAGCCTGCGCGAACGCGTCGAGGCGCAGTCGATCGTGGAGGAGGTCGAGTACGTCGAGCTCTCCGGGCGCCAGGACTTCAACGATCTCTTCATCGACCAGCTGGCGTTCCCGGGATGAGCGCGACGCGCGTCGCCGTGGTCGCGTGCGGGGCGCTGGCGGTGCATGTACGGGCGATCGCCCTGCGGCGAGGGTGGCCGATCGACGTGCACCCGGTCGACGCGATCCTCCACAATCGCCCCGAGGAGATCGCGCCGGCGGTAGTCGCGTCGGTGTCCGCCCTGCGTCCGCGTTACGAGCGCGTCGTCGTCGCCTACGGTGACTGCGGGACGCGCGGAGCCTTGGACGTCGCGTTGGTGCGGGAGGGCACGGAGCGGCTCGAGGGCGAGGACTGCTACGCGATCTTCGCCGGCGCCGAGGTCGAGGCGGCGAGGGAGCAGGAGCCCGGGACCTATTTCCTCACCGACTTCCTGGCGCGTAGCTTCGAGCACACCGTGGTCAGGCAGCTGGGTCTCGACCGTCATCCGGAGCTGCGTGATTCCTACTTCGGCAACTACCGCCGTGTCGTCTGGCTCGCGCAGCGCCCGACAGCCGCGACGCGCGCCGCGGCGCAGCGGGCGGCGGCGCTGATCGGACTCCCGCTCGAGGAGCGAGACGTCGGCGACGGCGGACTCGAGCGCGCCCTCGAGCGTCTGCTCGAGCGCTCGGCGCCTGCCCTCGGCGCCTAGCACGGCGTGCCCGGCTGGCCACCTCAGGGGGTCGAGGGGGCACGCGTCTACGCCGCGGTGGGCGCGTGCCTGATCGCGTTCTCGAGCATCCTCGTGCGCCTCAGCCACGCCTCCCCCTCGACGGCGGCGATCTTCCGCTGCGTCTATGCCCTGCCCGTGCTCGGCGCCTTGGCGTGGTGGGAGGACCGTCGCCACGGTGCACGCAGCTGGCGAGACCGCGGCCCGGCAATCGCCTCCGGGGCCTTCTTCGCTGCTGATCTGATCCTCTGGCACAACTCGATCGAGGATGTCGGCGCCGGGCTGGCCACGGTGCTGGCCAACGTCCAGGTCGTGTTGGTTCCGCTCGTCGCCTGGCTGGTCCTCTCGGAGCGCCCGGGCCGGCGCGTGGTCGCCGCACTGCCACTGGCCGCGGTCGGAGTGCTGCTGATCTCGGGCGTGCTCGAGTCACACCCCTATGGCCGCGACCCCACGCGCGGCGCGCTGTTCGGTCTCGGCGCCGGTGTCACCTATGTCGGCTTCCTGCTGCTGCTGCGCCGCGGCGGCGTGGACCTCCGCCGCCCCGCCGGCCCGCTGTTTGACGCGACCGCCACGGCGGCGGTGCTCGCCATCGCGGCCGGCGCGGTGATCGGAGACGAGCGCCTGATCCCGGTCTGGCCGGGCGCGGGCTGGCTGGTCGTGCTCGCGCTCAGCTCGCAGGTGCTCGGCTGGCTGGCGATCAGCGTGTCGCTGCCGCGGCTTCCGGCGGCGCTCACCTCGCTGCTGCTGACGATCCAGCCGATCGGCTCGCTCGCGGCCGCCGCCGCGATCTTCGGCGAGTCGCCGAGCGGCCTGCAGCTGCTCGGCGTCGCCGCGGTGCTGGCTGCCCTCCTCGCGGCCACCACGCCGCTGCGGCGACTCAGGCGTCGCGGGAGCGTCGTCGCAGGCGCGCCGCGCCAGCGCCTCTGACGGCTCGAGCCGCTCAGCCCTCGGCGCCGAGCAGCTTCTCGGCCAGCAGCGTGGAGACGTCGGCGACGCGCAGCGAGGCACCGGTCGACTGCACGCCGTCGTCGAGCATCACCGTGCAGTAGGGGCAGGCGACGGCGAGGGTGTCGGCGCCCGTGGCGGCCGCCTCGCCGACGCGCGCCTCGTTGATCGCGCCGGCTCGCTCCTCCATCCACATGTGGGCGCCGCCGGCGCCGCAGCAGAAAGTCTGGCGGCCGCTGCGCGCCATCTCGACCGGGCGTCCCACGGCCGCCACCAGCTCGCGCGGGGCGTCGAGCACATCGTTGTGGCGTGCCAGGTAACAGGAATCGTGGTAGGTCACCGAGGGGGGCTCCGGGAGCTCGACGGCACCTGAGCCGCCTGAGTCGGCAAGGCGGCCGTCGCGGACGAGCGCGGCCAGCAGCTCGGAGTGATGGATGACCTCGTAGCTGCCGCCGAAGTCGGGGTACTCGTTGGCGAGGGTGTTGAAGCAATGCGGGCAGCTCGCGACGATCTTCGTCACGCCCGCCGCTTCGAGCGTCGCGACGTTGTCGGCCGCGGCCGCCTGGAAGACGTACTCGTTGCCCATCCGCCGCGCCGGGTCGCCGCTGCAGCCCTCGCGCGGACCGAGGATCGCGAAGTCCACACCGGCGGCGGCAAGCAGTCGCGCCGTCGAGCGCGCGGAGGCACGGGCGCGCTCGTCGAAGGACGCCGCGCACCCGACCCAGTAGAGGTATTCGGGCGCGGCGTCTCCGTCGGCGAGCACGCGTACGTCGAGGCCGGCCGCCCAGTCGGCGCGCTCTGACTGCGCCCGTCCCCACGGATTGGAGGAACGCTCGACGTCGCGCATCATCGGCTCGGCCTCGGCCGGGAAGCGCGACTCCACCATCACCAGGTGGCGACGCAGGTCGACGATGTGGTCGACGTGCTCGATCGAGACCGGACAGGCCTGCACGCAGGCGCCGCAGGTGACGCAGTCCCAGACAACGTCGTCGCTGACGGCGGCGGGCACCAGCGGCTGCAGCTGCGAGCGCTCCTCGCCGGCGAGGAGCCTTGAACCCTGCTCGAAGATCTGGTCGCGCAGACCCATGATCAAGAGCTTGGGCGAGAGCTCCTTGCCGGTCGCATACGCCGGGCAGGCGTCCTGGCAGCGGCCGCACTCGGTGCAGGAGAAGGCGTCCATCATCTCCTTCCACGTCAGGTCCGGCGCGACGCCGGCGCCGAAGCGCAGCTCCTCCTCGGGGACGCTCTCGTCGTCGAAGCGCAGCGGCTCCAGGCGACCACGCGCGCGGGTGCGACCGAACCAGACGTTGATCGCGGCGGTGGCGATGTGGAGGTGCTTGGAGTAGGGGAGGTAGGCGAGGAAGGAGAGGATCGCCAGCACGTGCGCCCACACGAGCACGCGCTCGGCGGTGCGGGTGGCGCCGTCGCGCGCGAACAGGTGCGAGAGCGGGTACGAGATCGGTGCCCATGAGGCCGAGTACTCGTTCAGGCCGAGCGCGATCCTCGACGCGTGCCACAGCAGCAGCGTGATCACGATCGTCGCGATCCAGGCGAGGATCAGGTCGGCCTCGCGCAGGTGGCTGCCGCGGAAGCGCTCCGGGCGCACCAGCTTGCGGATCGCCAGCGCGGCCGCGACCCCGACGAGAACGAGGGTGGCGAAGATGTCGACGAGCAGCGCGTACCAACCCTGGTGTCCGAGCCAGGGCAGCGTCTGGTGGCGGTCGACGGTGCCGATCATCGCGATCAGGATCGTCGGCAGGAGCACGCAGAAGCCCCAGAAGATGAAGGCGTGCACGAGCCCCGGCACCAGCCGCGCCAGCAGCTTGCGCTGGCCAAGGACGATCGTCGCCTCGTTGCGTGCACGCCGCGCGAGATCGCCGCGTCGCGCCAGCGGCGCGGCCTGACGCAGCAGCCGCGAGAGGAACAGCACGCGCCGAGCGAACAGCGCTGTGCTCAGCGCGATCGCGGCGCCGAGAGCGACCGCGACGAGCGCTATCGCGCTTCCCTCGCGCTGCGGATCGCCGCGCTGATCGCCGGAACAACCTCGTGCAGGTCGCCGATCACGGCGTAGTCGGCGCTGGCGAAGATCGGGGCTTCCGCGTCGGGGTTGACGGCCAGCAGGCGCTTGGCGCCCTTGCAGCCCGCCATGTGCTGCGTCGCGCCGCTGATCCCGCAGGGGATGTAGAGATCGGGGGCGATCTTGGTTCCGGTCTGGCCGACCTGGTCGGAGTGCGGGCGCCAGCCCGCCATCGTCACCGCGCGCGAGCAACCGACCGCCGCGCCCAAAAGTGCGGCCAGCTCCTCGATCACCGCGAAGCCCTCTGTGGAGCCGACGCCGCGACCGCCGGAGACGACAACACGAGCGTCGGCCAGCGAGACGCCGCCGCCGGAATCCGCGACGCGCTCGAGCACGCGGACGCGGAGGTCCCGCTCGCCGATCGCGGGCGTGAACTCCTCCACCGACGCGAGCGTCGCTTCGGCAACCGTCTCGGCGGCCACCGCGTGCGCCGCGACCGTGAGCAGGACGGGGGAGCCCTCGACCGCGGCCTCCTCGAGCAGACTGCCGCCCCAGCGCAGGCGCGTGACCACGGTCGGCTCCTCGGGGCTCGCACTCGCGCGCGTGCAGTTGGCCGCCATCGGGAGATCAGCCCGCGCCGCGACCCGCGCGAGGATCTCATTGCCGCGGTCGCTGGCGGCCGCGAGAACGGCGGCCGGTTCGAGCTGCTCGATCAGATCGCTGATCGCTGCCGCCCAGGCGTCGGGCGCGAAGGGCGCCGGCCCGTCGAGCGCCGGATGGCTTGCGATGTGCACCCTCGCGACGCCGTGGACGCCCAGCGACGCCGCCGCCTCGCGGCCCTCGGCGCCGATCAGCACCGCCGCGAGCGGTGCGTCGCCGAGCGTCCGCGCGTAGGCGCGAGCGAGCGCCAGCGCCTGCAGCGAGAGCTCGTCCGCCTCGGCGTCTGCGTGCTCGATGAGCACGAGTACCTCGCCGCCCATCAGAGCAGCCCCAGCTCGGCGAGGACCTCGACGACCGCCGGCGCCGCGTCGGCGCCGTGGCCGAGGACGCGTGCCTGCTTGCCCGAATCAGGCGGCAGCGCCAGCTCGAGCTTGCGCAGACGCGCGGGCGGCCGCGCCGGCGAGCTCGCCTCGAGCGGCTTGCGCTTCGCCCGAAGCCGGCCCGGGACGGAGGGGTAGCGCGGCAGGTTGAGACCCTCTTTGACGGCTATGACCGCTGGCAGTTCGAGCTCGTAGACATCGCGACCCCCGGCGACCTCCTGCTCACAGCGCACGCGCCCGCCGTCCACCGCGATCGCCTTCACGCCACTCACGCAGGGCAGACCGAGCCCCGCCGCCACCCGCATCGCGATCTGGAAGTTGCCGGCGTCGGCTGACTCGTTACCGAACAGGAGCAGGTCATAGGAGGTCCCGCCTTCACGCTCGGCGGCGATCGCGGCCACGATCGCTGCGGCGGTTGCCTGCGGGTCCCATTCCTCGCCGTCGCTGACCAGGTGGATGGCGCGATCGACGCCGATGGCGAGGGCGTCGCGCAACTGCTCCTCGGCCTCGGGCGGACCCAGCGTGAGCACCGTCGAGGTGCCGCCGTGCTGCTCGATCAACCTGACCGCCTCCTCGGCGGCGCATTCCTCGTGCGGGCTGATCGTGAAGCCCAGGTGGCGCGTGTCGATCTCCTGGCGGTCCTCGGTGAGGACGATCCTCCCGCCTGTCATCGGCACGCGCTTGGCGGCGACGAGGACGTTCATCAGCTGCGGATGCGTGCGTTTTCGGGATCGAACACGGGGGTCGAGCCGACGACCGCGACGGTGCACGGATAGCGCTCGCCCATGTACTCGACCGCGAGCGGCGCCCCGACGAGCGCGAACTCGGGCGGCAGATAGCTCATCAGGATGTGGCGTCCGATCGAGGGCCCGGCGCCGGCGCTGGTGACGAACGACCGACGTCCCCGGCGGTCGGTGAGAGGCTGGCCCTCTCGCGTGAGGATCGGCTCGTTGCCCAGCATGTAGCGCTTGACGCCGCTGGCTGAGGTGTGGTCGTCGACGGTCAGCGTGCAGAGGATGGCGGCGGGCTCCTCGTCGCGATGGCGAAGGTGTGCCTCGCGCCCGACAAAGGGCCCCTCCTTGACCTTGGCGCCCGCCATTCCGGCCTCGACGACATCGTGCTCGCCGTCGAGCTCGAAGCCGAAGGCGCGGTAGCACTTCTCGAGCCGCCCGGTCGTTCCGTAGACGCCGATCCCGGCCGGCACGATCCCGTGTGGTGCGCCCGCCTCGGCAACGATGTCCCACAGCCGCGCGCCCTCCTCGATGGGCACGTAGAGCTCCCAGCCGAGGTCGCCGACGTAGGAGATCCGCGAGGCGAGCACGGGCAGCGAGCCGAGTTCGATCGTGCGCGCCCGCCCGAACGGGAAGCCCTCGTGAGAGAGGTCGTCGCTCGTCGTGCTCGCCAGGATGTCGCGAGCGCGTGGTCCCCAGAGCCCGAGCGTGCACCACGCCGAGGTCTGATCGTGCAGTTGCGCGGATCCGTCGGCGGGCAGATGGTCTGAGAACCACTTGCGGTCGGCCATTCCGTGCGCCGCCCCGGTCACCACGCGGAAACGCTGATCCTCGAGGCGCATGATCGTGAGGTCCGCGCGGAAGCCGCCGCCCGGCGTCAATAGCGGCGTGTAGACCGCGCGGCCGACCGCCACGTCCATCTGGCGCAGCGCGAGCCCCTGGACGACGTCCAGCGCGCTCGGTCCGGTGATGTCGAAGATCGTGAACGCCGACAGGTCGACCATCGCCGCGCGCTCACGCATCGCGAGGTGCTCGGCATTGATGATCGGCGACCACCAGCGCGCCTCCCATTCGCTCTCCCGGCGCGTGACGCGTTCACCGAACTCCTCGAGCAGTGGCTCGTTGGACGCGTACCAGTGTGGACGCTCCCAGCCGCCCACCTCGAAGAAGACGGCGCCGAGCTCGCGCTCGCGGGCATGAAACGGCGCCAGCCGTACGTCGCGATCGGACTCCCACTGCTCCGCGGGATGGACGATCCCGTACATCTTGTTGAAGCCCTCACGGGCCCGCGCCTGGACGTGGGCGCGCGAGCGCTGCTGATCGTGCATACGGGCGATGTCGGCTCCGTGCACGTCGATCTCCGAGGAGCCCTCGAGCATCAGCTCGGCGACCGTCTTGCCGACGCCCGGACCCTCCTTGATCCAGACCGCCGCAGCCGACCAGAGGCCTCCCACCTCGGGCATCTCGCCGAGCAGCGGCAACCCGTCGGGCGTCAGCGACAGCAACCCGTTGATCGCGTACTTGACGCCGACGGACTCATCGCCGACGACCTCGGGCATCAGCTCCAGCGCCTGCTCGAGTTGCGGTTCGAAGTCGGCCTGCGTGAACGGGAGCTCGGTCGGCGAGAGCGCGGACTCCTCGATCGAGGGAATCTCGTCGGGGTCGTGGAGGATCGGGCGGTGCGCGTAGGAGCCGATCTCGAGGCTGCCGCCCTCCTGGCGCTCGTACATGTTGGTGTCCATGTCGCGCACGATCGGGAACTCGACGCCGACGCTCGTCGCGAAGCGGGGGACCGGGCCGATATCGATCATCTGGTGCACTGCGGGCGTCAGCGGGATGTTGGCCCCGGCCATCCGCGCGATCCGCGGGCTCCAGACGCCGCAGCAGATCACGACCCGCTCGGCCTCGATGTCGCCACGCGAGGTGCGCAGACCGCGCACGCGGCCGCCGGACACCTCGATCCCGAGCACCTCGGTGTTGGGGCTCACGCTCAGCGCGCCGGCGGCCTGAGCGGCCTCTCGCATCAGCGTTCCGGCCTGCAGCGAATCGACCACCCCGGCGCTCGGCGTGTAGAAGCCGCCGAGGATCACGCTCTCGTCGATGTAGGGGACGAGCTCCTTCACCTGGGCCGGGGTCAGCAGCGAGACCGGCTCGACGCCCCAGGACTTGGCCGAGGCGACCCGGCGCGTCAGCTCCGCCATGCGTTCGTCGGTCCGCGCGACCTCGATCCCGCCACACTCGGTGAAGACCCCGAGCTCGCGGTACTGGCGCGCGCTCTCGAGCGTCAGCGACGTCATCTCGCGGGAGTGGTCGACGGGGAAGATGAAGTTCGACGCGTGCCCGGTCGAGCCGCCCGGGTTGGGCAGCGGCCCCTTGTCGATCAGGACGATCTCGTTGGCGCCCAGGCGCGCGAGGTGATGGGCGAGGCTGTTGCCGACGATTCCCGCGCCGATGATCACCACGCTCGCCCGCGGCGGCAGGGTCCGGGGCTCGCCGCTCACGCGCGTGGCCGGGCTGAGGGTTGACCGTGGAAGCGGACGCGCCGGTCGGGTGTGGCTGCCACAGGCATCGGCGACTGATATATCAGACCTGCGCAGCCAGCGCGAGGGAGCCGCGCTCGGAGGCCTCAGCCGCTCGGCTGGGTGATCGGGTGGAGGTTCTCGTAGTAGGTCACGGGCTGGGTGTAGGCCGCGTAGCCCGTCACGTTGGAGCGCGTCACGTTCTGACTGGGGATCGCCACGAAGTTGACGGTCGCCATCTCGGAATCGATCGTCTGCGCGGCCGTCGCCACGAGGGCGCTGGTCGCGCTGCCGCCCGGGGAGTCACGCAGCTGGTCCAGCTGCGACTGCAGCGTCGAACTCGCGAAATGCTGCTGCGCCGCGCCGCTGAACGGGTCGATTGCGGCGTTGCCGAGCTCCTCGAGCAGGAACGCCGGACCGCCGAGCAGCGGCGTATTCGAGTCGATCGTCGATTCCACGGCGCCACGCTGCTCGATCGCCAGCAGCTGGTCGGGGTTATCCACATAGGACATCCGCAGGTTGACGCCGATCTCGACCATGTCGTCGCGGAGGAAGCCGAGCACCTGCGCGGCGCTGCCCTGGAGCTCGGAGTTGTTGGTATCGATGTCGATCGTCAGGGCCCCCGGCGGATAGCCGGCTGCGATCAGCAGGCTGCGCGCCTCCCGCGGGTCGTAGTCGCTGGGCTGGCTCTCGCCGAAGGCCGCGGGAATGCTCACCGAGTCGGGCTGATCGAAGGTCTCATCGATGCCATTGGCGAGCTCGACTCGGTTGACGCCGAGGGTCAGAGCCTGGCGCACCTGGGCGTTGGCGAGCGGTCCGTGCGCCACGTTCAGGTGCCACGCGATCACGCCCGGGCCGGTCTGGAGCACCGTCGCGCTGACGCCCGTGGATGCCCCGACGTTGATCGCCTCCTGGAACTCCGCCCAGGTGAGCTGGGAGGTGTGGGTCGCGCTACCGCTCAGTACCTGCGAGAGGCGTGAGCCGGGGTTGGGCACGGCGTGGATCACGACGCGCTGGTACCAGGGCGTGCGCCAGAAGCCAGGATTGGCGTTGAGCACGATCTGGCGTCCGGGCACGAAGAAGGCGACCCAGTAAGCGCCGAAGCTCGCGGAGTGGTGGCTGCCCCAGGCGAGGCCCCAGGGGTCGCTGGCGGTCGCGTGCAGGCGGTAGAGCGCGCGGTCATAGATCCCGGCGTCGTAGGACGCCAGCACTGACAGCGTGAACGGGCTCGGCGAGGTGACATTGACGCGCACGCGGTGGCTGTTGATGATCGTCACGGGGTTGTGGACGTCGATGTGGGCGAGCTCGAAGAGGAACGGGGCGACCGGAGATCGCGCGACCGCCCGCTCGAGACTCCAGCGCACGTCCTCGGCGGTGAAGGGGTCGCCGCTGTCCCCGCGCACGCCGCGGCGCAGCTGGAAGGTGTAGCTCCCGCCTGAGTCGCGCTCCCAGGAGGTCGCCAGGTAGGGGACCACGGCGCCGTCGGCGGGGAGCTTCGCGTTGGGCCCAGGCGCGGCGCCCGCGGGACGCACGAGCTCGCTCGACCAGCTCGGCAGCAGCTCGGTCGAGGCGGTGTCCGGCGTCGCCGTCTCGTCGATGTCCAGCGGGATCTCCGTGACGAGGTCGGTGAAGGTGTGCGCGGCCGTGACGCTCACCGCGCTTGCCGAGGAGCTCGACGAGACGCCGGAGCCACCGCCGCCGCAGGCGGCCAGGGCGCAGGCGGCCGACACCGAGAGCGCGGTGGCGCGCGCGACGCGACGACTCGGCAGCGGCCAGATCCTCACGGCTGCCAGTCTAGGACCGGGCCCGCCGGCATGGTCGACCCTGCGCCCTCCGAGGATCGACGCGAGCCGCGTCGATCCTCGCGCGCGATGCGCAGCCCCGCGGTCGCGCAGCGGTCGATGTCTATGCTTTCGCTCACGCCACTCCCTCGTGGCGGGCCCGAAAGAGACCGGAGAGCGAGCATCTCAACCACCGTAACCCCCGAGCCCGCCTTGCACAGCCGCCTGCTTGACAACTACATCGGCGGCCGCTGGGTTCCCGCGGGCGGTGGCGAGCGCCTGGACGTGACCGACCCAGCCAGCGGCGAGGTTCTGGCCCGCGTCGGCATGAGCGCCCGCGCCGACGTCGAGGACGCAGTCGCCGCCGCACGTGAGGCCTTCCCGAGCTGGCGCGCCGTGTCGGTCGTTCGCCGCGCCCAGCTGCTCTTTCGGCTGCGCGAGGCGCTGAGCGCGCGCGCCGGCGAGCTCGCTCTGTGCGTGACGCGGGAGATGGGCAAGACGCTCGTCGACGCCCGCGCGGAGGTCGACCGCGCCATCGAGATGGTCGAGGCTGCCACCGCCGTGCCACAGACGATGCAGGGGCGCAACCTCGAGGGCGTCGCGACCAACATCGACTGCGAGACCGTGCGCCAGCCGCTGGGCGTATGCGCCGCGATCACCCCCTTCAACTTCCCGGCGATGGTGCCTATGTGGTTCCTCCCGTTCGCGATCGGCACCGGCAACACCTTCATCCTCAAGCCTTCCGAGCAGGACCCGCTGACCCAGGCGCTCGTGATCGAGATCCTCGAGTCGGTCGGCCTGCCCCCAGGGGTCGTCAACCTCGTCAACGGCGGCCGTGAGACGGTCGAGGGAATCCTCGATTCGCCGGGCATCGACGCCGTCTCCTTCGTCGGCTCGGCGACCGTCGCCAAGCTCGTCTATGAGCGCGCAGCCGCCGCCGGCAAGCGCGTGCAGGCCCTCGGCGGCGCCAAGAACCACATGGTGGTGATGCCGGACGCGGTGATCGAGCAGACCAGCGAGAACATCCTCGCCAGCGCCTTCGGTGCCGCGGGCCAGCGCTGCATGGCCGGCTCCGTGGTGGTCGCCGTCGGCGGCTCGTGGGCGAAGCTTCGCCCGGTCCTCCTCGAGCGTGCGCAGGCACTGCGGGTCGGCAACGGCGCCGAGGACGGCGTCGACGTCGGGCCTCTGATCTCGCCACAGGCTGCCGCCCGGGTCATCGGCGAGATCGACGCCGCCGAGCGCGCCGGCGCAAGCATCTCCCTCGACGGTCGCGGGGCCTCGGCGCCGGGAAGCGCGTTCCTCGGGCCGACGATCCTCGAGCGCGTCGCCCCCGACAGCGACGCCGTTCGCGAGGAGCTCTTCGGGCCGGTGCTGTGCGTGCTCGAGGTCGACACGCTCGAGGACGCGCTCGAGCTCGTCAACTCGAGCCGCTACGGCAACGGAACCTCGATCTTCACCGAATCCGGGTCCGCCGCGCGGCGCTACCGCTCAGAGGTCCAGGCCGGGATGGTCGGGATCAATGTCGGCGTCGCCGCGCCGATCGCCTTCTTCCCGTTCTCCGGCTGGAAGGGCTCCTTCTTCGGCGACCTCCACGCCCACGGCCAGGATGCGATCGAGTTCTACACGCGCAAGAAGACCATCACCTCGCGCTGGTTCTCCGAGCCCTCCGGCCGCTACTTCGTCGAATGAGCGCCGCCGAGGTCGTCACCCGCCGCCGCGTCACCTTCTCGCGCAACCTGACGCTGTCGCTCTCGCGCACCTGCGTCTCCCACTGCAAGTACTGCGCCTTCCAGACCCACCAGCCGCACCTGCATGAGCCCGACGAGGTGATCGCGCTGCTCGAGCACGCCGCGCGGCGCAACGTCAAGGAGCTTCTGATCCTGACCGGCGATGACCCCGCCCATCACCCGGGCCTGCGCGAGCGGCTGGAGCGGCTGGGTCATCAGGATTTCGTCGGCTACGTGGTGTGGGCGTGCGAGCGGGCGCTCGAGCGGGGCCTGCTGCCGCACACCAATCTCGGCGCGCTCTCCCACGACGACCTCGCGCGCCTGCGCGAGGTGACCGCCTCCCAGGGTCTGATGCTCGAGTCGATCCGCCCCGACCTCGTCGCTCACCAGGGCTCGCCGACGAAGGATCCGCAGCTTCGCCTGCAGACGATTCGCGCCGCCGGCGAGCTGAAGATCCCCTTCACCAGCGGCATCCTGCTCGGCATCGGCGAGCGTCGCGAGGACCGCATCGCCTCGCTTGAGGCGATAGCCGAATGTCACCGCGAGTACGGCCACATCCAGGAGGTCATCCTCCAGAACTTCGTTCCCCACCCTCGCTACTACGGCGCCGAGGTGGCGGACATCGCCGACGAGGCATCCCGCGAGCGTTGGTCGGGAGGCGGGGATTCCCCCGATGGAGACTTTGGGAGCGCCCCGGCCACGAACCCGAAAGGCGTGCCGGCCGGACGGTCTCCAGCGGGGGAATCCCCGCCTCCCCTCCCCGCATGGGCGAACCCTGTCTCGGTCGATGAGATCAAGCGCTTGATCCAGGAGTGCAAGCGGTTGATGCCGGACGTCGGGGTGCAGGTGCCGCCGAACCTGAGCGACTGGTGGCCGGAGCTGGTGGAAGCCGGGGCGACCGACCTTGGCGGGCTCTCCGCCAACGTCGATCACATTTCTCCCGAGGAGCCCTTCCCGTCGCCGCACCAGGTGCGTAAGGAGCTGGCGCCTCGGGGCTACGCGCTGACCGAGCGCCTCTGCGTCTATCCGCAGTACATGGACATGGAGTGGATGGAGCAGGGCGTCCTCGACGTGATCAAGCTGAAGTACTGGAGCTTCATTCCTCGGAAAGGGAGCGGGCGGCGCAGCGAGGAGACGCTCGATGACGCGCTCGCGCCGCGGGCGATCGAGAAGGGGCGTGAGGGCACCCAGCTGAGCGAGGACGAGATGACGGCGCTCTTTGCCGAGACGCGGCCCGAGGTGATCGAGGAGATGCGGATCGCCGCCGACGAGCTCCGCCAGGAACTGGCCGGAGACGTGGCCACCTTCGTCGTCAACCGCAACATCAACTTCACCAACATCTGCGTGGTCGGCTGCGCGTTCTGCGGGTTCGGGCAGGGCAAGCGCTCGCCGGACGCCTACGAAGTCGCCGAGCCGGACTTCGCCTCGCGGATCGAAGAAGCCGTCGACTTCGGCGCCACCGAGCTCTGCATGCAGGGCGGCATCCATCCCGACCTGACGCTGGAGGAGTACGGCCGCTGGCTGCGCCTCGCCAAGGACACCGCGCCGCAGCTCCACCTGCACGCCTATTCGCCGATGGAGATCAACCACGCCTGCGACGTCTCCGGCAAGCAGCCGGGGGAAGTCTTCGAGTACCTGCTCGACTGTGGGCTCGGCTCGACGCCGGGGACCGCTGCCGAGGTGCTCGACGACGGGGTCCGCCAGCGGATCTCGCCGAACAAGCTCCCGGCGGCGCGCTGGGTCGAGATCATCGAAGCCTCCCACCGGGCCGGCCTGCGCTCGACCTCGACCGTGTTGTTCGGCCACATCGAGGAGCCGCGTGAGCTCGCCCGCCACATGCAGGTG
>DASXEZ010000049.1:0-2564 GCA_036489875.1 Solirubrobacteraceae bacterium | reverse complement strand
AAAGCCACGACGGAGGTGCGCAAGCCTCGCCTCGGCACGAGGACCAACGCAGAGCTCCCACTCGGAGCCCTGGTTACGGCGACGACCGCGCCTCGATCAGCAGGGCGTGTGCGAGCGCTTTCGTGAACTCGCCGGCGCCCGAGCGGACGCGTGGTTTGCCACGCACGCGATCGTCAGCTCGCTCGCCTGATGCGCGATCCCGCCGGCGACATCCAGCGGCGCTGAGCCCGAGAACACCGCCGGCCCCCAGGCGCCGTATAGGCTCAGGTATGGCCGACTTCTTGGGCGCCCTCACCGCAGACGAGTTGGCGGCGTTTCGCACCGCCGGACGGGACCGCCGATTCGCTAAGGGCGAAGCGATATTCCACGAGGGCGACGACCCGGGAGGCGTCGTGGCTGTGGTGAGCGGCACCGTGAAGGTCTCGCTCATCGGAGTAGGTGGACGAGAGGTTGTGCTGCGCTTCTCAGAGCCGGGGGAGCTCTTCGGCGAGCTGGCGGCCGTCAGTGACCGACCGCGTACGGCGAACGTCACCGCGGTCGACGCGGTCGCAGCAATCTCAGTGCGAGCCGCCGATTTCCGCCGGCTGGCGCTCGAGCATCCGCGGATTGCGAAGCTCGTCTTTGACAACGTGGCCACACTGCTGGGCGATGCTGACCGTCAGCGCGTGGATTTCGCCACCCGCGATGTGACCGCCCGAATTGCTGGGCGCCTCGCGGAACTGACCGAAACGTCGGGTGAGGCTGAAGAGGGCGGCGTGCGGATCACGCTACCCATGTCTCAAGAAGAGCTGGCCGCGTGGAGCGGGGCCTCCCGTGAAGCCGTGGCTCGCTCACTACATCTGCTGCGAGAGCTCGGTTGGATCGAGACGCGCCGCCGCGAGATTAAGGTTCTCGATGTCGACGCACTACGGGGCCTCGTCGCTAAGTAGCCCTCGCGCTCTCTGTGCACGATTGCACAGAGAGCGTGTTGCGGAGGTCATCGTCGCGGCGACGGCGCGGACATAGCTTGCTCCCATCGACCAAACGCCGGGACCCAGCACAGGAAACGGACCCGGCGCCATCTGAGGAGAAGCGATGAGCGCCCAACTGCACAACCACCCCGTTCGCCCCCGGTTCACTCGTCTGCTCGTGACGGCGCTCACTGCCGGAGCGATCGCAACGGCCGCGCTTGCCACCGGGATCGGGTCGCAGATTCCCACGGCTGCGCAGGCAGCCCGAGTCCGAACTCTGCCCCTGAGCCAGCGCGTCCTGCCTGCCGCGGCTCTGCCCGGGTTCGTCACGTCGGACCAGCCGGCCACCACGCGCAGCGCGCTCACCTGGGCCTCGACGGTGGAGGCAGCGGCGACGCCGATGCGCGAAGTCGCGCGTTTGCGCCAGAGCGGCTTCACCGCGGGCGCCACCCAACGGTTCCACGGTCGCTTCCCACTGCTCGCCGGAGCCCTCTCGACGGTCGAGCGTTTCCACTCCGCCGCCGAGGCGCGCGCCGAGTTCACCTACCAGGGGATGCATGCCTTCGCAGCGGGCCACGGTCACCAGGTGACCGCACTGCGCACCGGCATGCCCGGCGCCTTCGGGTGGGTGGATCGCAGCCCCCAGCTGACCGCGATCAACGTGATCTTCACGAGCGGCGCATACCTGTACGCCATCAAGTCCGCGGCCGCACCCGGCACCACAGGGGCGCCCACGCCCAAGCAGATCGTCGCCGACGCCCAGCTGCTGAACCTGATGGTCAACGGATGCGTTCGCACCGCCGGCACCGCGAAGACGCGACGGACGGCCGCCGCCCACACCGCCGGCGCGGCGCCGATGCTCCTGCATTGACACCCCGGCAGCGTTGACTTTGAGTTGTCGTGAGCGCGGGTCCTCGATCACGAGGGCCCGCGCTCCATGACGCACATGCACACTTCAAGTCATTGGCGACGCGGAGAAACCGGAGCCCCTATCCGTTGCTCACTCGCGACGCGGGCACGCTCTAGCCACGGGGCCGCTCTCAGCCTGGTGAACGTCTCGATCGCCCGGTGCAGACCCGCCGGCGCACCGGGATGGTTCGGCACATGCTCATAGAACTCCAGCCTCAACGCGGCCTCGTCGAAGACCATGCTGGCCTGGCTGACCACTGCGATGGCGCTCGACCACCCTGACACTGCCTGTGCGGTGTCATCAGCACGGATAGCCAGGAGGGCTTGGAGTCGTGAGGCCTGTGCCGCGACCATCGGCGAGGTCCTTGGCACATCCTTGCGGCCCAGCGCCGTCGCAGCCTCTCTCAACACATCATCGTCTCGCAACTGGGCAAGGAGATCGATGGCGAGCGGCAGCCACGTCGGCCACTCTGCGTAATCGCCGGATTGAGCGCGGTCGATGACTGCCTTTGCCTCGATATTGGCGCCGGACAGGAGGACGAGGGCAACCTCGCGAAGGCTCCGGTAGTCGCTCTCAAACGCCGCGCCGCCGTCAGCCTGGTCGCGATCGAACTCCTCAAGCACCCTGCGCCCCTGCTCATGCTCTCCGCGGTGAAGCGCGACGAGCAGGGGCGGTCCGAGGAGCATGCCGCGATTGGCTGGCGC
>DASXEZ010000038.1:0-45592 GCA_036489875.1 Solirubrobacteraceae bacterium | reverse complement strand
GAGTTCGGACATGAGAATCCGGTCGCCGCGGTGCGGGCGCCTCGACGCCACCAGGCGGCGAAGCCTACCGCCTGCACGGCGCCTCTACGTTTTGAGGAAGCCTTCGTAGTTGCGCATCATCAGCTGCGCTTCGAGCTGCTTCATCGTGTCCAGGGCGACGCCGATCACGATGATGATCGAGGTGCCGCCGAAGTTGAAGTTCTCGCCGGTACGGGCGTAGACGACCGCCGGTAGCGCCGCGACCGCCGCCAGGTAGAGCGCCCCGGGGAAGGTCAGTCGGGCGAGGATGCGGTCGAGGAACTCGGCGGTCGGCCGCCCCGGTCTCACCCCGGGTATGAAGCCGCCGTACTTCTTCAGGTTGTCGGCCTGCTCGACCGGATTGAAGGTGACCGCGGTGTAGAAGTAGGTGAAGACGACGATCAGGATCGCCTCGCCGAGGATGTAGTGCCAGCCGTTGGGCGAGAAGAAGTTCTGCAGCCAGTTGTTCTTGAGGATCTGGCCGATCGTGGGCGGGAACGCCATCAGCGAGGCGGCGAAGATGACGGGGATGACGCCGGCCATGTTCACGCGCAGCGGCAGGTAGGTCTGCCCGCCCGAGGTCATGCGCCGCCCGACGACGCGCTTGGCGTACTGCACCGGGATCCGCCGCTGGCCCTCCTGCACGAAGACGACGGCGGCGACCACCGCGAGCACCAGGAACGGGAGCACGACCTTGAAGACCTGGTTGTTGGACTGGTACCAGGTCTGCGCCGCCCCCGGCAGGCGCGAGACGATGTTGGCGAAGATCATCAGCGAGATGCCGTTGCCGATGCCGTGCTGGGTGATCAGCTCGCCCATCCACATCACCAGCACGGTGCCGGCGGTGAGTGAGATGACGATCAGGAAGACGTGCTGGAGATCGAAGACGGGGATGATCGAGCCGCCGCTCGATCCGCCCGAGATCGAGTGGAAGAGGAAGACGTAGCCGATCGACTGGGCGAAGGCGAGCCCGACGGTCAAATAGCGCGTGTACTGGGTCAGGCGGGCCTGGCCGACCTCACCCTCCTGGCGCAGCTTCTCGAGCGAGGGCACGACCACCTGCAGCAGCTGCAGGATGATCGACGCGGTGATGTAGGGCATGATCCCCAGCGCGAAGATCGCCAGCTGTCCCAGTGCGCCGCCGGAGAACAGATTCAGGAAGCTGAAGATGCCCGAGCCGCTCAGCGATGGGTTGTTCTTGATCGCCGCGACGTTGACGCCCGGGACGTACAGGTGCGCACCGAACCTGTAGAGCAGCAGGATCAGCGCAGTGAAGCCGACCTTCCTCCGAATATCTCGGACAGTCAGCGCGGAGAGGATCGTGTTGATCATCGTCTGAGACCCGACGGGTCAGTCTAGATGACCGACTACTTCTCGACGACGATGCAGCTGCCGCCGGCAGCCTCGATGCGCTCGCGAGCGCTCGCGCTGAAGCCGTGCGCGTGCACCACGAGGCCCTTGCTGAGCTCGCCGCGACCGAGGACCTTGACCGCAATCCCCTTGCGCGTGCCGAGCCCGGCCGCCTTCATCGCCTCGAGCGTGACCTCCGCCCCAGCCTCGAAGCGCGCGTCGAGATCGGCCAGGTTGACCGGCTGCGTGTGGGTGCGGAAGGGCTCAAACGGCATCGACTGCTTCTTGGTCGGACCGCGCAGCTTGCGCATGCGCATGTGGATCGGCATCTGGCCGCCCTCGAAGCGGGCGCGGTCCTTGGCGCCCGAGCGCGAGCCGTAGCCCTTCTGGCCGCGACCGGAAGTCTTGCCCGTTCCCGAGCCCTCGCCGCGGCCGACGCGCTTGCGCGCGTGGCGGCTCCCCGGTGCCGGGCGCAGCGAGTGCAGCCCTATCCACTGCTCGGGGGCGGCCTCCTCGGCCTCCTCGACGGGACGCTTGGGAGCGGGGCTCACTTGGATGACTCCTCGGAGACCGACACGAGATGGCGCACCGCGTGCAGCATGCCGCGCGCCTGCGGCGTGTCGGTGACCTCGACGATGTGGCCGATGCGGCGCAGGCCGAGCGAGCGCAGGGTGGCGAGCTGGCGCTTGTTGGAGCCGTTGCGCGAGCGCTCCTGCTTGACGGTCAGGACGCTCATGCGCTCGCGGCCTCGACCTCGGGTGCGGCCGCCTCGGCCTCGCCATCGGCGGAGAGCGTCTCGACCGGCTTGATGCGCGAGTCGGCGATGCCGAGCACCTGGGCGATGCTGAGGCCGCGCAGGGTGGCGACCTCGTCAGGCGTGCGCAGGCCCTGCAGCCCGTCGACCGTCGCCTTGACGAGGTTGATCGGGTTCTGCGAGCCGAGGCTCTTGGAAAGGATGTCGTGGATGCCCGCGAGCTCGAGCACCGCGCGCACGCCGCCGCCGGCGATGACGCCGGTGCCGGGCGCGGCCGGCTTGAGGAAGACGCGGCCGGCGCCGAAGCGTCCGGTCGTCTCGTGCGTGATCGTCGCGCCGTGCTTGGGCACGCGGAAGAGGGCCTTCTTGGCCGCCTCGACGCCCTTCTGGATCGCGAGCGGCACCTCGTTGGCCTTGCCGTAGCCGACGCCGACCACCTCGCGCTCGTCGCCGACGACGACCAGCGCCGTGAACGAGAAACGGCGTCCGCCCTTGACCACCTTGGCGACGCGGTTGATCTCGACGACACGCTCCTGGAGGTCGAGTCCGGCAGCGCTGACTGTTCGATCGATTCTCATAGCGATGGGCAAGGGTAGCTCACAGCGCCAGGCCGGCTTCCCGCGCTCCCTCCGCGAGCGCCTTGACCTGGCCGTGATACTGGTAGCCACCACGGTCGAAAACAGCGCGCGAAACGCCTGCTGCCTTGGCCCTCTCGGCCAGCACCGTGCCGACGCGAGCGGCGCGCTCGGCGCCTGCCAAGGTGCGCAGTTCGGCCTCGGTCCAGTTGACGGCGGCCAGCGTGCGGCCGGCGTCGTCGTCGATCAGCTGCGCGGAGATGCCGCGGTTGGAGCGGAACACGGAGACCCGCGGCCGCTCGGCGGTGCCGGAGACCTTCGCGCGCACACGGCGGCGGCGGCGCAGACGGCGTGCTTCCCTGGTGATCACGCTCATGCGCGCTTACCGACCTTCCGGGCGACGACCTCGCCCTCGTAGCGGATGCCCTTGCCCTTGTAGGGCTCGGGCGGACGCTGCTTGCGGATGTAGGCGGCGACCTCGCCGACCTGCTGCTTGGAGATCCCCTTGACGACGACGCGCGTCGGCTGGGGCACCTCGAACTCGATGCCGTCCGGCGCGGGCACGTTGACCGGGTGCGAGTAGCCGAGCGCGAGCTCGAGGTCGCGGCCGCGCAGCTGCGCGCGGTAGCCGACGCCCTGGATCTCCAGGCGCTTCTCGTAGCCGTCGGTGACGCCGATCACCATGTTCGCGACCAGCGTACGGACCAGGCCGTGCAGCGCACGGTGCACGCCGCGGTCGGTCGGCCGGGTCACGAGCAGCTGGTCGTCCTCGCGGGCGACGCTGATGTCGAGCGGGATGCGCTCCGACAGCGAGCCCTTGGGGCCGTTGACGCTGACGAGCTCGGGCTCGATCGTTACCTCCACGCCGCTGGGGACGGTGATCGGTGCTCTACCGATGCGCGACATCTACCAGACCTCCGCCATGACCTCGCCACCGACGCCCGCCGCGCGGGCCTCGTGGCCGGTCATCACTCCGCTCGAGGTCGAGACGATCGCTGTGCCCATGCCGCCCTGCACGCGCGGGATGTGCCGCGCGTCGACGTAGGTGCGCCGGCCCGGACGCGAGACGCGACGCAGGCCGGAGATCGCCGAGCGGCGCGCGTCGTCGTAGCGCAGGCGGATCTCGAGGACCTCGCCGGGCGCGTCGGTCGCGGCGGCCACGTTGTAGGCGTCGATGTAGCCCTGCTCGGCAAGGATCCGCGCGAGCTCGGTCTTCACGCGCGAGGCAGGCATCAGCACCGTCTCGTGCGAGGCGTGGATCGCATTGCGGATGCGCGTGAGGAAATCGGCTATCGGGTCTGTCATCGACATGGGTTTGCTCCTGCTACCAAGAGGACTTCGTCATACCGGGGATCTGCCCCTGATGCGCCATCTCGCGCAAGCAAATCCGGCACAGGCCGAACTTGCGGTACACCGAGCGCGCGCGGCCACAGCGATTGCAGCGACTGTACGCGCGCGTCTTGAATTTTGCCGGACGCGCCTGGCGGACGCGTTGTGAGGTCTTTGCCACCTATTGCTCCTGATCTTCCGTTTGCTCGACCTCGGCCTCATCTGATGGGGCTCCGGCCTCAAGGGCCTCCGCCTCGGCGGGGTTGGGGTCGTCCTCGACGACGGCCTCAGAATCAGTCTCCACGGCCTCGGGCTCGGCAGCCGTCTCGGCCTCGGGCTCAGCCGCAGCCTCGGGCTCCTCAGCCGTCTCGGCCTCGGGCTCGGCGGCGGCCTCGGGCTCCTCAGCCGTCTCGGCCTCGGGCTCGGCAGCGGCCTCCGGCTCCTCAGCCGCCTCGGGCTCGGGCTCGGCAGCAGCCTCCGGCTCCTCAGCCGCCTCGGCCTCGGGCTCGGCAGCAGCCTCCGGCTCCTCAGCCGCCTCGGCCTGCGGCTCCTCGTCGGAGGTCGTCTCAGCCTCGGGCTCGGCAGCCTCCGCCTCGGGAGCGGCCGGCGCCTCATCGCTCACGACGGGGCCGCCGTTGGTCTCAGCGGCCTCCTCGGCGCTCGGCGCAGAGGACGCGGCGGCAGCCGCTTCATCCTCGGCCGCGACCGAAGCGCGCAGGGCCGCGTCGCCAGCCTCGTCGCGGGCGAACGGGAAGCCGAACGCCTCGAGCAGGGCGAAGGCCTCCTGGTCGGTGCGAGCTGTGGTCGTGATCGTGATGTTCAGACCGCGGGTCTGGTCGATCGAGTCGTAGTCGATCTCGGGGAAGATGATCTGCTCCCGCACGCCCATCGAGTAGTTGCCGCGTCCGTCGAAGGAGCGCGGGTTCATCCCACGGAAGTCGCGGATGCGCGGAATCGCCACCGACATCAGGCGGTCGAGGAACTCGTAGCCACGGTCACCGCGCAGCGTCACCGAGAGGCCGACGGGCATCCCCTCGCGCAGCTTGAAGGCGGCGATCGACTTGCGCGCCCGGCGCACGCTCGGCCGCTGGCCGGCGATCGTCGCGAGCTGCTCCGTCGCGGCCTCGAGCATCTTCGAGTCCTGCTTGGCCTCGCCGACGCCCATGTTGAGCGTGATCTTCTCGATCACCGGAGCCTGCATCGGGGTCGTGTAGCCGAAGCGCTCGACCAGCGCCGGGCGGATCTCCTGCTCATAGCGACTCTTCAGACGGGCAGCCATCAGTCGATCCTCTGCTTCGAGCGGCGAGCGACGCGGAAGGCCTTGCCGTCCTGGCGCTCGATGCTCACGCGCGTCGGGCGGTGGTCCTTGGGGTCAAGCAGGGCGACGTTTGAGACGTGGATAGGACCCGGGCGCTCGATCACGCCGCCGACGGTCTCCGCGCGCTGGGAGCCTGGGACCTGGCGCGGGCGCTCGTGGCGCTTGATCATGTTCAGACCCTCGATGTAGACGCGCTGCTTCTCGGGGTCGACGCGCGTCACCTTCCCGGTCTTGCCGCGATCCTTGCCGCTGATGATCATCACCGTGTCGTCGCGACGGATCTTCATCACAACACCTCCGGTGCGAGCGAGACGATCTTCATGAAGTTGCGCTCACGCAGCTCGCGCGCGACGGGGCCGAAGATGCGCGTGCCGCGCGGGTTGTTGGCGTCGTCGATGATCACCGCGGCGTTCTCGTCGAAGGCGATGTAGGTGCCGTCGGCGCGCCCGAAGGACTTCTTCGTGCGCACGACCACCGCGGTCACGACCTCGCCCTTCTTGACGGTGCCCTGCGGCGTCGCCTGCTTGACGGTCGCCGTGATGACGTCGCCGACACGGGCGTAGCGGCGGCGCGAGCCACCCTTGACGCGGATGCAGAGGATCTCGCGGGCGCCGGTGTTGTCGGCAACCTTGAGTCGGGTCTCGTTCTGGATCACTTCGCGCGCTCCAGGACCTCGGTCAGGCGCCAGCGCTTGGTCGCCGACAGCGGCCGCGTCTCGACCACGCGCACGAGGTCGCCCTCATGGGCGTCGTTGTGCTCGTCGTGGGCGTGCAGAAGCTTCGAGCTGCGGACGATCTTCTTGTAGCGGCGGTGGCGACGAGAGGTGTCGACGCGGACCGTGATCGTCTTCGCCGCCTTGTCGGAGACGACGATGCCCTGGCGAGCCTTTGCGCGTCCGACCGCGTGCTCGATCGCGTGCGTCTCCTCCGGCGCCTGATCGGACGCCGGCGGCTTGGCCTCGCGCGCCTTCGTACGCGCGACGCGACGGGCGTTGGCGTTCTTCGCGCGCTGCTCGTCGCGCTCGACTTGACGATCCTCGTGGCTGACGGATCCTCGCGAGGCCGGGGCCTTGGCGGCCCGCTTCAGGCGACGACGCTCCTTGGGAGCGACGACCTCCGCCGGCGCCGGGCGCGCGGGAGCGGGCGCAGAAGCCGCGCCGTCGTCGCCCTCGGCCTCCACCTCGCCCTCCACCTCGCCCTCGGTCTCCACCTCGGCCTCGGTCTCAGCAGTGTCGGCCTGGGCCTCCGCGTTCTCCACAGCCTCCGCTTCCAGCGCGGGGACCTCGGGCGCGTCTACGGCCTCTTCGGCCTCGTTGTTGGTCTCTTCCTCAGCCATCTCAGCTCTCGGTATCGCTTGCGTGTGTCGCGACGAGCTCGCGCTCGGCGGCGATCGTCAGGGCCCGCGCCAGCTCGCGCTTGCCGCTGCGCAGTCCGGCCGTGTTCTCCAGCTCGCCCGTAGCGTGCTGGAAGCGCAGGCCGAACAGGTCCTTGCGGGTGCTCGCAATGTGCTCGGCGAGCTCGCGGTCGGACATGTCGCGCAGATCCTTGGGGGCGGTCATCGGGCTCAGTCCTCCCGCCTCACGAACTTCGTCTTGACCGGCAGCTTGTGCCCGGCCAGGCGCATCGCGTCGCGGGCCAGGGTCTCGGACACACCGGCGAGCTCGAACATGACGCGTCCGGGCTTGACCACCGCGACCCAGCCCTCGGGCGAGCCCTTGCCGGAGCCCATGCGGGTCTCCGCCGGCTTCTTGGTCACGGGCTTGTCCGGGAAGACGTTGATCCAGACCTTGCCGCCACGGCGAATCTTGCGGGTCATCGCGACACGGGCGGCCTCGATCTGGCGGTTGGTGAGCCAACCGCTCTCGAGGGTCTTCAGCCCGTACTCGCCGAACTGGACGTTGGTCTGCCCGCGCGAGAGGCCGCCGCGACGGCCGCGGTGCTGCTTGCGGTGCTTTACGCGCTTTGGTGCGAGCATCAGCGACCACCTCCGCCGCCGCCGCCCGGACGTCCGCGTCCGCCGCCGCCAGGTCCGCCGCCACGCCCACCGGGGCCGCCGCCGCGTCCGCGACCGGGGCCACCCGGTCCACCGGGTCCGCCGCCGCGCCCACCGCGTCCGCCGCGGTCACCGCGATCGCCGCGGTCTCCACGCTCCGGACGCTCCGAGCGGTCGGCCGCGGGAGCGGGCGCGCTCATGTCCGTCAGGTCAGCGCCGGAATAGCCCTCGGGCATGATCTCGCCCTTGTTGATCCAGCACTTGACGCCGATGCGCCCAAAGGTCGTGCGGGCCTCGTAGAAGCCGTAGTCGATGTCGGCGCGCATCGTGTGCAGCGGCACGCGGCCGTCGGAGTAGGCCTCGGTGCGTGCCATCTCGGCGCCGCCGAGGCGTCCGGAGACCTGCACCTTGACGCCCTTGGCACCCGAGCGCATGGCGCTGGTCAGCGCCCGCTTCATCGCGCGGCGGAAGGCGACGCGGTTCTGCAGCTGCTCGGCGATCGACTGCGCGACGAGCTTCGCGTCGAGCTCAGGACGCTTGATCTCGAGGATGTTGACCTTGATCTGCTTGCGCGTGATCTTGTGCAGGTCCTTGCGCAGGGCGTCAACCTCGCTGCCGGACTTCCCGATCACGATGCCGGGACGCGCGGTGCGGATGTTGATCTCGACCTCGTTGGCGTTCTTCTTGATCATGATGTCCGAGAGACCGGCGTGCGAGAGCTTGCGGATGATGTGCTCGCGGATCTTGACGTCCTCTGCGAGGTACTCCGCGAAGTGGCGCTCGTTGAACCAGTTCGACTGCCAGTCGTGGATGTAGCCCACGCGCATCGACTCGGGATGAACCTTCTGTCCCATACCTAGGCCTCCGGAGTGAGCGTGATCGAAAGGTGCGAAGTCTTCTTGTGGATCGGCGTCGCGCGTCCCATAGCCCGCGGGCGGAAGCGCTTGAGCGTCGGACCCTCGTCGGCGTAGGCCTCCTTGATGCGCAGCTCATCGCCGATCAACTCGAAGTTGTGCTCGGCGTTCGCCACCGCCGAGTTTAAGAGCTTGGCCCAGTCGCGGGCGACAGCGCGCGGCGCGAACTCGAGGATCGCGCGCGCCTCAGGCACCGACTTGCCGCGGATGTGGTCGCAGACCAGGCGTGCTTTGCGCGCCGAGGAGCGCACGTAGCGAGCGGTCGCGTAGACGAGCACCTCATCGCGCACGGGCTCGGCCTTGCCGCCGCGACCGCGACGAAGGGCAGGGCGGCTCGGACGCACGCGGGGGCGCCGGGGCGCGGCCGCGGGGGCATCTGCGCCCGCTGGGGGCTCCTCGGCCGCGGCGGCGCGTTCACGCGAACGCCGCGGCTTCGGGGCCTCCTCCTCCTCGTGCTCCTCCTCGGAAGCTTCTGCGCTCGGCTGCTCGCTCGCTGACTCATCAGCGGCGGCGGCAGCGCGGGCGCGCGTGCGGCGCGGCTTGGCCGGCTCCTTCTCGGCGGCGCCCTCCTCTGAAGCCGGCGTCTCCTCCGCGCTGGCCTCGGTGTCGGCAGCGGCCTTGGCGCGCGGACGACTGACCCGGCGCTTGGGCTTCTCCTCGGCGGGAGCCTCGGCCTCGCCGCTCGACCCGGCCGCAGCCTCGGCGGCGGGCGCCTTGGCGGCGCGTCGACGCTTGGGCGCCTCGGGAGCGGCGGCCTCGGGGGCGTCCTTCGAGGCCTGCTCGTCGTTCTGCGGAGTGTCTTCGGCCATCGCTAGCGGACCTTCCCCGAGCCGGTGTGGCCGCGGTAGGTGCGCGTGGGAGCGAACTCGCCGAGCTTGTGCCCGACCATCGACTCGCTGACGAACACGGGTACGTGCTTGCGCCCGTCGTGGACGGCGATCGTGTGCCCGACCATCTCGGGGAAGATCGTCGACGCGCGCGACCACGTTTTCAGCATCTGCTTGGAGGATGAGGAGTTGAGCGCCGCGATCCGCGCCATCAGGCGCTCCTCGACGAAGGGGCCCTTCTTGCTGGAGCGGCTCATCGCTTGCCCTTTCCGCGGCGGCGGCCGCGCACGATGTAGCGGTCGGAGAGCTTGCCGCGCTTACGCGTGCGGAAGCCGAGCGTCGGCTTGCCCCACGGGGTCACGGGGTGACGACCCGCAGTCGTCTGACCCTCGCCGCCGCCGTGCGGGTGGTCGACCGGGTTCATCGCGACGCCGCGCGTCTGCGGGCGCACGCCCATGTGGCGCTTGCGCCCGGCCTTGCCGACCTTGACGTTCTGGTGTTCGGCGTTGCCGATCACGCCGACGGTGGCGCGGCAGCTGGCGCGCACGAGCCGCATCTCACCCGAGGGCAGGCGCAGCGTCGCCATGTCGCCGTCCTTGGCCATGAGCTGGATCGAGGTACCGGCGGAGCGACCGAGCTGGCCACCGCGGCCGGGCTCGAGCTCGACGTTGTGGACGACGGTGCCGGTCGGCATCTTGGACAGCGGCAGGCAGTTGCCGACCGCGATGTCGACGTCCTCGCCCGAGGCGACCATGGCGCCGACGCCGAGCCGCGCGGGCGCGAGGATGTAGCGCTTCTCGCCGTCGAGGTAGTGCAGCAGCGCGATGTAGGCCGTGCGGTTGGGGTCGTACTCGATCGCGGCGACGCGAGCGGGCACGCCGTCCTTACGACGCTTGAAGTCGATCTCGCGGTACAGACGCTTGGCCCCGCCGCCACGGTGGCGCGAGGTCTTGCGGCCGAAGGAGTTGCGACCGCCGCTCTTCTTGAGGCCCTTGACCAGCGAGCGCTCCGGCTTGGTCTTGGTGATCTCCTCGAAGCCGGGGTAGGAGACGAAGCGCATACCGGCGCTGGTGGGCTTGGGCTTGCGGATCGCCATCAGCTGGCCACGCTTTCGAGCCCGGCGAAGATCGGGATCGTCTCGCCAGCGCGAACCTGGACGATCGCCTTCTTCCACGTGCGCGTGCGCCCGCGCGAGCTGCCGCGGCGCTTGGGCTTGGACTTCACCGACGCCGTGCGGACCTCTTCGACGTGCACGTCGAAGAGCGCCTCGATCGCCTGGCGCACCTGCGTCTTGTGGGCATCGGGGTGGATGCGGAAGGTGTAGCGGCCGGTCGCGGCGAGCACGTAGCTCTTCTCGGAGACGACCGGTTGGATGATCACCTGGGAGGGCTCCATCAGTCCCCCGCCTCCTCTTCGGTCTTGGTGCCGAGGGCGCGCGCTGTCAGTTCGGCCAGCGCGGCCTCCGAGCAGAGCATCGAACCGGCGCCGACGATGTCGGCGCAACCGACGCTCGAGGGCGCGAGCACCGCGACGCGCCCGATGTTGCGGAAGGAGAGGCCGGCGTTGCGCTCCTCGCCGGTGACGACCACCAGTGTCGCGCCGGGCTTTGACCAGTCGGCCAGCAGCGCCGCGGCGGACTTGGTCGAGGGCGCATCGAAGGAGGCCGCGTCGATGATCGCCAGCGAACCGCGCTCGGCGTGCAGCGACAGCGCGCTGCGCAGCGCCGCGCGGCGCTCCTTGCGGTTGACCTTGAAGACGTAGGAGCGCGGGTGCGGACCGAACACGGTGCCGCCTCCGGAGAAGATCGGCGAGCGCGTCGAGCCGGCGCGGGCACGGCCCGAGCCCTTCTGACGCCAGGGCTTGGAGTTGCCGCCGGAGACGAGACCGCGGGTCTTGGTCGCGGCGGTGCCGCGGCGGCGAGCGGCGAGCTCGGCGCGCACGGACTCGTGCAGGAGCGGGCCGTTGAAACCGGCGGTGAAGGCGACGTCGTCGAGGGCGACGCTCTTCTCGGCGCCGCCGAGCACGGGTGCCTCAGCCATCGCTGCGCACCTCCACGTAGGTGCCGCGCGCGCCGGGGACGGAGCCGCGCACCAAAAGCAGATTCTCTGAGGCGCGGATCTCGACGACCTCGAGGCCGCGCTGAGTGACGCGCTTGTTGCCCATCTGGCCGGGTCCGCGGATGCCCTTCATGACGCGCGAGGGGGTCGCCGACGCGCCGATCGATCCCGGTGCGCGCACGTTGTGGGAGCCGTGGCCCGCGGGCCCGCGCGAGAAGCGATGGCGCTTGACGGTGCCCTGGAAGCCCTTGCCCTTGGAGACGCCTGAGATCTTCACGTGCTGGCCCGGCTCGAAGACCGAGACCGCCACGGTCTCGCCGACCGCGAGGCCCTCGCCCTCGTTGCGGAACTCGACGAGATGGCGCATCGGCGGGGCGTCGGCCTTGGCGAGGTGGCCGAGCTCAGGCTTGGTCAGCGCCTTCTCGCGACAGCTGCCGAAGGCCAGCTGCACGGCGTCGTAGCCGTCGCGCTCGCTGGTGCGGATCGCGGTCACGTGGCAGGGGCCGGCCTCGAGCACCGTGACCCGCGCGACCGCACCGTCCTCGCCGAAGACCTGCGTCATGCCCAGCTTGCGTGCGAGGATCGCGGCCATCAGCTGGCGAGGCGGATCTCGATGTCGACGCCGGCGGGCAGGTGGTCGAGGCGCTGGAGCGAGTCGACCGTCTTGGGCGTCGGATGGTGGATGTCGATCAGCCGCTTGTGCGTGCGGATCTCGAAGTGCTCACGTGAATCCTTGTCCTTGAAGGGCGAGCGAATCACGCAGTAGACGTTCTTCTCCGTCGGCAGCGGCACGGGACCCGAAACCGTCGCGCCGGTGCGCGTGGCGGTCTCGACGATCTCCTTGGCGGCCGTCTCGATCGCCTGGGTGTCGTAGGCCTTGAGCCTGATCCGGATCTTGTTCTGTGATGAGGCCATTGGCCCGCTTAGCTCTTTTCGTGCTCTCGCTGTCGTGCTGCAGGATTTGGTCGTTGATCCGCGCCGCAAAAACGGCGCAAGAAAGGCGGACCCAAGCCCAACAGCCGGGCCCGCCTCACCGCTCCCAACGCGGGACGGTGTGAATGTCGTATCTGTCTCTTACTGCCGGACAGCAGACCGTGCGCTGTCCGCCCCCAAGCCCTACTTGATGATCTCGGTCACGACGCCGGAGCCGACCGTGCGGCCGCCCTCGCGGATCGCGAACCGGAGACCCGGGTCCATGGCGATGGGCTGGATCAGCTCGATCTCCATCTGGACGTTGTCTCCCGGCATCACCATCTCGACACCCTCGGGCAGATTGGCCACGCCGGTGACGTCGGTGGTGCGGAAGTAGAACTGCGGCCGGTACCCGGAGAAGAACGGCGTGTGGCGCCCGCCCTCCTCCTTCTTGAGCACGTAGACCTCGCTCTTGAAGTGCGTGTGCGGCGTGATCGAGCCCGGCTTGCAAAGCACCTGGCCACGCTCGATCTCCTCGCGCTTGGTACCGCGCAGGAGGCAGCCGACGTTGTCGCCGGCCTGGCCGTTGTCGAGGATCTTGCGGAACATCTCGACGCCGGTCACGACCGTGGTCGTGGTCGCGTGGATGCCGACGATCTCGACCGTCTCGCCGGTCTTGATGACGCCCTGCTCGATGCGGCCGGTCGCGACGGTGCCGCGGCCGGTGATCGAGAAGACGTCCTCGACCGGCATCAGGAACGGCTTGTCGAGATCGCGCTCGGGCTCGGGGATGTAGGAGTCCAGCGCCGCCGCGAGCTCGAGGATCTTCTCGCGCGCAGCGTCGTCGCCCTCGAGCGCCTTCAGCGCCGAGCCGGTGATGAAGGGGATGTCGTCGCCCGGGAAGTCATAGAGCGAGAGCAGCTCGCGCACCTCGACCTCGACCAGCTCGAGCAGCTCCTCGTCGTCGACCATGTCGGCCTTGTTGAGGAACACGACGATGTAGGGGACGCCGACCTGACGCGCCAACAGGATGTGCTCGCGGGTCTGGGGCATCGGGCCGTCGGCAGCGGAGACGACGAGGATCGCACCGTCCATCTGCGCCGCGCCGGTGATCATGTTCTTGACGTAGTCGGCGTGACCGGGGCAGTCGACGTGCGCGTAGTGACGGTTCTCGGTCTGGTACTCGACGTGAGAGGTGGCGATGGTGATGCCGCGCTCGCGCTCCTCGGGAGCGTTGTCGATCTCCTCGAAGCTCTTGGCCTCGCCGCCCATCTTCTCGGCAAGCACGTTGGTAATGGCGGCGGTAAGCGTCGTCTTGCCGTGATCGATGTGACCGATCGTGCCGACGTTGACGTGCGGCTTGTCGCGCTCGAACTTCTGCTTGCCCACTTGTGTTGCTCCTGTGATCGACTGGTTTCGGTTCGCCGCTTGAGGCGAACCCGCTAATACTCTCAGAAACGCGCCGTGCTACGCGGCGCGATGGCGTCTACGCGGCCTTGGACTCGCCTCCGCGCAGCTCGACCACCTTCTCCGCAATGTTCGGCGGCACCTCTTCGTACGCGTCGAATTGCATCGTGTAACTGGCACGCCCCTGCGTGTTGGAACGAAGGTCGGTGGCGTAGCCGAACATCTCAGACAGCGGCACGCGCGCGGTCACGGTCAGCGCGTTGCCGCGCCGCTCCTGACCCTCGATGCGTCCGCGCCGGCGGGAGAGGTCGCCGATGACGTCGCCGAGGAAGTCCTCGGGCGCCACGACCTCGACCGCGAAGATCGGCTCGAGCAAGACCGGCTTGGCGCGCCGCGCCGCCTCCTTGAAGGCGAGCGAACCGGCGACCTTGAACGCGATCTCCGAGGAGTCCGTGTCGTGGTACTTGCCGTCCACCAGCGTCACGCGCACGTCGACCATCGGGTAGCCGGCCTTGACGCCATTGGCGAGCGCCTCCTCGCAGCCCTTCTCGACCGCGGGGATGAACTCGCTCGGCACGGATCCGCCCTTGATCTTGTTGACGAAGTCGAAGCCCTCACCGGGCGCGGGCTCCAGATCGATGTAGACGATGCCGTACTGGCCCGAGCCGCCGGTCTGGCGCACGAAGCGCCCCTCGACGTGGCGCGCCTCGCCGCGGACGGTCTCGCGGTAGGAGACCTGGGGGCGCCCGACGTTGGCCTCGACGTTGTACTCGCGGCGCATGCGATCGACGAGCACCTCGAGGTGCAGCTCGCCCATTCCGGAGATCTCGGTCTGTCCGGTCTCCTCGTTGGTCTGCACGCGGAAGGTCGGGTCCTCCTCGGCCAGGCGGCCGAGCGCGACCGACATCTTCTGCTGGTCGATCTTGGTCTTCGGCTCGACCGCGACCTTGATCACCGGCTCGGGGAAGACGATCTCTTCGAGCTTGATCGGTGCGTCCGGGGCGGCGAGGGTGTCGCCGGTCGTGACCTGCTTGATCCCGACCGCGGCGGCGATGTCACCGGCGTAGACCTCGGTGACCTCCGAGCGGTCGTTGGCGTGCATCATCAGGATGCGTCCGATCCGCTCGGTCTTGCCGGTCGAGACGTTGAGCACGCGCGCGCCGGCCTCGAGCTTGCCCGAGTAGACGCGGAAGTAGGTGAGCTTGCCGACGAAGGGGTCGGCCATGATCTTGAAGGCGAGCGCCGCGAAGGGCTGGCTCTCGTCAGCCGAGCGCGTGGCGGGGCGGCCTTCGGGTTCGCCGCGGACCGGCTCGACACCGTCCACGGGCGGAACGTCCAGCGGCGAGGGCAGGTAGTCGATAACCGCGTCAAGCAGGGGCTGGACGCCCTTGTTCTTGAACGAGGAGCCGCAGAGCACGGGCGTGAAGGCGATCGCCAGCGTCGCCTTGCGGATCGCGGACTTGAGCAGGGCCTCGGGGATCTCTGCCTCCTCGAGGATCAGCTCGACGATCTCGTCGTCGAAGTGGGAGACCTCCTCGAGCAGATGCTCGCGCGCGGTGGCGGCGGCGTCCGCCAGCTCGGCCGGGATATCGCGGTCCTCCTGCTCGGTACCCAGGTCGTCGAGGTAGTAGACGGCGCGCATGCGGACGAGGTCGATGATGCCGGCGAAGTCGCCCTCGGCACCGATCGGAAGCTGGATCGGCACGGGGTGCGCGCCGAGGCGGTCGATCATCGTCTGCACGCCGCGCTCGAAGTCGGCGCCGATGCGGTCCATCTTGTTGATGTAGGCGATCCGCGGGACGTGGTACTTGTCCGCCTGGCGCCAGACCGTCTCCGACTGCGGCTCGACGCCGGCGACCGAGTCAAACAGCGCGATCGCGCCATCGAGCACCCGCAGCGAGCGCTCGACCTCGACCGTGAAGTCGACGTGGCCCGGCGTGTCGATGATGTTGATGCGGTTGTTGTTCCACTCGCAGGTCGTGGCGGCCGAGGTGATCGTGATGCCGCGCTCCTGCTCCTGCTCCATCCAGTCCATGGTCGCGGCGCCCTCGTGGACCTCACCGATCTTGTAGGTGCGACCGGTGTAGTAGAGGATGCGCTCCGTCGTCGTCGTCTTACCGGCGTCGATGTGAGCCATGATCCCGATGTTGCGGGTCTTATCGAGGGCGAAGTCTCTGGGCATCGTGCGGTGTCGTTTCTCGGTGTGGATGGGGGCGGGTCGCGATCGCGCGGCCGCGCTGCGGGCAAAAAAATAGGGCCGGTAGGGCCCATGCAGAATGCTGCTGCCAAGCCCGCTGCTTCACTGCTATGTGGTCGAGGTCTCCACGGTGGGGTCGTGCTGCGCGCGCCAGCGCGCTCGCAGACCAGCGCGTGCGCATTCCGCGCTCAAGCGATCATAGCAGAGGCTTTGGGGCGCTCTGGAGAGCGCTACCAGCGGTAGTGCGCGAAGGCCTTGTTGGCCTGCGCCATGCGGAAGATGTCGTCCTTGCGCTTGTAGGCGCCGCCCTGCTGGGACTGCGCGTCAAGCAGCTCGCCCGCGAGGCGTGCCGACATCTGCTTCTCGCGGCGGCTACGCGCGAACTCCACCAGCCAGCGCACGGCCAGCGTGCGGGCGCGGCGGCTCGGAACCTCGACCGGGACCTGGTAGGTCGCACCGCCGACGCGGCGTGAGCGAACCTCGAGTGACGGCGTCAGGATCTTGATCGACTCCTCGAGCGCCTCGACGGGGTCCTTGCCGCTCTTCTCGGCGAGGATCGCGAGGGCGTCGTAGACGATCCGCTCGGCGGTCGACTTCTTGCCGTCGAGCATGACCTTGTTGACGACCTGCTGGACCAGGCGCGAACGGTGCACCGGGTCCGGCTCGAGCGGACGAATCTGAGCTGCTGCGCGACGCGGCATCCGGCGGCTAGGCCTTCTTGACCCCGTACTGCGAGCGAGCCTTCTTGCGGTCGCTTACGCCGGCGGCGTCGAGCGCTCCGCGCACGACCTTGTAGCGCACGCCAGGGAGATCCTTGACGCGGCCACCACGGACGAGCACGACGGAGTGCTCCTGAAGGTTGTGGCCCTCGCCCGGGATGTAGGCGGTGACCTCGATCGAGCCGGTGATGCGAACGCGCGCCACCTTGCGCAGCGCCGAGTTCGGCTTCTTCGGCGTCGTCGTGTAGACGCGGGTGCAGACGCCGCGGCGTTGCGGCGCGGCGACCTTGCGCTTACGACCCTTGCCAGACTTCAGGCCGGGGGTCGCGAGCTTCTTCTTTGGGGGCTTGCGTCCGATCCGGACGAGCTGGGAGGTTGTCGGCATGCGGCGTGGGATGCTACCAGAGGCGTCGCGAGCGGCCGTCGCGCATGGGCTGGCAAAGCCTCCATCACGGCGTATGAGGCGCCTTTGGCTATCCGCCGGCCAAGCGATCTTCCTGCCTGAGCTCGCCGCCGATGAGATGGAAGCTCAGGAGGCGTCGGAGTTGATCGGTCTCCACTTGCGCGGCCATCACGAATCTCTCATTGGCCAAGGCCGGCACGCGGCCGAATAGCAACTCGAAGCCGCCCAGGACAATGCAGCGCTCGATTTCATGCAGCGGCAGCGTGCCGTGCCGACGCTCGTAGGCGGCGCGCATCGTGAGGTAGTCGTGCTTGCCGCCTACAGCGCGTCCGTCGCGGTTGAACTCGAAGTCGTCACTGAGCAGATCTCCGACCCTTCCAGGGACACGGCCGTCAACCACCGCGTAGAACTGTTCGAGCGTGGGGGGTCTGCATCCGCTTGAACTCACGCCGCGAATCCTCCGTCGACGATTAGCGCTGTGCCTGTAATGAAAGAGGCTTCGCCGGAAGCCAAAAACAATGCCGGATCCACGACCTCGTCCATGCTCGGGAGCCGGCGCATCGGCGTCTGCCCGACGATCTCGTCCATGATTGGCCGCTTGGCGAGCATCCTCGCGGTCAGCTCAGTTTCGATGTATCCGGGGCACAGCGCGTTGACCCGCACACCCACGCCGCCCCATTCCCGGGCCAGTGTTCGTGTGAACTGAATCAGCGCGGCCTTGGATGCACCATAGGCCGACAAGAGCGGACTCCCTGCGACGCCGAGCACGCTAGCGACGTTGACTACGGCGCCGCCGGACTCGGCGAGCGCCTCTGCGGCGGCATGGCACATACTGACAGCCCCGAGAACGTTGACGGCCAGAATCTGCTCGAACGCCGCCGCGTCCTGACGCTCGAAGGGCCCCCGCACGGGCGATATCCCGGCGGCGTTCACGAGGAGGCTCGGCGTCCCTGACCACTCGCTCGTGTGCCGGATCACGCGTTCGCAGTCCTCGGCACTGCGAACGTCCGCCGGCACCGCCAACCCAGCGCTCCCAATCTCAGCTGCCACACTCCGGCACTGCTCAGGCGTGCGGGCAACGATAGCGACGTGTGCGCCCTCTGCGGAAAGCGCAACGGCGATCGCCCGTCCGATTCCGCGCCCGCCGCCAGTCACCACCGCAGTTCGACCGTCGAAGCGCGCCAGACTCCTCGTGCGCCGCTCAGTGCTCACCGTACACCTGATCGGGCATCGGGAGCCGTCGTCGGAGGGCACCCGCGATGCTCCGCACCAGTCCGGCGATACCACCCGGAGAGCTCGAGACAAAGATGATCACGAGCACGCCGTAGACGATCAGGGCCACGTTGGGGCCATCGACCGTCGCGCTCGCGCCGCCACCAACCGCCTTGACGAGGTTGGCGACCCAGATCGGCAGGACGACTACGACGCCGGCGCCGATCACAGCTCCCGCAATTGAGTCGAGGCCGCCCACCACGATCATCACCACGTACTGGAAAGCCAGGAGAATGGGGAAATCGTCGATCACAACGTTGCCCGAGAAATGCGCCAGCAAGCCTCCCTCGAAGCCGATCACGGCCGAGGTGATCGTGAAGATCACAAGCTTGTATCCAGGGACGGAGATTCCAAAGGCCGCGGCGACATGCTCGTTGTCGCGAATCATCCGCATCGCGCGCCCGGATCGAAGCCCCATGATGCGGCTCGCTCCGATGATCACGACTGTCACGCAACCGACGAGCAGAACAGCCCAGTAGCGCTCCCCACCGAGAAGTCCGGAGGACCCAAACAGGATCGGCAGGAAGAACCCCGCCGACTGCGCCTCGGGCACGGTCCCTTGGTAGTAGTTGCCAAGGAATACGGCGATGAAGTGGGTGGCCAGCGTCGCGAGCGCCAGGAACAGCCCACGCAGCCGGAGTGCCGGCAATCCGGTTATCACCCCCGCTAGGCCGGCCAGCGCCGCCCCGCAAAAGATGTCCACCGGAAACGGGACGTTGAGACGCACCATGTAGACGGAGCCGAAGGCCCCAATCAGAAGGAACCCGGCAGTGCCCACCGAGGGCAGGCCGGTGGTGCCCTGCAGCACCTGCAGCGATATCGCACCGATACAGGCCATCAACGCTGCGTCGAAGGTGTAAAGGGTGGCCGTCGACTGCGTCAGCGCGAAGAACGCCGTGAGCCCCCACAGCGCGACGATGCCGAACCATAGAGCGCGCAGGCGGGTGAGACGCTGCTGCATAGTTACAAGGCGACCAGCCGGCGCCACCGTTCCGATGGTCATGCCCTCACGATCTCCTTAGTGCCGAACAGCCCTTGCGGATAGACGAGAAGGGCGGCGAGCAGGATCGTGTATGTCAACACGTCGACGTATTGACCGCCGAGATAGACCTGAACGAAGCCCTGCATCAGCCCAACGAGGATGCCTCCCACCACCGCTCCGCCGACGCTGTCCATCCCGCCAAGCACCATCGCCGGGATTGCGACTAGTCCGAGGTTGTCGATTGAGGTTGTGACGATGGCGCTGCTGCCGTAGGTAATTCCCGCCACGGCTGCGAGCAGACCAGCGATGGCCCAGGATCCGGTGTAGAGGCGCCGGACCTTGATCCCACACTGACTGGCCAGGAGGGGGTCCTGTCCGGCGGCACGAATCATCAGGCCCAGATGCGTGAAGCGGACTATCGCGGCGACGATCACCGCGAGGGCGATCGCGAAGGCGGCGAGTGTGAGCGAGGCCGCGCTCACCAGCGCTCCGAGCACATGCACGCTCGAGGTCGGGACCCCCGGCAATACGATCGTGTACTGGAGCGCGGGGAACAGAATCCCCATCGTGCCATCGAGTATCGCGGCGAGTCCGAAGGTCGCGATGATGCTCATGAAGTGGCTCATGCCGGTCATACGCCGGAGGACCAGAAGGTAGAAGCCGGCCCCCACCACCGCCGTGGCGCTGAGCGCCACAAGCAGGGCAACCGCGGTCGAGCCGTGACGCAATTGGAAGTAGCCAACGATGAAGGCGCCCAGCAGCATCATCTCGCCGTGGGCGAAGTTGAACGTTCGCGTCGCACGAAAGGCGAGGACCAGACCAAGCGCAATGAGCGCGAAGGTTCCCCCAAGGGTCAGACCGCTCACGAGGGACGCGACGAAGAGCGTCATCGCTCGGCCCCCTGGGGAGGCTCGTTCCGGAACCTGTGAGCGGCGGGCGACGGCGACGCCGCCGGCTCCTCCACCGGGTCTCCCACGAGCGCGGCCCGGAAGCTCTCGGACGCGAGCACCTCATCCGGTGGCCCCACGGCCACCACCGCGCCGGCGTGCAGCCCGATCACGGTGTTCGCCACCGCTCGGACGACATCCATGTGGTGCTCCACGACCAGTACCGTCACGGGCGTGGCGCGATGGAGGTTCATCAGGATCCTGCCAACCGCAATCTGCTCGTCGCCGTCGAGCCCGGAGGTCGGCTCGTCGAGCAGCAAGAGCTCTGGGCCCGAGACGATGGCGCGCGCGATGTCGATCAGCTTGCGGGTGCCGTAAGGCAGGCTGTCGATCTTGGACGCCGCCAATTCGGCGACTCCGACGAACTCGAGCACATCGAGAGCCTGGCGTTCCGCAGCGCGCTCAAGCGCTCGCACGTGCCGGCGCCTGAGAAGCTGGGCACCCATGTGGTAGCCGAGGCGTAGGTGCTGTCCGACCATCACGTTTTGGAGCACCGTCTCGGTATCGATGAATGGTGGGCTTTGGAAGCTGCGTCCCACCCCCAAACGGGCGACCGCGGCAACGGACTTTCCTCGCAGGGGCTCCCCCAGAAGCGTCACGTCCCCCCGGCCCGTCGGCCGGATGAGACCAGACACCACGTTCAGGAGCGTGCTCTTGCCGGCGCCGTTGGGTCCGACGACGGCGACGACGTCGTGAGGCGCAACATCGAACGTCACGTCACGCAGCGCCGCGACGCCGCCGAACTGCACCGTGACCTCACGCAGGGAAAGGACGGCCGCTACATCTCGAGCCTCCCCGGGACGGAAGATGTCGGCGAGCAAGGTCGCCGGGTCGCCACCAGGGCCGTCGCCCCCCTGTGCTGCGATGCCAGCGCCGGGCTGGAGCTGCGGGGACGTCATCTTTCGGCCAGCGACTTTGGGCAAACTGCCGTCCTCGAAGCTGGGCGGCGACCCGGCATCGCCACACAGGCGGCGTGCGCGCTCATGTCGTCCCGACATATCCGGCGACAAGAAGCTCGCTGCCAATGAAGGTCTCCGGTGGACCCGACGCAAGCACCCGCCCACCGTTGAGGAGGTAACAGCGATCCGCCACGTGCAGGGCCTGGCTCGTGCTCTCGTCGACGATCACGACAGTCGTGCCTTCCGCAGCGATGGTTTTGACAACCTCGAACAGTGGCGCCTGCATGGTGTGATGGAGCCCAAGAGTCATCTCATCGATCACCAGCAAGCGCGCCTCGGCCATGAGGCTTCGAGCGATGGCGACCATCTGCTGCTGACCTCCACTCAACCGGCCAGCCATCTCGCGGTGGCGGTGCGCGAGCATCGGAAAGAGCGCGTCGATGCGCTCAGAAATCGCCGCACGTCGTGCGCGGCTTGGACGTCGACCAACCGCAGCGAGGTTCTCGCCGACCGACATATTGGGAAAGATCTTCCGACGCTCCGGCACGAAGCCGACCCCCAACGCGGTTGTCGTTGAGGGCTCCGCGTTGGTGGTGTCGCGCCCGAAGAGTTTCACCGACCCGCTGACCACCTTCGCTCCCTCAGCCTTGGAGAAGCCCGTGATGGCCCGTACGGTGGTCGTCTTGCCGGCACCATTAGGTCCCAGGATCACGACGATCTCGCCCTCGTCGGCCTCGAGCGAAACATCGCTCACCCCCAGAGCACCGTTGCGATACCGGACGGCAATGGTTTCGGCGGTCAGGATCATTGAAGGCTCGCGGTCACTGCGCTCTGCGGATGTGCGCCGCGGAGCGTGTCGCCCGCCGACGGCTGGGGCGCGCGCACGTCGTGCGCGCGCCCGAGCTGACAGGCAGCCGAGGCGTCAGCTGATCTGGCCGCCTCGACCACCAAACCGCTTACTACACGGGCTTATAGTCATCCAGCCCTGCCGTGAACGGCTTACCGAATGCGACCGCCTGTTGCTTGGAGCTGTTCCACCGGAACAACTGGATCGTATCCATCATGCTGTGCTCGGTCGGGCTGAGGTAGAACGGCGCAAACGTGACCTTGCCCGGCACGTTGAACGTGTGCAACGCATCCAGAGCCTTCTGGAGCCCCGGGCCGTTGCACGGATACCCGCACTTCTGCAGACCCGCAGCGAGCGTGTAGCCAGCCACGTATCCGAAGCCGTACAACGAACTGCTAGCGCCGGCCGTGAGGCCATACTTCTTGGCGAGCTTCTGCAGCGTGTTCCCGGGAGCGGCGACGTCCATGGCTCGTCCGACGTAGAAGTTCGGCGAGTTGATGGCTTGGAACGTCGAGGTATCGCCAGCGCTATAGAGGCCCACGAACGGGCCGGTATAGCCAGCTGCGTCGAGAGCCTTAGCCTCGACGATCGTGTCGCCCGCGGTGTCGACGTTCACCACGCCGTCCGGATGTGTCGCCAGGACGTTGGCAGCGCCACTCGCAAACGACGGTGCCCCAATCGGTTGCTGCTGCTGCGTGGTGACCGACCCGCCGTCTGTCGCGATGATCTTCGACATCGCCCCGGCGACGGCGAGAGCGCCCGGCGATGCTGCGAGCACGAAGGCGATCTTCTTGCCCGTGAGCGTGCCACCAAGAACCGCCTTGAGGCTGTTAACGCCGGCCAGAGCGCCCTGGTGAGCCGTGAAGCCGTCGGAGAACAGCCACGGGAAAAACGGCAAGCCCGTCGCGTCGGTCGAGAACACCGTCACATTCGAGGACTCGTAGACCGGCTCGCGAGCGCTCAGATAGTTCGTGGTGCTTCCATCCATGATCGCGATCGGGTTGGCGCCGACGGCGGTGCGAGCCGCGGCCGCCGAGACCGTGGTCGAAGATTGATCGTCGTTGACCTGGAAGCTGATCTTGTGCCCCTTGATGCCGCCGCTGGCGTTGATCGCGTCAAACGCTGCCTCGAAGCCATCGGCACTGGGAATGCCCTGACCGATGCCAGTGCCTGTTAGCGAACTGATGATCTCGACCTTGTATGGCGCAGCGGACTTGCTCGCGCCCTGGGACACGCTTACTCCCCAAACCGCAATCCCAGCACAAACCGACAGCGCAATCGCAAGCGTTCTACGGGTCGCGGGACGCCGACGGCGCGCACGCAGCCACGGCCGTTCCTGCGCCGGTGCCTCCCTCATAGCAGTTCTCCTCTGCATTGCACTCTTCCTCTCCATCCTCTTTTAGGGCCACTCCAGCGCTCATCCCCGCTCGCATGTGACTCGAGACGGAGATTTAACGTTAATAGGCACGCACACACACGCCGCTGTTCTGGCCATTCCAGATGCGGTTAGCGTTAGAACCGGGCCTTTGACCGGCCGGCCGGTCCAAGCGCGATTCTGCCACGGCCCAGAGCCACTGTCAAGCCTAAAATGCGGCCGGGTGATCCTCGCCTCGCTTGAGTCGGCGAGCCAGGTCGACCGCCGTTTCTGATGCCTGCCGGCTACCGAAACGCCCGCAAATCCAGGCCGTTTGCCGCGACAACGCGACGGTGTCCCGGGTCGCCGACCTTCACGTCAGCTCGACATCGCGGCCACGTGCGTTGGTAGCGGAGCCGGGCCGAACAAGCATGCTAAGACCAGAATGACGGCACCCTGCTTGGAGGGCCCGGACGCGACAGGCGACTCATTCCCCGGGCCGTAAATCATCGCGACTAACTCCGCGCCAGACGGCTTGCGTTGAGTGGACCACTGTGGTAGGCCTTAAAAATGGCACAACTCATGGACACAGCCCGAGACGTCTCCGATTCCACCCCTCCGTTCGATCAAGAGTTCCTCGACAGCCTGATGTTGGAGGCGCGCATTGACGCGCTTTTTGTGACGAGCCGGCACAACATTCAGTACCTCGCCGGCCACCGGTTTTTTTGGCAAGTCCCGGAGGAGGCCGTCGGCGTGGGTCGGTACCTACCGGTGCTGTGCTATCGCGCGGGGCATCCCGAGGACTGCTTTTACGTCGCGCAGGGCGTCGAGCAACAACAGCTTGCGCTCGATCCGATCTGGGTGCCGACAACATACGCGCGCGGGCGCGAGCACCCGGCCGGTCTACATGGAGCTCCAAGCAGCGGTGCGTGGACGGATGCCAACTTCATCGAACGGTGCGCTGACTGCATTCGTGCTTGGGGTCTCGAAAAGGGCGTCATCGGCATTGAGGCGGCGTTTCTGCCTGTGGACGCATATCTGCGCCTGACGGCTGCCCTGCCGGAAGCTCAGTTCGTCGACGCCGTACCGGAGCTTCAGGAGCTACGCGGGATCAAGAGCCCCCAGGAGGTAGCGCTGATTCGACACACCTGCGAGAACATTGTTGACTCGATGCTCGCAACGTTCGGACGCGCGCACGCGGGCATCACGATGGCGCAGGTATCGCAGTTGATGAGGGAGGAGGCGGCCAGCCGGGGCCTCCGATTCGATGTGTGCTTCACGACGAACGGGCCAGACGCCAACCGCGTCCCGTCAGCGAAGCGAACATGGGAACCAGGCGGCATGTTGAGCCTCGACTCTGGCTGCAGCTACGCCGGCTACATGGGCGACCTCGCGCGGATGGGCGTGTTGGGAGAGCCCTCTGCCGAGCAGACTGAGTTCCTCGCTGCGGTCACAGAGGTCCAGCGCAAGGCGCGGGCGGTCGTGCGTCCCGGCGTTCCGGCGCGGGAGGTCTACCGGGCCGGCGAGGCGGCGATCGCCGAGAGCAGCTACCGCGACCTTTTGACCTTTCAGGCGCACGGTGACGGCTTGGCGCATCACGAGTTTCCGCGCTTGGACCCGCGGTCCCCTCATGGCTATTCGCCGGTTCACGGCTTCCGCGCACTCCAGCCGGGCGTCACCCTCTCTATTGAGACGTGGCTAATCCACCCGACAGGAGGGTTCGTCAAGATCGAAGACTATGGCGCAGTGAGCGAGGACGGCTTTGACGCCTTCGCCGACCGGGCACGCGGCTTTACGGTAGTCGAGGTTTGAACTCCACGGAAAGGTAACGCGTACAGCCTGTTGATCGCGCGATCCCGCGGCCGCCGCACGCGGATGGTCTCTGACTGCGGCTAGACCTGCCAGCCGTCTAGAAAGGTTGTCACAGTCGCGTCCGCGATCTCCGACGGCGTGTGCTCGCCGCTCGGCTGATACCAGAAGATCGTCCAGTTCAGGAGATTCAACAGCAGGAGGGTCAGCAGATGGGGGTCTACGCCCGCCGAAAGCACTCCGTCGGCCTGACACGTCTTGATCGCGTCCCGCAGTATCGCGCTGTAGGTATCCCGCAGGCCGAGGACACGATCGTAGTTATCCGCCGTCAGTGACCGCAGTTCGGTCAGCATCGTCTTGTGGAGCGCCTGGTCGGCAAGCATGGTGTTAACGTGGCCACGGATGAGCGCCTCTAGACGAGACAGTGGATTCCCAGCTTCGTTATCTGCCTCGAGAGCGGCTGAGGTGATGCGGGTCAGAGACTCGTCGCAGATCTGAACGAGCAGGGCTTCCTTGCTCAGGAAGTGGTGGTAGAAGGTCCCCTTGGTGACACCGAGAGCTTTTGCAAGTTCGCGCGTGCTCGTCTCGGTATAGCCGTGGGCTGCGAACAGGTTCGCAGCAACAACCGTAGCTCGCTGCGCCGTCGTCTCGCGCTCTGGTTGCTTGGCCGGGGCACTCATCAGAGGGCACCATCATACGCATCACGCCGACGTATAGGAGTGATGACCGGGCGCCCGGTTGACATGCTCTGTCTAGCGGGGTAGATTGCATTTTCTGCTGGGTCCTGCGCGAGCCGTTGGCCACTTTCCCTGATAGCCAGGCCCGTCGTGCCACGTTCGCGCAGGTATGCGGCCGATGTGCGATTGCGTTTCCGTCCCACCATGTGGGGTGCCTGTGACTACCGTGACCGTTGTGGACGTTGTGGCAAATGCGCTGCGCGTCGAGGGCGTCGAGTATCTGATGGCGTACCCGACTACGCCCGTCATCGACGCAGCAGCACGCGCTGGGGTAAGGCCGGTTCTGTGTCGACAGGAGCGTGTCGGTGTGGGCATGGCCGACGGCTACAGCCGCGTCTGCGCCCATCGCGGCTACGGCGTCTTCGCGTGTCAGTTTGGGCCAGGTATCGAGAACTCGTTTTCTGGCATCGCGAGCGCCTATGGAGATCGCATCCCGATCTTGATCCTCGCTCTCGGGAATCCTCTGGACCGCCGTCAACTGCGTCCTCAGTTCCAGGCGGCAGACGCACTTCGACCGATCTGCAAACACTTTGAGAGCGTGGTGCGACCAGATGACGTCACGGCCGTCATGCGCCGCGCGTTCAGCGCCCTCAAGCACAGCCCCACTGGTCCCGTAATCGTCGAGCTGCCAGCCGACGTGGCCACCATGGCGGTAGGCGCGGGGACCCCCGAACACATTCCCATCGCTCGCGCGCGCTCCGGCGGCGATCCGGACGCAGTCGCGGCAGCGATCGATCGCATCCATACCGCCCGAGCCCCTTTCGTGGTCGCCGGACACGGCGTGCTTCTTGCCGACGCTACCGCTGCCTTGATCGAGTTCGTCGAGCTCTATCAACTGCCGGTGATAACGACGCTGTCGGGGAAGAGCGCCTTTCCAGAGCGGCATTCCCTCTCGGTCGGCACCGCGAGCGTGGTAGCAACCGATCCCGTGGTGGCGACCGTCCAAGGCGCCGATCTCGCCGTGGTTGTCGGGTCGAGTCTAAGTAGACACTTCCTCTCGTTGGAGATTCCAACCGGGATCGAGGTCATCCACATCACCGACGACGCGCGCGACTTTCACAAGACCGATCATGCCGCGCTCACTCTGCTCGGCGACGCGCGCCTGATTCTCGAGCAACTCGTCACGCACACGCAGGCTGGCGGCGCGCCGCGGACGCCGCGAATGTCCATAACCACTGACCTGGCGGCGGCCAAAGCCGCGTCAGTCCGCGGCTGGGAGCACAAGCTGGCATCGGAGGAGCGCCCGATCACGCCTTACCGGGTGATTCGGGACTTCATGCTCACATTCGATCCCGACGAAGTCATCGTGACCCATGATTCCGGGAGCCCCAGAGACCAACTCTCACCCTGGTACGTGTGCGGCGGCCCAAATTCCTACCTCGGCTGGGGCAAGTCCCATGCCTTAGGCGCGGGTCTCGGTCTCACCATCGGCGCGAAGCTCGCCGCGCCCGAGAAGCTTGCTGTCCATTTCCATGGCGACGCCGCGTTCGGCATGACCGGCCTTGATCTAGAGACCGCGGTGAGGATCAACGCGCCCATTATCTCGGTTGTCCTCAACAATTCGACAATGGCGATTGAGACCCATAGCCTCGTCGACTCGCACCGGGAGTTTGGGACTCGTGACATTGGCGGCGACTATGTCGCCATAGCCACGGCGCTCGGCGTCGACGCGAGGCGTGTCGAGGATCCCGCAGAGCTGCAGGAGGCCTTTCGATGGGCCGCGACAGCAAACCGAGCCGGGCGGTCCGCCCTGCTCGAGATCGTCACCTCCGCCGAGACGGACTTCATCAACCGACAGGCCGTCAATAGCCGCGTCCTCGCCGCAGCTGCACCGGATCGCGCGCCCGCGTAAGGGCGGCGCCCGGCGACACTTGTGCCTGCCTTGCCGCGGTCGGTCTAGCTGGATCCTGCGTCGTCGCCATGACTCCCCCGGCGGCGCAAGATCTCGGAATACACGGTATGAGCGGGCACGTCGGAGGTGTCAGCCTCCGACATCCAGGTCTCGAGCTCGACCCGTCGGCGCAGCTCCACCACCAGGTCTGGGAGCACCGTACGAGGGACGACTACAACGCCGTCATCGTCGCCAACGATGACATCGCCTGGCGTGACGCTCGCGCCTCCACACTCAATGCTGCGGTTGTAGGCGACGGCCTCGTAGTGATCCAGCATCGTGTCCGGCGTGACACCCAGCGCGAAAACGGCGAAGCCGGCCTCGCGTATAGCGAGTCGATCCCGGATGCGCCCATCCACCACGCCTCCGGCGATCTGCCGCGCGATTGCTCGCCGAGCCATATGCCCGCCCCAAAATGCATGCTCGCTCCCCTTCGCAGACATCACCAGCACATCCCCGGGGCTCATGCGTCTGATCACCTCGCTGCTGAAAAAGGGCGCAGCCGCGAAGTCGTGAATACCGGAAGCGGGCACGAAATCGAGGGTGACAGCGCATCCGCACAGATGCGCCGCGGAGTCTGACTCACTCGTCAGTGGGCGGACCCCGCGGATGACGTGATTCCGCACGCCCAAGGCTACTAGCGAGTCCGAGATATCAGCCGTGGTGTTGCGGCCGAGCTCGGCCACGAGGTCCGGCTCTGGCCTATCCACCAAAGCATGAGCTGCGTAGGGATCGTCGCTGTCGATCTGAGCGTCTTTAGTTTCCATCCTCACTCGTCTCCATCTCGTTGTGCGACGTTTGTGTCACAAGTACTCCATGGTGGCCTGGATGGCTCTCGCCATCGCCTGAAGTCACGACGTCGATGGCAAGGACACTTCCGCAGCTAGCGCAGTAGCGCTCCGCGATCTCGAGAACCGGCAAGTCCTTGCGGGCGCGGACGTACATACCGAGCGCGTCGAACCGCGCTGTGAGCGACTCGCAGTACTCCAACACGGCACCTGGCTCCAGACTCTCAGGCGTGGAGCCGAGCCGCGCTCCACAGTACCCGCAAGCCCATGCCCCGGAGGCGTTGGCGACGAGCGGCGCGCCGGGAGCAGCAGCCGGGTCCACATCGCGCAGCGGAGGCTCCCCCAGACGAGCGCTTCGACGCTCGCGGCGCGACGCGAGCGTCGCCTCGCGATCCACCGAGTCACCCTCAATCACGACACCGTATGCCGCGAGGGCGTGGGCCTCGGTGATGTAGCCGTCAAGGATGTCGCGCAGGACATTCTCAGGCGGCCGCAGCAAGGCGTCGCCCAACCCGCCGCCGCCGCCGCCCTGCCACACCTGGATGTCGGTCGGCCCCATGATCTGATGCGCGGTCTTGGCCGCCGGGGCATCCTCCCAGCCGGAAACACGCGCCCTCGTTGGCAGAATGCCCGTGCTCAGCAAGCTCCAGACGTTGGATTCGCGCAGGACGTAATGGCGGCCAGCGGCCCCCGGGGAGCCCCCACCAAATCCGCGTGGCGGCACCTCGGCGCACGCGTTGAACCCGGGGCCGCCGAGGCGCTCGCTGCCATACAAGATGAAGCCCTGGCTGATCCCTTGCCCGCCCCTATACATGCCGGGGCCGCCGGAATTCTCGACGATCTCGCGCCAGAGCCAGAGAACGGGGTCGTCTGACTCGTGATTCTCGACGTCGGGCAGGCCACAGCCGAGCTGCGCTGTCGCCCCGTAGGCATCTTGCCCATCGCCCACAGTCTGTGCGGCGCCACCGATGCCTACGCCCTGATCGACATAAAAGATGACGGAGGACTGACCTCGCCGGTCCGGTCCGAAGAGCGCCACGGATGCCGTTCCGTCCTGACTCTGGCCCGCAACGCGTGCGCGCGCAGCCGGGTCTGAGCTCAGCGACAGCGCCTGGGCCAGCAGGGACTTCGTCATCTTGCACGCCCGCATCCCCACTTCCGAGTGTCCGTTGCTGCACGGCGCGGGATCGACTGCGTTGACGACCGTCCCTTCCGGGCCGAGGTCGATCGTCACGGGACGCCAGAGTCCTGCATTGATCGGGAAGTCGCCGTAACAGAGCATCACCATCAGCGCCGCCATGCACTGGCCGTACATCGCACCCTTACTGCAGTTCACGAAACCGTCGATCTGCGGCGCCCCGGCGAACTCGAAATGCAAACGGTCGCCATCCACCAAGAGCCGAGCGTGCAGGTCAAGGAGCATGTCCGGGCCACCGTGGCCGTCGAACTCAGCCCAGTCCTCTACTTCATAGACACCGTCGCGCATGCTGCGAATCCGACTGCGAAGCAGCTCCTCTGTGAGGTCCTTGTTGCGAGCGACGAGGGCGAGATGCTGATCCACGCCGTAGCGTTCGATGAGTGTCTGCATCTTGCGCTCGCCGGCGATGTTGGCGGCGATCAGGCTCTTGACGTCATTGAGCACGCGATCGCCGCGCCGAACATTCGCCGCCAGGAAGCGGGCCCACTCGCGATCGAGCTGGCGGTCACGGATTACGCGAAGCGGCGGAAACCGCAGACCCTCCTGGTAGATGTCCCGGGCGCCCGGGGCCTTGCCCGAGATCCCCACGCCACCCACATCGAGGACGTGAACATTCGCGAACGTCCAGCCGAGGACTTCGTCCTCGACGAACACCGGCATCATGATCCCGATGTCAGCCTGATGCATCGCGCCGGCCGTGCGCGGGTCGCTCAGTATGAAGCCGTCTCCGGGCCGCAGATCGTCAGGCAGGTCTTGGACGAGAGCCTGCGCACCGACCAGCGAAGAGCCGATGTGAAAGGTCACATAGCCAGAGAAGGCGATGTGTTCGGGGACGACGTCGAGAATGCAGGTACAGAAGTCCTTGCCGTCATAGACCGCGCCGGAGCCGGAGGTGCGTACCAGCGCAATGCCCATCTCGTGCGTGACGTTCTCCAAGGCCTTTCGATAGACCTCGGCCTTCAGGGCGTCATCGCCCGGGCTGTGAGAGATGGTCATCGCCGCGCCTCGAGCGTTAGGCGATAGGCCATCGTCGACTCGCGGTGGGCGCTCGCTCCGTCGGGCACGTAGATGGTCGTGTCGGTGGCGTCGATCACGCACGGGCCCTCGAGTGTGTCCCCGGCGGAAATCGAACCGTCGCGGTAGATCGGGAGCTCCTCCCAGGCGCGCCGGTCTGGCAGATAGACCTGGCGTCGCCCCGGTTCGCCGCCTTCAGAGGTGGTCACGCTATCGCTGACCCAGGTCCCGTGCAGCGCACCAGCGGTCGCCGTAACCGTGTAGTCGCGCAGGCAAACGGGCGCACCAGACCACGCCGTCCCTGCCCCGTAGAGTCGCTCGTAGGCGTCGCGGAAACCTTGCGTGAGCAGATCTCCGTCGCCCGCCATCAGCGGCCGGTCCGGCATCGGCAGTGGCAGCTCGTAGGTCTGCCCATCGAAGCGCAAGCTCCCACTGCGCGAAACCGTCATCTCCGATACCTCGAAGCCGTCGGCACGGAGCTCCTCGGCGGTGCGCTCCACCAGAGTCTCCGCCGATTCTCGGACGCGATCAAGATCGCCCTCGTCAGCAACAAGCCAATCAACGGTCTGGTCCCGACGCACAACGAAGTCTGCCAGCAGCAGTCCTTGGGCGCAGAACACCGAGCTGTTTCGAGGAATGACGACGGTTCCGATCCCGAGCTCGGTGGCGATTTCCGCCGCGAACATTGGCAGGGTTCCGCCGAAGGCCACAAACACGAACTCGCGCGGGTCATGCCCGCGCTCGACGGTCACCTCCCGCACGGCGAGTGCCATGTTGACAACGGCGAGGTCGTGAATGGCCGCTGCGCCCTCTTCTGTGCTCCAGCCGAGTGGAGCCGCGAAACGCTCGTCCACGGCCTGCCGCGCGGCCTGGGCGTCGAGCCGTTGTCGCCCGCCCAGATAGCTGTCCGGGTCGATGAACCCCATGACGACCATGGCGTCCGTCACCGTCGGCTCGATGCCGCCCTGGCCATAGGCCGCCGGGCCTGGCTTGGCGCGGGCGCTACGCGGGCCAACCTGCGGCGTCCCCCGTTCACTGATCCACGCGATGCTGCCACCGCCAGCACCCACGGAGACGATGTCCACCAAATCTGCGCCGGTCTTGAAAGGGCCGATGTCGACCTTCTTGGCGATCGGAAGCTCGCCGTCGAACACGATTCCGGTGTCAAAGCTCGTCCCGCCCATGTCGCCGAGCAGCAGACGCTGCTCGCCCCGGGTTCTCGCCAGCTCACAGGCCCCCAGAGCACCTCCCGCCGGACCTGAGCCCAGGAGCGCAAGCGGGTAGCGAAGTGCACGTTCCTGGCCGATCGCCCCACCCACCCCCTGGAAGAAGGCGAGCCGACCCGCAAACCCAGCGGCCCGTAACTCCTCGGCGACGGATTGGACATACTGCGTCGCGGATTCGTGTACGAAGGCATTCAGGACCGCCGTGGTCCAGCGGCGGCTTTCCCCGCGCGAGGCGACGAGTTCGTGGGAGGCACTCGTGAACACGTCCGGCCAGTCACGCTCGATCACGCGTGCCGCGCGCTGCTCGTTTTCCGGATTCTGGTAGCTCGACAGGAAGCAGATCGCGATTGCTGTGACCCCCGACTCGGTGATGAGTTGGCCAGCCGCGTGCGCCACCTCGTCGTCATCGATTTCGACCAGCACCTTCCCCGCGTAGTCGATCCGCTCGTGGATCTCGACGATGTCCTGCCGCGCGACCAAGTCGGGCATGTTCGTTTGCAGGTGGTCGTCATAGATGTTGCGCCGCGGGCCTCCGCCCAGGCGAAAGGTGTCGCGGAACCCCGCCGTGACCAGCACACCAACTCGGGCGCCTCGCAGCTCGGTGATGGCGTTGGTCACGACGGTCGTGCTGTTGACGATCATGTCGGTGCGGCGCAAGAGGTCGTCCGCGCTTAGATCCAATGCCTCGGCAGCCACCGCGATCGCGTCTAGCAGCCCGATCGCGAAGTTCTCGTAGCGAGTCGGTGCCTTGCCCCTGACGAGGCGGTCCTCGCACAGGACCGCGACATCGGTATGGGTTCCGCCAACGTCGACGCCGATAAGCGTCGTCATCGAACTGGATCACATCGAAGACAACAATTCACGCGTAGAGCACGACCTGTCCGTCTTCGTCGACCACGCGGTATGTCCGCACCCTCAACCCCTCGTCCACGAGCGCGACGCCGCTGGTCAGCTCAAACTCATATCCGTGCCAGGGGCAGCGCATGACGAGCGCGTCCGGGTCGAAGACGTACTCATAGGCCCCCGACGCCGTCGTGGTTCCGTTGACTGTGCCCTCACACAGCGGCGCGCCGTGATGGGGGCAGATGTTCCGCAGTGCGTAGAGACGCCCGCGTAGACGCATCACGCCGATGGAGCGCCGCGCAACGGTGACGATCCGCTTCGATCCCTCCGGCAGATCGGAGGCCGGAAAGAGGACGTGCCTAGTCGTGTCCGTCACAGGAGTCGGTCGCCAAAGAGCTCGCGTGCGTTCCCCGAGAAAACGGGCTCTCGGAGGTCGTCCGGCAGCGGGGTCAGAGCGCGATTCGGGTCGTCGAAGTCGAAGTGCGGATAGTCCGAGCTGTACATCAGAATTTGCTCGCCGTCCACGATGCGGCATAGCGCAGCGGCATCAGCGGGTCGTGGCGCCTCAGGGAACGGCTGCGTAGTGAAGCGCACGTGGTCGTGGATGTATTCGCTCGGAGCTCGCTTAACCCACGGCACCTCGTCGCGCAGCGCCCGCCACGAGGCATCGAGGCGCCAGAGGACGTCTGGAAGCCAGGCGAATCCGCCCTCTGTGATCACGATTTTGAGCGCCGGGAATTGCTCGAAGATGCCGTGGCAGAGCATGCTGATGAGGTTCGACTGGTGGACTTGGGTGAGCGCCGTCCGCCACTCGATCTTGTAGGCGGGCATGGTTGGCATCGGCGGCCCGGTCACAAAGACATTCTCGGTTCCGCTTGGGTGCACGGCGATCGGCAATCCGTGGCTCGCTGCCGCAGCATAGATCGGTTGGAAGTGGCGATTGCCCATCGCGATGTTCGAAAGCGGCAGGAGGATCTCAACCATTCCCGTGGCGTCGCCGACACGCTCGATCTCCTGCGCGGCGAGCGTCGGATCCTGAGGCGCAACCACGAGCGCCCCGCGGTAGCGCACGTCGGAGGAGAGCCACTTCTCGATCATCCAGTCGTTGTAGGCGCTGGCTATTGCCGCAGCGGCATCGGGGTCGGTCATCGCCCCCAACCCGAGCAGGTTCCCGCTCACCAGCACGCCACGGTCGATCTTGTAGTGGTCCAGCAGATGTCGACTCACGAACGCGGGATCGGAGCCCGGCACCTCGCCGCTCCCGGAGGCATCGCGGCGGAACCCTGCGATGTCGTCCACGTAGAGGCAGTTCGCGGGAATCTGCGCGCTGGGCATCGCGGCAAACCCAGAGCCGGCATTCAGCTGGCCGTCGAGGTTTAGGCGATGGCGCCACAAGGAAGGCAAATAGTCCGCGAGGTCCCGCAGGCCGTCCGCGAAGTAAGGATGGACGTCACAATCGATGAGCGCGAAGTCCGGCGTCGGCGCAGTCGGCTCGGTGGTTGTCGCAGGATCGAGGGCCGTCACGTGTCGCTCCTTATCAATCAGGTGGTATCCGCAGGCGTCGAATTGGCGCCGCCTTCGAGATGCTGGCGCAGCTGCAGGGTGAAGACGCTCGCCGCCGCGCCGTCCAAGACTCGATGGTCGAAGGTGACCGAGAGCTCAAGGCACGCTCCGACCTCAACTCGCCCGTCGATCACGACCGCTCGATCGGTCGTGGCCCCGACGAAGACGATCGCCGCCTGTGGCGGCGTGATCAGTGCTTCGCCCTGCTCGACGCCGTGCATGCCGAGATTGGAGACGGTGATGGTCGCTCCGCCAACGTCCTCGGGGGTGAGCCGTTCCTGCCGGGCACGCTCGACTAGGTCTGCGCGTGCTGCCGCCACCTGCTCGAGATCGAGCTCCTGTGCGCGTCGTACGACCGGCACCACGAGTCCCCCGGGCGTGGACACGGCAACACCCACGTTCACGTCCTCATAGAGGATCACGGCGTCGCCGTCAAAGCTTGCGTTCGCCCGGGGACACGCACGACTCGCCGCCACGCATCCCGCGATCAACACGTCCGTGAAGGACACCGCCGGCGCTCCGGGCGCTTGCCGCAATCGCGCTTCGTCGCGCTGGCGTGTTATCGCCTCGGCCCGGACCGTCACCTGTTGGAAGAACTGAGGTACCTCACGCACGCTGCGAGTCACCACGTCAGCCATCATCCGTTCGCGCGGCGTCAGTGGCACCCGCTGCGAGACGCGCGCCTCCGCCACCGACGTGCCGGCCGCCGCCCGCTCCACATCGCCGAGAGTGATGGCCCCATCGGCAGCGGTGCCCACGACGGTGGTGAGGTCCACTCCGAGTTCCGCTGCCCGCGCTCGAGCCTTGGGCATCGCGCGCATCCGTCGGACGGACGTGGCGACGACCTCGGAGACCGCCGCGGGCTCTGGGGGCGGTGCCGCCGATTCCGTGCCCTCGTCGCGAACGGCGGTCTCAATGTCCTCCGGGGTGAGCGCCTCTCCCGGGTCGGCGATGATCGCGAGCAGCGACCCCACCATGGCGCGCTCCCCGGCCGGCACGAGAATTCTGGCTATGTGCCCGGGCGTCATCGCCTCTATGTCAACGATGGCCTTCTCGGTCTGCACCTCGCAGAGCGCGTCGCCCGCCGCGACGCTATCCCCTTCCGTCTTGAGCCATCGCTCAACGGTGGCCTCTTCCATCGTCTGTCCGAGGCGTGCCAAACGCAGCATCTGCATCAGCTCGCTCCAAGCCTCGACGCCAGCGGCGCCACTGCCGCCGACCTCATGACTCGAGCGTGCGCCGAACGGCCGCGATCACGTCATCGACGCTCGGCAGGTAGAGCTTTTCGAGGTAGCTGCTCTGCGGCAGAGGAACGTCCGGCGCCGCGACGCGCACGATCGGGGCCACCAGATCCGCCAACGCGTGCTCGCCGACCAACGCGGCGACCTCGCTGGCTGGGCCGCCGGTGAGCGGAGCCTCATGAGCGAAGACGATGCGACCGGTCTTGGCCACCGACGCGAGGATCGTGTCCAGGTCAAGCGGACGCAGGCCCCGCGGGTCGATCACTTCAACCTGGATGCCTTCCGATTCGAGTTGCTCCGCCGCAGTGAGTGCGTAGCCCACCATTCGCGCCCACGCGACAACAGTCACGTCGCTGCCTTCGCGACAGACCGCGGCCTCTCCGAGCGGCACGAGGTGCTCGCCTTCCGGAACCGGTCCGCGCGTGTTGTAGAGGGCCTTGTGCTCAAAGAATGCCACCGGGTTGTTGCTGCGGATCGCGCTCTTGAGAAGCCCTTTCGCGTCGGCCGGGGATGACGGAACTACCACATATATCCCAGGCACATTCCAGAGCATCGCCTCCGGGCACTGCGACTGCTCGGGACCAGCGCCGCCCACCGCGCCCTCGGGAAGTCGAAGCACGAGCGGCACCTCGAAGAGCCCGCCATGCATGTATCGCCATTTCGCTGCCTTCAGCGCGATTTCATCCATCGCAACCCCGATGAAGTCAGCGAACTGAAGCTCGACGACGGGGCGCAGGCCGGTGATGGCAGCACCGACACCTCCGCCAACCATGAGCGTTTCGGAAATCGGCGTGTCGACGATCCGACGATCGCCAAAGCGCTCATGAAGTCCCGCCGTGACGCCAAAAACCCCTCCGAACGCGCCGATGTCCTGGCCCATGAGGAAGACCGTTTCGTCGCGCTCCAGTTCCTCCGCGAGCGCCTCGCGGATGGCCTGGCTGAAGGTCATTGTCGTGGTCGTGGCGACGGTCATGCGTAGAGCCCCTCGAACAGCCGCTCGGGCGGCGGAAGGGCTGCCGCGAGCGCGGCCGTCGCCGCGGCCTCCACTTCGGCCTCGGCCGCCGCCTCAACCGCCTCGAAATCGGCGGGCGTGTAGTCGAAGTCTGCGGCGAGACGCACGGCGCAGCGAAGGATCGGATCGTTGTCGTCGCGTGTGGGGCCTTCGAACTTGGGCCTGTAGCTCTCGGGATCGCCCATGAAGTGACCGCGCAAGCGCTCGACGCGAGCCTCGATGAGGGTGGGTCCGCGGCCAGCTCGGGCATCTGCCACCGCGAGGGCTACCGCTTCGTAGACCTCGAACACATCCCGACCATCGATCACACGGCCGGGCATACCGTAAGCGGCAGCACGCTGGCTGACCGCCCCCAGGGCCGTGCTCTTCTTCACGCTCGTCGATATCGCCCAGCCATTGTTCTCGCAGAGCCAGACCACTGGAAGCTCCCAGAGGCTGACCGCGTTTGCCGCTTCGTGGAAGGTGCCGCGGTTGCTTGCGCCTTCCCCGAAGAAGCAGACGCAGACCTGATCCGTGCCGCGATATTTGGCGGAGAAAGCAGCGCCGGCAGCAATCGGAAAGGCCGCACCGAGCGTTCCGCTCTGCCCCAGGATGCCGAGTTCCGGGCTCGCCATGTGGATGATGCCGGCACCGAGACCACGGGTGCTACCGGCAACGTTCTCGAGAAGGTCACCAAAGGCCTCGGTGAGGGAAAGCCCCTTCGCAAGCTGCTGTCCACAGCCGCGGTGGTCGTACATGATGTAGTCGTCGAAACGGAGCGCCGCGCAAGCGCCAGCCGCCACGGCTTCGTGCCCGCGGCCGGGATGGTAGAAGCCGGGGGCCACCTGACCGTCGGCCATCATCCGCATCAGGCGCTGCTCCCAGGTGTTTATGCGCACCATCTCGCTGTAGAGACGGAGCGCCGCCTCACGTGACACAGGCGCTGGCGGGGCGGCAACGGTCATGGCGTCCATTTGTTCACTCCTATCGCGACAGGTGCGCAGTAGAGAAATCCTGCTCTGATGCGTGCGGGCTCCTCGCCCTGCCGCCCGCTAAGTTCTCCCGGCCCAGAGATTGGGTGCGTAATGACCATGCCCTAGATCTCCGCCGCGTCCCCGGCTTGCGCAGTCGCGTACTCGTGCGCTGCCGGAGGCCAGCGGCCGTCCTCGAGGCACGCGAGCCAGCGCGCATATGCGATTGCACGCGCCCGGTCGTACTGCGAAACGATCGTCAGCTTCTCAGCTTCGATCGACCCCTCTGCGTGTATCGCGAGCACAGCCTGGTAGCCACCGTAGTCACCGGTGGTGAGGTCGCTAATCATGTTGAGGACCTTCAAACGATCACCACCAGCGACCGAGCCAGCCGACTCGAGATAGCGGCAGAGCGCCGCCCCGTAGACGGGGTGCTCAAGATCCTCACTCGCCGGATAGGTCGCCAACAGCCCACCGGCGATGTCCTGTACATGCATGAACGCTGTGTGTAGACCTTGCGCAAACTGCAGCTTCGCGATATTCACGAGAAGCGTGTCAGGCACCGCTATGTCGTTGATCACGGTCGCGCGTGCCGCAGCGTGGTGCGTCAATGCCCGCAGCGTCTCGGCGTAGCAGATCAGCCAAGCCAACTTGTCGCGAACATGGCCCGCCTTCTCGAGTCCATTCACACGAGCGGCTAGCAGCGCCGCGCCAACCAGCGCATCGACCAGGGGAAGTTTGTACGAGATCGCAGTGAAGCGGTGGAACTCCACGAAGCCGCGGGCAAGCGGTCCGGCGAGCTCGTGCTGCCCATCCATGAAGACCCTCTCCGCCGGTACGAAGACATCGTCGAACATCGTGACGGTCTCGACCATCTTGCGGGTCGCCGACAGAGGATGTTCCGCGACGTTCCGCCCCTGGGTCGAGAGATACGGGCTGGCCACCAGCGTCAATCCGGGCGTGTCGATCGGAATAGCGAAGGCAACCGCGTAGTTTGCGTCGACTTCTGACATGGCCCGCGTCGGCAAGACGATCATCTCGTTCGAGTTGATCGACACCGACGTGTGTAACTTGGCGCCTCGCACGACAATGCCACCGTCGCGGCGGTCGACGATCCGCAGGTAGGCATCTGGATTTTGCTGCTGGGATGGGGGGAGCGAGCGATCCCCTTTGAAGTCGGTCTGCGCGACGCACAGCGCGAGATCGCTGTTGCGACAGTGCTCATAAAACGCCTGCACGCGACCGGCGTACGGGTCACCGAGACGCGGGCTGAGCGCGAGTAGCGAAAGGAGCGCGTCCGTGCCGATCTCTCTGATCAGGAGCACCAAGGTCTTGCCGGCACGGGTGGATGCCTCGATCAAGGCACTGCGCGCGAGCAGGTCCGCGTCAGTTCGGGGAACGTGGAAGTAGCGGCTGGCACCGTCTTCCGACAGTGCCAGAGCCGCGTACTGCGGGTCGTGCGACATCTCGAAATCGAGTGCCGCGTGCTCAACCGCGGGCGAAAAGGCCGGGTGCTTCGTGACGTCGTCCACCTGCTCCGCGCGGTAGAAGACGCGCCGGCCATCGCGGAGGCTCGCGCGATACTCGTCGGCGGTCCGCAGACGCGCGGCGGGCGCCGCTTCGGGCAGCGTCATCGCCTCACGCCGAGCAAAGACGAAGAGGATCGCGCTGTCGCTCAGCCATGCGCGATTTTCTACACGCTCTCAACCCTGCTGTCAACCGGGCGCCCGGTCGCCCCTCCGGCAGCCCGCAATCTAAAGGCGTGACAACTGGCTCTGCAGGGCGCGTGCGGCACGCCGCCGCAGGCGCCCTCTACCGATCGCGACCCAGCCCCCGGGCCGGCTGGCTCAATTCCCGGTGGCCTGGGAATTCGGGCCGGGGGCGTCGCCGAGAGCGGCGAACGCGTCCAGGGCGCTGGCTCGCACCATCGAGACGTCAGACGTAACGGCGATCAGTCGGAAGCCGGCCCCCGCCCACCGCAGCGCCTCGGACGGGCTACCGGCGTATATCCCGGGCACGACGCCGGCCCGCTCGCACGCCAGCCGAACCTCGAGGATGGCCGCGCTCATGGCCTCCTGAGCGCCTACGGCGTCGAGCGCGGCGCCGTAGGACAGCGACAGGTCAGTCGGCCCTACGAAGATAGCCTCGACACCCGCAACGGCAACAATCGCGTCGATGCTCTCGACCGCCGCTCGCGTCTCCACCATCACCGCGCACACGACCGCGGCGTTGGCCGTTGTCGCGCTGTAGCTCGGCATTCCCAACTGCGGGCGCGCCGGACCCCAGCTTCGCTCTCCGGCGGGAGGATAGACGCACGCAGCCGCGACCGCGGCCGCATCTTCGGCGGAGTTCACCATCGGAACGATGACCCCGTTGGCACCTGCGTCGAGGGCGCGAAGGATCCCCTCCGACGAGTGCCCGGCTACCCGCACCAACGCCGGCGTCTGCGTTATCGCGGCCGCCTGAAGCAGCCCGACTACTTGACCCTCAAGTGCCAGACCGTGCTGCAAGTCGATACCGATCCAGTCGAAGCCCACCCGCGTCAGAACCTCGACGACGTAGCTGCTGCCCAGTGCCGCCCACGCCCCGAATGTCGGGCGTCCGAGCCGCCACCGGGCGCGAAGCCGCTCGGTCGTAGTGGCTATGCTCCACGCCTCCGAAACGCTCATTCTTAACTCCTCCGATCTCGACCGTGCAACCCACTCGGGTCCCACCTACTGGTGCCCGATGCGCCATCGGACACCTCACCCGCAACCCCGTGACGCAGCCCGGACGATACGTCACCGGCACACGCGCAGACAGCGTGACGCGGCTGGCGTGCGCGCTAGGGCTCACCGCAACCCGCCTCGTTCGGGCGCCGCGTCTCATTCACCCACTCGGCGTTCAGCGCGCGTAGCTCGCTACTTGACACGTGAAAACCGAGCGACTAGTGTCGAGCGCCGTCCTGCCGATCGTATTAGCTGATGATGTAAGCCTATGGTCGAAAAGCCGTCGCCGTCCGTAACCTCTACTACCGATCGGTCACTCGTGGACTGCGATGTGCATAACGCATATCGCTCACTTAACGACCTCAGCGAGTACCTGCCCTCCGAGTGGGTTACCTACATCATCGAGACGGGCTATGGGGCACTACCTGGCACAAAGGCGATGTATCCCAACATCGTCGGAAAGCACGGCACGCGCTACGACTCACAGCCCACCGATGGTGCGCCGGCAGGCTCCGATCGTGATCTGCTACGGCAGCAATTGCTGAACGAGTTCGGTATTTCCCACGCCGTCCTCACGGGGGTCTCTCACAATCTCCCGTTCATGCCCAATGCAGACTTTGCGGTGGCCCTGGCGCGTGCGACCAACGACTGGATGATCGACTATTGGCTGTCCTATGACGAGCGCTTCCTTGGATCGCTCATCCTGCCGCTACAGGATGTAGCGGCCTCGGTCGCCGAAATCGAGCGCCACGGCGCCCGGCCAGATATCGTCCAAGTACTCATACCGGCAGGCGCCGCTATGCCCTACGGACACCGAAGCTTCCACCCGGTCTGGGAGGCATGCGAGCGATTTGGGCTCGCCGTCGGCGTGCATATCGGAGGGATGGGGATCGTGCATCCTCCTACGCCTGTGGGCTGGCCGTCCTACTACATCGAGTGGCATACGACGGGCAGTCAGGCCTTTCAGGCCCACATGGTGAGCCTCATTTGCGAGGGCGTGTTCGTCCGTTTTCCCGCACTCAAGTGGGTTTTTATTGAAGGTGGCGTGGCATGGGTGCCGCACATCATGTGGCGGCTCGATAAGAACTACAAGGCGCTGCGCACCGAAGTGCCATGGCTCGCCCGCAAACCGAGCGAGTACGTCCTTGAGCACTTTCGTTTCACGACTCAGCCCATCGAAGAGCCCGATGACCCACAGGAGCTCCTTCAGATCTTCTCGATGATGGACGCCAGCAGGACGGTCCTGTTTGCGAGCGACTATCCGCACTGGGACTTCGACTCGCCGACACGCTCACTGCCCGCGATGCCCGAGGACATGCTGCAGCGCATCATGGCGGACAACGCCCGCGAGCTGTACGGACTCGCGTGACCCAAAGCTCCGGCGCGCAGCGACCCGTGCGGGTCGGCCAGCTGCGTGACATTCCGCCGGGGTCGCGGATCGTGACCACGATCGCGGGCCGCTCGATCGGAGTGTTCAACGTCGCCGGAGAGCTATTTGCCGTCCGCAATCGCTGTCCGCACCAGGGAGGACCTCTGTGCCTCGGGCCGACCACCGGGCTGCTTGAGTCCGATTCTCCGGGCCAGCGCAGATATGGCCGTCAAGGAGAGATCCTGCGATGCCCCTGGCATGGTTGGGAGTTCGATCTCCGTGATGGACGCTCGATCGTGGACCCGCAGGGTCTGCGGGTGAAGAGCTATGACGTGCTGGTCGGAGCCCTCGCAGTCGAGACCTTTCCCGTAGTGCTCGAGGGCGACGATGTGTGCGTGCTCATCTGATCGGTCTCCCGCACGCACGCTCCACCCTCGCGTGCGCCGTCGCGGCGCGCGAGCCTAGGCTGCGGCCAGCGCCAGCGCCGGCGCCGAGCGCGCGCCGAGCGCCGGCATCAACGCGGCGGCGATCACGATCGCCACGATCGCGAGGCTCTGGGCGACGATCCCGAAGGCGCCGCCGGGCATCGGATCGCCGAAGACGAGGATGCCGCCGGCGATCGAGGAGATGTTGGCGGTCGCCGTGGTTATCGCGATCACCGGGACGGCGTCGCCGTCCTGGAAGGACTTGGCGGAGGCGAAGAAGGCGACGAAGGAGGCCACCAGCGTGAGTGCCAGCCACGGGCTCGCGAGCCCGAGCACGCCGTGGGCGCCGACGATCCCCGTCAGCGCCTTGATCGAGACATCGGAGGCGCCGAAGATGATGCCGCTGGCGGCGCCGAGCATGTTGCCGTGGTGGTGGCTCGGAGCGCCCGCGCGCGGGCCGGCGATGAGCAGCGCCCCGCACAGGCAGAGCACGAGCTCGAAGCCGATCATCGCCGCCGGGGAGAAGCTCGCGTGGGTGCCGTGGGCGGTGGGCACGGTGAGCGCGAAGGCGATCAGCCCGGTAGCGGTCAGGGCGAGGCCGAGCCACTGGCGCCTGGCGACCTTGAAGCCGAACATGCGATCGGCCATCAGGCCGACCGCCACGACACCGCCTGCGAGCACGACCTGGACGTCGCTCAACGGCGCCAGCGCCATCGCGGCGACGTGCAAGACCCAGGCGACTGCGGCTACCGCCATGCCCCCGGCGAACCAGGGCGAGGCGAAGAGAGCGCGCGCGCTCCGCAGGGGATGGCGCGTGCGCACGCGCGGCGCCGCGACAGCCCCGCGCTGCTTGAAGAAGAACGCGAGGTTGGTCACGACGGCGCAGCAGACAGCCAGCAGGATTCCGATTTGGATGGCGAGGCCCTCCGGTAGAAGAGATCAGCGTTCGACCGACGGCCGTCCGAACACCCAGTCCCAATATCGACAGGCGGCCACCAGCGCTTGATGGCAGCGTCCACCGCATCTGGACACCCTCGAACCGGGGATGACTGGCGACCCGCGCGGCAGGGGCCACACCGTCACGGGACGAGGCACGACGCGAAAGCGCGGCCGCTCGTGAGCGAGCCCGACAGCGTCTGAGGGGGCGCGCGGTGCGCGCCCCCTCAGGTTCCGCTATCAGTCGTTGACGTCGAGCTCGCGGAGCTCGTCGGCGAAGCCGGGGTCGGTCCCCATGCCGATCTCCTCGAGCGAGGCGAGATCCGCCTCGAAGTCGGCGAAGCCGCCCATCCCGAGGTCGCTCGAGAGGTCCTCCTCGCCCAGCAGCCCGAGCTCGTCGACCGCCCGCGGCAGCGGCTTGGAGGGTTCGATCTCGATCCGGCGGTAGCGCTTGAGCCCGGTCGCGGCCGGGATCAGCTTGCCGATGATCACGTTCTCCTTGAGGCCGTTCAGACGGTCGATCTTGCCCTCGAGCGCGGCGTCGGTGAGCACCTTGGTGGTCTCCTGGAAGGAGGCCGCCGAGAGGAACGAGTCCGTGTTCAGCGAGGCCTTGGTGATGCCGAGGATGATGTCCTCGAACTCCGCCGACTCGCCACCGTTCTTGGTGATCAGCTCGCTGGCCCGCGCGAACTCGAAGCGGTCCACGAACTGGCCGGGCAGGTACTCGGTGTCGCCCTTCTGATCGATGCGGACCTTCTTGAGCATCTGGCGCACGATCAGCTCGATGTGCTTGTCGTTGATGTCGACGCCCTGGGACTTGTAGACCGCCTGGACCTCCTTGACCAGGTACTGCTCGGTCTCCGTGCGTCCGCGCACCGCGAGCAGCTCGTGCGGATACAGCGAGCCCTCGTTGAGCTGGCGCCCCGCCTCGATCCGCTCGCCCGTGCTGACATGCAGCCGCGTGCGTCGCGGGAAGGTGTGGCGGTGCTCCTCGCCGGCGTCGTCGGTGATGACGACCGTGAGCGCCTTGTCGGTCTCCTCGATCGAGATCACGCCGTCCTGCTCGGCGATCTTCGCCAGGCCCTTCGGCTTGCGCGCCTCGAACAGCTCCACCACGCGCGGCAGACCGTGCGTGATGTCCGCGCCGGCGACGCCGCCGGTGTGGAAGGTACGCATCGTCAGCTGCGTGCCGGGCTCGCCTATCGACTGCGCGGCGATGATTCCGACCGCGTCGCCGATCTGGGCGATCTGGCCGGTCGCCATCGCGCGGCCGTAGCAGGCCTGGCAGACCCCCGACGGGGCCTCGCACTTGAGCACCGAGCGGACCGCGATCATCGCGTTGGTCCCCTTCTCGTACTCCTCGCGGAAGCTCTCGACGATGTCGGCGAACTCGGCCCGATCGATCTGCTTGCCCTGCTCGACGAGCGTGCGACCGCGCTTGGTCGCGAGCTCGAGCGCGGCGATCCGCCCGATCAGGTTGTCGTTGGCCTCGCCGTCCTCCTTGAACACCGGGATCTCGATGTACTCGGTGGTGCCGCAGTCGGGCTCGCGGATGATCACGTCCTGGGCGACGTCGACCAGACGCCGCGTCAGGTAGCCGGAGTCCGCGGTGCGCAGCGCCGTGTCGGCGAGTCCCTTGCGGGCGCCGTGGGTCGAGATGAAGTACTCGAGCACCGACAGTCCCTCGACGAAGTTCGCCTTGATCGGGCGCTCGATGATCTCACCCTTCGGATTCGCCATCAGCCCGCGCATCCCCGCCAGCTGGCGGATCTGCTTGAACGAGCCACGCGCGCCCGAGTTGGCCATCATGAAGATGGGGTTGAGCGTGTCGAGGTTCTCGATCATCGCGTCAGCGACCTCGTCGGTGCAGGCGTTCCACAGGTCAACGACGGCCTCGTGGCGTTCCTCCTGCGTGATCAGGCCCATGTCGTACTGGTCCTGGACCTCCGCGACCTCGCCCTCGAACTTGCCGAGGATCTGGGGCTTGCTCGGCGGCACGACGACGTCGTTCTTGGAGATCGTGATCCCCGCCTGCGTCGCGTACTTGAAGCCGAGGTCCTTGAACGCATCGAGCACCAGCGAGATCGTCGTCGCGCCGTAGCGCTGGACGAGCGCGTCGATCAGACGCGTCGTGTCGCGCTTCTTCATCGACTGGTTGACGAAGACGTAGGTCGTCGGGTCGAACTCGCCGCCCAACGCCTCCTCCAGCGCCCGCTCGATGTGGTCGTTGTAGATGATCCGCCCGACCGTGGTGAGGACGTGCCCGCCGCCGTGGCGGAAGGGCCGGAACTCGGCGAGATCGTGCAGGGTGACGTCGCGCGCCTCGTAGGCGAGTTCGGCCTCCTGCGCCGTGCGGTACACGTGCGGACGCGGATCGTGCGTCGCGCGATCGATCTTGGCCAGATCCTCGGGCTCCGGGCCGTAGGTCAGGTAGTAGGCGCCCAGGATCATGTCCTGAGACGGCGTCGCGAGCGGCGCCCCGTGCGCCGGCGAGAGGATGTTGTTGGAGGACAGCATCAGGATGCGGGCCTCCGCCTGGGCCTCTGCCGACAGCGGCAGGTGCACGGCCATCTGGTCGCCGTCGAAGTCGGCGTTGAAGGCGTGGCAGACCAGGGGGTGAACCTGGATCGCCTTGCCCTCGACCAGCAGCGGCTCGAACGCCTGGATACCGAGGCGGTGGAGCGTCGGCGCGCGGTTGAGCAGCACCGGGTGCTCGTGGATGACCTCCTCGAGCACGTCCCAGACCTCGGGGATCATCGAGTCGACCATCTTCTTGGCCGCCTTGATGTTCTGCGCCGACTTGCGCTCG
>DASXEZ010000034.1:0-28167 GCA_036489875.1 Solirubrobacteraceae bacterium | reverse complement strand
TCGTGGAAGTCGGCATCGCAACGACAGTCTCGGATTGGTCAGTGGACGCGGCGACGATCGCGCGGATGGTCGAGGGAGCGGGGGTCCCGCTGCTCTCCTTCGGCGAGCACACGCACATACCGGCCTCGCGGGAGACGCCCTATCCGGGCGGCAGCAACGGCGGCAGCGACCTCCCGCCGGGCTACGAGCGCTCGATCGACCTATTCGTGACCCTGACGACTGCCGCCCTGGCCACGACCACGCTCAAACTGGGTACCGGGATCCTGCAGGTGGTCCAGCGCGATCCGATCATCACGGCCAAGGCCGTCGCGAGCATCGACTACATCTCCGGTGGTCGCTTCATCCCGATCACCGGATCCAGCTGGAACATCGAGGAGATGCGCAACCACGGCACCGATCCGGCGACGCGCTACGAGCTGATGGAGGAGCGCGTGCTGGCGATGCGTGAGATCTGGGCCAACGACGAAGCGAGCTTCCACGGTGAGTTCGTCAACTTCGATCGGATCTGGTCCTGGCCGAAGCCGGTTCAGAACCCGATGCCTATCTACATCGGCGGCAATAGCCCCGGCGCCGAGGACCGTGCGCTACGCGCGGGGACCGGGTGGTCGTCTCTGCACGACGAGGGCATGCCGGACCGCGTGGCCGCTTATCTCGAGCGCGCCGCCGCCGAAGGCGTCGAGACCTCGGTCGCTGCCGTCGGCGGACCGGTGACGCCCGAGACGATCGAGGCCTACGCGCGCGCCGGCGCGAAGTACTGGCTCTTCGGTGTGCCGATGAGCGAGGACCGCGGCGTCTATGAGCGCGCGGTCGAGTCGCTCCTCTCAGCCAACGCGCAGTTCGCCGGGTCCTCGTAGAGCGCCGCCGCTGGGCGGCGAACGCCGCCGCCCAGCCTCAGGCCGGCAGGTCGTCGGGGTTTGGCACATCCTGGGGCGCTCCGCCCGGTCCCTGGTCCTCCCATGAGGCCCACGCGCGGGCGTCGCGTCCCTCGTGCTCTCCGCTGCCACCGAGGGCGAGCAGGACGAGCCGCTGCGGCCCGGCGTTCACGAGCTGGCGGCGCACGTCGGGCCCCACCCGCGCGGCCTGGTCGCGCCCGAGCCGGTGCTCGACGCTGTCGACGATCAGGGTCAGCTCGCCTTCGAGCACGAGGTAGGCCTCCTCCTGGTGCTCGTGAGCGTGGACACGTCCGCGCTGGCGTGGCTCGAGGACGATCAGATTCATCCCGAAGGACTCGATCCCCAGTTCGCGTCGTAGCGACTGGAAGCGCTCTCCGCTGTCGCGGTTCAGAGCCGCCGTCGCGAATCCCTCGCGGTCCATGACGCGAGGATAGATGAGCCGGGCGTCGCGGGCGGACGCGGCGGCGCGGCTAGGCGGGCACGGGCGCGTGCGGCGCCGCAGCGAGAATCGCGTCGAGCAGACCCGGGAAGCGTGCGTCGAGATCTCCACGACGCAGACGGTTCAGACGTGAGGTCCCCTCCTCAGCCTGGTGGATCACGCCGGCCTCGCGAAGGACGCGGAAGTGATGCGTGAGAGTGGACTTGGTCACCGGCAGACCGAACCCTCCGCAGCGCCGCGGCGCCGTGTCGACGGCGAGTGCCACCGCGATCGCCAGTCGCTGGGGGTCGCTCAGCGCGTGCAGCACGGCCTCCAACTCGAGCTCCTCGATCGTGGGGTGGCGAAGGGTCATTGATCTCATTGTACGCCGATCATCGTCCAATCTGGTACGATGCTCCTCGTACTATAGAACAGGAGCCCGAAGATGACCACCAATCAGACATCCACATTGAAGTCCAACCAGCCCGATCGGGGCGCGGCGAGCGAAACGCGCATCGCGGCAGCCGTCGAGGCCGCCTACGTCCTCGAGGCCGTCCGACGCTAATCCGGCCAGGTGCGACGGGCCTGCCGACGCGGCCGGTATGCTGGTCGGCATGCGGAAAATCCTTGCTATCTCGACCTTTTGTGCGACGGCCGCGCTCCTTGCGGCTTCGATCGCACTGGCAGCGACACCGACGACCAATCAGGCCTACGTCGGCAACACAGCCCACGGCCACTACCACGTCAGTATCACCGCGACGTGCTCGGCGAAGAACTGCACGACCGCCACGACCACGACGATCCTGATCAAGGCGGGCAATCCGACCAAGCCCATTTCCGGGTGCCCCTACGGTGGCTTCGAGCTCGCCACCGGCAAGATCAAGCAGGGCAAGTTCTCCGCAACCTCCCAATTCGTCGTTGCCAAGAAGACCCTCAAGTTCACCGTCGCCGGGTCCTTCACGGCGGCCAAGCAACTCAAGGGCACAGTCACCGGCGCCACGGCCTGCGGTGGCACCGACTCCTTCAACCTGAAGGGCCAGAAGCTGCCGAAGGGACCCTCGGTCGGGGCGACGAGGTAGCACCCGTCAAGGTGCAGCCGGCGCAATCGGCGTCGGCTGCGTGACGCGATGCGGGCGTCATCCGTAGACGGGGACGCGGCAGACAGCCAAGCGCCCAGCATCCACCGCACTTTGCGGACTTTTCACCGCGGCCCAGCAGCGCCGACCACGGGTGAAAGCGGCCTACTCGGAGCGAGCCGCGGCGGGCTCGCCGGTGCCTGCTACGTCGAAGCGCCGAGACCGCGGGCTCGCAAAAGCCCTGCAAACGCACCGCTCCCAGCCGCCCCATAGCGCGAGGGTGCTGGAGAGCAGCCGCTCTGCAAGGCGCCGTTCGCGACCCCGAGGATTCAGATATGCGTCCAGTTCAACCGCCGAGGCGAGCACGCCACGCGCCTGACTGGCTGGTACGGTGCCCGCGATGCCGTCGCTTTTGCGACGCGTACCGGCTGTTGCCGCAGCCGTGTATGCGATGGCCGGCGTCAGTTCAGCGCTGGCCGCCCCCAATCCGTCGCAGGACCTACCGCTCGCGGATCCCGCGAGTTGCTCCGCTGGGCCCACATCGGCCACGTGCGAGAACGCCATAGTCGCTGGGCTCAACAGCGCGCGCGCGTCGATGGGCCTCGCTGCCTACAGCCTCCCGGCCGACTTCGACTCGCTGACGCCGCCGGACCAGCTTCTGATCCTCTCCAACCTCGACCGCATCGCCTACGGCCTGCCCACGATCGCGGGGCTCAGCCCGTCGCTCGACGGTGCCGCTCAGACCGGCGTCGCCGGCGACGCCGATCCCAACCCCAGCTCGGTGATCCCCGGCAGCCTCACCGCTTACACCTGGGATTCCAACTGGGCCGGCGGCTATCCAAACGCACCGTATGCCTACTACGACTGGATGTACGACGACGGCTACGGGAGCTCGAACATCGACTGCACCAGCCCGAGTGCGAGCGGCTGCTGGGGCCACCGCGAGAACGTGCTCGAGTTCGCCGGCGATGGCGCCGTGGTGATGGGCGCCGCCAGCGGCACCGACGGGTCCGGTCGCGCCGGCTTCGCGATGACGCTGGTGGGCACCCAACAGAGCAGCACGAGCTGGACGACGCTCGACTACACCTGGACCGAGGCTCTCGCTGACATCAACTCCGGTGGCGGTTCGGGCTCCGGTAGCGGCAGCGGATCCGGCTCAGGTAGCGGCACGGGCACCGGCACCGGCACCGGGAGCGGATCAGGCTCCGGCAGCGGATCCGGATCGGGTAGCGGCCTGGGGTCGGGATTCGGCAGCGGCTCGGGGTCGGGCACTGGCACTGGCACTGGCAGCGGTTCCGGGTTCGGCTCCGGCTTCGGGAGCGGGTTCGGCTCCGGATCGGGCTCGGGCAGCGGATCCGGCGTGGGCACGGGTACTGGCGCGGGTACTGGCAGCGGGTCGGAAACCACCCCAGGCACCGGGAGCGGCTCTGGCTCCGCGACCAGCACTCCGATTCCCACCCCCTCAACTGGGAGCCCGACGCCGCCAGCCACATCGGAGACCGCGGCGCCTGCTGCTGTGAACACCTCCTCCGTCGCCGCCGCAGCCCCGCCCGTCGCGCTGATCGCGAGCGTCAACGCGACCGGGCACGCGATCCGCTTCGTGCTCGGCTCCTCGGGAACCGGTTCGCAGTTCCAATGTGCACTTGTGCGCGGAGGCGGCGCCAACAAGGCTGCGATCCACTTCGCCGCCTGCGGGTCGGTGCGGGTCTACCGCCATCTCGCGAGCGGGCGCTACACGTTCTTCGCACGCGCGGTCGGACCCGGCGGCAACCACCTCGCGCCGGTGCACCGCTCGTTCTCGATCCGCTGACTCTGCGGCTCGCGCGCGCTGATCAGCCTATTGCGCCCTCAGACAATCCGGCGCCCGAAGGCGGCCGAGCGCGGCGGGCCCAGTCCAGGTGGAGGCTGGAGTCCCCCACCGGGGCCGACCCGGGCGACCCAGGCGCTGAAGCTGCTGTAACCGAAGCCGTCGCGGAAGCTGACGGTGATCGCGCGCCGCATGTGCCGGCGAGAGGCCATGCCGTCGCCGATCAGGACGTACCAGCTGTAGTGCTTCTGGAGCAGCTCATAGTGCTTCCCAAGGCGGGCCAGGGCGCCGATGGAGAGCGGCAGATCGCCGTGGCGCACGAGGCCGAAGCGGATCGCTGGCTCCATCGGCTGCGTCGAGGTGTTCCGCGCTCCCAGTGTGAAGCGCAACGTGACGCCAGAGGGCAGGATGTGGTCAAGGCGCGCGACGACGGCGGCGATCGGTCCGTATTGGTGCGCGTGGGAGTCACGACGCTCCGTCGCGGCGACGGCGACGCCGGTCCCGGCGACGATGGCCAGGCATACGAGCGGCGCGAGGAGTCTCAGCGCGAGCCGCCGGCTCCGCGATGACAGGCCGCGCTCGGCCCAGCCTGCCAACGTCTGGCGCAGCCGTGCCGAGTCTCGCGCGAGGTGCGCTGCCAGCAGCGCCAGCGCCCACGCAAGGACCAGCCAGACCCACATCCCGAGTATCGACCCCCACCAGGCGCTGTAGCCGATTGTCCCAGCCAGAAGGGGCGTGACCGGGGTCTGTGAGATGTTCGCGGCGAGCGTCGCGCAGAGGATCAGGGCGAGCAGCGCCGCCGCGGCCAGCTCGCGCCGGCGCCGCCTGATCGCCACCACGGCGACGAGCATGAGGGCCACGAGGATCGCGATCGCGGAGACTTGCGCGCTGGCACCCGGGGTGACGCGGACGTCCGACTTGCGGCTCCATTCGTTGGAGGGCACGAACAACCACCAGGGGGTCACACCGACGGCGCGGACGACGGCGTTCCATCCAACCCCGGTGCCGAGCGTTGCGCCGCGGTCCTCCGTCGTGCGGACGACCAGGCTCAGGTTCCCGGGGCTGTGCTCGATCTCATCGATCAGCGGCGCCATCCAGCAGATCGCGCCAACCGCGATTGCGGCCAACACCCAGCGTCGTAGCGAGCCTCGCGAGCGCCAGCCGCTGACGCCTTCGCGCCGCTGACCATCCAGCGCGCCGCGGGGGTCGGGCTCGGCGACCTCCTCCTCGAGCGCACCAGGCGAGCTCTCCCGCTGCGCCGCTTCGGATGCCTCAGCGCTTGTCTCGGCGATCGCGGCCGGCGTCGGCGCTACCGACTCGCGCCGCTGCCAGATCAACTCATCGTCGGCCAACCAGTCGTCCACGGGCCTGGCGGGTGGGGCCGTCGAGTGCGGCTCGCCGGTGAGGTCGGGCGTCGCGGCGGCTGGAGCTACCGGCAATCCCGGCGCCACGGCCGGGGGAGGCGGCGCAGCGCGCCTCCGCGCGCTGCCGGCCACGGCCCGGAGCTCGCGGCGGCCGCGAAGCGCCGGCGCGAGCAGGCAGGCGGCGACCACGGCGAGCATCCCGAGTGTGGGTGCGAGATAGCTCAGGTGCGTCTGGGTGACGAAGCTCGCGAACAGGACGGTGACGGGCGCGAGGCGATATTCGCCACCGGCCAGCGACCAGCACAGGAAGATCAGGAGCAGAAACGGGAACAGCGCGGCCGCGGGGTTCCAGACGTCGTGAAAGCTCTCCGACGGCAGCGACTGGCACATCAAGGCGATCGCGGCCGCCGTCGCGAACATCAGCCCGAGCCCCCCGCGTCGTCGCGCCAGCGCGACCGCGCCGATGATCGCGATCGTGTTCCAGGCCCCCATCCAGCCCGCGATGCTCGCGACGCTCCCGAAACGAGCCGGCAGCGCGAGCAGCCAATAGAGCAGCGGCCCTGGGCTGTGGACGATCTGGCGGGTGACCTCGCCGGCTTCGGAGTACTGCCCGATGAGGGGCGAGTGCGCGGTGAAGACGTCCCACGCGCGGGTCACGATGATGCCGTCGTCCCCCGCCGGCTGCCAGCCGATGCTGACGGCATGCACGCTCGAGCGCAGCACCGGGATCGCCGCCGCGAGACCGGCCCCTATCGCCGGCAGAGCACCCCTCAGCCAGGCCGCCAGCCGCCGAAGCGCCCAGGCGCCCAGCAGCAACGCGAGCCCGGCCGCGGCGCGAGCCGCGCGGGCGGCACGAACGTGCGGCGGGACCCGTCGCCGCCCTGGCAGCGCAATGCTCATCTCGCTTCGCGGTTGCGTGCTCACTGCCCCGGCCTCTCCAGCGGGGAGTCTCGCCGATGGGCGACCACCCTGCGCGGCGCCCGCCGGAGCCGACGGCGCGCTCGCGGCTACACTGCGGGTCTTGCCGAAGTTCTGTCGCCACGGCACCCTCACCGAACGCTGCCCAATCTGCCACGCGACCGTTGAGGCGGCGACACGGGCCACCCCACCGCGGGCGCGTGCGAACACAGCCCGTTCGCGCTCCCAGGGCGCTGCGGCCTCGCGCGGGGGCCTGACCGTACGCCGCGAGCGTCGCTCCGAGGACGACGGCTACCGCTCGGCGCTCGCGCCCGGGTTGCGCTCGACCGAGGATGCCCAGCGCCTGGCCGAGGAGATCTCCTTCGCCGCCGGACGGCTCGCCGGCCTCTCCTCTGATCCCCCCGGCCTCTACGCGGAGGTCGCCACGACGGCAGACCTCGAGCAGGTGAGCTGGCTGGCCTTCCTGATCGCCTACATCGGTCCGCTCGAGCGCGAGCAGCCGTTCGCGGCGATCGAGGCGGCCCGCACCCCCTGGGGAGAGCTGCCCGCCCTCGAACAGACCGAGGCCGGGCCTCGCGGGTCGCTCGAGGACGGACGCGGCGGGGAGACACTGACCGCCTACGCCCGGTTCGTGGCGCGCGCCGGCAGCCAGGAGCAGGCGATCACCGCCGATGCCTCCTGGTCGCCCCAGCAGCGCTTCGAGCGCATCTATGAGCGCCTCGCGCTGCCGGGCCTGAACCGTCGCGCCCGCTACGACCTGCTGGTGACGCTCGGGGAACTCGGCCGCTATCCGGTGCGCGCGCCGGCGCTACTGCTGACCGAGGAGGACGTCGTCACGCTCGCCGCCAAGCGTGTGTTCGGGATCGGCGATCGCCTCACCCTCGAGCGCCGCGCCCGCGAGTTGGCGTCCGCGCTCTCGGTGCCGGTCGAGGCGCTCGACCTGGGGCTCGAGAACTGGGCGCGCGCCGAACGGATCACCCAGGGCTTCCACGATGAGTCCTCGCGCGGCGAGAGCTTCGCCGCCGCGGCCGAGGCGGCGCTTGAGCGCGCCGTCGCGGCCCTTGACTGCTGAGGATCCTCAGTCGAGGATCATGCGCTCATCGAGGTGAGCGCCGACCTTGCGCTTGACGCGCTGCAGCGCGTTGTCGACCGTCTTGGTGTCGCAATCGAGTCGCCCGCCGATCTCCTCGTAGGAGCGACCATCGAGATACAGCGCGAGCACGCTGGATTCCAGCTGCGAGAGGCTCGTCGAGAGGCAACCGACGAGCGAGCGCAGCTCCTCGGCCGAGATCGCCTGCTTGGCGGGATCGTTGACCGACGGGCTGGCGATCAGCTCCTCGAGCGTCGGGGCCTCCTCGTCGGCGCTCGAGCCGGCGGGAGCCGAGAAGGAGACGTACTGGTTCAGCGGCGTGTGCTTGTTGCGCGTGGCGGTCTTCACCGCCGTGATGATCTGGCGCGTGATGCACAGCTCCGCGAAGTTGCGGAAGCTCGACTCGCGGTCGGTGCGGTAATCGCGGATCGCCTTGTAGAGCCCGATCAGCCCCTCCTGGATCAGGTCCTCGCTGTCTCCACCCGCGAGGAAGTACGACGAGGCCTTGAGGCGGACGAAGCCCCGGTAGCGCGTGACGAGCCGCGAATAGGCCGTAGGATCGCCGGTCTTCGCCAGCGCGATGAGAAAGCCATCCTCAACCTGAGGTTGAGAGTAAGACTGTCTGGAGACTTGGGCCACGAGCCGTTCCTTTTTCATGCCTTTTCAGGCAGGATTGCTCAGTGACGCACTCCTCCCCTGGCGCCGACTGCGAATATGAGACAAGGTCTTAACCTAAGGTTTAGCCTTGATGGGGCGGAACATTAGCCGCAGTTATGGAGCGCTGTCAAGAGCCCCGCGGCGCTGCAACACCTCATACAGCAGAGCGCCTGCTGCGGCGCTCACGTTGAGCGAGCCGATCCGCCCGCGCAGGGGCATCGCCACGAGCGCATCGCAGCACTCCGCGACGCGGCGGCGCAGCCCGCGGCCCTCGGCCCCGAACACGACGACGACGCCGCCGCTGTAGTCCGGCTGCGCGTAGTCGAGCGCGCGCTCGGAGATCGCCGCACCGTAGCTCCAGCAGCCCGCGCCTCGGGCCTCCAGCAGGAAATCTGCGAGGTTGGCGGCCTTGGCGACCCGCAGATGCTCAACCGCCCCCGCGGAGGCCCTGCAGACCGCAGCAGTGACCGCCGCCGCCCGCCGCTCGCAGATCACGACCCCGGTGGCGCCGACGCACTCGGCTGTGCGGCAGATCGCGCCGAGGTTCTGCGGGTCCTGGACCTCATCCAACGCCACGATGAAGGGATCCGCCACGCCCAGCAGCTCGCGCGGCGAGACGTAGGGGTAGCCGGCCAACTCTACGCAGATGCCCTGGTGCTCACGCGAGCCGCAGGCGCGTTCGATCTCCTCGGCGCTCGAGATCCGCACGCGCTGGCCGGACAACCACGGCTCGCGCCGCAGCGAGTCCACGGCGAGGATCTCCCCCGCCGTGGCGGCGCGGCGGCCGCGCAGGGCCTCGCGCACGGCATTTCGCCCGTAGACGATCACTACAGCGGCGAGAGCTCGAACCCTGCCGCGGTGTCTCGCACCGACCACCCCTCGGCCTCGATCGCCGCCCTCAGCTCGTCGGCGCGCGTGTAGTCACCAGCCGCGCGGGCATCCTGGCGCGCGCGCGCCAGCGCGACCACCGCCTCGGGCGCGCCGGCGACCTCGAACAGATTCTCGAGCGCCAGGACGCCGAGCATCTCGCGCAGATCGCCGTCGCCGACATCCTCCTCGAGGCTGTTGGCGCTACGGATCCACTCCCACATCGCCGCCAGCGCGCTCGGGGTGTTGAAGTCATCGGCCAGCGCCTCGAAGAAGCGATCTCGCAACGGACGTAGCGCGGGCGGCGACTCCCCCGCAACCAGGCGCCGAGCCGCGTCTCGGATCCGCGCCACGCCCGCCGCCGCCGCGCGCAGCTGTTCCTCGCCGAAGGCGATCGGCTGGCGGTAGTGGCCACCGGCGAAGTAGAGGATCACGACATCACGGCCGTGCGCGTCGAGCACCTCGTGAAGCGGCGAGATGTTGCCGATCGACTTGGACATCTTCTCGCCGTCGCTGGCGGCCAGCATGCCGTTGTGCATCCAGTGGCGGGCCAGCTCGCCGCCGCGCGCGCTACGCGTCTGCGCCCCCTCGTTCTCATGGTGGGGGAAGAGCAGGTCCAGGCCGCCGCCGTGGATGTCGAAGCCGACGCCGAGCAGCCCCTCCGCCATCGCCGAGCACTCGATGTGCCACCCGGGTCGCCCGCTCCCCCACGGGGTGTCCCAGGCGCTGTCCTCACCCGCCTTGTGCGCCTTCCAGAGCGCGAAGTCGAGCGGGTCCTCCTTGCGCTGCGCGCCGTCCACATCCTCGCCCTGGTCCATCGCGTCGACGTCGCGTCGCGAGAGCGCTCCGTAGTCCTGATCGCGGCGGACGCGGAAATACACGTCGCCGTCGGCCACGTAGGCGTAGTCGGCCGCCAAGAGCGCCTCTATCTCCTCGACGATGCCCGCAATCCACTCGCTCGCCAGCGGCTCGTGATCCGGTCGCCCGAGCTCCAGGCGATCGGTGTCGGCGCGGTAGGCGGCCGACATCTCGGCGGCCAGTTCGACACTCGAGCCTCCGCGCGCTGCCGTGTAGATCTTGTCGTTGACATCGGTGATGTTGATCACCAGCGTGACCTCGAGTCCGCTCCACTGCAGGTAGCGCTTGAGCAGGTTGAAGACGACGAACGGCCTGGCGTTACCGATGTGGATGCGCGCGTAGACGGTCGGCCCGCAGACGTAGATGCCGACGCGGCCGCTCTCGCGCGGCACGAGCGGCGCCACCGAGCGCGAGCGGGTGTCGTAGAGACGGATCTCAGCCATCGATCGTGGCGATCGCGAGCGCGGCGGCGCCCTCGCCGCGGCCGACGAAGCCGATCGCCTCCCCGGTCGTCGCCTTGACGTTGACGGCGTCGAGAGCGATCCCGAGAGCATCGGCGAGGCGCTCGCGCATGCGCTGGCGCGCGCCGCCGAGCTTCGGTGCCTCGAGCGCGAGGGTGACGTCGACGTTGACGATCGCGTAGCCGGCCTCGCGCACGCGGGCGACCGCCACCCGCAGCAGCTCGATCGAGTCGGCGCCGAGGTAGCGCTCGTCGCTGTCGGGGAAGTGCATGCCGATGTCGCCGAGCGCGGCGGCGCCGAGCACCGCGTCGATCACCGCGTGCGTGAGCACGTCGGCGTCAGAGATGCCATCCAGACCGAGCTCGCTCTCGAGCACGACCCCGCCCAGCACGAGTTGGCGACCCGCCGCGAGCCGGTGGGTGTCGTAGCCGATGCCGCTTCGGACGGCCATCAGCCGAGCGGCTCAAGGCGCCGCGTCCGACCTTCGAAGACCGCCAGCTCGCTGACGCCGGCGGCCTCGAGGAGTTCGAGCGCGCGGTCGTAGTAGAGGCCGATCTGCTCGGGCAGGTGGGCGTCGCTCGAGAGCGCGATCGGCACGCCGGTGGCGACGACGCCCTCGAGGAAGGCCGGGGCCGGATAGATCTCACCAACCGGCTTGCGCAGCCCCGCCGTGGAGACCTCCACGGCGATCTGGGAGTCGGCGATGGCCTCGAGCGCCGGCTCGTAGTAGCGGCGTAGCTCATCCCCGGGCAGAGGTCGCGAAGTCCCCCACATCTTGACGAGGTCGGGGTGGGCGAGGATGTCGAAGAGGCCGCTGCGGGCGGCGTCGGCGAGCGTCTCGAAGTAGCGCTTCCACACCGCTTCGGGGCTGCGCGCCTGCTCCCAGATGTCATAGCGGTCGAAGTCGACGGCCAGGTCGCCGAGGAAATGCACCGAGCCGACGACGTAGTCGAGCGGGCAGCGCTCGATCAGGTTCTGGGTGCGGTCCTCGCGACCGGGCACGAAGTCGACCTCGAGGCCGAGCTTGAGGTCGGTCTCCTCGCGCACGTAGGCGCAGTAGGCATCGATGTCATCGACGGCCTGCTCGCGCCAGTAGGGGTGATCCCAGACGTCGAGAGACTGGCGGAAGCGGTGAATGTGCTCGGAGACGCCGAGCTCGGTGATGCCGGCGGCGTCAGCCGCCTCGCGGTAGCGCTCGACGTTGGCGGCGCTGAATGCCGAGGCGAAGGAGTCAGCGGCCTCGTCGGGGCGCAGGTGGACGTGGTAGTCGGTCAGCACGCGCGGTCGATTCAATCAACTCGCGCGGCGAGCAACTGCTCGGCCAGGAGCAGGTCGCGCGGGGTCGTCACCTTGAGGTTCTCCGCCGGCGCCTCGATCACCCGCACGCGCCCGCCCGCGTGCTCGACGAGCCAGGCCTCGTCGGTGGCGCCGGCGACCAGCTCGGGCTCGAGCTCGAGCGCCTGCGCGAGCGCGCGCCGACGGAAGACCTGTGGCGTCTGCACCGCCCACAGCCGCGCGCGATCGAGCGTGCGCAACACGTTCCCCTCGGGGTCTGCCTCCTTCACGGTGTCGCTGACACGGGCCGCGGCGATCGCGCAGTCGCACTCGCCGAGCCCCGCCAGGACGGCCTCGATCAGGGCCATCGTCACCAGCGGGCGCGCCCCGTCGTGAACAAGGACGACATCGGCGTCAGTGCCGGCGGCCGCGAAGGCCGCCGCCACCGAGGCCGAGCGAACCTCACCACCGGCGACGCCGATGCACCCGGGCGGCGTCGGCACGCCCGGCGGTAGCGCGACGACGATCTCGCCGATCGAGTCGACTGCGCGCAACGCCTCGAGGCTCCATTCGAGCATCGGCCGACCGGCCAGCTCGATAAGCGTCTTGGGTCCGCTGGACCCAAGACGCTCCCCCCGTCCGGCGGCCACGACAAGCGCGACCGCTCCCGCTTCCATTGCCCGCCGTCAGCGACCGCGCACGGCCGCCTCGCCCTCGGGCGAGCGGGACAGCAGCTCATCGAGATACTGCTCGGCCTCATCCTCGTTCTTGTCGAGCGCGTACATCAGCTCCGAGGCGAGGATCTTCTTGGCGCGCGTATACATCTGCTTCTCGCCGCTGGAGAGGCCCTTCTCGTTCTCGCGCAGGGCGAGATTGCGGACCACCTCGGCGAGCTCGTAGATGTCGCCCGTCTTGATCTTGTCGCGGTTGTGCTTGAAGCGACGGTTCCAGTTCTTGGGCATGTCCGAGACGTCGTCGCGGAGCACGTTGAGAACCTTCTCGACCGTCTCCTCGTCGATGACGCGGCGCAGACCTGCGAGCGCGGCGTTCTCGGTCGGGACCATGACGGTCATGTCGTTGTGCAGGATCTTGATCGTCAGGTACTCGCGGCGTTCCCCGAAGATCTCCTTGATCTCCTTCGCCTGGACCTGACCGGCCCCGTGATGGGGATACACAACGTTGTCACCGAGCTCGAACTCGATGTACTCAGCCCTGACCGTGACCTCGATCTCGTCGTCCTCGAGATCGGCGTCGTCGTCGCCGTCTTCGACGTCCGCCTCGGCGTTGACGTCGTCAGCGTCGACATCGAGCTCAGAGTCAGGCTCCAGCTCGTCCTCCAACACGCTTGCTTCGGCTGTTCCGGGAATGGTGTCCTCCTTGGCTTGGCATGCCCGTCATTCGTTGCGGGCGACGCTCGTCAGGTTTGCAAGTAGCGGTCCACGAGGTTGATCTCCTGCAACCGGCGAAGGCCCTCGCGGATGTCCTTTGCACGGATGTCGCCGACCCCCTCGACGGATTCGAGTTCGGGGTCGCTCGCGGCCAGCAACTCGTCGAGGCCACCGAAGGCGCGCACGATGTTCGCGACGATCAGCTTCGGGAGCCGCGGGATACGTCCGAGGATGCGGTAGCCGCGGGGTGCGACCGGATAGTCCAGGGTGTTCAGCTTGCGGTCGTAACCGAGCAGCTCGGCGAGCCGCCCGAAGTCCAGAAGGTCCTGATGGCCGAGTCGCCCGATAGCCTCGAGCACGGCGGCGAACTCCTCGTCGCTGTCGACGGCGATGTAGTCGCGTACGAGCGCGGCCTTCTCGGCGGCGGTGCCGAGCATGGTCTCCTCGAGGTGCATCTCGATCAGGCGACCTTCGCTGCCGAGCTCGACGATGTGGCGCTCGATCTCGACCGCCATGCGCGTCACGAGCTCGGCGCGCTGGAGCACCGTGAGGACGTCGTGCAGCGTGCCGCCGCCCTCGAACTCGAGCGCCGTCAGTCGCGTCGAGACCTGATCGAGGCGCGCCCGGTACTTGTCGAGGGTCGCCAGGGCCTGATTGGCCTTGGCGAGGACGATGGGGATGTCCTCGAGGATGTACTTGATGCCGTCGATGTAGAGCGAGATCACCTCGCGGCGTTGCGAGATCGCGATCACCAGCGCGTCCGTCTGCTTGCCGACGCGCTCAGCGGTGCGGTGGCGGGTGCCGGTCTCGACCGAGAGGATCGTCGGGTCGGGCATCAGCTGGACGTTGGCCATCGCGATCTTGGTCGCGTTGGCGTTCAGGGTGATCGCGCCGTCCATCTTCGCGAGCTGGTAGAGCAGCGCGGGCGTGTAGTCGACGTCGACCTTGATGCCGCCCGAGAACAGGAACGAGAGATCGTCGGGCTCGCCGATCAGGAGCAGGCCGCCGGTACGCGCGTGGAGGATATTCTCGATTCCCTCCCGCAGCGCGGTCCCGGGCGCCACCATCTCGAGCGCGCGGACCAGTTTTGGCTCCTGTCTTGACTCGATGTCGTGTACGTCTTCAGATCGAGTCGTTGCCATGCTCACTGCATTCTAGCGCGGTTGGACGAAAAGCGCCTTCTTATAGGGGTTTTTTGGCCCTTGGGGGCGCTTTCGCGAGGCTTTTAGCCGCCCTCGCGGGAGCGTTTCGCTCAGCCTTGGCCGAGGGTCAACTCGACACGATTGCCGAACGGATCGTCGACGTAGAAGCGCATCACGCCGGGGAGATCCTGGTCCCATCGCGGCTCATGACCGGCCGCCGAAAGCACGGTTGCGAGGCCTTCGAGCGAAGCGCGCGAATCGACGCGCAGCGCCGGGTGCGCCTTCAGGGCGGGCGCGAACGGACGCTCGATGCCGAGGTGGAGCTCGCGGCCATCGGCCAGCTCGAACCAGACGCCCCCGCGCGCGCGCAGCGGCGCCGGCTTGGGCACCTCGCGCAGGCCGAGCAGTTCACCGTAGAACGCGCGCGCCGCCGCCTCGCAGCCCTCTGGCGCCGCAAGCTGGACGTGGTCGAGCCCGACGATCACGCCGGTCAGGCTAGCGTGAGCTACGCGGCCCGCGCGACTCGCGGTGCGCTGCCCAGGGCCGCGGCCAGGGCAGCGCGCAAGGTGGGCGCGTCGCTGGCGCCGCTGCCGCTCGGTGCGATCACCGGGTCGAGGCCGAAGCGGCGGGCCTCGGCGATCCGCCGCTCGGGATGGGCGACCCAGCGCAGCTCACCGGTCAGTCCCAGCTCGCCGAAGGCCGCCAGCGGCCTTGACTCCTCGCCGCCGCCGAGGGCGACACCACGCGAGGCGCTCGCGACGGCGAGCGCGATCGCCAAGTCCGCGCCCGGCTCATCGACGCGCACGCCCCCGACGACGTTGACGAAGACGTCGGAGCCGCCGAGGGCGACGCCGCCGTGGCGGCTGAGCACCGCGAGCACGAGCGCGAGTCGGTTGCGATCGATGCCGTTGCACACGCGCCGCGGCGGCACCAGCTCCGAGGAGGTCACAAGCGCCTGGACCTCGACGAGCAGCGGTCTGCTTCCCTCCATGGAGGCGAGCACGACGCTTCCGGGCGCCCGCGTAGCGCCCTCGACGAAGCGCGCGGAGGCGTCGAGGACCTCGACGAGGCCGCTGTGGCTCATCTCGAAGACGCCCGCCTCGCTGGTGGATCCGAAGCGGTTCTTGATCGCTCGGACGGTGCGATAGCTGCGCTCGCGCTCACCCTCGAAGGCGAGGACGCAGTCAACCAGGTGCTCGAGCACTCGCGGGCCCGCGAGGGCGCCGTCCTTGGTCACGTGGCCGACGAGGATGACCGCGATCCGCAGCCGCTTGGCGACGCCGACGATCCGCGCGGCGACCTCGCGCACCTGTCCGACGGAGCCGGCGGCCGAGGAGAGCTCGCGCGAGTCGAGCGTCTGCACCGAGTCGATCACGCAGACCTCCGGGCGCTCGCGCTCGAGCAGCGCGAGCACGTTGTCGAGATCTGTCTCGGCCACCGCCGGGACCGCCAGGGCGGCCCCCGCGAGCCGCTGCGCCCGCAATGCGACCTGGGCGGTCGATTCCTCACCGGAGACGTAGAGCGTGCTGCGCCCGCCGCCGGCGAGGTTGCCGAGCACCATGTTGGTGAGCGTCGATTTACCGATCCCGGGCGGCCCGCCGAGCAGGATCACCGAACCGGGGACGATGCCGCCGCCGAGGACCCGGTCGAGCTCGCCGATTCCGGTCGCGAGTCGCGGCACCTCCGGCGCGCTGACCTCGCCGAGCGGCACCGGCGATGCCGCCTTGGCACCACCACCGCCACCGCCGCGTCGCGGCCCCGAGCGCTCGCGCACCTCCTCGACGAGCGTGTTCCACTCACCGCAGCCGGGACAGCGCCCGTGCCAGCGCGGCTCCTCGTGGCCGCAGGCCGAACAGACATGAAGTGAGGTCGAACGAGCCAAGCAAACGACTCTACGTGCCGACGGGGACGGGACCGCCGCGACGGGGAAAATCCCGCAAGGGCGCCGTCGCGCCTATGCTGGGAGCGTGGGTTCACGGGCTCCGGCTCGGCGGCGGCGCGCCCCGCGCGTGGCGGGGATGCTCGTCCTCGCGCTGACGGCGACGACGCTTGCGGCGGCGTTCGGCGGCGCCTCACCTTCGCAGGGCGCGGGCGCCAAGAGCACCGCCGGCCGCGTCCATCTGACGCCGGCGCCCCCGCCTGGGCTCTGCACGAGCGCGGTCGCGCCCGCACACGCTCTGGCCGGGGCGCGTACGGCGATGATCAAGCTCGCCGGCCCGCCCTTCGGAATCGCCTCGACGCGGGACGGCCGCTGGTCGTTCGTCGATCAGGCCCCAGGCAGGCTGCTCGTGTTCTCAGACGCCGGCCTGCACCCGCGGCTGGTCCACACGCTCGCGGTGCCCGGTATGGCGCTCGGTAACGCGCTCAGCGCGGACGGGCGCTATCTGGTGCTCGCGGACGGTGGCAGCGATCCCGCCGCTCCCTCGAACGCCGAGGTCTCAGACGCGGTCGTGGTCAGCGTCGCCCGTGCCGAGGCGGGACAGCGCGACGCCGTGCTGGGGACGCTGCGCGGAGCGCACGGCAGCCAGCTCGGGCCGATCGAGGCCGCGATCTCGCCGGACGGCCACTACGCCTTCGTGTCGATCGAATACTCCGACCAGGTCGCGGTCTATGACCTGCGGGCCGCGCTCGCCGAGAACTTCGCCCACCCGACCTACCTCGGCTCGGTGCCGCTGGGAGAGTCCGTCGTCGGGCTCGCGGTATCGCCCGACGGGCGCTGGCTCTACGCCACGAGCGAGGCGCGGGCCGGAAGCGAGACGCCGACGACCCCCGGCACGCTCAGCGTGATCTCGATCGCCAGTGCGGGGCGCGACCCTGCCGATTCGGTCCTCGCCACCGTCAACGCGCAGTGCCAACCCGTGCGCGTCGTCGTCAGTCCCGACGGCAGCACGGTCTGGGTCAGCGCCCGCGCCAGCGACGATCTGCTCGCCTTCTCGGCGGCCAAGCTCCGCAGCGACCCGGCGCACGCCCTGCTGGCCTCCGTCCGCGTCGGCGCGGCCCCGGTCGGGCTCGCGCTCGTGGATGGCGGTCGACTCGTGGTGCTCGCCGACTCCAATCGCTACGTCGGCTCCAAGCAGTCCTCCTCGCTGAGCGTGGTCGACGTCGCTGCCGCGCTCGCCGGCCGCCGCGCGTTGCTCGGCGAGATCCCGGCTGGAGCCTTCCCGCGCGAGATGAGCCTCGAGGGCGACGGCAGGACGCTGCTGGTCGGGAACTTCGGCTCCGACCAGCTCGAGGCGGTCCAGCTGAAGCCATGAGTCGCGCCGAGCTCCACTGCTCCTTCTGCGGGAAGAGCCAGGCCGCGGTCGCCAAGCTGATCGCTGGTCCGACCCCCGAGGTGGCCATCTGCAGCGAGTGCGTGGCCCTCTGCGGCGAGATCGTCGCCGAGGACCCGGAGGTTGATCCTCCCGCGGGACCGACCGACCCCCAGGCCGGCTGAGAACCGAAGGGCGGCCCCAGGCCGCCCCTAGTTCACTCCCGATCGCTACCTACCTGCGCCCTGCGGCGGCCGCGCTGCGCGGCGGCCTATGCGTCGTCTCCGAGATCTTCCCCGAGCACGTCGTGGACACCGTCGTCGAGCGCCTCGTGACTGACCGGCACGTCGTCGTCGGCGACCTCGGCGTCGACCTCGCCCTCGGCGCCCCCGGCACCCACGGCGACTGGCGTCTTGGCCTTCTTGGGCTTGACGATCGTGAGGCGGACCTCACCCTCCTCGCCCTCCGGCGCCGGGTCGACCACGACCGTCGAGCCGGGCGGGAGCTGCGAGCGCAGGACGAAGTCGGCGAGCGGGTCCTCGATGTAGCGCTGGATCGCACGGCGCAACGGCCGCGCTCCCATCGCCGGATCCCAGCCCTTCTCGACGAGCAGGTCCTTGGCCTCGTCGGTGAGGTCGAGCACGAGCTCGCGCTCGGCCATCGAGTGGCGGATCCGCGTCAGCAGCAGCTCGACGATCTGCTTGATCTCGTCCTTCTGCAGCTTGTGGAAGACGATCACGTCGTCGATCCGGTTGAGGAACTCGGGCCGGAAGACCTTCTTGAGCTCGCCCATGATCCGGTTCTTCATGTCGTCGTAGGTGATCCCCGTCTCGTCGTCTGAGATCGCGAAGCCCAGCGGCGTGTTGCGCGCGATCTCCTGGGCGCCGATGTTGGAGGTCATGATCACGATCGCGTGGCGGAAGTCGACCGTCCGCCCCTGCGAGTCGGTCAGGCGCCCGTCCTCGAGGATCTGCAGCAGGATGTTGAAGACGTCGCCGTGGGCCTTCTCGATCTCGTCGAGCAGGAGCACGCAGTAGGGCTTGCGCCGCACGGCCTCGGTCAGCTGCCCGCCCTCGTCGTAGCCGATGTAGCCCGGAGGCGAACCCACCAGCCGCGAGACGGCGTGCTTCTCCATGTACTCGGACATGTCGATGCGGACCATCGCCTCCTCGTCGCCGAAGAGGAACTCGGCCAGCGTGCGCGCCAGCTCGGTCTTGCCGACGCCGGAGGGCCCGAGGAAGACGAAAGAGCCGGTCGGGCGCTTGGGGTCCTTGAGACCCGCGCGCGAGCGGCGGATCGCCTTCGAGATGACCTCGATCGCCGGATGCTGGCCGATCACGCGCTTGTGCAGCTCGTCCTCCATGCGCATCAGCTTCGCCGTCTCGGCCTCGGTCAGCTTGAAGACGGGGATGCCGGTCCACATCGAGACGATGTCGGCGATCTCGTCCTCGCCGATCGAGGGGCGCTCGCCACCGGTCTCGCCGGCCTCCCACTGCTCCTCGAGCTCCCGCTTCTTGGTCGTCAGCTTGCGCTCCTTGTCGCGCAGGTTCGCGGCGTTCTCGAACTCCTGCGCCTCGATCGCGGCCTCCTTCTCGCGCCGCGTCGTCTCGATCTCCTGCTCGAGCTCGCGGTTGGCGGGCGGCGCCGTCATCGACTTGATGCGCATGCGCGAGGCGGCCTCGTCGATGAGGTCGATCGCCTTGTCCGGGAGGAAGCGGTCGGAGATGTAGCGGTCGGCGAGCTCGCCGGCGGCCTTGAGGGCGTCGTCGGTGATCGTGACCTTGTGGTGCTGCTCGTAGCGGTCGCGCAGGCCGCGCAGGATCTCGACGGTCTGCTCGACCGTCGGCTCATCGACGCGGATCTGCTGGAAGCGCCGCTCGAGCGCCGAGTCGCGCTCCAGGTACTTGCGGTACTCATCGAGCGTCGTCGCGCCGATCGTCTGCAGCTCACCACGCGCCAGCGCGGGCTTGAGGATCGAGGCCGCGTCGATCGCGCCCTCGGCGGCACCGGCGCCGACGAGGTTATGAAGCTCGTCGATGAAGAGGATGATGTCGCCGCGCTGGGTGATCTCCTTCATCACCTTCTTGAGGCGCTCCTCGAACTCGCCGCGGTACTTCGAGCCGGCGACCAGGGCCGCCAGGTCGAGCGTGTAGATCTGCTTGTTCTTCAGCAGTTCGGGCACCTCGGAGTTGGTGATCCGCTGGGCCAGGCCCTCGACGACTGCCGTCTTACCGACTCCGGGCTCGCCGATCAGCACCGGGTTGTTCTTGGTGCGCCGCGAGAGGATCTGCATGATCCGCTCGATCTCGGTCTCGCGCCCGACCACCGGGTCGAGCTTGCCGTCGGCGGCCAGCTTGGTCAGGTTGCGCCCGAACTGGTCGAGCAGCTTCGAAGACTTCTTGGCGTCGGCGGGGCTCGTCCCCCCGGTCACCGCGCCCGGTCCGCCGCGGCGGCCGCTGGGGCCGGAGAGCATGCGGATGACCTCGTTGCGGATCTTCTCGGAGTCGGCGTCGAAGTCCAGCAGGATGCGTGCGGCGACGCCCTCGTTCTCGCGGACGAGGCCGAGCAGGATGTGCTCGGTGCCGATGTAGTTGTGGCCGAGACTCAGCGCCTCGCGCAGCGCGAGTTCCAGAACCTTCTTCGCGCGTGGCGTGAAGGGGATCTGACCCGAGGTGACCTCCTCACCGGAGCCGACGATCCGGACCACCTGGCCACGGACCCGCTCGACGGTGATATCGAGGCTCTCCAACACGCGCGCGGCAAGACCTTCCTCCTCGCGCAATAGCCCGAGCAGGATGTGCTCGGTCCCGATGTAGTTGTGCTTGAGCGTCCGCGCCTCCTCCTGCGCGAGCACCACCACCTGCCTGGCACGCTCTGTGAATCGCTCGAACATCTCGTAACGGTCCTTCCTGCTGCTGCGATCTTCGTGGAGAGGTCCTGTTAGCCCCCGCTCCTCTTGCGGGGACGCCGATGCATCGGGTCTGCTCGTCTATTCGGCCGGAGGAGCGAAACGGTTGAGCGGGAACCCAAGAATCTGCGCTACTGCAGTCTACCAATCGCCCCGGGCAGCCCCAGCCGGTTACCCACCCGAAGGCCCTTGTTATCTACCCATCTCGCATCGCGGGGAAAAGCACGACCTCGCGGATCGTGCGCCGCCCGCTCAGCAACATCACGAGGCGGTCGATTCCAAGCCCGACGCCCGCCGTCGGCGGCATCCCCTGCTCGAGCGCCGCAAGGAAGGCCTCATCGAGCGGCGGCGCCTCGTCCACCTCGGCCCCGGCAGCGCTGCGATGCAGCTCCAGGAACCGCTCGCGCTGCTCGTCGGGGTCATTGAGCTCGCTGAAGGCGTTGGAGATCTCGATCCCGCCGGCGTAGGCCTCCCAGCGCTCCACGAGCCCCGGCTTCGAGCGGTGGGCCTTGGCCAGCGGCGAGAGCTCGACCGGATAGTCGAGGAGGAAGGTCGGTTCGATCAGGGTCGGCTCGACGTAGGTCGAGAGCAGTTCGTCGACGATCCCCGCCCAGCTGCGCTCGTCGGTGTCGACGTTCAGGCCCCGGGCCCGGATCGCCTCCACCAGCGCCTCGCGCGAGCGCTCGGTGAGCACGTCGATGCCGGTCTGCTGCGCGATCGCGTCCGCGAGCGTGACGCGCCGCCAGGGCGCGCTGAAGTCGACCGCCGGCTGCGCCACCGCCGCGGCAGCGGCCCCCACGACCGTCTCCAGGCGGGCCGCGGCGTCCTCGTAGTCGGCGTAGGCCTCATACCACTCGACCATCGTGAACTCGGGGTTGTGCTTGGGCGAGAGGCCCTCGTTGCGGAAGTCCTTGCCGAGTTCGTAGACGCGTTCGAGCCCGCCGACGATCGCGCGCTTGAGGTAGAGCTCGGTCGCGATGCGCAGGTAGAGCGTGCGGTCGAGCGCGTTGTGATGGGTCAGGAAGGGCCGCGCGCTGGCGCCCCCGTAGAGCGGCTGCAGCACCGGCGTCTCGAGCTCGATGAAGCCGTCGTCATCGAGCGAGCGCCGGATCGCGCTGATGATCCGCGCCCGCGCGACGAAGAGCTCGCGCGTCTCCGCGTTGGCGATCAGGTCGAGCTCGCGCCGGCGAAAGCGGGTCTCGATGTCGCTGAGGCCGTGGTAGTCATCAGGCGGCGGGCGCAGCGACTTCGCCAGCAGCGTGAAGGCGCCGACACGCAGGGAGAGCTCGCTGCTGCGGGTCTTCATCGCCGTGCCGTCGACCCCGATCAGATCGCCGATGTCGAGGCCGACGAGCCGCTCGAAGGCCTCCTCCCCGAGCTCGTTGACGCGAACCAGGAGCTGGATGCGCCCGGAGCGGTCGACGAGGTCGAGGAAGGCCGCCTTGCCGGCGTCTCGGCGCGCGGCGATCCGGCCCGCGACGCGATGGGCGACGTCGGTCTCAGCGCCCGTCTCGAGATCGCCGTGGGCGTCACGCACCGACGCGATCGTCTCCACGCCGTCGTAGTCGTGCGGGAACGGCTCGACTCCCGCGGCGCGCAGCCGCTCGAGCTTCGCGCGCCGGGCAGCGAGCAGATCCGGGAGCTCCACGTCCTCTTCGCTCACGGCGCTCAGGCTACTTGAGAGCCCGCGGCCGCCGACTCCGAGCGCGCGGCGTCAACGACGCGACGCGAGCATCGGCTCGCACACAGCGTCGCCAATGATGCGAGTCGGTCGCAACGGGCACCAACCGAGCGACCAGGGCTCCGGCGCCGGCCGGAGCCGGATCACTTCACGCCGACGTCGATCTTGGTGATCTTGAGCTTGCGCGCGGGACCGCGCGGGACCTGCACCGAGACCGTCTCGTTGCGCTTGTGGCCGAGCAGCGCGCGGCCCACGGGAGACTCGTTGGAGAGCTTGTTCTCCGCCGGCTTGGCCTCGGCCGAGCCGACGATCGTGTAGCGCAGCGACTTGCCCGTCTTCTCGTCCTTGACGTGGACGACCGAGCCGATCGCGACGACGTCGGTGGAGAGGCCCTCGGCCTCGATCACGGTCGCCATCCGCAGCTTCTCCGTCACGGTCGCGATCCGCGCCTCGAGCATCGCCTGCTCGTTCTTGGCGTCGTCGTACTCGGAGTTCTCGGCGATATCGCCGAACTCGCGGGCTTCCTTGATGCGCTCGGCGACTTCCCGGCGCTTCTCTGTCTGGAGGTGATCGAGCTCCGATTGGAGCTTCTCGAGTCCCTCCGGGGTGAGGATTACATCCTTCGGCAAAGCGGCCCTCTTACTGTCGTGGCTGGGCGGCCGGGCAGTATAGCGACCCGATCACACGGCTTGCGCAAGCAGGGCACCGTCCAGGTGTTCCCGGACCGCCTCGAAGCTCTCTGCCTGCTGCAGAGCCGATTGCAGGCTCTTCGCCGCGCCGCCTTCGAGCGGCAGCCGCTCGAGGTACCAGGGGTAGAAGCGCCGCAGGTAGCGTCCGGCCCGCTCCACTCCCATGTGCTCGCTCGCGCAGGCGCTGACCCAGTCGAGCTCGGTGAGCACCTCCGCCACACTCGGGCCCTCGCTTCGCAGCCCGAGCACCTGCTCGAAGAGCCACGGGTTCCCGAGCACCCCACGCGCGAGCATCACGGCCGCGGCGCCCGTCTGCTCATAGGCCGCCGTCACGGCCTCGACACTGCTCAGGCCGCCGCTGAGGATCACCGGCGCCCCGAGCGTCGCCACCAGCTCGGCCGCGAGCGCGTAGTCGGGCTTGCCGCGGTGGGCGATCGTGGCCGGCCGCGGGTGCAGCGTGATCGCCGCGACGCCACCGTCCTCGACCAGCCGCCGCGCCAGATCCACCCCGTCGCGCTCCCCGGCCCGCCAGCCCGAGCGCAGCTTGACGGTGACCGGCAGACCGCTGCCCTCGCCGGCGGCACGCGCGACCGCGACCGCGCGGGCGGGATCGGCCAGCAGCGCGGCTCCGGCGCCGGTGCGGCACACCTTCGGCACCGGGCAGCCCATGTTGATGTCGATCATGTCGGCGCCCGCCGCCGCGACCGCCGCCGCCGCCGAGCGCATCACGTCGGGGTCGGCGCCGAAGAGCTGCATCGAGACCGGCCCGCCCGCCTTCTCGCGCGGATCGATCCGCAACAGCTCGCGGCAGGTCTTCTCGTTGCGGTAGTGCACGGCGAAGCTCGAGACCATCTCCGAGACCACGAGCCCGGCCCCGAAGCGCCGCGCCTGCAGGCGCACGAACCAGTTCCCGATCCCCGCCAGGGGCGCGAGCACGACGCGGTTTCGGAGCTCGAAACCGCCCAGGGTCAGCGGGTCTGTGAGCGCGGGCATCGCCACCAAGGCTAGTGGACGCCGCCCTCGCGACCTTCTACTCGCCGCTGCTGTTGATCTCCCAGATCAGGCGCAGGCCCTCGAGCGTCAGCAGGTCATCGACCTCGCCGACCGACTCGGTGAAGGAGGGCACGAGGTGGTGGGCGAGGCCGCCGGTGGCGATCACCGCGGCGTCCTCGCCGAGCTCGGCGCGCAGGCGGCCGATGATCCCGTCGACCTGGCCCGCGTAGCCGTAGACGATGCCTGAGCGCACAGCGTCGACCGTCGTCTTGCCGATCAGCGAGCGCGGCTCCCCGAGCTCGATCCGCGGCAGCTTCGCCGCCCGCAGCGCCAGCGCCTCGAGTGAGATCTCAAGGCCCGGCGAGATGATCCCGCCCAGGTACTCGCCGTCGGAGGAGACGACATCGTAGGTGATCGCGGTGCCGAAGTCGACGACGATGCACGCGCGCTGGAACCGCGTCCAGGCGGCCACGGCGTTGACGAGGCGGTCGGCGCCGAGCTCGCGCGGGTTGTCGAGGCGGATCGCCATCCCGGTCTTGACGCCCGGGCCGACGATCAGCGCCTCGTGCTCGAGGTAGCGCCGCGCCATCGCGGCCCACTCGGGCGCGAGTTCGGGAACGGTCGAGGACACGGCGGTGGCGCTGATGTCCTCGAAGCCGAGCCCCCGCAGCGCGAGCAGGTTGCGAAGCGCCGCTCCGAGCTCATCGGAGGTCGAGCCGCGCTCGGTGGCAAAGCGCCAGTGCTCGGCGATCGCGCCGTCGCGGACCGCACCGAAGTGGGTCTGCGTGTTGCCGACGTCGACGACGAGGAGCACGGGCGGATTATGCGGGCAGCCGCAGCGGCGGGCCCTCGCGGCGCACGCCCTCCTCGAAGCCGAGCACCGCGAGCGCGTCCGCGAGCGACTCCCCGGCCGGCGTCGCGAGCTCGAAGTCCAGTTCGAGCAGCGGGATCAGGACGAAGCGTCGCGCCAGGACCTGCTCGTGGGGCAGCGTCAGCCGCTCCGCGCGCAGCTCCACCTCGCCCAGCAGGAGCACGTCGACGTCGATCACGCGCGGCCCGTGCCGCGGCCCGCCGGCGGCACGGCCGAGCTCACGCTCGATCTCCTTGCAGGCCTCGAGCAGCTCGAGCGGCTCGAGCGGCGTCGAAACCCGCAGGCAGGCGTTCAGAAACGGCGGCTGGTCGAGGATCTCCCCGACCGGGTCGGTGTCATAGGTGCTCGAGGAGGCGAGCACCTCGACGCCGTGGGCGGGCAGCGCGTCGGCCGCCGCCTGCAGGTTGTCGCGGCGCTCGCCGACGTTTGAGCCCAGACCGAGGTAGCCGACGCGCGCCGCGCCGCTCACTCGGGCAGCTCGCGCCAGACCTCCACCGAGACCTCCTCGAGCGCGAGCGGGATCGGCGGCTCGGGCTTGGCCGCCTTGACCCACACGGCCTCGGCGCCGAAGTCCTCGATGATGCGGTCGGCGACCACGGTGCACAGCCGCTCGAGCGTCTTGTAGTTGCGCTGCTGGGAGATCAGGGCAACGAGCTGGCAGACCTCGCCGTAGTCGATCGTGTCCTCGATGCGGTCGGTCTCGGTCGCGTCGGACTCGCCGACGTCGATGCGGATGTCGAAGAGCAGCCGCTGACCGACCTCGCGCTCGGCGGCGCCGACCCCGATGTGCGTGTACAGAGACAGCCCCGAGATCTCGATCGTGACGACGGTCTGCGCGCCGCGCTCCAGATCGAGGTCGTCGTCTGAGTCCAGCTCGTCGTCGGCCTCTTCGCTCATCGCACCCTGACCGTAGCAGCAGCGACATCGAGGGCGTCGCGAACGGCCGCGACGTCGTGGACGCGAAAGACGCTGGCGCCGCGCAGCAGCGCGATCACGTTGGTGGCGATCGTGCCGGCGAGGCGGTCGCGCTTGCGCTCGCCGGCGAGGGCGCCCAGGAACGACTTGCGTGAGGTTCCGATCAGCACGCCCTGCCCGATCGCGCGCAGCTCGTCGAGGCGGTCCAGGAGCTCGAGGTTGTGCTCGACGGTCTTGCCGAAGCCGATCCCGGGGTCGACGAGGATCCGCTGCGGTGAGACGCCGGCCGCGACGGCCGCCGCGACGCGCTCGCGCAGGAACGCCCCGACCTCCTCGACGACGTCGCCGTAGCGGGGGTCGTCCTGCATCGTCAGCGGGTCGCCGCGCATGTGCACCAGGCAGCACTCGACGCCACGCCCGGCGACGAGCTCCGCCATCCCCTCGGCGCGCAGCGCGGTGACGTCGTTGACGAAGCTCGCCCCCGCGTCGAGCGCCGCCGCCGCGACCTGCGGCTTGGAGGTGTCGATCGAGATCGCTGCGGCGACGCCGGCGGCACGCAGGCCCTCGATCACCGGCACCACGCGCGCGAGCTCCTCGGCCGCGCCGACGGGCTCCGACCCCGGCCGCGTCGACTCGCCGCCCACGTCGATGATGTCGGCGCCCTCGGAGGCCATCGCGAGACCGTGCTCGATCGCCGCCGCGGAGTCGAGGTAGTGCCCGCCGTCTGAGAAGGAGTCGGGCGTGACGTTGAGGATGCCCATGATCCGAAAGCCCACGGCCCCATTATGAGAGGGGGCGGCGCATGCGCCGTCCCCCGGGTGGTCGCATGCGACCACCCGCACAACCCATGGCTGTCATTTCATTGACAAAGTCAACGATCTCGCCGAAGATGTCGCGCGATGGCCGTCATCACCCGCGATGTCGATGAGGTGCGCGCGTTCAACCGCTTCTACACGCGGCGGATCGGCGTGCTCGGGGGGATGCTGCGGACGCCGCTGTGGCTGCCCGAGGCGCGGCTGCTCTACGAGCTCGGCCGGGCGCCGCTGACGGCGGTCGCCGAGCTGCGCCGGGAACTCGGCATCGACGCCGGGCAGCTGAGCCGCCTGCTCGCGCGCCTGGACGGTGAGGGTCTGGTGAGCCGTGAGCGCTCGGCCGCCGACGGCCGCCGCCAGTGCGTGCGGTTGACGGCCGCCGGCGAGGCGCTGCTGGCGAAGCTCGACGTGCGCTCCGGCGAGGAGAGCGCGAGCATGCTGCACACGCTCGCCGCCGAGGAGCGCGACCGCGTGCTCGAGGCGATGGCGACGATCCGCGCGCTGCTGCGCGACGAGCACGCGCCCGGGATAGAGGTCACGCTGCGCGCCGCGGAGCCTGGCGAGCTCGGCTGGATCGTCAGCCGCCACGGCGCGCTCTACGCCCAGGAGTACGGCTGGGACGAGCGTATGGAGGGCAACGTCGCCTCGATCGTCGCCGACTACGGGCGCTCGCACGACCCCGCCCGCGAGGCCGTGTGGATCGCGCAGGCGGGCGGGCGGCGCGCCGGCTCGATCATGTGCGTCGCCCGCAGCGAGAGCGTCGCGCAGCTGCGGCTGCTGCTGGTGGAGCCGAGCGCGCGCGGCCTCGGCGTCGGCTCGCTCCTGGTGGAGGAGTGCCTGGCGTTCGCGCGCGCCGCCGGCTATGAGGAGATCGTGCTGTGGACCAACACCGTGCTCCACGGGGCGCGGCGGCTCTATGAGCGCGCGGGCTTCACGCTCCTGCACGAGGAGCACGAGGACTGGCCGGACCCGGTCTTCCAGACCTGGTCGCGGCCGCTCTAGCGCGAGGGGCTAGGAGACCTGCGGGGGCTTGGGATCCTCGCCGCGCATCTCGGCGGCGAGGCCCGGGCGCGGCAGCGGCCGCGTCTCGGGGCGGGTGCGCTCGGGAGCGGTGACGGGACCCGGCGTGAGCGCCGGAGCGCTCGGCTCGAGGGGGCCGAAGACGTCCTCCTCGGCGGCGCCGGTGAGGAGCTTCTCGAACTGCTCCTTCTCGATCGTCTCGCGGCGCAGGAGGATCTTGGAGATCGTGTCGAGGCGCTCGCGGTGCTCGCCGAGGATGGCGCGCGCACGCTGGTGGGCGCCCTCGATGATGCGGCGCACCTCGTCGTCGATCTCGCGCGCGATCTCGTCTGAGTAATCCGGCTCGGTCGAGAACTCGCGGCCGAGGAAGGGCTGGCCGTGGTCGTGGCCGTAGACGCGCGGCCCGAGCTTGTCGCTCATGCCGAAGCGCATCACCATCTGCTTGGCGGTCGCGGTCACCTTCTCGAGGTCGTTGGAGGCGCCGGTCGTGATGTCGCCGAAGACGACCTCCTCCGCGGCGCGGCCGCCGAGCGTCATCGCCATCTGGTCCAGCAGCTCCGAGCGGGTGGTCAGGAAGCGGTCCTCGGTGGGCATCGAGATCGTGTAGCCGAGCGCGCGCCCGCGGGAGATCACCGAGATCTTGTGGACGGGGTCTGCGAACTCGAGGTAGTTGCCGACGATCGCGTGGCCCATCTCGTGGTAGGCGGTGACCAGGCGCTCGCGCTCGCTCATCACGCGCGTCTTCTTCTCGGGGCCGGCGATCACGCGCAGGATGCCCTCCTCGAGCTCGATCTGCGTGATCTCGCGCTTGCC
>DASXEZ010000165.1:0-20542 GCA_036489875.1 Solirubrobacteraceae bacterium | reverse complement strand
GCGGCGCCGCTCGGAAGGTCCCACTCGTCTAGCTGTCTGGTGGGGCCGTCGAGCAGCGTCGTCTGCGTAAGGGCCGGGCTGAGCGCCGCCGCGTTGCCGAAGGCACCGACGAGGTAGGGATAAAGCCGCTCCCAGGTCTCCCTGTCGACTTGCTTCTGTCGATAGCGCGAGCACAGCCAGGCTCCGAGGTTGAAGCGGCCCCACTCGCGTGCCTCGACGAGGTCGTCGCGCTGCGCCACCACGCGGCGCGCTTCCGCGAGTGCCAGCGAGAGTTGGCGCTGCTCGCTCGGCTTCGTCGTCCGCGCGAGCTCGAGCTCGGCCGCCGCGACGTCATCGCTCGGGCTCCAGTCGAGGCCCCACGCCGACGTCCGCTCCCAGGTCGCTATGAACGCCGGCACATCCGCGGCGTCGATGTGCGTCTTCAGCAGGCGCGTCGTGAAGCGGAAGATCTGCGCCAGGTATGTGCCTGCCGCGAGGCGTTGGCCGAGCGGCACCGTGGCGCTCTCGAGGGTGTGGGCGAGTTGAAGCATTGCCGACTGTGCGCCCTCGGATACAGCGTCGATGAGGCGGTCTCTGGCTTCAGGGCGGGAGATGATGCTTCGCGCCGCTGACACCTGCGCGAGCCAGAGGTCCAGTCCTTGGTCGACCAGGAACGGCGCGTCCTCGTCGATGCCCGCCAGGACCATCCGATAGCCGAGTCCCGGCATCTCCGTTCCTGCGGAGTCGCGGCTGAGGGCGAAGACGTCGCGTGAAAAGCGGACAAGCTCCGTCAGAACCTGATCTTCCTCGCCCACGCTCCACGCCTCGCGCACGCTGGAGCCCTCGTAGGGTAGGTCGTAGACGGCGTACGCCCGCAGGAGCTCTTCCAGGCCGACCATGATGAGGTCGATGGCGACGTCGGGTCGCGCGCCTTCGCCGACCGACTGCCGCGCGAGGTCCACCCCCTCGCGAAAGATCGAAAGCGAGTCGCGGGCGCGCCGCGGTCTTGTCCTCACGTGGACGCCGCGCCCCAGCATCGCGGTCCGCCACGGGGGCACGGCGCCAGCCGCCGAAGCGATGCCCGTGGAGTCCCGCTCTACGGTGGCGCCGACGCGTGCTGTTATCGCCGTGGAGCCCTGGAGACCGAGTGCGGCGATCCTGGCAGGCATCTCGACATCAAGATCATCGATGACTCCGGCCTGGTTGCTGGTGACTGTCGCGCCGCGCGGACCAAGCGTTGCGGCAAGGCCGGCACTCTCCGCCGCGGCCACAAAGATGTCGTTGGCGTACTGACGTGTCAGACGCTCCTGGACGCTGCGACGCGTGCCGTCGGCCTGAACGGCTCGCGTCACACGGGCAACACCCGCAGGAGCCGCCAGTCCGACGGTTCGAATGAACACCGCGGCCTGGAGGATCACTCCGACAATGAAGTAGGCAAGCGTGTAGTCAGCTATCGCGGATTCCGGCGCGCGCGTCCCCGAGGTCAGCTCGATGACTCCGACCCAGGCCACGAAGGTCAGGCAGAACGCCACCGGCCACGCCACCCCCGAGGAACTGATGACCGCTTTGAAAGTCGGCTCCGCGCGCAGCCCTCGCCCTGCGGCGATCTGGAGCAGCACGACGATGAGGCCGATCGCGAGCCCGATCAAGAGCGCGCTCACCACCCAGGCGCCGTCCAGCCAATGCTCACTCTGGCGTCCGACGAACCACCCCAGCGGGACGCTGGAGAGCAGCGAAACAGCAGCTGCGAGCTTCCAGTCCGATCGAAGCGCGAGGCTTCGAAGCTGGCGCGAGACCCACGGCCGTCCCCGGACGGTGCGGCGCGCGTTCAACTGGCGCCTTGCCTGCCAACGCGCGGACCGCCGCGGATGCAATCTCCACCAAGACATCTGAGCCAAACCGCCTCTCCGTGCCGGCGGGCGCATGCCCTCTTACCGGCGGGGGGTTATGGCGCTCTGCTTCCCATCTCACGGTCGCAGTAACCCGGTTTTTCGGAGTGGTTTTTGGTCTGGTTGGTGCCCGGTGGGGTGGTGAGTTAGCTACCCATCGATCGACGGCGATCAAGCAATCTCGGACGCACGCGACTGCGCACCGGGCTCGCTCGCCCGCACCTGCTCTACGGCTAATGGCTGCGCCGCGAACGCCGCCGGGTCGACGCCCGCGAACATCTGCGGGCAGCGCACGAGATGCTCATGGCGATGGGGATGGAGGCCTTCGCCGAGCGTGCCCGCAAGGAGCTCCTGGCGTCGGGGGAGACGGTTCGCAAACGCACCGACGAGACGCGCGACGATCTGACCCCGCACGAGCGCCAGATCGCGTTGCTCGCGCGGGACGGGCTCTCCAACCCGGAGACCGGCGCGCGCCTGTTTCTGAGTCCGCGCACCGTGCAGCACCACCTCAAGAAGGTCTTCGGGAAGCTCTCGATTCACTCCCGCCGAGTGCTAGCCGACGCGCTGCCGCGCTCGGACTCTCCGGCGATCCCGGTCTGAGCTCAGGCCCGCCGCGCGTATCCTGCGCTTCTCATGTCCTTGCGCTTCGCCCTGCTCGCCGTGCTCAGCGCGGAGCCGATGACCGGATACGACCTGCTGCAGTTCTTCGACGCATCCGTCGCCTTCATCTGGCACGCGCCGCACAGCAACATCTATCCGGAGCTGCGACGCATGGAGGGGGAGGGCCTGCTCGCCTCCGACGAGCTCCCGCGAGGTGAGCGCGGTGTCAAGCGGCTGTATCGCCTGACCGACAGCGGCTATGAGGAGCTGGCCGCGCAGGCGAGCCGCGTCGTGGTGCCGTCTCGCGAGCGGGACCCCTACCGCCTTCGGTCGGCCTACCTGGAGTGGGCGGCCCCGGCGTCGGCTCGCGCGCAGCTACAGGCGCACATCGAGCACTTCGAGCGGTGGAAAGCCGCATGGGCGAGCAACCTGGACGAGATTCGCGCGCGCGACTCGTTCCTGCTCGCCAAGCGTCTCGCCCGGACGGAGCCCGCAGATCACGACGCGATCGTCGCCTTCAAGGAATTCGCCTATGAAGGCTTGGTGGAGCGTGCACAGCTGGAGGTAGACTGGGCTCGGCGCGGGATGGCGCTCATCGACCGGCTGGAGGCGGCGGGGTGGAGTGGTCCGCCGCGTCGAGCCGACGGGTCGAACGGGTCAGCGACGGCGCCCGGCTCGGACCTCGTAGAGGGCCCGTCGGCAGACGCGCGGCGGCAGGCAGGCGCTGGCACCTGAACGCACTCCACGGAGCTGCTCCGAACTGCAAGTATGTATAGCCATTCACAAATCGTGACCGAGACACGCGAGCTAGCGGAGGAAGGGAACCGACGATGACGCAGCGCACGCTTCAGGACCAGTTGGATGCTTCGGGCAACACCGTCGAGATGCTGCGGAACTCGCAGGTCGGCGCGTACGTGTACCCGGTCGTTCCGTACGAGTTCACCAACTGGCGGCGGGAGCAGAAGGCGTGGCGGGAGACCGCGGTGCTCTTCGATCAGTCCCATCACATGTTCAACCTCTTCATCAAAGGCCCGGATGCGCTCAAGCTGATCTCGGACACGGGCATCAACAGCGTTGCGAACTTCCCTGTGAACATGGCCAAGCAGTTCGTGCCCGTGACACCGGCCGGACACGTGATCGGGGACGGCATCCTGTTCCACCTCGACGAGGAGGAGTTCGTCTGGGTCGGGCGCGCCCCGGTGGCGAACTGGCTGACCTATCAGGCGGAGACGGGCGGCTACAACGTCGAGATCGAGAACGACCCCCGTTCGTCGTCTCGGCCTTACGGCAAGCCGGTGACGCGCCGCTACTGGCGCTTCCAGATCCAGGGACCCAACGCGTGGCCGATCATCGAGAAGCTGAACGGCGGCCCGGTCGAACAGCTGAAGTTCTTCCGCATGGCGGACATGTCGATCGGTGGGCAGAGCGTGCGGACGCTGCGCCACGGCATGGCCGGCGAGCCCGGGCTCGAGGTCTGGGGGCCGTATGAGACCTACGACGAGATCCGCGAGACGATCCTCGAGGCGGGCCAGGAGTTCGGGATCGAGCCGGTCGGGGCCCGCGCTTACGCCTCCAACACGCTCGAGTCGGGCTGGATTCCCTCACCGCTGCCGGCCATCTACACCGGTGACGAGCTCAAGGGATACCGGGAGTGGCTGGGCGCTGATAGCTACGAGGCTACCAACTCACTCGCAGGAAGCTTCGTTTCCACCGACATCGAGGACTACTACCTGAACCCCTGGGAGCTCGGGTACGGAGCGTTCGTGAAGTTCGACCACGACTTCATCGGCCGCGACGCGCTCGAGAAGATCGATGCGGATTCCCAGCGCCACAAGGTCACCTTGGCGTGGGACGGCGAGGACGTCGCCAAGATCCACGCGTCGTTCTACGACCTGGAGACCGAGCCGTACATGTTCTTCGACGTTCCGATCGCCAACTACGGCTCGTCCAACTTCGATTCTGTGGTTGATCGCGACGGCAACGTCGTCGGCGTGTCGATGTTCGCTGGCTACAGCGCCAACGAGAAGCGCGCGCTCTCGCTCGCCACGATCGATCCAAGCGTCGAGCTCGGCACCGAGCTCGAGCTCGTGTGGGGCGAGCCCAACGGTGGGTCGAAGAAGGCCACGGTTGAGCCGCACCGCCAGATCAATGTGCGCGTTGTCGTCAGCCCGGCTCCCTACGCCGTGACGGCGCGGACGACCTATGCAGAGGGCTGGCGCACCGCGAACGCGAGCTAGGCTAGGCCTGCTGGATTGGGTTTCCGGAGGGCGCAAGCGCCCTCCGGAGTCGCGGGCCAGATAGAGGATGCGCCGCGGCGGCTTCCTGACCGATCGCCGGGCTCAGTGCGCCGCTTCTGCTCGGCGAGGCAGCTTCCAGCCTGGGCGGACGAAGTGGCAGGTGTAGCCGTTGGGGATGCGCTCGAGGTAGTCCTGGTGCTCGGGCTCCGCCTCCCAGAACGGGCCGGCGGGCACGACCTCGGTGACCACCTTGCCCGGCCACAGACCTGAGGCCTCGACATCGGCGATCGTGTCCTCTGCGACTCGGCGCTGCTCGTCGTCACCGTAGAAGATCGCGGAGCGATAGCTCTCGCCGACGTCGTTGCCCTGGCGGTTCTTCGTCGTCGGATCGTGAATCTGGAAGAAGAACTCCAGGAGGTCGCGGTAGGAGATGCGCTCCGGATCGAAGAGGATCTCGATCGCCTCGGCGTGGGAGCCGTGGTTGCGATAGGTCGCATTGGGTGTCTCGCCGCCGGTGTAGCCGACCCGGGTGGCGATGACGCCATCCAGCTTGCGAACTAGATCCTGGACGCCCCAGAAGCACCCGCCGGCAAGGATCGCCTTCTCGGTCTCGGCCATCTCGTTACTCCTTTTCGCCGTTGTTCTCGGTCATCAAAGTCGGGGTCATCGTCGCACCCTGCTCTGCCCTGCGCCACCCCCATCTTGATCTTCCCGTTCGACGGGCGCGCCCGTCGAAGCCCTGGCTGTGGCCACGGGGCGGTGCGCGGCGCAATGGATCCAGTTGGCCCGCAAGAATGCCAATGAGGATTGAGGATCTATGAAAACGGTGAGCCTTGCGGTACGACGAGACGCCCGACCCTGGGAAAAGTCGGGCGCCGGGCTGCTTCGTCAGATGACAGCCCGATAGCGAGCCCGGTGTGAGAACCCGCCATCTCGTACAAGTGGGCGCCGGATCTCGTCGGCTCAGAAGGAACCCGACACCCATGTGGTGTGTCGTCGCCGCCGGCGGAAAAGTTCCCAGATGTGCGCCACTCCTGTCCGCGCGCAGATCTCGCCGCTCGTCGGAGTGCAGGAGCGCGCGCATCGCGGTGCGGCGAACGGCTGACGCCGACCGCTGAAGTGCGGGCCACCCCCGTAGCGTGAAGCCGCGGAGGACGCTGCCGTGCGCGGTCGAGGGTGTCAGAGAATCGTTCCCTGAGGCCTTAAAAACGTGGCTGGGAAAGGGCTCTACGGCGGGCATCGCCACGCCAGCCAGCCGCGGGTACGATCCTAAACGTGGACGAGAGGACCGAACTCGCCCTGCGCGCCGCGCAAGGCGACCGTATTGCGCTTGATGCGTTGATCGAACGCTGCTACCGGCCGGTCTGGCGCTACTGCGCGACGATGACCAGAGCCGAGCTTGCCGACGAGCTGGCGCAGGACACCTTCGAGCGCGCTCTACGCGCCCTACCGAAATTCCGCGCGGACGCAAGCGTGACGACCTGGTTGATCGGCATCGCACGTCACGCGTGCATCGATCGCCTTCGGGCCGACCGTCGACGTGAGCGCGTTCACGGGCAGCTCGTGGAGCTAACGGATTTCAGACGCGACAACGGCGACGTGGCGAGCCGGATGGGGCTGCTTGAGATGGTCGGCCGTCTCGATCCAGACCGCCGTGAGGCCTTCGTCCTGACGCAGCTGCTCGGCTTCTCCTACCTTGAGAGCGCAAACATCTGCGGCTGCCCGATAGGGACCATCCGCTCGCGCCTGGCACGAGCTCGCGCAGACCTGCTTGCAGATGACGACACGAGCGACGGCCAGACCACACAACGCCACACCGGGACGGCCGATTGAAGGCGTCATCCCACTGCGCGGCAAACGCTTCGTGCGCGCGAACCCGCGGCCGCACCGTCCGGCCGCTAAGGTCGCAAACCCCTGGGTTGCCGGGTTCGTTTGAGCCGACGAGTTCCAGCGCCACCATCGTAGCGCGGCGATTGTCGCCTGGCGCCAGTCACCGAGGTGTCCGATCTCTCCACGCAATTCGCAGCCGCTGCAGCGTTGGTGGCGGGTCAGGCTCGGCGGCGCACCGTTTTCTCGACTCGACGATGCGACGCGGAGGACCGCAGAATGCAGTTCTATCTGAACGGCTATAAGCCCGGGAACCCGCTCGTCGTGGAGCCGCACCCGTCGGTAACGGAGCGCTCGGCGGAGCTTCCGGATGAGGCCGACGTTGTGATCGTGGGGTGCGGGTCGGCGGGCCTTGTGCTCGCAGCACAACTGGCGAACTTTCCGGACCTGACGACGGTCGTGATCGACCGGCGGGACGGCTTGCTCGAAGTCGGCCAGGCGGATGGCGTGGCGTGCCGGACGGTCGAGATGTTCGAAACCTTTGGCTTAGCCAACCAGCTCATTGACGAGGCGTATTGGGTGAACGAGGTCTGCTTCTGGCAGCCCGATCCTCAGGACCGGAGAAGGATCACGCGTGCGGGGCGAGTGCGCGACACCGAACCGGGTCTCTCGGAGTTCCCTCACGTCATCGTCAATCAGGCCCGTCTGCTCGCCTACCTGGCGGACTACATGGAGCGTTCGGCGAGCAGGCTCAAGCCCTTCTATGGCCTGTACGCCAGCGACCTGTCGGTCGACACAGGCAACGAGGCGGAGTTTCCCGTTGCCCTGACTGTGCAGCACATGCGGGAGGGGACCGCGACGGGCGAGACCTCGACAATCCGAGCCAGATACGTCGTCGGCTGCGACGGCGCACGGAGCGCGATCCGTACGGCGATCGGGCGCGAGCTGGTCGGCGACGCGATGAATCTGTCCTGGGGCGTGATGGACGTTCTCTGTTTCACCGATTTCCCGGACATCCGTTTCAAATGCACGATCCAATCGGCCGATCACGGGAGCATCGTCCTGATCCCTCGCGAGGGCGGATACCTGACCCGCTTCTACATCGAGCTCGACGCCGTTCGCGACCAAGAGATGCTCGCGAACGGGACCGTGTCGCCCGAGAGGTTGACCGAGATCGCCAACCGGATCCTCCACCCGTACAAGCTCGACATCGAAGACGTCGGCTGGTGGTCCGTCTACGAGATCGGCCAGCGCCTCTGCGACAAGTTCGACGACGTTATGGCCGATGCGATGAACACGCGTTTTCCACGCGTGTTCATCGCGGGCGACGCATGTCACACGCACAGTGCGAAGGCGGGCCAGGGAATGAACGTGTCGATGGCCGACGCGTTCAATCTCGGATGGAAGCTCGCGGCCGTGCTCAGAGGCATCGCACACATGGATCTGCTGCACACATACTCGGCGGAGCGACAGCGCATCGCCCGAGAGCTGATCGAGTTCGACGAAGTGTGGTCAGCGATGCTCAGCGCGCCGCCCAGAGCCGCCGGGGACACCGGAGACAACGGGGTGGACCCGGACGAATTTCGAGACTACTTCGTGAAGAGCGGTCGCTACACCGCCGGAGTTGCGACCCGCTACGCCCCGTCGATGATCACCTCGTCCGCGCCCTTCCAGCAGCTGGCCGAGGGCTTCACCGTCGGGATGCGATTCCACTCGGCACGAGTGGTGCGGCTTGCGGATGGCAAGCCCGTCCATCTCGGTCACGTCGCCAGGGCCGATGGCGCATGGCGCCTCTACATCTTTGCCGACCGCTCAAAGCCGAACGACCCCTCCTCGGCGGCGCGCAACCTCTTTGAGATCCTGGGCTCCGACGCGTCGCTGATCGCGCGGCTAGCACCCGGTGGCGATCCCGATGCGGTGCTCGACGTGCGCGCTGTCTTTCAGCAGTCACATCGCGACCTGGACGTCGCGAGCCTGCCGCCGATCCTCCGTCCGCGCAAGGGTCGCTTCGGCCTCGTCGACTACGAGAAGGCCTTCTGCCCGGATCCTGACGTCGAGGACATCTTCGACCTGCGCGCTGTCAACCGCGACAGCGGTTGCATGGTGCTCGTGCGCCCAGACCAGTTCGTCGCCGATGTGCTGCCCCTCGAGGGACACGAGGCTCTCGTGCGGTTCCTGTCGGGAGTGTTCGTTGAAGGCGCTGCCCAGGTGAGTCTCGCGCCCTAGGTGCGCGCGGGCACGAACCCGGCGTTTGGCGTGTAGTCGAACGACCGATCAGCGTCGATCGTGAGGGTGCCGTGTGCTGTGGTCGCCTGCCCCGGCAAGGCCGCTAGATGCTCGCCGTTCGGCGGCGCGCTGCCCGCGCTCTCGCTCGGCAGGCCCGACGCCGCCGCTACTGAGAGCTTGTCGCCGGCATCGGTGGTGAAGGTCGGCGAGCCGGCCACGATCGGTCCCGCATAGGGGTATCCATTGCGGCACAGCGTTTTGGATTGCGAGGCAGACGAGATTGGGGGCTGAGTCCTCGGTCGGGAAGTGGCCCTTGGTCTTCACCGGCACCATCATCGGCGGACTGCGCAACAACTACCACTGCGCCAAGACGGTCCTCTGGGGTACGCGGACGTTGCGGCGTCCATTGGACGATCGTCGAGAGCCCTTACGGCAACGAGCACGCGAGACGTCGCGTAAGAATAAGCACCGCGTTCCTGTAGCCCTGACCTAGACGAGTCGGGCCTGGCCCGAATTACGAGCCAGTGTTGCCGAGGCTGGGCCGACGCGGATGGTACGGGCCGCTACTGCGCGCCTTGTGGCCAGCCGATGTGGTGTCCGTAGTGGCCTACCAGCGGGTGGCCATCGCGAACCTCGACGACTTTCGTGAAATGCCCGGCGCGAGGTCTGGAAAATGTCACGCTCGTGGCCACCGGGGCTTCGGAACCCTGAGCGCAGTTCGGGACGCACCCTTGAATATTGCTCGTGCCGCGGCCAACCGCAATCGCTTGAGTCCAGCGGATCCACTTGATCTTGGTAGCGACGTTGCCACCGTCACCGCTAAAGAAGACCTCCCGGGGCTTGATCCCGGAATACGACCCGGCAATCAGCTTCGGCACCGCGCGTAAGCCCAGAGCGGGAGCAGCTATGGCGAGAGTTGTCAACAGCGCCACACCAGCGACCGCGAGGCGCGCTGTCGGCCTTGAAAGCTGGCGAAGCTGTTCCGGGCGCGTGACTTGAGGGTGCTGTAGGGCGCGCACGACTGCTGAGCCTACGCGCTCAGCTCACTGTCGTCTATCGCTCCGAGCACCGGCCAGGGGCACAGGACATGCCGCCGCGTTTTCGCGGCCGTCGACGCGCGCTGGTGGGCGAATGCGAGCGTTTTGGTTAGGTTGAGGAGTGGACGCGAATGTCGCCTGGCGGCTCTGAGTCGTGGGCTCAGCGGTCGCGCAGTGAGGAGAACGCGTTGCGTAGGTCGGTGGCGAGCAATGCGGGTTCGCAGAGGGCTGGGAAGTGGCCGCCGCTCGCGTGCTCGCGCCAGGTGGTGACGGTGTAGTAACGCTCAGCGAGCTCGCGTGGTGGTTTGGGGAGCGGGACCCGCTCGCCTGCGAAGATCGAGATTGCGGTCGGCGTCGGTGCTGGGTCGCCGGCTGGCAGCTGTGCTTCGGGGTGTTGGGCGAACGCCCAGTAGGGCAGCAGCGAGCCAGCGATCGTTTGGGTTGCCCAGTAAAGCGTCAGCGTGTCGAGCATCCGTTCGCGCGGGAACGCCGGCGAGCCGTCGGCGCGCATGCTGCTCCACGCGACCAGCTTCTCGCCTACCCACGCGGCGAGACCAGCCGGGCTGTCGCAGAGCGCGGCGCCCAGCGTCGCCGGCTTGGTCGCGTGCTCATGCATGTAGCCGCCTTCGTGGCGGTTCCACTCGGCGGCCTCGTTGGCGAAGCGCTGTTCTTCGGGACTGCCTTCGACACCGCGGGGGAGGGCAAGTCCCGGGGTTGCGAGGTGGATCCCGAGCACGGCGTCGGCGTGGTCGGGAGCAAGCCAACCGGTCACCCCGGCCCCAAGGTCGCTTCCGTGCGCGACGAACTGCTCGTGACCCAGAGCATTCATCATCCGCCTCCACAAGCCTGCGGTCTCGCGGCTTGAGAGCGCCGTCGTCGGCGTATCGCTAAACCCGAAGCCAGGAAGTGAGGGTGTGACGACGACGAACGCGTCCTCTGGGTCCGCTCCGTGGCGGGCCGGGTCGGCGAGCATCGGCGCAAGTTCGGCGTACTCCATAAACGAGCCGGGCCAGCCGTGGGTGAGCACGAGCGCCAGCGGGTTGGGGCCAACGCCGGAAGTTTGGACGAGATGGATCGACAGGCCGTCGAGCTCTACGCGGCGGTGCTCCATCCGGTCAAGCCGCGCTTGGAACCGGGCGGGCTTGTATCGCTGCCAGTCGGCGAGTAGGGCGGTCAGCCACGAGTGCGAGACGCCGTGCTCCCAATCGTCGCCGAGCCGCGGGCCGAGCCGAACGTCAGCAAGGCGAGCCGTCAGACGGTCGAGTTCCGATGCGTCAAGCGCCATCTCCGCTCGGGTCTCCACAGGAACCCCAGGCTACCTGGCATCGACCAGTTGCAGACAGACCCCCGCGCGCCGGAAACGCACCAAAGCAGGTCTGCCGACTGAGCCAAGCCAACAGCGCCCCGGTTGCAATCGGAGTTGGGGGCGAAAGCGGGCGTCGTGGGCGGCCGTGTTGAGATCGGCGAATGTGGTGGGCTGGCCGCGGCGCTGTTTGTCAGAGGCGCTTTCGGCGTCGAATTGTCGTCCGGGTTGACGCCGGCGTGTTCAAGTCGTGCAGTCTCAGTGTCGACGGCGGAGTCGAGTGTTCAAGAGCTTCGCGATCGCTGGCGTGCCGGGACGACGACGACTTGTCGCTCTCGGCGTCGTCGCGCTCGCTGCCGGGGTCGCTAGCGCTTGGGTGGCAGCCGATAGGTCCAGCGCGAGTAGCGTCAACTTAGGCGCGATCGTGCTCAAGCCGTCCCAGGTCGGTGAGGGCTACCGCGGCACCGTGATACCGGGGGGCCAGAAGGTTGCGGGCCAAGTCACCCTCGACGTCTGCTATTACGCCTTCGCGAGTGAGGCGTTGCGGACTGCGCGTCTCCAGGTGCTCTATGCGAAATCGGCTAGCGCACCAACGATTTCCAACGAGGTCGTGACGTATGGGGGCAATGGTGCCGCGTCGGCGCTCCAAGAGATCCGTCAAGCGGTCAAGGATTGCCCGGCCACCCCGCGTAAAGGGCCTGCGGCCGGCGAACAGCAGCCAGTGACGTGGCACTTGACGTCATTGACGGAACCGAATCTGACGACCGACTACGTCGCCGTCCGCGCAAACGTAAGCGGCGTCGTGAACGGCAAGCCCCGTTCCGCCACGAGCTTCGCGATCTACGAGTTCAGCGGGAACGTCATGTCCGGGGTCTACGGCTACGGGACCAATCCTGCCGCGACGCTGGCGCTAACCGTTCACGCCGCTCAGCAGAGCGCACGTAACCTCGGCTGAACCGACACTCAACTCGACCGGCGCGTCAGACGCCGTTCCACCTAGCTACTGCCTCGCGTGCACCGCCCTCGGGGCTGGGCGAATGCAGGCGGCGGAGGTGAAGCGGTCTAGATGGGCATGATGCGGTCTGGGCTCGAGCGCACGTCGATCCCGCCCGCGTGAACCATCACCAAGGAGCCGGCTATGTTTGACCATGTCAGCGTTCGCGTCTCTGACCTCGCCTTTGCCGTTGGCGCGCTCGGCGCTGGGCTGCGAGAACTTGGGATCGAGCAGACTGCCGACACGCCGAGCTTCGTCATGTGGGGGAACTTCGTCCTCATGCAGGCCAACGACGACCGTCCGCCTACCCGCCGCGCCCACGTGGCTTTCATCGCGAAGGCGCACGCCGCCGTCGACCGGTTCTGGCAGGCGGGTGTCGACGCCGGCTTGGTCGATGACGGACCTTCGGGCCCGCGTCCGCACTACGCCGACGACTACTACGCGGGTTTTCTCAGGGACGCTGTCGGCAACGGCTTCGAAGCGGTTTACCGCGACGGCGATCGACCGCGCGGCAAGATCGACCACGTCGCCATCCGGGCAAGCGATCTGGCGGCGTCAAGCTCGTTCTACGCGACGGCGGGTGCGGCTGCGGGGCTGACGATCCGTGGCCAAACCGCGGAGCGCACGGGGTTCTCGGTTAGCGGCCCCGGCGGTGTGTTCGGGGTTTTCGCCGGCGAGCCGACCGAGCACGTCCACATCGCCTTCTCCGGCGACGACGACGCGGCGCGGAGATTTCACGCCGCCGCGATTGCGGCCGGCTATCAGAGCAATGGCGAGCCCGGCGAGCGGCGCGACTACCACGACGGGTACTACGCCGCGTTCGTGCTCGATCCCGACGGGAACAACATCGAGGTCGTCAACCACAACCGCTAGCCGCGAGCCCTCGATCGACATCGGTATGCGGGCCATAGAAGCGCGGATCCAAATGCAACTCGAATCGGCGCAGCGGCTCGGAAATGCCGCGTGCGACAGCGGATCGGGCCACGGCAAGGAGTTGCTGACCATCAAGCCCGACGGCGCGACTAAGGTTTCCCCGGCGCCTACCCCTATGACGATGAGGCCGGACTCGCAACCGCCCCAGACGGCACGATCATCGCGGTCGACTACTTCAAGATCGTGCGCGTCACCCCGCGTGGTATCCGCACGATCATCAACCTTGGCGACGGCAGCGTCTCTCTCGGACGCCAACCGTCAACGACGCCGAACGGCCGTCAAGTGTCGATGGAACCCAACGGCATCGCCACCGGCCGAGACGGCAACATCTATCTCGTCTCGACAAGCCGATCCGGAAACGGCACCTTCACCGGAGTGATCGAAGTTCACACGAACGGCCAGGTGCAAGTCCTCTGGAGCCGTCGATTCAGATAGGGCACCGCCTACACAGATAGACGGACACTCTCCGGACGGTACGGCGAGCGGTTAGGGTTTGTTGGGTGGCGGCCGGGTTCTGTTTGAGGCGTCTCTGAGGATCGACGTCAGGGGCCCGTTCGCCGCCTTTTACGGTTGCGGGTTGGCGTCTGGGTCGCCGAGGTCGAGGAGGCGGTTTCGTGCGCAGCGGGCGATGCGCTCGTCGGGGTCGTGGAGGCGTTGCTTGAGCTGTGCGCGTAGCTGCGGGGTGTCGAGCATGCGCGTGAGGAAGAGGAAGGGGGTCGCGCGTTCGCCTTGGGTGACTGCTCGGAGTAGGCGCTCGGTCAGAGCGGAGTGCTCGGACGCGTCCAGGTCGAAGGCGGGTGCGCTCGCGAGGACTTTCGCCGCGCGGTCGGAGTATTCGCCGTCGCCGATCGCTAGCGCCACGAGTTGATGCCTCCAGCTGTCGGTCCAGAATCGCCTGGTGAGCTCCTCCACCCAGCTTGGTAGCGGCCAGTATTCGCCGTCGAATGGTTGTGGGAAGACTGGGAAGGTGATCCATTGGTCGCGGGCGACCTGCAGCCGCTCGTTCGGGACTTGAGGTTTGGGGTCGGGGCGCCGTGCGCCCTCGAGCACGATCTCCCGAGCTCGATCAATCTCGCTGGGTGTCAGTCGCGCTCGGGGCAGCGAGGTCAGCATCAGCAGCGCGCGCCGCGCGACGCCACGATCGTGAGCATCGAGGCGGCCGCGGAGCTCCCGTCGCAGGTTGGGCGTCCTAACTCGCGAGGCGAGTTTGCAGGAGCGCCTGAACTCGCGGCGGTCTCCGGCGTCGACGACTCGCAGAAGAACGCTCTCCAGCCGATCACGCTCGCTGTCGGTCAGCTCGTGGCGGGCGAGCAGCCTCATCAGCTCGTCTTTGACGTAGCCAGAACGAAAGCACCACGGATCGGCTTCCAAGAACACAAGCGCCGGCTCGACCGCATCGTGCTCGCCGGTCGCTAGGCGCCGTACGTCTGCCCAGAAAGCGTCCGAGTACATCGCTTCGACCGCCTCGCGATGCCGGAGGGCTGCTTGCCTCCAGGCGGCGGTGGCCTCCTCGGAGTCGTACCGCGTTGCCACCGTTCGGTGCACTTCCTCGGCGGAGTGTTCGAGAAGCCGCGCGCGCTCCAGGATCTCCTTGCGCGTTGACTCCCGCGCATCGTCGGCGTTGCTCATAACCGCCATGTTCGCGCACCCGTCCTACGCCACTGTTGGCGGGAGCGACCTAGGCCGCAAACCAACCTGAGTACTACCGCAGACAGAGCCGACAGTCCCGACCGACGGCCCCGCTCCTGCGCCACGAGGAGGTCAGATCGCGGCTCCGCGGACGCCGGTGCGTGTCGCTTGGTGCCGCGTACGATTGCCGTGTGAGTGAGCTGTCGGAGTTGCTGGAGTTGTTGCACGGGACGGGGGAGCCGTTTGGGGCGTTGCACGCGCGCTTTCGCGTGTGGAGCCATCGTGAGCGTGCGCACGCGGCGTTTGTCGCTGCGGCGGAGAGGCGTGGCGGCAAGCTCCTCACGTTTCGCGGTGACGGTCGGTCTCGCGATCCTGAATCGGTGGAGGTTGTCGAGGTTTGGCGTGCTGGGCCTGATCGCGCTCGGGTGGAGATCCGTGGCGGGGACCGTGATAATCATTACGGCGTTCGTGTGGGAGATCGTTGGTGGCAGTTCGATCCGCGCAGCGGTGCGCGAAGCAACACAGATGACGCGTCCGTTGGCAGTAGCGTCGGCCATGAGCTCGACGTGTTGCTGGCGCCATCGCAACTGCTTGGACCGTTGCGATTCGCGGCGGTTGGCCGCTCCGTGCGCGTCGCTCGCGCGGTGCTGGTTGCGGATGCGTGGCCGCGCCCGGTGCGCCGAGCAGGCCAGTCTGCGTTGTTCACCCTCGGCGAGATGGGGACCGGGGCCGAGCGCTACCGGCTCGAGTTCGACGTAGATTGCGGAATCGTGCTCGCTGCGCAGGCATTCGCCGCGGGCAAGCCGTTCCGAGCGATCGAAGCCGTCGAGTTCGCGGTCGACGGCGAACTCGATGAGGACCTGTTCGTGTTCCAGGCCCCCGAGGGCGAGGAGATCCAAGGCGCCGGCCACCACCCGCCGGTCCTTCACCAGGCGTCGATTCCCGAAGCGCAGGCCGCGGCACCGTTCACCGTGCTCGTGCCCGAACGCGTCCCCCCGACCTGGAAGATTCACTGCACCTACACCGGCCCATCCGAACGGCCGCCTTCGCCGCCATCCGTAAGCATCAATTACCGCTCAGACAGCGGCCACGAAAGCCTCAACCTCATCCTCACCCCAGCAGCCGCCCAGCCAGCACCCATCAACACCGACAGCTGGCGAGAAGTCCGAGCTGGAGATCACACCGCCCGCGTCAACGGCCGCGGCGAACTCGGACCACAATCCCAACTCCAACTCGAACACGCAGGCACACGCGTCCTCATGCTCTCCGACACCCTCACCGCCGAACAACTCATCGCCCTCGCATCAATGCTCACTCCAGCCCCCACCGCAAGCAACCTCGACTGACCGCCCCGTTGCTTGCGCGACTTGGAGGAGCGCTCGCGCGGGGGCGCTAGGTTGCGGCGGTACGGCAAGCTCTCGCGCTGTGGGTCAGAGGCCGGCGGGCCAGAACAGCGTGTAGAGCAGCAGCGAGGTGGCGGCTGAGGCGAGCGCCGTGAGCCGCCAACGAATGCCGCTATACACGAGCGACCGCCTGACTCGGTGGCGGCGAGGTTGAACTTGTAAGCAGCTTCGCAGGGCGCCGTTTCAGGGCGCCCCGGCCGCCGTCACTGGCGATGCGAAGCTCTCAGGTGTCGCCGATCGCTCTCGAAATTCGCTCGAATGGGGAGCCTATTGGGGAGCCTTCAGAGCGGTGGTTGCATCATGGGCTGAAGTGAGGCGCAGGCAGCCTGGGCCTCGGCCTGGTTGCGGTCCCGTTGCTCGCTGCGCTGTGCCGAGACCGGGAGGTACGCATACCCTGACCGGTCACCGCTGTGCGGCTTCCTCCGCGGACCATCCTCCCTCCCTCTGGGGGTCGACCTCTGGCTGCGGCGTGACTCCTTGCATGCGTGAGTGACAGTCTGTTTCGTGGCTGCGAAGTCTCCCGGCAGCGCTCCAGGTAGTGCGCCGTTGGCTCTGCGGTCGCTCGCTGTGATAGCGAGCTGGGGCGTTTGCTGATGGTCACTCGCGTCGATCGGCGCTCGTCGGGTCGTTCTGGTGCGCTTGCAGGCTGCTGGTGAGTTGCGCTACATAGACGGCGTCGGGAACGTTCCTGAACGCGATGACGTTCTCGTCGACCTGTCGGGATTTGTCCGACCACAGGCCAGGATCAAAGGACGAGGCGGGGGCTGCTGCGCGGAAGCTGATCGTGCCGTGCCCGTTTTCGGAGGTGCTCACGGAGATCCCAGGAAGCGCGCTGAGGAGTCGCGGACGGCTCGTCGGCAGCCACCGTAGTCGCAGCAACTGCCTTCTGGCTTGCGATCGTGTACTTCGTTGACGTTCCCAAGGGACACGATCAGCGTCGCGATTGAGACGAACGCCAACCGGGCCGCGATCCACGCGTTGGGCACTGCCAACCCCTTGTCCGGACGCCCGGTCCATAGGACCTTCTCGCCCCGAGGCAAGTGACGCTCGAGCAACTCCGCATCGCGCCAGCCAAGATCCGACGCCAGCGAGGGCGCTCCGACATCAGGACTCGCTCGCTCAGCCTCGCCTTGCGTTCGCGCTCCGAGAACCGCGTCGAGCGCGCGCGAGAACTCCTCGGCGCTCAACTCCTCGGCGGCGTGCCGATCCCCAAGGCGAACCAGCGCGCGGCTGCGTTCGGGCTCGCTCACCGCGACCACCTCCGCCGGATACTCCACACAGAACGTATCGGCGCCCAGCAATCGTGCCCTGAGGCGCCCGCCAGCGACGGCAACGCGCGAGACCAAACAGCCCCTGACCAGTGTGACCCGCGCGGGTAGCGCTAGCGACGAGATCACGCGGAGGCAGCAAATCACTGGGCGGCTATCGTCGGCCGTTAGCGTCGGGAAGTATTGAGGGCGTGGCCGCACACATCCGTCTGCTAACGCGCCTCGCGCTGGCCGCACTGGCGGGGTCGACCCTGGCGGGCTGCGGCGGGGTTGGCGCGACCCCCGTGCGGGCAACGCCGTCGTTTACCGGCTGCCCGCTCCTCCCGCGAGATCACAAGACCGGGCTCTTTTTGTTGCCTGGCGGTGGCCTCGCGGCCATGTCCGTCGAAGGCCGCACGTGTGGGTTCGGCATCCGCCTCATGACGCAGGTCATCGCCGGACTTCACGCGGGCACCGGCACCGACATGCACCCAGTCCACATCCAGGGCTGGAACTGCGTCAGCTACGACACCAACCAGACGACCTGCTTTCGACGCCACAGCACCCTTTACGCCCAGTACGTCCTGTTCTAGCGGCGAAGCACCCCAGCCGGCACCGGACGACACCGCTCTTCATTCGCGCCCATCGTGGGCGGGATGCAATGCGCGGCACTCCGTCGGCGCAGCACGCGAGCGCTCGCGTCACGCGGATGCGACACTCCGGCTCATGGCTGGAATCGACCCGAGTTGGACGATCAACCGCTTCTCGCAAGCCAACCCAGAGGGTCCCGGCCAGGACGACGTTCCGGCGCTTCTACGGCGCGTCGCGGATTCCCTCGAAGGTCTCGGGCCGGTGCGCGTACAGGACCTCGTTTTCCACACGGAGGTCACGGCAGACGGGTCCTGGCACTCCGTGACGGTCTACTACCGCCAGGACAACGGCGGCTGAGCCCCGGCCGCGCCGCTGTCGCTTGCGCGAACAGCAGGCGCGCGGGAGATCACGCGGATGCGACAACCGCGCGCCTATGGGTTTTGGGCGCCGAGCCGATACGTTGGAGGACATGTCCAATGGAGAGCGCGAGGCGACGAGGCATCGCTGCGAACGGTGCCGCGCCACGGGTCGTATCCCCGGCATAACTAAGATTCGGCCGGCCGGGAAGGGCCTCGGGATGGGTTCGCAGTACGGCCCTTGTCCCGAGTGTGAGGGTGCCGGTTATGTCGTGCCCGGCGGCCAGTACGCGGACCTCGATGCCGTCAAGGTCCGACGTCACGACGAATCTCGCCGCACACGGAGCTAGGACCGCGGCTGTGTCGCCGGATCCAAATACAAGTCGCGCGGCGAGGCCGGCTTCGGAGGTCGCGACTGCTCTGGACGGCGATCCCGTGTTGTGGCTCATCGGTGATTCCGACTCTGGGGCGCTGCTAGAGCTGGGCAAGCGGCGGCTGCATCCGCGGGCGAATCCCGAACCCGGCTATGACCCCGAGCAGCGCGAGTACGAGGGGGAGCGCTCCTTGTTCATCCAGTGCCACTGGGCGAGGGGGGTCGGGGATATCTGCTTTTTCAGCTAGAGAACCATGTCCTCGCCCTGTGGGCAGCTTTCGATCGCGGGCGGTGATCGCGACGGCGATGGTGGCGTTCGCAGTCGCCGGGTGCGGAGGCAGCAGCCGCGTCGCTCGATCTTCGACCCCCGGGTTTCAAACTCTGCCGCGCCAGGTTCTCAAACGGTTGGGCGGGCGCTCCCTGCTCTGCACCACGCACGCTGGTAAGCCGACTACCTGCGTGCCGATCGATCTGCACGGCGGCGTGAAGCTCACCTTCGAGTGCAACCACCCGAACACCGAAGCGTGTCGCCGCGAACGCGCGAAGCTCCGAGCGAAGCCGTAGCAGCCTCTCCGGCGTGGTCCCTTTCACGCGACAGCGGCAACCCGGGGTTCGCCCGGTTCGACTGCCACCCGTCGGGGAACGGGCGGGCGGGGTGAGAGGGCTAGGAGGTCGGCGGTGTGATGTGGAAGACGACGTCGGCGTTTACGTCTGGGACCCAGAAGGTGCCATTGGGCGCACGGACGACCCTGGACATGAGTTTCGCTCCGGCGACCCGCCAGAGGGTGACGTGGCCGCTCGTGGTGATCCGTCCGAAGTGGGTCGCTGTTGCGAACCAGAGCGCGCCGTCTCTGCCGAGGGCGATACCGAACGGGCCGTCTGTATCTCCGTCGGTGGGCACTGAATACGAAGTCAACTGTCCGGCCATGTTGATTCGCCAGATTCGATGCGCGAGTGGCTCGGTGAACCAGAGCGCACGATCTGGCCCCACCGTGATCTGGCCTCCCTCTGCATAAATCGTCGGCGCGCGCTTTCCACCCACGAGCGGGAGGCGGAACTGTGAGTAGTGGCCGCTGGTCGTCATACGTCCGATTGCTTCCGGTCCGCCTTTGACCGGCACCTCGGTGAACCACAGTGCCCCGTCTGGACCGCCGACGATGCTCGCTAGAGTCCACCCGGCGGCGGGGGTTGGGATGCGATAGCGAGTTACGGCACCCGAGGATGCGATGCGGCCGATTGACGCCGGGATCGATTCGTCGGTGAACCACAGCGCGCCGTCCGGGCCAGTAGTCATCGCATCCGGAAGGCCAACCTGATCGCTGGAGAACATAAACCGCGGCCGGCCGTTCGCGCCGACTGTACCGATGTCCTCGAAGTCGTCGAACCAAACGTTCCCGTCCGTCCCCTCAGCCGCGCCACCAAACCCGAAGCCGATGCAGCAAGAGAGCGGAAACCTGCTCACGGTCCCATCGGCCCCCACCCGCGCGACCCCGTTGTTATACGTCACCCACAGCGCACCCGTGCCGTCGAAGGCAGCGGTCGACGGACCGGGCCCAAGGGGATATCTCGGCGGGGTCAGCCCACGCGTCGCGGACGAGCGCGAAAACACCGCCAAGAGCACCAACGCTACTGCCAGCGCCAGTACGACAGCGGAGCCAGCGCCAAGAACGCGAGGCCGCCTCATCACGCGCAAGGCTAACCATCCCGACTTCAAGGCCCAACCGCCACAGTGGGCCACAGCGCACGTCACGCCGCGCCGCCCGCCGGACTTTCCTTTTGCGCGACGGATGAAAGTCAAGGGGTGTTGGCGCATTTCTTTGTGGCGGTGCTGAGCGCCTTGGCGGTGGGGTTCGGGGCGGTTTCGGCTGCTGGCGGGTCGGGATCGACGTGTTGTGCGTCGTTCTGAGGCTCTCGGGCC
>DASXEZ010000144.1:0-70168 GCA_036489875.1 Solirubrobacteraceae bacterium | reverse complement strand
AGTTCCACCCGGAGGTCGTCCACACGCCCTTCGGTCAGCAGATCCTCACCACCTTCCTCGAGGACATCTGCGGCGCGGAGCGGACCTGGACGCCGGCGTCGATCGTCGATGAGCAGATCGCGCGGATCCGCGCCCAGGTCGGCGACGGCAGGGCGATCTGCGGGCTCTCGGGGGGCGTCGACTCCTCGGTCGCGGCGCTGCTCGTGCACCGCGCGATCGGCGACCAGCTGACCTGCGTGTTCGTCGATCACGGGCTGATGCGCAAGGGGGAGGGCGAGCAGGTGATCGCCGCCTTCCGCGACACCTTCAGGGTCCCCCTGGTGGCCGTCGACGCCGAGGAGCGCTTCCTCGCACGCCTCGCCGGGATCAGCGATCCCGAGACCAAGCGTAAGGTGATCGGCACCGAGTTCATCCGCGTCTTTGAGGAGGAGGCGGCGAAGCTCGAGGGTGCCCACTTCCTCGTCCAGGGCACGCTGTACTCCGACGTGATCGAGTCCGGCGGGCGCCGCGGCTCGGCGACAATCAAGTCCCACCACAACGTCGGCGGGCTGCCCGACGACCTCAGCTTCGAGCTCGTCGAGCCGCTGCGGATGCTGTTCAAGGACGAGGTCAGGGCGGTCGGTGCGCAGCTCGGCCTTCCCGAGCGCCTGGTCTGGCGCCAACCCTTCCCGGGCCCCGGGCTCGCGATCCGCATCGTCGGTGGCGAGGCCACCAAGGAGCGCCTCGACCTGCTGCGAGACGCCGATCACGTCCTCCAGGACGAGATCCGCCAGGCCGGGCTCTACCGCGAGCTGTGGCAGTCCTTCTGCGTGCTGCCGGACATCCGCAGCGTGGGCGTCCAGGGCGATGAGCGGACCTACGGCAACGTGATCGTGATCCGCGCCGTCACCTCCGATGACGCGATGACCGCCGACTGGGCTCGGCTGCCCTACGACCTGCTCGAGAAGATCGCCTCGCGGATGATGGGCGAGCTGCACGACGTCAACCGCGTCGTGCTCGACATCACCAGCAAGCCGCCGGGGACGATCGAGTGGGAGTGATCGGTGGCGGCGGCCTCTACCAGAGCTCGCCGGCGCGGTAGTCGCAGGTAAGGGCCCTCGTCGCCTCCAGTGGTGGCGTGGGCTGCAGGACGTAGATCGAGCCGTCCTCCTCGGGGGTCGGGATCGTGCCCTCGGGGGTGAGGCCGGCGGTGGGTCCCTGCCAGCAGATCCAGCCGGCTGCCTCATACATCGCCGCCGCGACGTCGGTTGAGCCGAGGGCGCCGAGCTCGTAGGCGCTGCGGATCACCGGGTCGAGCGCGGCCATCAGGCGGGTTCCGTGCCCCTGGCGACGGTGCTCGGCGCGGACGGCGACGCCCTCGACGTAGCCGGTGCGAAGCGCGCGGCCCTCGTAGATGAGCTGGCGCTGGATCACGGCGGCGTGGCCGATCAGCTCCTCGCCGTCCCAGATCAGGGCGTGCAGGCCGCCGAGTGCGTGCTCCCAGTCCTCCTGGGTCATCTCGGGCGCGAAGACTTCGAAGAGCAGGCTGCGCGCGGCGGAGAGCGCCTCGGCGTCAAGCAGCGCCGTGTGGGCGAGTTGCAGCCGGCTGCGCACGGCGCTCAGGAGACCGTCTCGCGCGCGGGAAGGCCGCGGCGGAGGTGGTGCTGAAGCGATGAGGAGCGGCGGGACATGCCCGGACTGTAGCCGCGCGGACGGTGCTCTATGATTGCCCGACGGCCGCGCCTGCGCGTGGCTGTTTCTTATGCTCGGGAAGACCTTTGTTGCGAAGCCCTCGGATCGCCAGCGTGACTGGTACGTCGTCGACGCCTCGGGCAAGACGCTCGGGCGGCTGGCGACGCAGATCGCCGACGTGCTGCGGGGCAAGCGCAAGCCGACCTACACGCCGCACATCGACACCGGGGACTTCGTCGTCGTCGTCAACGCCGAGAAGATCGCCGTGACCGGCAACAAGCGCGCCGACAAGCTCTACCACCGCCACTCCGGATACCCGGGTGGCCTGCGCACGCGGACCTTCGAGGAGATGATCGCGCGCCGGCCCGAGGAGATCATCCGCCTGGCGGTCAAGGGCATGATGCCCCGCAACCGGCTGGCCCGTAAGCAGCTGACCAAGCTCAAGGTCTACGCCGGACCGGAGCACCCGCACGTGGCCCAGAAGCCCGCCGACTTGGAGTTGAGACCCTGATGGCCGAAGAGACGCCCGAGACCCAGGCGGAGGATGCCCTGCCGGAGGGCGAGAGCCCGGAGGCCGTGAACACCCCGGAGGCAACCGCCCCCGAGCCTGAAGCCGAGCCCGCGGCGAGCGCCGAGCCTGAAGCCGAGCCCGCGGCTAGCGCCGAGGCCGAGGAGACGCCCTCGGCGCCCGAGGCGAGCGCCGAGGCTGAGGAGACGCCCGCAGCGCCCGAGGCGAGCGCCGAGGCTGAGGAGACGCCCGCAGCGCCCGCGCGCGAGAAGCCCTCGGTTCCCGGAGCCGATCTGGAAGTCGACATCGTTCCCGAGGGCGTCGACCCGCTCGCCGGCTCGAGCGCCGACCCCTACGCCGAGTACGAGGCGGAGGAGACGGGCGGCAGCGAGGATGAGCTCGAGGATGTCGTCGTGGCGGCGCCGATCGAGGAGGTCGCGATCGACCTCGCGGCCGGTGCCCGCTACCGCGCGACCGGCAAGCGCAAGAGCGCGATCGCGCGCGTGATCCTGCGTCCCGGCAAGGGCGAGTACACGATCAACGGCCGCAGCCTGGGCGAGTACTTCCCGCGCGACACGCTGCAGCGCAACATCCGCCAGCCGCTCGAGACGGTCGGCTACGAGGAGAAGATGGACGTCATCGCCCGCATGCACGGCGGCGGCGTCTCCTCGCAGGCCGGAGCGCTCCGTCACGGCATCTCGCGCGCGCTGCTGGAGGCCGATCCCAACCTGCGCGGTGAGCTCAAGCGGCGCGGCTTCCTGACGCGCGACGCGCGCGCCAAGGAACGCAAGAAGGCCGGCCTCAAGAAGGCCCGCAAGCGGCCGCAGTTCTCGAAGCGTTAGTGCCCCTTCGCGGGTACCTCGTTCCGCGCCGCTAGGCGTCACACTCTGCCGGAGGCGGCGATGGGTCGAAGGCTCTTTGGTACCGATGGCGTGCGGGGGCTCGCGGGGGTCGAGATCACCGCGCAGCTCGCGCTGGGGCTCGGCCGCGCGGTCGTGATGCACAGCGGGCTCGCGGCCCCGCGGGCGCTGGTGATCCGCGACACGCGCGAGTCGGGCGAGATGCTCGAGGCCGCTCTGGCCGCCGGGATCGCCTCCGCCGGCGGCGAGGTCTCACTCGGCGGCGTGCTGCCGACGCCGGCCGCCTCCGTGCTCGTGCGCCGCCACGGGTTCGATCTCGCGGTCGTGATCTCGGCCTCCCACAACCACTACGCCGACAACGGGATCAAGTTCTTCGGCGCCGACGGCTTCAAGCTCTCTGACGAGACCGAGCGCGAGGTCGAGCTCCACGTCGATGAGGACACCGGTGGCGGCGGCGCCGCGATCGGGCGCATCAGCGAGCTGCAGGGCACTGCCGAGGACTACCTCGGGGAGCTCGCCGCTCGCTTCGGCGGGCTCTCGCTGGCGGGGCGCGACATCGTCATCGACTGCGCCAACGGGGCCACCTTCGAGGTCGCGCCGGCGATCTTCGCGCAACTCGGCGCGAAGGTGACGGCGCTGTCGGTCTCACCCGACGGCCGCAACATCAACGACGCCTGCGGCTCGACGCACCTGGACCTGCTGGCGCGGACGGTGCGCGAGGGCCGGCACGATCTGGGGTTCGCCTTCGACGGCGACGGCGACCGTGTGCTCGCCGTCGATCGCGACGGCACGCTCGTCGACGGCGACGAGCTGCTCGCGCTCGCCGCCCTCCATCTGCGCTCCGCCGGCCGGCTCCCGGGCGAGGGCGTCGTCGTCACCGTGATGACCAACTTCGGCTTTCACGCCGCGATGGCGACGGCCGGCGTCGAGGTGGCCACCACGGCGGTCGGCGATCGCTACGTGCTCGAGGAGATGCGCGCCCGCGGCTGGGCGCTGGGCGGCGAGCAGTCGGGCCACATCATCGAGCTCGGCCTCGGTCCTTCAGGCGACGGGATCGCGGCGGCGCTGCTCGTGCTCGAGGCGCTCGAGGGCGGCGATCTGCGCGAGCGCGCGGCGATGGAGAAGCTGCCTCAGCGTCTGGTCAACGTGCGCGTGCGCGACCGCGACGCGCTCGCCAGCGCGGCGGCGGTGCACGAGGCGGCGGCGCGCGAGGCGGAGGCCTTGGCGGGACGCGGCCGCGTCCTGGTCCGCCCCAGCGGCACCGAGCCACTCGTGCGGGTGATGGTGGAAGCGCCCAGCGAGGAGGAGACAGAGGCCGTCTGCGCACGCCTGGTTGCGGTCGTGACGGAGGCGCTCGGGTAGGCTGGGTGGATGTGCGGCATCGTCGGATACGTCGGTAACCGCCCGGCCCGGGACATCATCCTCGGCGGCCTGCGTAAGCTCGAATACCGCGGCTACGACAGCGCCGGCATGTCGCTGCTCGCCGACGGTGAGATCAACACCGTCCGCGCGGTGGGCAACCTCGACTGCCTCGAGGCGGCGCTGCAGGGCGAGAGCCGGACCGCGACCGCGACGCTCGTGCGGCCCGCCACGATCGGGATCGGGCACACGCGCTGGGCCACCCACGGCCGCGTCAGCGTCGCCAACGCGCACCCCCTGGAGGCCGGCTCGAGCCGCGTCCACGTGGTCGTCAACGGCATCGTCTCCAACTACATGGCGCTCAAGCGCGAGCTCGGCGCCGACGGCGCGAGCTTCGCGACCGAGACCGACGCCGAGGTCATCGCCGTCCTCATCGCCGCCCACGAAGAGGGCGACCTGACCGCCGCCGTGGTCGCGGCGCTGAAGCGCCTCGACGGCCACTTCGCGTTCGTCGCGCTCGCGCTCGATGAGCCCGACGTCCTGGTCGGGGCGCGGCGCGAGTGCCCGCTGGTGGTGGGGCGCGGCGAGCAGGAGTCCTTCGTGGCTTCGGCGCTGCCGGCGTTCCTCAGCCACACCAACCGCGTCCAGTACCTCGAGAACGAGGAGATCGTGATCCTGCGGGCGGGCTCGGTCGAGATCTGCGATGAGCATGGGAACCCGCGCGAGCGCGCGATCGAGATCGTGGACTGGGATCAGGAGACGGCGGAGAAGGGCGGCTACGAGACCTTCATGCTCAAGGAGATCCACGAGCAGGCCGACGCGCTGGCGGAGACGATCGCCGACCGCACCGCCCGCGGCGACGGCGTCGACCTCGCCGACCCCGGCGTCTTTGACGAGTCGATCCTCGAGGGCGTGGAGCGGATCACCTTCGTCGGCTGCGGCACCGCCTACCACGCCGGGCTGCTCGGGCGAGCGGCGGTCGAGGAGTGGTCGCGCCTGCACGTCGGCGTCGACGTCTCCTCCGAGTATCGCTACCGCAACCCGATCCTCTCCTCCGAGGACCTCGTGGTGGGGGTCACGCAGTCGGGCGAGACCGCCGACACGCTGGCGGCGATGCGGCTCGCACGGGAGCGGGGGGCGCGCGTGCTCGCCCTCACCAACACGATGGGATCGCAGGCCACACGCGACGCAGACGCCGTGCTCCTGACCCGGGCCGGGCTCGAGATCGGCGTCGCGGCGACGAAGACCTTCACGAGCCAGGTGGCGGCGGCGTACATGCTCGCGCTGCGACTGGCGGAGCTGCGCGGGACGCTGGCGCCCGAGCGTCTGAGCGAGCTGGTCGCCGCGCTGCGGCGGCTGCCGGGGCTCGTCGATGAGCTGCTGGCGCGCGTCACCCCCGCCGTCGAGTCCGCGGCGCAGTGGAGCTGGCAGTCGGACTTCTTCCTCTACATCGGCCGCCAGGCGGGCGTGCCGATCGCTCTCGAAGGCGCGCTCAAGCTCAAGGAGATCGCCTATATCTCCACCGACGCCTACGCCTCCGGGGAGATGAAGCACGGGCCGATCGCGATGCTCGACGAGCGCACGCCCGTGGTCTGCGTGGCGACGCGCTCGCCGGTGCTCTCGAAGGTCCTCGACAACGTCGAGACGGTTCGCGCTCGCGGCGCGCGCGTGATCGCGATCACGACGGAGGGCGATGAGAGCGTTGCTCCGCACGTGAACTCGACGATCCCGGTGCCGGCAGCGGACCCGATGATCGAGCCCCTGCTGGCGGCGATCCCGCTGCAGTTGCTCGCCTATTCGATCGCCCGCCGGCGCGGGCTCAACGTCGACCAGCCGCGCAACCTGGCGAAGACCGTCACCGTCGAGTGACGGTCCCGTTCAGGGGCCGTCGGGTAGCCTCGTGAGCATGGGGATCGGCCTCGACATGCTGGAGATCGAGCGCATGGAGCGCGCGCTCGAGCGCCGTCCCGGCCTCGCCAAACGGCTGTTCCTGCCCGGCGAGCTGGCCTACGCGAGTGGACGCGGGCGTCCGGGCGAGCATCTCGCGGCCCGCTTCTGCGCCAAGGAGGCGGTGACCAAGGCGCTCGGGCTCGAGGTCTTCTCGCCGCTCGATGTCGAGGTCGTTCGCGGCGCCGGAGAGGTCGGCCTGACGCTCCACGGAGCGGCGCGCGAGCGGGCCGCGGCCATGGGCGTCGAGGTGGAGATATCGATGACCCACACGCGCTCGATGGCGGCCGCGGTGGCGATCGCGCGATGAGCCTGCCGAGCTGGCTCGATCCGCTCTATGACGGCGAGCAGATGCGCGCCATCGACGCCTGGGCGATCGAGCGCCAGGGCGTGCCGTCGCTGGATCTGATGGAGCGGGCCGGTGAGGGGCTTGCGGCCCTCGCGGGAGAGCTGGCCCCCAGCGGGCGCGTCGTGATCGTCGCGGGTAAGGGCAACAACGCCGGCGACGGGTTCGTGGCCGCGCGGCTCCTGCGCGCGCAGGGGCGGGAGGTCGAGGTGCTGCTCGCGGGCCAGGCCTCGTCGCTCTCCGGGGACGCCGCCAGCAACCTCGAGCGCCTCAGCGAGTCGCCGGGGCGGCCGCTCGCCGACGGCATCTCCGCGGACGCCGTGCTCGTGATCGACGCGGTGCTGGGAACGGGGGCCTCCGGGGCGCCGCGGGGCGAGGCACTGGCGGCGATCGAGGCGATCCGCTCCGCTGATGCCCCGGTGCTCGCCGTCGACGTGCCGAGTGGCGTCGATGCCTCAAGTGGCGAGGTCGCCGGGCCGGCGGTGCAAGCCGTTGCGACGGCCACCTTCCACGCCGCCAAGCTCGGCCTGTGGATCGAGCCGGGTCGGAGCTTGGCGGGCGAGGTGCACGTGGTCGACATCGGGATGCCGGCGGGGGCGCCGGTCGAGCCGGGAGCCGGTCTGCTGGGCGACCGCGTGCTCGAGCTGATTCCCCGCCGTGGCGCCAACTCGACCAAGTTCTCAAGCGGCCGCGTGCTCGTCGCCGGCGGCTCGCGCGGACTGACCGGGGCGCCGTCTCTGGCGGCGCTCGCGGCCGCGCGCGCGGGCGCGGGGTACGTCACCGTGTGCGTGCCCGAATCGCTGTCGGCGATCTTCGAGTCGCGTCTGCTCGAGGCGATGACGATCGCACTTTCTGACGAGGACGGGTCGCACTCTCCGGCGGGCGTCGCCGCGCTCGCGGAGGCTGCCGACGCGCACGGCGGCGCGCTCGCACTCGGGCCGGGCCTCGGGCGAAGCGACGCCGCCTTCGCATTCGCCCACGCGGCGATCGCCGCGATCGAGCTACCGGTGGTCCTCGACGCCGACGGCCTGAACGCCTTCGCGGGCTCCCTCGAGCAGTTGCGCGGCAAGCGCCTCGTGCTCACTCCGCATGCCGGCGAGCTCGGACGGCTGCTCGAGATCGACGCGGCGAGGATCTCCGCAGCGCGTCTGAGCAGCGCCCGGGCGGCCGCTGAGCGCTCGGGCGCGGTGGTCGTCCTGAAGGGCGACGACACGATCGTCGCCGCGCCGGGAGGGCCGGTGGCCGTCAGCCGTGGCGCCAGCCCCGCGCTCGCCACGGCGGGGACGGGCGACGTGCTCTCGGGCATCCTCGCCGCGATGCTGGCGAAAGGCCTCGAACCCTTCGAGGCGGCCTGCGCGGCGGTGCGCGTGCACGCGCTTGCGGGGATCCGAGCGGGCGCCGCGCGCGGCGTCGACAGCGTCATCGCCTCGGATGTGATCGAGGAACTCGGAGCGGTGCTCGCGCCGTGAGCCGCGCGCTGGCCGCCGTCAACCTCGCCGCCATCGAGCGCAACTGTGCGCGCCTGGCGGCCGCGACGCCGCGGCTGTGCGCGGTCGTCAAGGCCAACGCCTACGGTCACGGTGCCCTCGAGTGCGCGCGAGCGGCGCAGCGCGCCGGCGCCGCGTGGCTGGCGGTCGCCGCCGCCGGAGAGGCCTCGGATCTTCGCGCCGGTGGAATCGAGGGGCCGATCCTCGTGATGGGGGCGCTGACGCGGGAGGAGCTAGCGGTGGCACTGGGCGCCGACGCCGATGTCGTCGCCTGGACCGATGGGTTCCTCGACTCGGTGGCGGCGCTCGGCGGCGGCCGCGTGCACATCAAGCTCGACAGCGGCATGGGCAGGCTCGGCACGCGCGACGGGGCGCTCGCCGACCGGCTCGTGGAGCGGGCGGCAAGCGAACCCGGCCTGGTGCTCGCGGGGGCGATGACGCACCTGGCGACCGCCGAGGAGCCCGACCGAAGCTTCATGCGCTCCCAGCTCGAGCGCTTCGAGAGCTGGGTGGCGCCGCTTCGCGAGCGCTTCCCGGGGCTGCTGCTCCACGCCGAGAACAGCGCCGCCCTGCTCGGCGCCGGCCGCGGGCGCTACGAGATGGCGCGGTGCGGTGGCGGCATCTACGGGCTTGACCCCTACGGCGTGGCGGCCTCTCAATGGGGCCTGGAGGCGGCGCTCGAGCTGCGCTCCTGGGTCGCTGCGCTCAAGCCCTGCGCTCCCGGCGAGAGCGCCGGCTACGGCCGGCGCTTTGTCGCGACGAATGCGACGGAGCTGGCGGTCGTGCCGCTCGGCTACGGCGACGGCGTGCGCCGCGCGCTCTCCGCCAACGCCGAGGTCCTGATCGGCGGCCGGCGACTGGCGCTCGTCGGCACGGTGAGCATGGACAACATCACGATCGATCTGGGGCTGGGAAGCGGCGTGGACGTCGGGGCGGTCGTGACGCTGCTCGGTGCTGACGGCGACGAGGCGATCGGCGCCGAGGAGATCGCCGCTCGCCAGGGCACGATCAACTACGAGGTCACGTGCGCGATCAGCCCGCGGGTTCCGCGCGAGTACCACCGCGACGGCGCGGCGGTATGAGCGACACCGCGCTCGAACTGGCGCGCGCGGCGCTGAGCGGGAGTCGCTGCTGGGTCGTCGGCGGGGCCGTGCGCGACGAGCTGATGGGGGCGCCGGCGGGCACCGACCTCGACCTCGTCGTGGCCGGCGAGGCGGCGCCGGCGGCGCGCGCGCTGGCACGCGCGACGGGCGCCGTGGCGTTCTCGCTCTCGGATGAGTTCGGGGCCTGGCGGGTGGTCGCCCGCTCGCACGAATGGCAGGCGGACATCAACCCGCTCCGCGGGGAGTCCGTCGAGGACGACCTGCGCCTGCGTGATTTCACGATCAACGCGATAGCGCGGCCGCTCGCCGGCGGAGCGGCGATCGACCCGCTCGGGGGCGAAGCCGATCTGCGGGCCCGGGTGCTGCGGCTCGCGGCGCCGGGCGCGCTGGCGGCCGACCCGCTGCGGGCGCTGCGGCTCGTGCGGCTGGTTTGCGAACTTCGCCTGGAGGCGGACGCCGAGGCCCGCGAGGCCGCTCGCGAGGCCGCCGGCGGCCTCGCCTCGGTTGCCAGTGAGCGTGTCTACGCCGAGCTCTGCCGGGTGCTGGTCAGCGAGCGTCCGGCGGAAGGCCTGCGGCTGGCCCTCGAACTCGGGCTCTGCGCGGTGGTGCTGCCCGAGCTCGAGGCGCTGCGGGGGATAGAGCAGAGCCGCTATCACCACCTCGACGCCCTCGATCACACCCTCGAGGCGCTCGAGCGGGCGGTCGAGCTCGAGCGCGATCCCGGCGCGGTGCTCGGCGCGCAGCACGACGAAGCCCTGCGCGCGCTGCTGCGCGACCCGCTGGCCAACGAGCTGACTCGCGGTGAGGCACTGCGCTTCGCGGTGCTCTTCCACGACATCGCCAAACCGCAGACCCGTGCCGAGCGCGACGACGGGCGGGTCGGCTTTCCCGGACACGACGAGCTCGGCGCGCAGGTGGCGAGTGAGATCCTCGCGCGGCTGCGCGCCGCCGGCCAGATCGGCGCCTACGTGGCGACCCTGACGCGCAACCACCTGCGGCTCGGCTTCCTCGTGCACAGCGCCCCGCTCGGGCGTCGCGAGCTCTATGACTATCTGGACGCGTGCGATCCTGCGCCGGTCGACGTCACCCTGCTCTCGGTCGCCGACCGCCTTGCCACCCGTGGTGATGGGTCGGCCGAGGCGATCGAGCGCCATCTCGAGCTGGCGCGGGCGCTGATCGGCGAAGCGCTCGCCTGGCAGCGCTCGGGCGGGCCCGCGGCGCTGATTCGCGGCGATCAGCTGGCGCGCGCGCTCGAGATCACGCCCGGTCCGGCGCTCGGCGAGCTGCTCGAGGCGATCGCGCGCGAGGCGTTCGCGGGCGAGCTGCGCGACGCCGATCAGGCGATCGCCTTCGCGGCGCAGCGCATGGCGTAGGCTGCCGTCCCGTGGCCGATTGCATCTTCTGCAAGATCGTGGCGGGTGAGCTGCCGGCGAGCGTCGTGGCCGCCGACGAGCAAGCGCTCGCGTTCCTGGACATCAACCCGGCGACGCGCGGGCACACGCTGGTGATTCCGCGCGCCCACGCTCAGGACATCCACGACGTCGGCAGCGATGACCTCGCCGCCACGATCTCACTGGCGCAGAAGGTCGCAGCGGATGCTCGCGAGCGGCTGGGGGCCGATGGCGTGACGCTGATGCAGTCCTCGGGTCAGGCGGCCTGGCAGACGGTCTTCCACTTCCACATCCACGTGATCCCGCGCTACGTGGGCGACCCGCTCTCGCTGCCCTGGGTGCCGGCGCCGGGAGACCCGCAGGAGCTGGCTGCGGCGGCCGCGGCGCTCACCGGCAACTGACGGCGAGCGCTGCAACTTTTTTCCTACTGCGCTCCGCGCGTCGCATTGTGGTGTTGAATTGGTCAGGTAGATGAAGCGCAAGCTTGTACCAATCATCACTATCCTCGTCATGCTCGCCGTCCCGGCGCTGGCGACCGGCACCCTGACCGAGATCGGCTCCGTAGGGCTGCCGTTCGGCACCGCCTCGCCGGTCGGCCCGACGGGCGCAACCGGCGCCACGGGCAAAAAGGGCAAGACCAAGACCACCCCCAAGAAGAAGAAAAAGAAGAAGAAGACGGGGACCGGCGGCAAGACCGGGACCACGGGCACCACCGGCTCGACCACGACCGGCGGGACCACCGGCGCCACAGGGCCGACGGGTCCCACGGCACCGGTCGCCAGCTGCCCCAGCGCTCCCTGCGAGGTGGTCAGCGAGACAACGGGGATGCAGGTCAAGGTCGGCTCGCACTCCGCGCCGATGACGATCCCGCGCAGCGGCGTGATCGTCGCCTGGACGATCCACCTGAGCGACCCGACGCCGAGCCAGATCGCCTACTTCGACCAGCACGAGGGCGGGCCCGCCGAGGCCGGCATCGCGATCCTCAAGAACACCAAGGCGCTCAACTACACGCTGGTGGCGCAGAGCCCGCTCGTGCAGCTGCAGCCCTACTTCGGCGGTACCGCGCAGTTCGCGCTGACCACGACGATCCCGGTACAGAAGGGCGAGCGAATCGCGCTGACCGTGCCGACCTGGGCGCCGGCGCTCTCGATCAAGCTCGGGAACACGACTTCCTGGCGCGCCAGTCGCCCGAAGAACACGTGCACCAGTGCCACCGAGGCCTCCACCCAGACCTCGCAGACGACGGCGGGCGCCAACGTCCAATACGCCTGCCTGTACCAAACGGCTCGCCTGCTCTACACGGCGACGCTGATCTCGACGCCGTAGCGGCGGCCGGTCGCCTCGCCACCCCTTCTCCGCTCGGGGCTCTGAGGCGCCTGGAGGGCTGAAGGCCGCGTCGAGCGCGAAGCGAGGGGCTAGGTGCTTCCGGTGGGGGCCAGCACGCCGCCGCCGGCGCCCGAGGAGGTGCCGGAGCCGTCACCGGTCGCTGGCGTCGTCGTCACAGGAGTGGTCGTCGCCGGCGTCGTCGTCGCGGGAGTGGTGGTGGACGGCGTCGTGGTGTTCGGCGTGCTCGTGGTGTCGCTCCCGCTCGCGCTCCCCGAGCCGGTGTCGAGCGGGCCGGTCGAGCCGGTCGTCGACGTCGAGCCGCTCGAGCTCGACGCGTTGGCGTTGTCGAGGCTCGGGTTGGTGAGCGTCGGGGCGAGCGGGACGGTCGTGCTCGGCACCACGTCGGCGACCTTCGAGCCGCCGCAGGCGGCCAGCGCCCCGGCGCACAGGAGACCGCCGATCAACGCCAGCGGCCGCCTCGAGCCCGTTCGCATGCGATCACGCACCGAGCGGACCCATACGACGCCCGCAGGTCGGGCAGTCGTTGAGGTCGCGCTGGGCGAGCTGCTCGCACCAGGGGCAGAAGCGAAGGGTCTCGACCGTCCAGGGCAGCTTCGACTTCGAGGGCGCGAGCGGGAGCACCCGTCCCACGACCTCGAGCTCCTCGCCGGTCTCGCGGTCGGTGTAGACGCGGTCGGGCACGGCCTCGACGATCAGCTCGCGGCCCGTCGAGGGCGTGCGTAGACGGTAGCGATCACCGGTACTCATCAAGAGCAGATCCTAGCGGCCACAGCACCGGCGCCGCGACCTCGGATAGAGTTCGCCCCGCATGGCTGCAAGGGTTTCGGTGAGGCGAATGCTGTTGGGCGTGACCGCGATGGCGTGCATTGCGGTGGGCGTCGGCGGCTGCGCGCTCAAGGCCGGGCAGAGCAGCCTGGTCACGGGCAAGATCCTCTTCGTCAAGCACTGCGGGAGCTGCCACACGCTCGCGCGGGCTGATACCAAGGGCAGCATCGGCCCGAATCTCGACGCGGCGTTTGCGGAGGCCCTGCAGGTCGGCGAGGGACGCGGCATCATCGGCGGCATCGTCAAGCAGCAGGTCGAGTACCCCTCGAGCGCCGGGCTGATGCCGAAGCTGCCGCTCAGCGAGCGCCAGGCCACCGATATCGCGGCCTATGTCCAGTACGCCTCGGCCAAGCCGGGCAAGGACACGGGGCTGCTCGCGACCGCGGTCCAGAGCGGCACCCTGCCGCCCGCGGTCGAGAAGAACGGCGTCCTGGCGATCTCGGCGAACCCCCAGGGCCTGCTCGCCTACACGGTCAAGGCGGCGACGGCGACGGCCGGCCCGATCACGATCACGATGTCCAACACCTCGGGGGTCGACCACAACCTGGCGCTCCAGGCGGGCACGGGATCGACGGGGACGCTCCTCGGCCATACGCCGATCGAATCCAAGGGCACGGCGTCGCTCAAGCTGACGCTCAAGGCCGGGAAGTACACCTTCTACTGCGAGGTCCCGGGCCACCGCGCCGCCGGCATGTTCGGGACGCTCACCGTCAAGTAGATCTGCCGGTCGCGCTCGCGACGTCTGCGGCCGCCGCCGGCATCGCAGTGAGATGGTGGATCATTTCGCCAGCATGCGCGCTGAGAAGACCTGCCCGGACTGCGCGGAGTCTGTAGCGGCCGCGGCGAGGGTCTGCCGCTTCTGTGGGTATCGCTTCGCGAGCGCCCCACTGACGAGTCAGCTGCACTGGCTGCGACGACCCGTGGACACCAGGACGCTGCCCGAGTTCCTGCTCGACTGGGGGATGGCGCTCGCGCAGGGAGAGGACGTCGCCTTCTTCGGCATGTGCGAGATGGAGGGGGAGATCGGCTTTCTGCTCCTGACCACGCTGCGGTTGGCGTTCTTCGTGCCGCGGGGTGCGCGCAAGCTGATGGACTGGTCATTGCCGCAGCTTCGCGACGTCGAGGTCCGCGGTCGAGGGCGTCGCGCGAGTCTCCACCTGAGCGGCGAGGCCGGCGAGGTAACGCTGCGCCACTTCGCCGGTAAGGCTGTTCCGGCGGAGCTCGTCGAGCTGCTGGCGGCTGCGCGTCTCGCGCGACCGTCGTCGCCTGGTTAGACCTCTGCAGCGCGATCTCGACGACGCGCACCGCGGGCGGTAGGGAGGTCGCTACAGGGCGCGGGCGATCAGCACGATCGCGATGACCAGCCCGAAGAAGACGATCACGTAGAGCAGGAGGCGAAACGCCTCGCCCTCGCTACGCAGCGGGTTCAGCATGAGGGGCGCGGCAGGCGCGCAGGCCGGGAGCCCACGGTGCCCGCGGCGAGCATCCCTAGATCACGTAGACCGTCGTGAAGACGACGATCCACATGATGTCGACGAAATGCCAGTAGATCCCGGGCACGTTGAGGCCGCGATGCTCGTGCGCCGAATAGTGGCCTCGGAATGAGCGCACGGTCGCGATCGAGAGCAGGATCAGGCCGATGCAGACGTGCGCGCCGTGCAGGCCCGTGAGACCGTAGAAGATCGTTCCCTGGGCGCTGTCGGAGGGGGAGAAGCCCAGGTGGACGTACTCGTTGATCTGGACGAAGAGGAACGTCGCGCCCAGCATCAGCGTGCAGAGGATCCCGGCGCGCAAACCGAAGCGGTTGCTGCGCTTGAGCGACGTCTCAGCCCAGTGCAGCGTGAACGACGACGACACGAGGATCGCGGTGTTGAAGCCCGCTACGGCCAGCGGGATCTTCGTGCCGGGCGCGGGCCAGGGGTCTCCCTGGGCGATGCGGATGAAGAAGTAGGCCGTGAAGAAGGCCCCGAAGATCATGATCTCCGAGATGATGAAAAGCAGCATCCCGAGCGTTGCCGGATCGACGCGTGAGGAGCGATTGGCCTCGACGGGACCGTGATGCTCCTCGTGGCCGTGATCGTGGGTTCCGTGCGTGATGCTCGCTGCTTCCACCGTTGCTCCGATCAGTTGGCCGTGACGGCTTCGCCGGCGTTGGCAACGACGTGCTCGACTGGGCACACCGCGTAGTGGCGCACGCGCTCGACGAGGTCGGCGCGCAGCCAGCCGGATTTGGTTTCGGGAAGCGTGGAGATGACGACGCGGCTGACGCGGAAGAACTGCAGCGCGTTGATCGTCGCCGTGAAGGGATCGGGATCGCCGACCAGGCCGGCGACGGTCAGGCCCGCGTCACGCAGCTGCCTGAGCACGTCGTTGAGGTGGTCCTGAGCCTCCGTCGCGGACTTCGTGTCGCCGCCGAGCGCGGGCACCACGACGATGAAGAGATGCTCGGACGCCGATTGCGCGATCGCCGCCAGGTGCGTCGTCAGCTCGGCGCTCGAGGCCGTCCGGTTGGCGACGACCAGCGTCGTGTCGTTGGGCGGCGGGCTGTCATCCTCGAGGTCGCTGATCACGTGTTGCACCGAGATACCGGAGGCTTCCGCGACGCGCTCGACGAGGTCGCGGCGAAGCCATCCCGAGGCGGTCGCGGGCAGCGTCGAGATCACGATCTCGTCCGGCTTGTGGTCGGCGATCGCGTCCATCGTCGCGTTGAAGGGGTCGGAGTCGCCGATCTCGCCGCTGGCCTCGAAGCCGAGATCCTCGAGCACGGACAGGGCCAGATCGAGACGCACCTGTGCGGCATCACGGACCGACTGCAGGTAGATCACCGACCCGCGCCGGGGGAGGCTCTGCGGGACGACGAGGCGGATCGATAGCGATGGGTTGACCTTGGCCCGCTGCTCGAGCAGCTCGCGCAGGCGCCGTCCGCCCCAGGTCTCGTTGGCGACGACGAGGATCTCGGTCACGGTCGTGCCCTCATTCCTGCGTCACCATCGTGCGTGAGCCGGCGGGCTGGGTGACTTCGGCACCGTCGCGGAAGACCGCGTGGACCGCTCCCGGGATGCCGTACTCGTAGGGGCCGCCGACGACCGTCGGCAGCGAGTCGAAGTTGAAGATCGGTGGAGGCGAGGAGACCAGCCACTCGAGCGTGAGCGCACGCCACGGGTTGGCCGCGGCACGTGGGCCGCCGCGCCAGCTGACGATCATGTTGTAGACGAAGATCAGCGTCGAGAGGCCGAGCAGCCAGCTGGAGATCGAGATCGCCAGGTTCCAGGTCGCCCACTGCGAGGAGTAGTCGGCAACGCGGCGTGGCATGCCCTGGATTCCGATCACGTGCATCGGCGCGAAGGTGGCGTTGAAGAAGATCAGCGTCGTCCAGAAGTGCCACTTGCCGAGACGCTCGTCATACATTCGACCCGTCATCTTCGGGAACCAGTAGTAGACGCCCGCGAAGATCGTGAAGACGGAGCCTCCGAAGAGCACGTAGTGGATGTGGGCGACGATGAAGTAGGTCTTCGACACGTGCAGGTCGAAGGGCACCATCGCGAGCATCACCCCGGAGATGCCGCCGAGCGTGAAACAGGTGATGAACCCCATCGCCCACAGCATCGGCGTGTCCATATGCAGCACGCCTCGCCATAACGTCGCCAGCCACGAGAAGATCTTGACCCCGGTGGGGACCGCGATGATCGCCGTGGTGATCATCATCGGGTCGCGCAGCCACCCCGGCATGCCGGAGGTGAACATATGGTGCGCCCACACCGTGAAGCCGAGGATCACGATCGCCAGCAACGAGAAGGCCATCATGCGGTAGCCGAAGATCGGCTTTCGGGCCTTCACGGCTATGACCTCGCTGATGATCCCGAAGCCGGGCAAGATCATGATGTACACCGCCGGGTGCGAGTAGAACCAGAAGACGTGCTGGTACATCAGCACGTCACCCCCGGAGCCGGCGTTGAAGAAGTTGAAGCCGAGCGCGCGGTCGAGCAGCACGAAGAACTGCGATGCCGCGATGAAGGGCGTCGCGATGACCACGAGCAGCGAGGTCGAGAAGTTGGCCCAGACCAGCAGCGGCATCCGGAAGAAGCTCATCCCCGGCGCCCGCATCGTGATGATGGTGACCAGGAAGTTCAGCGCCGTCGCGATCGAGGACGCGCCCGCGAACTGGACCCCGAGCGTGAAGAACACCTGTCCTATCGGCGCCGTCGTGGAGAGCGGGGCGTAGGCGGTCCAGCCCGAGGCGAACGACCCGCCCGGGGCGAAGAAGGAGCCGAGGATCATCAGACCGGCGATCGGCAGCAGCCAGAAAGACAGCGCATTCAGGCGCGGGAAGGCCATGTCCGGCGCGCCGATCATCAGCGGCAGGACGAAGTTGGCGAGGCCCGCGAAGACCGGGATGATGAAGAGGAAGATCAGCAGCGTCGCGTGGACCGAGAACAGCCCGTTGAAGGTGTTCGCGTCCACGAACTTGCCGCCCGGCTGGGCGAGCTGGACGCGCATCAGCATCGCGAACATGCCGCCGATCAGGAAGTAGAGGAAGGAGTGGACGACGTACTGGACCCCGATCACCTTGTGGTCGGTGTTGATGCGGAAGTAGTCCTTCCAGGTGCGTGCGCCGTGACCGGAGTGATCCTCGGGCCGCGTCGGGCGTCCCGCCGCCCAGTAGAACCAGTAGTCGAACGCGCCGAGGCCGATCAGGAACGCGAACGGCGCCGAGATCAGCGCCACTTGGAGGACCGCGGTGCCGTCGAGGATCGGGTGGTAGTGCGAGGCGGCGCGGATGGGCAGCACGATCGCGTAGGCCAACCCGATGCCGAGCGGAATCGAGAGGATGCCGCGGTGAAGTCCGGGGGCGCGGAGCCGGGCGATCATTGCGTTCCCTCCTTGGGGTTGGACTTGCCGCTCTTGATCGGCGCGTAGCTCGTCCAGCCAGGTGCGTCGGCGACCTCGGTCGTGCGGGCCCCCCGCGTCGACGTGCTGGGGACGGAAGAAGTGGTCTGGGCGCCGGCGCCGCTGGAGCCGTGCTGGGCGAGCCAGGTGTTGAAGGCGGCGACGCTGACGATGTGCAGCGTCGTGCGCATCGTCGAGTGGCCGTAGCCGCAGAGCTGGTTGCAGATGATGGGGTAGTTACCGATGCGATCAGGCGTCGCGCGGAATCCGGTCGTGATGCCGGGCACTGCGTCCTCCTGGAGACGGAAGGCCGGGACCCAGAACGTGTGTATCACGTCAACGGCGTGGATCTCGAAGTCGACCGGGCGGTTGACGGGTAGGTACATCTGGTAGGCCACGATCGGCTGGCCGGAGGCGTCGTGGTAGGCCGGGTAGGAGAAGGTCCACTCGAACTGCTGGCCGGTGACGCTGACCTTCAGCTCGTTGGGCTTCTTCTGGCCGATATCGCCGAGGACGATCGCCGCATACACGACAAGCGCCGCGATCAATGCCGCCGGGAGGGCCGTCCAGATCACCTCGAGCTGCGTGTTGCCGTGGATCGGCGGGCCGTCGAGGCGCTCCTCGCCGGGACGCATTCGCCAGCGCCAGATCGAGAACAGCACCATGGTGGTGACGAGCACGAAGATCGGCACCGTGCAGATGATCAGGACGTAGTAGAGCGTGTCGATCGTGTGCGCCTGCGTCGCCGCGGCGGGCGGGAACCACGGAATCAGAAGGCCGAGGGTGATCCCGATCGCAGCCGCGAGCACGCCGATCGCGAGCAGGCGCAGGACTGTGCGCCGTTCGATCGGTGGCCGGTGGGGGGTGGACTGCGAGCCGTGCGTCTCCGCCATTCAGCCGGCATCCTATTGCCAAGCAGCGACGGACGCCACCGCCACCGGGGCGGATCAGCTCAGCGCCGCGGCCTCAGTGGCCGGGTGGCAGCTCGCTCATGTCTTCGCGCGTGGAGCGGATCCAGAGCACGATGACGGGCAGCGAGATGAGGAGCCCGATGATCGTCAGGACGATGCTGATGGTGACGCCGATCAGCGCCAGCATGAGGCCGACGGCGAGCAACACGGGCAGCCACGACGGGCGCGGCACATGCACCTGCTCGCCCGTCGGGGGGACGCTCTCGTCCGGATCGCTCACGACAGGTAGATGGCGGCGATCAGGAAGGTCAGGCCGAGCATGAACAGTGAGCAGGCGGCCAGAAGCAGACCGGTACGAAGGTTCTTGCGGGCCAGCTTGCGATCCATCGCCGCGGATCCTACAGGTGCCGGTCGGCCACCATCGAGGCGAACAGAAGCGCCAGATACGCGAGCGAGAAGAGGTATAGGACGAGGGCCGAGCGGCGGTCGGCGCGACGGTACAGGCGCACCGCGGCATAGACGAACGCCACGCCCAGCGCCATCGAGGCACCGAGGTAGATCGTGCCGAGGCCGCCGGCGCAGAACGGCAGCTGCGTGACGGCGTAGAGGAGGATCGAATAGATCAGGATCTGCCTGCGCGTTTCCGCCTCGCCGCGGACCACCGGCATCATCGGGACCCCGACGTCGGCGTACTCGTCCTTCATCAACAGGCTCAGCGCCCAGAAGTGAGGCGGCGTCCAGTAGAAGACGATCGCAAAGAGGAGCACCGCGGTGCCGCTCAGATGGCCCGTGGTGGCCGCCCACCCGACCAGCGGGGGCACCGCTCCGGCCGCGCCGCCGATCACGATGTTCTGCGGCGTGCGCCGCTTCAGCCAGATCGTGTAGACGCCGACGTAGCCGACGAACCCGCCGAGCGACAGGCCCGCCGCCAGCAGATTCACCGTGCCCGCCAGCACGAGCACGCTCAGCGCCACCAGCACCAAGCCGAAGGTCAGCGCCGCCCGCGGTGATACGCGTCCGCTCGGAACGGGGCGGTCGGCCGTGCGCTTCATGCGCGCGTCGATGTCGCGATCCCAGTAGTGGTTGACGGCGCCGGCGCCGCCGGCGGAGAGGTATCCGCCGAGGCAGGTGAGCAGCACGCGCGAGGGCGACGGATCGCCGGCGACGTACATCGTCGTGACCGTCGTGAACAACAACAGCGACTGCACCTTCGGCTTGGTCAGCGTGGCGTAGTCGCGCAGCAGGGTGCGCGTGTCCGCCACGGCTCCGGCCGCTGCGCCCGAGCTGAAGCGCGAAGCCTCCATCGGCGCCTAGACCGAGACCCTGGGCTCGGAGGGGACCTCGGCGGAGCTCTGCGACGGCACGGTCGTCGCGGCTGAATGGCGCGCGATCTCGCGCCGGATGTCCTTCATCGGCTCGAGCGAGCGCACCCGCGGAATCGCGTCGAAGTTGTTCTCGGGCGGCGGCGAGGGCGTGAACCACTCGAGCGTGTTGGCCTGCCAGGGGTCCGGGCCCGCGATCGCGCCGTGCTTGAGCGAGCGCATCACGTTGGCGACCGTGGCGAGGACGCCCGCGGCGAGGATGAACGAGCCGACCGTCGAGATCTGGTTGTAGAGCTCGAGGTTGCCCACGTTGTCGTACTCGTAGACGCGGCGGGGCATCCCGTCGAGCCCGAGCGAGTGCTGGATCAGGAAAGTCGTCAATGTCCCCAGGAACATCAGAGCGCAGGAGACCTTGCCGAGCGATTCGCTCAGCATCCGCCCGGTCATCTTCGGGAACCAGTAGTAGATCCCCGCGAAGATGCCGAAGACGGAGCCGCCGATCAGCACGAAGTGCAGGTGGGCGACGACGAAGTAGGTGTCGTTGAGCTGCCAGTCGACCGGGAAGATCGCCAGGAAGACGCCCGTGATGCCGCCGATCGTGAACAGCGAGATCGCGGCGACGGCGAACAGCAGCGGCGTTCGAAACTCGATCGAGCCCTGCCACAGCGTTCCGATCCAGTTGAAGATCTTGACGCCGGTCGGCACCGCGATCAGGAACGAGGCGATCATCGCGAAGATCAGCACGATCACCGGCGTCGGCGTCGTGAACAGGTGGTGGATCCAGGTCAGGAAGCCGAGGAAGGCGATCAGGATCGTCGAGGCGGCGATCGCCTTGTAGCCGAAGATCGGCTTGTGGGCGAACACGGGCAGCACCTCGGAGATGATCCCGAAGCCCGGCAGCACCATCACATAGACCTCGGGGTGTCCGAAGAACCAGAAGAGGTTCTGCCACAGCAGCGCCGATCCCCCCTGCGTGGGGTCGAAGAAATGGGTCCCGAAATGGCGGTCGAGCAGGAGCATCGTGACCGCGCCGGCGATCACCGGGAGCGCCACGATGAGGATCACCGCGTAGGTGAGGATCGACCAGACGAACAGCGGCAGTCGCGACCACGTCATACCGGGGGCGCGCATGTTGGCGATCGTCGCGAAGAAGTTGATCGCCCCGATCAGCGACACCAGGCCTGTCAGGTGGATCAGATAGATCCAGGCGTCGATGCCTCCGGAGGGCAGGTAGGTGGACTCCGCCAGCGGCACGGTCGAGATCCAGCCGGCCTCGGGCGGGTTCCAGAAGACCGACGCGTAGAAGACGATGCCTCCGGCCAGAAACAGCCAGTAGGAGAGCGCGTTCAGGCGTGGGAAGGCGACATCGCGCGCACCGATCATGAGCGGCACGAAGTAGTTGCCGAGCCCCGCCATCATGGGCACGACGAAGAGGAAGATCATCGTCGTGCCGTGCATCGTGAAGAGCTGGTTGTAGACCTCGGGCGCGATCAGGTCGTTGTTGGCGACGCTGAGCTGCATGCGCATCATCAGCGCCTCGACGCCGCCGACCATGAAGAACACGAACGACGTGACGATGTAGAGGATCCCGATCTTCTTGTGATCGGTGGTCGTCAGCCAGCGCACCAAGCCTCGCGGCTGGCGCTCGATGCGGTCGGTGACGATCTGGGGAATCGGCAGGGTTGTCGCGGCCATCGCTGCGGTTCAGCCTCTCATGGGTTCTCGACGGACGCGCTGCCCGTTTGCTTGCCGAGCACGGCGCGGCCCGCCGCGCCGCCCTTCTTGTTGGCCTGGAGGTTCTTCTCGAGCGTATGCATCCAGGCGAGCCACTGCTTCGGCGGGAGCGCCGTGACCAGCGCCTTCATCGTCGCGTGTCCGCGCCCGCACAGGAACGCGCACTGCCCCCTGTAGGTCGCTGGCTTCGGGATCTGGAACCAGGTCCAGTTCGTGTATCCGGGCACAGCCTGGACCTTCCCGCCCAGAGGCGGGATCCACCACGAATGAACCACGTCCTGAGAGACGACCTTGAGCACCACCGTGGTGTTGGTGGGCACGTACAGGTGGTAGTAGGTGTAGGGGTCGTCGAGCTGGTCGGCGAGCTTGCCGAAGCCGAGGTAGGTGAAGCGCCAGACGTACTGCTGCCCGTTGACCTGGATCGTCATGAAGGGTCCGTGGGGCGGCTTGATCGCGTCGGTCTTGATCGGCACCGCGCCGTCCGCGAGGCTGAGGCCATTGGGGGAGGAGGCGTCGGGGTCGCGGATCGCGTGCAGGTCCACGAAGGTGATGATCGCGAGCGCCACGAGCACCAGCGCCGCGCCCACCGTCCAGCTCATTTCGAGGCGAGAGTTGCCGTGGATCTGTGCCGCGACGCGGCCCTTGCGGGCGCGAAAGCGGATCAGCGCGTAGAGCAGCGTGCCCTCGACGCCGACGAAGATCACAGTCGCGATGACGAGCACGACGATGTAGAGGTCGTTGATGCGGTTGGCGTTGGCCGATCCGCCGTGATCGGGCGTGGCGAAATCGGCGAAGGCCGCGGGCGCCAGAGCCAGGCCGGCCGCCGTCACCGCCATCGTCAACCCGCCGAGGAGCGCCGCCTTGCGAAGCTGTGAGCGTTTGGGGGCAGACGGTCGGCGCAACGCGGGCGGGATTCTATTCACGCCCGCCCCGTTGCGCGCGCGCCGGCGTTCGCGTTCGCCCCGTGACTTGGGTGCCGCGCCGTCGCGGTCGATACCGTTGGGGTATGCGTCCGCCTCTGATTGGCCTGTGTACGGCCCTGGAACGCGCCGCCTGGGGAGTTTGGGACCAACCGGCGCTGCTCTTGCCGCGCAACTACATCGATTCGGTCCACCGCGCCGGCGGCGTTGCGCTGATGTTGCCCCCGGACCCGCGGGTGGCCGCTGAGCCGGACCTCGTGCTCGACCTGGTCGACGGGCTGCTGCTCGCCGGCGGCGCCGACGTCGACCCTCAGGCCTACGGAGCCGAGCGCGCGCCCCAGACAACGCACACCGTCCCTGAGCGCGACGAGTTCGAGCTCGCTCTCGCCCGGCGCGCTATCGAGCGAGACATCCCGTTCCTCGGGATCTGCCGCGGCATGCAGGTCATGAACGTGGCTCAGGGCGGCACCCTGATCCAGGATCTGCCGACCGTGCTCGGGCACGAGCACCACTGCCGCGTCCCGGGGAGCTTCGACGGCGCAGACCATCCGGTCCAGCTCGAGGCCGGCTCGGCCGCCGCCCGGGCGGCCGGCAGCGAGCACACCGGCACGCTCTCGCACCATCATCAGGGGGTGGCCGAGCTTGGCGAGGACCTCGTGGTGACCGGCTGGTCGGAGCTCGACGAGCTGCCGGAGGCGATCGAGGCGCGCGACAAGCGCTTCGCGCTCGGCGTCCAGTGGCATCCCGAGGCCGACGAGACGAGCCACGTGATAGCGACGCTCGTCGAGGAGGCGCGGGAGTACGCGCTCGCGCGGACAGCCTGAGCCACTCACGCACCTCATCCCAGAACGCCGTGCGCCTCGCGGCGGCGGCGGCTCTCGTCGGGGCCGTGGCACTACCGGTGATCCGCCGCCGCCTGCGGCTTCGCCCCGCGCCCGTGCTGGCCGGAGCGGCGCTGGCTCCGGCCGCCGCGGCCGTCCTCTGGCCGCGCGCACGCGCGCGGGTCGCCGTGGTCTGCGCGCTCCAGATGTACGTATACGTCGCGGCCTACAAGATGCCCAACGACGATGCCGAGGCGCTCGAGAAGCGCGTGCACGTCAATTACCCGATCCGCGCCGACCGCCTGCTCGGGTTCGGCGAGCTTCCGACCGTCCGCCTCCAACGCGCGCTCCACGATGACGGGGCCTTCAGCACCTGGGAGAAGGTCCTCGTGTGGACCCACTGGGTCTGGTTCGCCACGCCGCACGCGACCCTCGCCTACCTCTATTTGAACGACCGCCGGCGCTTCGGCCGCGCGGCGGTCCTGACCTACGCAGTCTTCGACCTCGGCGTCGTCGCCTACTGGCTGACGCCGACCGCGCCGCCTTGGTACGCGGCCAAGCGCGGGGACTCCAGTGATGAGTCGCTGCTGGTGCGGCGGCTGATGGTCGAATACGGCGAGAGCTTCTGGCGCAACGGCTGGGCGCCGCTCTACAGTGTCCTTGGTGGGAACCCGCTGGCCGCAATGCCGTCCTTGCATTTCGCGACCTCCGCGATGGCGGCGCTGCTACTGGCCGAGAGCGGCCCGGTCGCAGGCGCCGTCGGTAGCGCCTACGCAGGCCTGCTGGGCTTCGCGCTCGTCTACCTCGGCGAGCACTACGTCGTCGACCTGCTGGGCGGGCTCGCCCTGACGCTCACCGTACGCCGGCTCGAGTTACCCGCGCGACGTCCCGTGCGGGCGCTCGGTCGCGCGATCGAGGCGCTCGGTCGCTACGCCAACGAGCCGCGGTCGGCCTGATGAGAGAGTGGCCCCCGCCGCGCCCGCGCGTCGTCGATCACACCCAGATCGGCAGCCTCCCGGGCGAGGAGGGGCTGCCGCGGGTGATCCTCACGCGCCGTCGCGCGCTGGCCCTCGGGCTGTTCGTGCTCTCGGTGATCGCCTTCCTGTACTTCGTGCTGCCCAAGCTGGCGGGCCTGGGCAAGACCTGGGATCGCCTTGGTCATGGGGCGCCGGGTTGGCTTGCGGTCGCGGTGGCGTTCGAGATCCTCTCCTTCGCCGGCTACGTCGCGCTGTTTCGCACGGTGTTCGTGCGCTCGCGCCAGTCGCGCATCGACTGGCGGGCCAGCTACGAGATCACGATGGCCGGCCTCGCGGCGACGCGCCTGTTCGCGGCCGCCGGGAGCGGCGGAGTGGCGCTGACGGTCTGGGCGCTGCGGCGCGCTGGGCTCGACCGGCGCGCCGTCGCGGCGCAGATGGTCGTCTTCATGACCCTGCTCTACGGCGTCTACATGACGGCGCTGGTGCTGTTCGGCCTCGGCCTGCGCACCGGCCTGCTTCCGGGTGGCGGCAGTTTTGCGATCACGATCCTGCCGGCGATCTTCGGCGGTGTCGTGCTCGGACTCTTCACCGCGCTGACGCTGCTTCCCGTCGATGTCGAAGGGCGCCTTGCCGCCTGGGCGGAGCGTCGCGGCCAGCAGCGTCGTGGTGCTGCGATCCTGGCGCGCCTGGTGACGCTTCCCGCGCTCGTCGCGAGTGGCGTGCGGGGGGCGGTCGCCGTCGTGCGCTCGCGTGACCCGCTGGCCCTTGGCGCCGTGGCGTGGTGGGGCTTCGACATCGCGACGCTGTGGGCGTCGTTTCAGGCGTTCGGATCGACGCCCGCGTTCAGCGTCGTCGTGATGGCCTACTTCGTGGGCATGCTGGCGAACGTGCTGCCGCTGCCCGGTGGTATCGGTGGCGTCGACGGCGGCATGATCGGCGCCTTCATCGCCTTCGGCGTCGGCGCGCCGATCGCGGTCGTCGCGGTGCTCGTTTACAGGGCCTTCGCCTTCTGGCTGCCGACGATTCCCGGCGCCATCGCCTACCTTCAGCTGCGCCGGCGTGTCGCCGGCTGGGCCGCGGGCTCGCCCCAGCTCGACCCGGTCGGCACGGCGGCCTGAGCGACGGCGATGCTCGAGCTGCGACCAAACTGCGAGTGCTGCGATCGGGACCTCCTGAACGGGTCACCGGACGCCCGCATCTGCACCTTCGAATGCACCTTCTGCGCCGATTGCGTCGAGCAGCGATTCGCCGGGCGCTGTCCCAACTGCGGCGGCGATTTCGTGCGGCGCCCTACGCGGCCGGCGGAGAAGCTCGTGAGCTCGCCCGCCTCGACGACGCGCGTGACCAAACCGCATGCGGAATGCGCGGATGTCGCGCTGGCCGGCTGAAATGTCCGCCGTGGGACCGGCGTGGAGGTTTGGGCCGGGCGCGACCAAGGCGCTCATGGCCACGGTCCACGTTAGTACTTCGGCGCCACCGCGCCCGGCGAATTCAAGGGTACGTTGGCGGTGGCGGTGGCCACTTCGGCCCGATCCACAGAAAACGCGGCCTCGCCTTGTCCACTTGGACGAAGGCGCAAGCGGTGGTACTATACAAAGTAAAGTATTAGCGGCCTAGGGTCTGGAGATGCGATGACAGCGGTTGGCAGCGAGAACGTGATCATCATCGGCAGCGGTCCTGCCGGCTACACAGCGGCTCTCTATACCGCGCGCGCCGAGCTCTCGCCGCTGGCGATCGAGGGCTTCGCCTGGGGCGGCCTGCTCCAGCAGACCACCGACGTCGAGAACTTCCCCGGCTACCCCGACGGCGTGATGGGTCCTGTGATGATGCAACAGCTGCGCGATCAGGCCGAGCGCTTCGGCACGCGCTTCATCACCGATCTCGCAACGCGGGTTGAGTTCGCGCAAGCGACCGGTGGTTTGCACCGCGTCTGGATCGACGATGAGGAGCACATCGCGCGCGCGGTGATCCTCGCGATGGGCGCGGAGCACCGCAAGCTGGGAGTCCCCGGCGAGGACGAGCTCTCCGGTCGTGGAGTCAGCTACTGCGCGACCTGTGATGCGGCGTTCTTCAAGGACCGCACGACCCTGATCGTCGGCGGCGGCGACTCGGCGATGGAGGAGGCGATGTTCCTCGCCAAGTTCTCCTCGAAGGTGACGATCGTCAACCGCCGGGAGGAGTTCCGGGCGTCGCGGATCATGCTCGACCGTGCGCGCTCGCACGCCAACATCGAGTTCCTCACGCCCTACGTTGTCGACGAGTTCGTTCCGAGCGAGAGCGGCGCTCTGTGCGCGGCCCGGCTGCGCAACGCCGAGACCGGCGAGCCGCTGGAGCTGGCGCTCTCGGGAGCCTTCGTAGCGATCGGGCACGAGCCTCAGTCAGAGATCGTGCGCGGGCACGTCGACCTCGATGAGAACGGCTACGTGGTCGTCGAGGGCCGCTCGACGAGGACCAACCGGGCCGGTGTCTTCGCGGCCGGCGACCTGGTCGACCACACCTACCGCCAAGCCGTGACGGCAGCCGGATCGGGCTGCCAGGCCGCGCTGGACGCGGAGTGGTACCTGCGCGACACGCCAGCCGCCGCACCGACGGCCTCAGCCGCGGCGCACGGCTAGGGAGCCGAAAGCCGCGGCGGCGCCGCGCCCTCGAGCTCGAGCAGGAAGCGCTTGCGCTCGAGGCCCCCGGTGTAGCCGCCAAAGCCGCCGCCGCTGTGCAGGACGCGGTGGCAGGGGACGATGATCGCCAGCGGGTTGGCGCCGAGAGCGTTGCCCGCCGCGCGCTGTGCCCGCGGCCTGCCGGCGGCGCCCGCGACGCCGGTGTAGGTCGAGGTCGAGCCGTAGGGGATGGCGGCCGTGGCAGTCAGGATCGCTCGCTGGAAGGGGCTCATCGCGCTCCAGTCGAGCGGTGCCTCGAAGCGGTGCCGCGCGCCCTCGAAGTATTCATCGAGCTCTCGCCGCCAGGGGTCGAGCGCGTTGGCCGATTCCACGATGCGGGGCGAGCGGGCCGAGGCCAGACGCTCCAGCAGCGGTCCCAGCGGCTCGTCGAGGAAATGCATCTGGGTCAGCCCCTCGCGCCCGGCGACGAGCAGCAGCTCGCCAACCGGGCTCGCGACCGTCGTGTAGGCGAAGTCGGCCGCGTGATCGGCGGCGGCGCGGTCGGCGAAGCGTCGCGCGGCCTCCCGCGCCTCGGGAACGGGGGAGCGCAGGACGCGCTCGATGGGGTCGCTCATAGCTGCCTCCTGAGTGTGGCCAGTCCTTCGTGAAGCGATCGTCGCGACGCCTCCTCCGAGCAACCGATCGCGGCCGCGATCTCGCGGTGCGAAAGGTCACCGACGTAGCGCAGCGCAACCGCGGCGCGCTGTCGCTGCGGCAGCGCCGCCACCGCGGCCCAGATCTCGGCGTCAGGGCCGGGCGGCTGCTCGTAGGCCCCGGCGTCGTCGTCGAGCTCCTGCTCGCGGCGCCGCGTTCGGCGGAGGTGGTCGATCGCCTTGTTGTGCGCGATCGTCAACAGCCATGCCCGCGGACTCGAGTCCGGTCGCAGCCGCGGATAGGCCCGCAGCGCCGCCAGGAACGTCTCCTGGAAGCAGTCCTCGGCGGCCTGCGCGCCGATCATCGCGCGCAGCGCTCGCCAGACGGCCTCGCTGTGGAGTTCCAGCAGCTCTTGAAAGGGTGGAAGGCCCTGATCGCTCATTGACTCTAAAACGCCTGGCCCCGGCGATTCGTGAGGTCATCGTCTACTGTCGCCGCCGTGGCCCGGATCCTGATCATCGCCGGAGGCGCACGCGGGCGCGCTCTCGCGGCCGGTCTGGTGGCTGACGGGCACGCCGTGCGGATCACCTCGCGTGAGGAGCAGCGGCGCGCCGCGATCGAGGCGACGGGCGCCGAGTGCTGGATCGCGACACCGGACCGGATCGCGACCCTGCGCTACGCGCTCGAGGGCGTCACGCTCGCCTGCTGGCTGCTCGGGACCGCCTGCGGCGAGGAGGCCACGGTGGCCGCGCTCCACGGCACGCGCCTTGAGTTCTTCATCAACCAGACGATCGACACGAGCGTGCGGGGGCTCGTCTACGAGGCGGCCGGAACGGTGGACGCTTCCGCGCTCGCGGCTGGACGAGCGCTGATCAGCGAGCGCGCCGCGTTCAACGCGATCCCGCTCGCCGTGCTCGATTCCGATCCGCTCGACGTCGCGAGCTGGACGCGAGACGCGCGCGCCGCCATCGACGCGCTGTTGTGAGCGGCGCTCAGCTCGGCAGGACCGGCTGGGCCGCCAGGCGCACGAGTAGTTCCGTGAGGATGCGGGCCGTCGCTCCCCAGATCGTGTCCTCGCCCGCGCTGTAGGCGTCGGTCGTCACGCGCGTGCCGTCGCGGCGCTCGAAGACCTGCAGGCGGTGGGTGCTCGCCAGTTGCGGCAGGGACGCCTCGATCACCGCGTCGACCTCCTCGGTCGCAAGCCTCCAGGGCTCCTGCGGTGCCGGGATCAGGCCGACCATGGGATAGACCGCGATGTCGCTGACGACCGTCGGCGTGGGTGCCAACGCGCCGACGAGGAGGACCGTGGCGGGATCCAGCCCGATCTCCTCCTGCGCCTCTCGCAGTGCCGTCTGCATGAGGTCGACGTCGTCAGGGTCGCGTCTACCGCCGGGAAAGGAGATCTGACCGGCGTGCAGGCGCAGGTGTGCCGGGCGCCTGGTGAACACCGCATGAAGCTCGCCGTCACGCTCGAAGAGCGGCGCCAGCACGGCCGCCGTCACCGATCCGGGCACTTTCATCTGCGCCGCCTCACGCGGGTCCAACAACACGGCGCGCAGGCGCGTCGCCTGCGCCTCGCTCATTGAGCGAGGTTGACGCGCTCGATCCGCTCGCTGAACATGACCTCTCCATCCAGCGTGCGGTGGATCGGGCACTTGGCGGCGATCACGCGGAGGTTCGCGACCTGCTCGTCACTGAGTTGGGCGGGCAGACGCAGAACGACGTCGAAGCGGGTGGGGCAGCCCTTCTCGGCGGGGCTGAACTGTGCGTCTACCTCGATCGGTCCCAGATCCCAGCCCTTGCGCTGCGCGTACATCTCGATCGTGATCGCGGTGCAGGTCGCGAGGCTTGCCGCCAGCAGCTCCTCGGGGCTTGGACCCTCGTCGTCACCGCCGCGCAGACGAGGCTCATCGATCGTGAGCTGGTGATCGCGGATGGAGACGCTGTGAGAGAAGTTGGCCGCGCGCCGGGCGCTGGCCTTCCGAACCGTGGCCTGCATGGAAAAATTGCCTTTCGATTGGGACCCATCACCGATGGTACACCTGCTAAACCATTTCTACGCCAGCAGATTGAACACCAGCCCGGTCGGAAGTTTGGGGAAGAAGTAGGTCGACTTGGGGGGCATGTTCACCCCCGCCGCGGCGATCTCACGGACCTGCTCGACCGGGGTCGGTCGCATCAGGAAAGCGACGTCGAAAAGTCCCGATCGAACCGCACGGGTTGCCTCGTCGACGTCGCGCGCGTAGCCGAAGCCACGAAGGTGGGAGATGTCGTCGTCGCTGAGCCCCAGTGCCCCCTCGAGCACGAGCGCCTCGAGCACGCCGGTGTCGAGAGTGCGGTAGGCCGGCGGCATGTCGGTCAGCGCGACATCGGCGATCGTCTGATCGCGCAGGCGTAGCCGCGCGCAGGTGGGCGTTGCGTCGAAGTAACCCAGCTCGAGCGGGCCCTCGGCCGCCGGGGGAGCGAGCTGCTCGAGCGCCACCGGCTCGGTCGTGAAGTCGCGCTCGATCGCATCAGCGAGAGCGGCGCGGCGTTGGTCGTCGAGGCCGCCGATGAGCCGGTGCGTGGGGAAGATCGTCAGACCGGGATCCTCGAGCGCCACGAGGCACATCAGCACGTATCGATGGTCGCCCTCGCCGCCGATCTCCTCAGCGTAGGCGCGTGCGGTCTCGTATCGGTGATGGCCGTCGGCGATCAGCAGCTCCGCGTTCTCGAGCGCGAGCTGGGCGGTCGCGATCGCCTCCGGGTCGGCGCAGCGCCAGAGCCGGTGGCGTGTGCCCTCTTCGTCCGTCAGCTCGCCCCAGGGATCCTGCGTCGTTGACGCGGCCAGCGCCCCATACGCCGCGCCCGCGGGGTCGGAGTAGAGAGCGAAGATCGGAGAAAGGTTTGCGCGGGTCGCGCGCGTGAGACGAAGACGATCCTCCTTGGGCCCGGGATGCGTGCGCTCGTGCGGGCGAATTCGACCGGGTCCGTACTCCTCGACCCGCACCCTCGCAAAGAAGCCGTGGCGTGTGCGCTCCTGGCCGTCGGGGCCGTGGTAGGTCTGCTCCAGAACCCACAGAGTCGGCTCGTCGTCGCGGATCAGGATCCCCTCGCGCTGCCATTGCTCGAACAGCTCGGCAGCGTGGGCATAGGGGTCGTCGCCATCCGGCAGGTCGACCCCGACGACGTTGTAGGGCGAGCGGGCGGCGAGCTCGGCGCGCTGTGCCGCGTCGATCACGTCGTATGGGGGAGCCGCGAGATCGCTGAGCGGACCGACCCTGGGGAGGTCGTAGTGGAGCGCGCGCAGCGGTTGGACGTCGGCCATCGCAGGCGGGGAGGCTAGAGCTTTCCCCTGCGCGCCGTCGCAGGAGTCCGCGCCGCCCCGGCGCCCCGTAGTCTTCAACCGACGGGGCGTGGCGCAGCCTGGTAGCGCACTCGCTTTGGGAGCGAGAGGTCGTCGGTTCAAATCCGACCGCCCCGACTGACGACGTTCTCGCGATTTGCAGGCTCATCACGGAGTAGGCGCCAAGTTGTCGTCTTATTCTCGAAGCTGGAAGAGGTGCTCCATGCGCGCGTCGCGCGTCGGCATCCAGCTACGCGTCAACCCGTCGACCGCCTCGGGTCCCGCTGGGAGCGCGAGAGCGTTGAGAGCTGAGAGGACTCGCCCTAGGGCATCCGCGCAAGATTGCCGCGGCAAGCTAGGGCCGGGCTAAGCTACGTCGGACCTCCAGTCCGACGTTCGGAAAGTTCCTGCTCGACGCGCCGTTGGATTCGGACGGCGATGACCCCACCGACATGATCCTTGAGCCTCAGGTCGCCGAGCCGCGCCGGCCAGGGGACCGGCTTTGCGGTGACGGCGTGGTGGGGTGGTGGGCCCGTGGTGCGCGGGGCAGGGTGGAGCGCTTGCGGTCATTCGCGATCGGCGGCGTGCTGGCGGCGCGGGGTCTGGCTTCATCGGTCTCGCGCCGTTCACGAGTCTATTCCGGGGCGTTTTTGGTGACTGGTTGGAGGCTTTCTTCGTCGGGGGTGTGGGTTTGGTCGCGGCCATTGCTTTTGGCGGTGTAGAGGGCGCGGTCGGCGGCGCGGAAGAGGGTGAGAGCGTCGCCGGCGTGGTCGGGGAGGGTGGCGATGCCGGCGCTGGCCGTGATTTGTTCCAGGCGGGGAAGACGGATGGCGGCGATGGCGGTACGGACGGCTTCGGCGACATGGAGGGCACCCGGGGCGTCGGTGGCGGGGAGGAGGATGAGGAATTCTTCGCCGCCGTAGCGGCCGACGAAGTCGCTTTCTCGCAGCGCGCTGCGCAGTGCGACGCCGACGGCGGCGAGGGCTTCGTCGCCGCGGTCGTGGCCGTGGAGGTCGTTGATCTTTTTGAAGTGGTCGAGGTCGACGAGCACGGCGGAGAGTGGCGTGATGGTGCGTGAGGCTTGGGCGACCATGCGTTTGAGGGTGTCTTGTACCGCGCGCTGATTGGGGAGCCCGGTGAGGCGGTCCGTGGCCGCGCGCAGTTCGGCGATCGCGAGATTGCGCAGATTTCCCAGCACGGGCGCGGCCTGGGCAACGGTTTCCCGAATCCGGTTGCACGAGCGTGCCTCGGGCTCGCCGCGGTGGCTGACGAGGACTGCTCCGATGACCTGGCCGCTGACGAGGAGGGGTTCGCAGGTCGTGACGCCAGATAGCCGCCCGCAGAGTTCGCAGTTCGTGAGGGGGCTGCGTGCTCCGCCCTCGATGTGACTGCGCGCGAACCGGACCGCCAGACAGGATCGGGGGGAGGCGTGCTCGAGCGGCCCGCGGAGTTCGGGCAGCCGCTCGAGCGCCGTTCTCGGCTCGAGGCGGTCATCGCTGTTGTTGCGCGCCAACACCAGCGCCGCGGCGTCGTCGCTGACGCGTTCGACTTGGCGGCGCAGCAGTTCGTGCGCTTCATCCTCACTCGCGGTCGCCTGTAAAAGCTCGCTGTACTCACCCGCGCTCTGTGCGTGCTGCTGCTCCTCGTCCTGAGCGTCAAGCAGCCGTCTGAGCATGAGTCCGAGGCGAACCATGCTCGCGGCTGCTAACACCGAGAGCGCCGCAGCGACGATCAGCCACAGCCGGCTGTCCTTATAGGTTTGCTCCGCGCTCACGTGCGCCTGACTGGCTGCCGTCGCTTCGATCGACTGACGCGCCGACACCAACGCCACCAACGGTCCGAGCATCGTCGTGGCTGCGCGTCGTGCCCCGGACAGCTCGCTGGCGGTAAGAACCGGCAGGGCGCCCGAGAGGACTCGATCGCTTTCAAGCGTCGCGATAACGGCGTTCCATGCGCGCGGTATCCGCTCGATCTGCGCGTGCTCGGCCGGCGGATCACCCGCATGGATCGCCACCAGAGCAGTGATCGCGGCGTCTACCCGTGGCACCACGCTCTGCTGAAGCTCGACCCGTAGCTGATCGTCCCGCCCTGCCCCCGGGGCACTGGCGATCTCCAGCAGCATGGTCTGCGCCCGTCCGAGGTCGATCGCAACCGTCGAGGTGTCCTGCGAGGTGCGAAGGTTATCCCCAAACACCTGCCCGTTAGCGGCATTGACGCTCGCCAGACCGTGGACCGCCAGCACCACGATCGCCACCAACGCCGCTAGCAGCATCCCCAACGCGACAAAGAACCGCGTACTCGCCCGAAAGTCCCGCCCACGCATACCCCTGTTATCGGCACCGCACCCAACGCCCATAACGCACGGCCGACGCCCTCCAACGAGGCGGCCGCCAAGAGGAGGACCTCGTTAAACGGCCGGCTCGGGGTACTCGGCCACATGCTTTGCTCAAATGTTTGGGGAGTTGTGATCCAGTCGTCGGCTTGGTCCGTACCCCTAGCAACAACCTAGGGTTTGCGCCGACGCTGCACCGTCCCGGGGCCGGAACTTGCGAGGAGCAGCATTGGACGGTCCAGACGGTGGTCCGGGGGTCTTGAACACGTGGTCTCGGCGGCGTGTGCGGCTGTTTGACGCGGATCCAGATCTCGCGAGCGAACTCGCGAACGATGCCGCGGAAGACGCGACCCGTAATGCGATGGTCCCGGCGGTTGATCTCGCGGTTGGGCCTTGGGAGCTGTCGGAGTTGTCGGCGGCCTCCGACGTCCGGGGTGAAGTCCACGGCTTCATCGTGATCGACGGCATGCTGACGGTCGAAGCGTCGCTGGGCGGACGGACCTGCGTGCGGCTACTTGCCAAGCGCGAGCTGACGCTCCTCGATGGAGTCGAGATGCGTTCCTTGCCGACAGCGTGGAGTTGGTCGGTTCTCACCACAGCACGGCTTGCGATCCTCGACGATCGGCTGCTCGTCATCGGCCGTCGGTGGCCTCGTCTGATGAGCGCGCTCCTCAAGCGCGCGGCGCAAAGCTCCCGCCAGGCGATGCTCCAGCAGGCGATCAGTCAGTTTCCTCGCGTTGAGGATCGCCTCCTCGCGCTGTTTTGGACGGTTGCCGACCGGCAAGGAACGGTGCGTCCCGATGGCGTTTTCGTGTCGCTGCCGGTCCCTCACCGGACGTTGGCCAACATGATCGGCGCGCAGCGGCCCACCGTCACGCTCGGCCTCGCCCGACTCGCCGAGCAGGGCCGGCTTAGGAACGTCGAGGACGGCTGGCTCATCGATCCCCAGTCACGCATCGCGTTCCGTACGCCGACATCGCGCCGCTCAGCACCACGATTCTCCAGCGAGCCGTTTGACCTCTCACATCCTGTTCGGCAGACCATGGCCGAGGCTGACCGACAGCCTGCGGCGTGATCTCGTTGGGTTGCTGAGACGGCCGCCCCTCGGGCGAACCGGCCGTACGGCCAGTCCGGAAACCGACTCGAGATCGAACAAAACACGCCTTACAGAGAAATAGCCTTGCGCTTGCGCGGCTCTGCCGAGTCGGGGACGCGGCCTGCGAGTCGCAGGCCGCGTCACACTGGTCGCCGGGGTGGCTACAGCGGCCAGCTACCGCCGTTCTTCCCGAAGTTCCTCCACCAGGGGCTGCGGTGGTGGTGGTGGTGGTGGAAAGGCGGCGGCGTTGGCGGTGTCGGTGGCGTCGGTGGCGTCGGCGGGGTCGGTGGCGTCGTCGATGGGGAGGGACCGAGATTGATCGTGGGTTCGCGGAAGAAGATGTTGGCGTACACGGGCGCGTAGGCCGGGGCGGTGAAGTCGATCGCTTGGTAGGTGTAGGTGTTGTCGGTGGTGGGGCTCAAGAAGCCAGCGGTCTGGATCAGCGTCGGCGCGTCGGCGACCGATTCGAGGAACACGGGCGCAAAGGCCCAGTTGTCCGGCGGCGTCGACGGGATGGGGTTGGGTTGGGGATTGGACGGCGTCGGGTTCAACACGCCGGTGATCAGCGCGGCGACCGGATCCGGAATGCTGCTGATCCCGTGGCGTAGCGCGATGTCGCGGCCGAGAGCTCGATGCTCGGACTCGATGCACGCAATCTGCCCCGCAATTTGGGCGGCGCGATGCTGCTCCTGGTGTGAAAGCTCCCGGATCGCGGCAAGAAACGCCGAGTCGAACACGCCCTCAAGCGCCTGCTGCGTCGCGATGAACGTCGGGAGATCCGTGAACGTCGCGGCACCAAACGGGAAGCTGAACGTTGTCGGTCCGTAGGTAACCGGAGCTGGAGCGCCGCTGAGCAGCGCGATCACGCTGGTAAAGAACTCCTGGTGGATCTGCTCCTCGATACCCGCAGCGGTGATGATCGCCAGATCGATATCGGTCAGACCCAGCGTAGCCGCGTTAGCAACGGCGTTCTCATACATCGTTACCGCCAGCTGCTCCGCGATCGTCGCGATCTGGAAGATCTGGAGGGCAGGCGTGATGTCCGGCGGCTCGCTGAGGACGCTCAAGCCAGTATCGGCTCGCGCCGCCTGCGTCGCGAGAGTACCGAACAGGCCAGCGCCCGAGAGAGCAGCACCCCCGATCGCCCCGCGCTTGAGCAGTGTCCGCCTCGACATCATCGACGCGACCAATCGATCGCTCGCTGTCTCGCCCGCCCGAATCTGCTCCGGCGACAAGCCCACCGTTTTTGCCGACATACGCTTTCTCCTTTCGAATACACCACGACGTTTGCGCATTCCGCCACAAACCAGCCACTCCCTGGGTACCACAACACGGATGTTCTGAGTCGCTCAGTGGTCCCGATGGGACGGCTTCGGTTGGTTTCGAACCGGTTAGACACGCCCTGCCCAGAGAAAGTTGGAAAGCAACTCTGAGTCGACTTCGATGAAGACCATGGTCTGCCCCGGCAAACGCAAGCTCGAGTCCTTCCATGCCGCGCGTAACTCGTATCGTTTTGCGTCGACGCGAGCAGCCATCGGTCCCCGGAGGGCCAAGACCCAACACCGTGGGCTTCCGGCGAGGTTGAGGGCACGCTCAGCTGGACCTTGAAATCGTCCGATCAGCAATGGGCGATCCCCATTTTCGAGGGCCTCTCCAGAGGAATCGATCGCAACGCGGGCTCGCTACGTGAGACGACTATCGTGCCTGCGGCGCTTGAACACCCGGGAGGAGAGCGGTCGTGGCAACGAGAATCGTGCTGCTGAGCGTCACGGATGCGGCGTTGGTTCGTGAGGATCCGCCGAGGCGCTTGATCGGCTCAACCGTCCCGATCCTAGTGCCACTCACGCGCCTCAATGGCGCCACGGTGCACATCAGCCGCGTCGCCATCGCGCTAGTCGAAGACGACCACGATCTTCCCACGACGCGGCGTTCTCAACCACGACGACCTTGGCGACCCAGGCACTTGGCGAAGAAGCCGCGACGATCAGCGCGGGGACCATCGCGTGACCGCTAGCGAGGAGGTAGCCGCGATCTCTCGCGGGGCGCAGCGCAACATCTCACTAGTTCCGCTTCGCGGCGGTGAAAAGCCAGGTTTCCGACGACGCATACGTGATGAAGGTTGGAAACCAACCAAAACGACTTCGGCAAAACCGAGTGTTGCGTGGCTTTGCGTAGGTTTGGGCACGGCGAGGCCATGAGGATGAGGGGTCCTGGAGTGACCCGATGACCCCGACTGCCGCGCTGGCTGGCGAGCGCTGCTGATGTTGCCGCCCGCGGTCAGAGTCCACCCCGGCCGAGCGCGATGATCCCGATCTGGCTGACGGAACCTGAGGCGGTGCTCTGACCGAAGTTGATGAAGGCGAGTCCCGCGTGCGCGGGGAAGGCCGACTTCAAGTCGCTGTGGTGAATCGTGAAGATGAGGTCGCCGCGCAGCGACTTACCCGGGGCGATGTAGGGGTTCTCCCCGAGTCGCACGGCGGCCTGGTCGTGGGTTCCGCCGTAGTCGACCGTGTATTCGTCGTCGCCAACCTCGAGCTCGGTCAGGTCGACCTCGCTGAACTGGCGGGAGATCGTGGTGTCGTTGGAGATCTGCACGCTCAGCACGACGTCGACGGAGTCAGGGAACGGCGGCAGCGTGTCTGAGATGTTGTGCCCGGCACGCTCGGAGAGCACGGTCAGCGTGATCGTTTTGAGCGCAAGTGGCGTTCCCGCCTCGGCCAGGATCTGCGGAACGCCTGAATGGACGCACGCGATCGGCCCGTTCGCGCCCTGGTCGATCTCCTTCAGCGCGTGTGCGCAGGCGACGCCCTTGGCGCTGCCGGCATCGGGGAGACCGAGCAGGACCGTCGCCAGGACCGCAATCAGCCCCGCCGAGAACCGGCTGCGGGCACGCGTCCTCATCGACAGGTGCTCGCCGCAGCCGAAGGCACATCCGTCGGAGGGCGCGAAGGTTGAAGAGGGGTGTGGCGGTCGCTCGTGCGTAGCTGATCGGGCGCCGCAGCGGCCTTTTCGCCGCGAGTGGCCATGGCGCGCGCGTTGGTGCGATAGAGAGCCGGCCCAATGAGGTGCTCACCCATGGACAGCGACGGTAGGGCAGCCCTCCTACATCGGCAATATCGGAAAACCGCAATCTTTAGTCCGCAAGTTCCAGGCGCGGTGCCGGCCGCGGGCGCGAACGGACGCCGGGGCTGGTGGTGGGTGCGCTGGGTCCTCTTCGCGCTTAACACCGCGGTCCGCGACCCGACCGGCAGCGGTCACCTCGCGACCGTGTCGATTGCGGCGACCGCTGACTGCGCAGCCCGCAGCTCGCAGGTGGACCAGAGCCTCAGGCCTCGGCTGACCGCTGAGTGCGCCGAAACGGAAAGGCCATCGGGCTAACGCACAAGTGCGTCCACGAGAGTGCGCGCGTGCTTGCGGCTGGGACCAGGAACCTCCAGCTCCCAGCGGTCGCCGTCGGCGAACCCGATAGTCAGCGGCGGGACGAGTCCTTTTCCGAGCTCGGCCGACGCGACTTCGGACCGAGGAGTCCGCTTGAGCACCTCGCCCAGGTGGACCTTCACGATTCCCGATTTGAGCTCCACGAGAGCCAGCTCGTCTCCCGTCAGGACCAGATAGGCGAGCCGTGCGAACTTCGGAGTCTCAGAGGCCGTGCGCTCGGCCCTTGGTCCCAACACGACCCGGGCGGCAACCTCTCCGCCAATCGGCCCGGCCACCCGCCTCGCCATGCCACGGGGATTCACCTTCACACCAGCGAGCTGCTCAGAACCGAGCAACTGCGAAGCGTCAAGCGCCACGGTGCTCTCCTCCTTCGAAAGTTGACGACGTGACCGGTCGAGCCGTCGCGGAGCGTGGGTAGCGCCTTCTTCGGCAAGCACCGGCTCGGTCAGCCAAGATGCGGGCTATGTGAGTAAGCGGCGCGTCGCCCGCAGATTGACCGTCCAGCATGCCACGCGATGCTATGCGGGCCCTGAGCAGCAAGCAATACTGGAAACCCTCAATCTTTAGCCGGCATCCCAGATCAACGGACGGTTTCGTCTCGATACCAAACCACCGGCCGACCGGGTCCGCTATGCGCCCGGACGCGCCTACGACAGACTGGGAGTTGCGGTTATTGCGCGCGCGACACGGTGCGCCTACCGTTGCCGACCGGGCGCAGAGAGCACGAGGTGAAGGGAGATGGTCTCGACCGGCGGCGTGGGCGTGTGCCTAGCGGGCAGCGACACGCACCGCCCGGCCGCCGTCGTCGATGCGCCCGGACGGTCTCCCTGGTCGATCGGCAGGAGTGTTCGCGTTCGTGTCGGCCGCCGTATCAGGACGTTTGGCGAGCGCGGCCGGAGCGCCCTAAGGTGTGAGAGTGCAGGTCCGACTCACATCGGCTCTTGTTGGGCTCGGCGTGGCGCAACTACTCGCCGGATGTGGTGGCAGCAGTCCGGCCGCGCGGCCGGCGGTCTGCAAGCTCAAGGCGCAGCAGGCGATCGCGCACAACCTGGGTGTCGCTCCCGCCAGCGTCACCTACGCCAGGGCCGTCGGTGGAAACGCGATGCCGCAGTGTTCGTTCAGGGCTCGCGCTGGAAAGCGACCGGTGGGGGTGACGGTCAACGCCGACCACGGTCCCCAGCCCTACGACAGGCTCTCGCGGACTGTCAGCGAGGCGGCCCAGATCTTCGGCGTACCACCGCCGGGGTTCAAGCGACCACAGGGACTGTCGGGGCTCGGGCCTCTCGCCTCTTGGTTCCCGGCCAACGACCAGCTGATGGCGACGAACGACGTTCTGCTCTTGACGGTGACTGTGAGTTGGCCGGGGAGTGGACGCGATCAGGAGGTGCGGCTGGCCAAAGCCGCGGTCGCGCCTTACATGGTGCGCCCGCGTGGCCCAGTCAACACCAACCTTTACCCTTGAGCGCGCAGTCTGACCTGGAGGCAGGGGTGGCCGGACCAAGCCAGAACACCGAGACCGAGTTGACCGCCGCGCTTCTGAGCCATGAGTAGTCCAGTCGATGGTGGCCGCGATATCCGGGCTCGGATCCAGGAGCACTGGGATGCCTCCGAGAGCGGTGACACAGAGCTCGAGCACGCGATCTATGCCGACGACGCGATCCTCGACTATCCCCAGTCTGGCGAGCGCTTCAGAGGCCGCGCCAAGATCCGGGCGCAGCGGGCCGGACACCCTGCCGAGCGGCATTTCAAGGTTCGGCGCATCCAGGGCGCCGGCGATCTCTGGGTGAGCGAGTGCGTCATCACCTACGACGGAGTGCCGACGTACTCCGTCAGCCTCATGGAGATCGCCGAGGGTCTCGTGGCGCACGAGACCCAGTACTTCGCCGATCCGTTCCCTGCGTCGCCCGCGCGCGCAGCACTCGCTGAGCTGATTCCAGCCAGCGATCTGTAGGGGATCACTCCTCAGCCAATGGCTCGGCTGGGGGCGGGTGCTCTCGCCGCTGTCAGAATGGGGGCGTGCGCCACAACACCCACCACTTCAGCGACGACCCGGAAGTCATCCGGCAGTTGATCCGCGAAAATCCGTGGGCCATCTTTGTGAGCAGCAACGACGGGAAGCTCGTGGCATCGCATTACCCGATCCTCCTCGACGAGGATGCGGATGGATTGGCCGTGTTCACGCATGTGGGCCGCCCCGACGAGCGAATCCACGGCTTCGGCGAGCGCGAGATCATGCTCATCGTCCAGGGCAACCACGGCTACATCTCGCCCAGTTGGTACGCGCCTGGAGCCACGCGGGTGCCGACGTGGAATTTCACGGCGGCGCACTGTTACGGCGTGCCGGAGATCCTCGACGAGCAGGCCAACCTGCGCACGTTGGAGCGGTTGGTGGAGCACTTCGAGCGCCACGTCGCCGAGCCGATGTTCCTCGACGTGGAGTGGGGGGCGCAGCTTGCCAAGGGGACGGTCGGCATCCGGCTGCCGATCACCCGGTTCGAGTGCAAGGTCAAACTGAGCGAGGACAAGGACCCGCTCAGCCGGCGTCAAGTCATCGAGGCTCTCCGTGCGCCCGGGGCATACCAGCACCCGCGTCTCGCTGACGAGATGGAGCGGGCGCTCGGTCACGACTGACCGCTGTCGTCGGCCTAGCGGGGTTGCGGTCCGCTAGGGCTAGACCCTATGGCGGTTCCGAGCGGAGCGCCGCCGAAGACGACCTCGTTCCCGTCGGCGTCGCGGTAGATCACCTTGCGCACGCCGTTGGTGAGCGTGACGCGCTCACTGGGCTCAAGCTGGCGGCCCGCTGTCGCGGCCACTCGGGCGTCGAGATCGTCGACGAAGATCGTGACTGAGCAGTCCCCCGCTCGATCGGTGTCCTCCACGATGTAGACCGACGCGTTCTCTGCGAGCGTCCAGACCGCCTCGGTGGCGTGGGGGAAGGACGTCGGCTGGCCGAGGAGTCGCTCGTACCACGGTCGTGCCGACCGGAAGTCACCCACGCGCAGACCCGCGAACAGATGCGCCGACATCACGCGCGAGTGTAGGTCACGCGCGGACTTGCGCAGGTCGCGTGGGGGAAGAGCCGCGACGCGTCGGGGTAGCCCGAGCGCCGGCCTCCCCTCCAGACCGGCGCCCAGTGTTCACCGGGCCGTCCGCAGTCGTTCCTGACACGAGCGCCGGTCGCGCGAGGATAACGCCGTCCTGCGGCTCGCGCCAGGTCTCGTCCTGCCGCCCGCTCCGCCTCCGAAGCCACGGCTCTGTCGAGCTCGCTGGTCGCCGGAGAGGGCTCATGTCCTCCGCTTGCGTCTCTTTGTGACGGTTTGGTGAGGTCGTGCGTCGGTGTGCGCTGGCCTTCGTGCCGAACTGCACTGACGTTCGTCCAGCTGCGGCGCTCGACGTGGGAGCGCTGGCCCCTGTCCAGCGTTGATGCGCTGAGATGCCGCCCAGCGAAAGGAACACGATGCCGGATCAGACTGAGTCGACGACGGTGCTCGACCTGCTGTGGGCCGCAATGGACGCGCTGATGGACGCCGCCGAGCGTGCACCGGTTGACGGCGAGATCGAGCGCCGCCTCGAGGTCGCGATCCGGCAGTGCGCCCTGGCGATCATCCCGGCCAAGGAGGCTGCGTTGCTCGCAGACTTCGAGGCCACACGCACCGTCTGAACGACTTAGCGCTCAGGCAGATACAGACACGACGGGGGCGCCATCCCTCAGTCGCCCGGGAGGCGCCGCTTGGCCTCCTCGTAGACGTCGGACGGAAGCGGCCCCTTGCTCGCCATCGCGACGTTGGACTCCAGATGCGCGATGCGGCTCGTTCCGACGATCGTGCTCGAGAGGCCTGGGTGGCTGAGCGTGAAGCGGAGCGTGAACTCCATCGGGCTCATGCCGTCGAGCAGATCTTCGATCCCGCCCTCGTCCCAACGCTGACGCGCCTCGCCCTCGGCAAGACCGATCGGCGGCACGCCCCAGGCCTTGTCGTCGGATGGCGCACCGCGTGCCGCACCACCGCGGACGAGCACGCCGGCGCCACCCTGCGCGGCGCGTGCGATCAGCTCCTCGTGGTCGCGCTGGACCGCTGAATACGGGATCTGAAAGACGTCGAAGACTCCCATCTCGATGTGCTCCGGCAGGTTTGGCAGCAGCCCGGACATCCCGAGGAAGCGGATCTTGCCCTCGTCGCGGAGCGCGATCATCTCCTCGATCGTGCCGTCGGATTCCATCTGCGTGCGGCTCGGCGACATGTGGACCTGCAGCAGGTCGAGATGGTCGGCCCGTAGACGCTCGAGGCTCTGCTCGATGCCGGCACGGATGTTCGCGGCGCTCCAGTCGTGCGGATACGGGGGAACGGCGTCGGGGGCGAGGTCGAGCAGGCAGCCGCACTTGGATGCGAGGAAGTACTCGTCTCGGCGTGAGGACACGTAGCGTCCGATCAATTCTTCGCTGCGGCCATAGTCGATCGAGGTGTCGATCAGGTTGATACCGCTGTCGAGCAGCGCGTTCAGAAGGCGTCCGGCCTCGTCGTCCTCCACGACCGGGCCGTGCGCACCCCCGCGCAGTTCCATCGCGCCGTAGCCGAGGATCGTCACGTCGTGGCCGGTTCGACCCAGGGGCCGCGTGGGAATCGCCATCGAGCGCACGCTACCGCACGGTTGGGCTAGCGGGTAGGGCGCCCGTCCCCTCGCGGCTCGAGGATCACCAGCGGGATCTCACGCACGGTGCGGCGTTGATAGTCCTCATAGCCGGCGTAGGTCGCGACAACCTCGGGCCACAGGCGTTCCCGTTCGGCAGCCGAGGCCACGCGCGCGTGGACCGGTGTGCGCGCCGAGCGCACCTGGACGCGGGCGTCGGGGTGGACTCGGAGGTTGTGAAACCAGGAGGGGTTGTTTGGATGTCCGCCCTTGGAAGCGACGACGACGTAGTTCTCGCCGTCGCGTATGTAACCGAGAGGCGCGGTGCGCAGGGTGCCGCTGCGGGCGCCCCGATGCTCGAGCAGCAGCATCGGGGGAGTGCCGGCGACGGTGTGACCGACCCGCCCGCCGCTGAGGCGGTAGAGGGCCGTGTGGAACGCGGCGATCTTGCTCAGGATCGGCCAGAGTTGGTCGCGTCGGTGCGGTCCGTTCATCTGGGCTGCAGGCTAGCCGCCAACCCTGCTCGTGCCAGCGCTCGCTCGTCCCCGTGGTCCGCCAAGATGTCCCCGAGCCCCCGTAGCTCAGCTGGATAGAGCATCGGACTTCTAATCCGAGGGTCGCAGGTTCGAATCCTGCCGGGGGCGTGCGAAAGCCCAGTAGGCCGCGGTGGCACGGCGGCGGCTGCCGGCAGCCCAAATTTACGGTCGTCGTATTCCTGCCGGCCGACGAGACGTGCTTCGTCCTTTTCAAGGCCGAGTCTGCCGAAGCGGTCCGCGACGCCGCTATGCTCGCCTCGCTTCCGTGCGGGCGCATCAGCGCCGTGTACCCGCCGCGGCGGCCCTTGGAGTAGGAGCGCTGGCTGCGCATCGGCTCAGGCGGGCAGCGCTCAGCCCACGCCGTCATTGACAGCAGGATATCCACACGAAAGAGGTAACCGGATGAGGAATATTTTGGCCAAGCGGAGGGTGTCGCCAGCGATGGTCGTCGCGATATTGGCCCTCGTGCTTGCGATGGGCGCCGGCGCTGCTTACGCGAAGTCCCATTTCATCATCACGAAGAAGTCACAAATCAAGCCGAGCGTACTGAAGGCACTACGTGGCGCGAAAGGAGCGAATGGCGCCCGGGGCACCGACGGCGTGAACGGAACCAACGGCGCGGCGGGTATTACCGGAGCGACCGGAGCTGCGGGATCGGCCGGAGCTCCCGGGCCGGCCGGCGCGACCGGCGGACTTGGGCCGGCCGGACCAGGCGCGGCCGTCCTGGCCGACGTGCTGACAAGCCCCGGATCGATTGGCAGCAGCACCACGTCCGCGGCGGTCGGCACGCTCCCGATTCAGCTCGCTTGTACCAACGAGGGAGCGAATGCACCAGTCGCAAACCTCGAGACCACGGCGCACAGCTCGGGGGGTGCCACGGTGCGCTACGACGCGACGTGGGTCAGCCCCGCGGCAGGCACCTCGTTCACGAGCCCGACGCTCGAGCAGGCGAACGGCAACCTGCCTGCCACCGGTACCTACAGCATGCTTGACACTGCACTTGCGGACACTGGCGGTGCCGACGTCACCTACGGCACGGTTTACCTCTCGGACGTGCCGAATTCAGGTGCTGTGACGAACGAGACGGTGACCTTTCAGCTGACATCGGCCGGAAGCACCTCGAGTAGCGAGTGCGCCGTCTCAGCACAGATTGTGCCCTCGAGCTGACGACCGACATCGAGACGCCGATCGAGACCGGTTAGCGCGGCCTAGCTAAGCGTCCGCACGCAACCACGCTCGAGTGCCATCGGCGGATGGCACTCGAGCCCGCAAACATGGAGAGCCAAGACCTCACGCGCTGGGCTGGTCACGTCGCAGCGTCGCCTATCTGGTCGTGCTGCCTACGTTGCGAAATCGTCGAGCACACGCTCGCGCGATCTTCTCCGTGCTCTGGGAACCCGATGATCAGCGGTTCCGAACGCACCTCCCATCCGAGGGTCGGAGGTTCGAATCCTGCCGGGGGCGCACGTCAACACTGCCGCCTGGTCGGCTACTCGAGCGGCACCGATCCCCCGGTCGACTGGCTGCCCCCCGTCACGGTCGCTTGCTGGACGGCAGCCCACGCTCCGGCGGTCACGACGACCGCGAGGATCACGTCGACGAAGAATCCCCAGCCGAAGCTTCCGACGTGCGCGAGGAACTTGATGAAGAGCAGTAGGAGCAACAACGCGCAAGCCCCAACGCGGGTGAGGTCGCGACCGTACTTCGTGGTGGGAATCTGAATCTGCGGACTGAACAGCGCGAGTCCGTAGTCGACCACGATCAGGATCGTGACGATCAGAGCCAGAATCCCCCAGATGGCGTACGGAGACGAGGTCGCCGCAAACGTGAAGCCGTCGTCGCTGTACCAGGCGAACGCCAACAGACCGATCACCAGGACCACACCACCCCCGAGCACCATCCAGTCTGCGCGCCGCATTTTCGCGAAATCCATCACTACCCCCTGATCCGTAGCTCACCGAACTGCGCAAGCGTACGTGTTTGCGAGAGGTCAAGCGAGCAAAAGCTTCCGATCACCAGACAGCCGTTCGGCCGCGGCGGACCTCTGCGTGGCTGCGTGGTTATCGGCCAGAGGCCGCGTCGCCGGCGCTTCGGAGCGCGTTTGCGCTGCCCGTAGCGGGGAAGAGGTATGCCAAATCCTCACGGTTCGCAAGGGAGGCGTCATGTTGCGCACTGCAGACGGGGCCAGACTCGCCCGCTCGACGGGTGCGATGGGTGGTCTGATCGTGATTGTGCTGGGGCTGTGGGGCGCGTTGGTGCCCTTCGTCGGCCCTTACTTCGGCTACGGCTTCGGCACGCATGCCACGTGGCACTACACCGAGAACCGGCTGTGGCTCGACATTCTCCCCGGCGCCGTCGCGGTGGTGGCCGGGGCGATCATGCTCGGCGCGGTGACGCGCCGCGCTGGCCTGCTCGCCGGGTGGCTCGGGCTCGCCGCGGGCGCATGGTTCGTGGTCGGCCCGTCGCTGGCAATCACCTGGGAGCACGGTGCCGTCGGCCCGATCGGCACACCGCTCGGTGGGCATACCCGGCAGATGCTCGAGTACGTCGGGTTCTTCTACGGTCTTGGCGGTCTGATCGTTGCGCTCACCGCGTTCGCGAGTGGCCGCTTCTTCTCCCGGCCGTTGCTTGCTGGCGAGCCGGTGGCTGTTGCGGCTGCCTACCGGGAGCTGAACCTCAATTCCAGCCCCTACGAAGCCACCCGCACGACGAGCGTGAGAGAGCCGGACAGCGTTCTGGCGCACCCGGACCCGCGCCCTGCGGCGAGCCCGGTGCGCTCGGATGCGACGGCCGACGCGCCGGCGCAACCGGCCACTACCGCAGAGCCGACGCGGTCTCGCTCGCAGACGCCGGCGCGCGGCCGGCGCGGCTGGCTTCGCGAGGCGATGAGGCCGACGGACAGTCGGCTTGAGAGGTGAGCACGCCTCGCGAGCGCGCACGCAGCGAGTTCACCGCGGGCGACCGCTGACCCACCGAGTCCAAGACACATGCTGTGCGTGGCGCTCGAGCCCCTCGAGCGCCACGTGGCGGTTAGGGGAGACCTTCGATGATGCTCACGAGCTCGGCACGGTCGTAGCCGCTCTCGCGGGCCAACTTGACGATCTCGACAGCCTTCGCGAGAAGCACCCCTCGCTGAGGCGTGCCGGTCACGCGGATCCCGTGCCCTGGACGGAGCTCCAGCAACCCCTCGTCGCGCAGCATCCGTAGCGCGCGCAGGACGGTGTTGGTGTTGACGTGCATCACCGCCGCGAGGTGACGCGCGGAGGGGAGACGCTCTCCGGGCTTGGCCTCGCCATCGGCGATGGCACGGCGGATCTGAGCGGCCACCTGGTCGTGCAGCAGGACGGGGTCGTCGCGGTTGATCTTGACTTCCAGCATTGAGCTAGTCATAGTAGCGCGTACTGGGCGCCCGCATTCGGTTGATCTCGACGCCCGTCCGCCACGGGTAATTAACCGCATAGCCGCAGCGAACCAGCTGAGGGCAGGAATGCGCGCTAGTGCAAGTCTGTTCACTGTGGTGCAAGTTGGTCATTCTTCCGGTGGCGCGCGGAAGCCAGGGATGCGCAAAAGAGCCTGACACGGCGGGGCTTTTCGACCACGGCGGGCCGCCGTGCAACAGCCCTGCCAAGACGTTCAGCTGTGATTCAACGTTGTTCAACTCCGGTGTATAGTTGCGCCGACAAACGACTGGCGCTGCATCGGCTCCAGAGCGTTATGGTTCGCAACGACCGACCCAGAACCGGGTCGTTATTTAGGGAGAGGGAGGAACGTATGCAGGCTCGTTTCAAGCGTGTCGTGCTGGCCGCGTCCATAATCGCGGCGTTCGGCACGATGCTTGCCTATGTCGGGCTAGCCTCCGGCGGTGGCAAGATTGCGATTGCCGAGTTCTATTACAACCCCAGCCCGTACGGAATTGCCTCGTACAAGTCGGCGCAGATCGAGGCGGGCAAGGTCGGGGTGACGCTGACTACGTTTGACGGCAACAACGTGCCGCAGACGCAGACCACGCAGATGGAAGACGCCATCACCACGGGCAAGTACAAGGGCTTCTGGGTGTGGGCGCTCGACGGCGTTTCGCTCGCGCCGACGATCAAGCAGGCCGAGGCCAAGCACATCAAGGTTGCGGTCGCCGACTACACGCTCGGCAGCCTGCAGTCGCAGGTGCACCTCAGCCCGACGCCGGGTCTTGTTTCGACCATCGGCGGCTCGATCGGCAAGCAGGAGGCAGCGTTCGTAGCGCTGATCAAGCTGGCCTGCACGAAGCAGGTTGGGTCCGGTACCTGCAACGTGGCCTTCATGCCCGGTCTGGCCAACTACCCGACCGACACGCTGCGTGAGCAGTACATGCAGGCGCAGTTCGCGAGCGGCAACATCCACCTGACGCTGACCCCGCCCGGTATGTACGACCAGCCGACCTCGCAGCAGGTTGCGCTGACGTACTTCCAGGCGAAGCCTGACGTCCAGGTGTTCGGGTCCTTCGGCGACCAGATGACCGCCGGCGCGATGACCGCGTTCAAGCAGCTCGGAATCGTCCCCGGTAAGGACATCCAGGTGCTTGGCTCGGGAGGCACCAACGAGACCGACGCCCTGATCAAGTCAGGGAGCATCTTCGGGACCGTTGCCCTGTATCCGTCGGATGAGTCATATGTCGGGATCAAGTCGCTGGTCACGGCGATCAAGGGCGGCAAGGTGCCGAGCATCATCAACGTGATCAACAAGTGCCACCCGCTGATCATTGATGCGGCGGTTCTGAAGTCAACGCCGTGCTACAAGCCGGACTGGTCCCTCACGGGCGCCGCCGGCTGATCCGGAGTCACCGGGTTCAGTAAGCAAGGATGACGGGGTAGAGCCGGATGAGCGCATCAGAAGTCGCGACCATCCGGCTCGCCTCGATCGGGAAGCGCTACGCGGGAACGAGCGCCCTCGATGACGTGAGCCTTGAGATCACGGCCGGCAGCGTCCACGCCCTGGTAGGCGCAAACGGAGCCGGCAAGTCGACTCTCGGCAAGATCATCGGGGGCGTCGTCCGCCCTGATGACGGCGAGATGTTCGTGGACGGCCGCGCGGTGAAATACGCGACGCCGAGTGAGGCTCGTACCGACGGTATCGCCACCATCGCCCAGGAGCTAGCTCTCGCCCCGGCGATGAGCGTCATGGAGAACGTCTTCCTCGGTGTCGAGCCGCGCCGTGCCGGTCTTCTCAACCGGCGAGCGATGCGCAAGCAGTACGCCGAGCTCATCGCACGAAGCGGCTTCGAGCTCGACGGTGACGCCACGGTGGGCAGGCTGCGCACCGCCGATCAGCAGAAGGTGGAGATTCTGCGCGCCGTCAACAGCGAGGCCCGGATCATCGTCATGGACGAGCCCACCTCGTCGCTCACGAGCGTCGAGACCGAGGCGCTTCACAAGATGACCCGCTCGCTGCGCGACCAGGGAAATACGATCGTTTACGTGAGTCACTTCCTCGACGAGGTGCTCGAGTTGTGCGACACCGTGACGGTGATGCGCAACGGCCATCTGGTTCGCACCGGGCTGGCCAGCGCGGAGACCGAGGCGAGTCTCGTGGCGGGTATGTTCGGCGCCGCTGCCGAGGCCGAGCAATTCGAGAAGCCGCCGCCTTCGACGGCGCCGGTGATGCTCGAGGTTGAGGGCCTGCGCCGCTCCGGCGTGCTCAACGACGTCTCGCTGACGATCCGCCAGGGTGAGATCGTCGGTATCGCCGGCCTCGTCGGCAGCGGCCGCACCGAGCTGGCGCGTGCCATCGCCGGCGCCGATTCACTCGACGGCGGCACCATCACGGTGGACGGCAAGCGCCGCCGGATCCGCACGCCCGCAGATGCCATCAAGGCGGGCATCTCGTTCCTCACCGAGGAGCGCAAGAAGGACGGGCTTTTCATGGAACTGTCGCTCGCCGCCAACACGACCATGGCTGACATCGGCGCGGTGTCCGCGAGAGGCATCCTCCGTCGCGGAGCGGAGCGCTACCGCTCGCGCCAGCTGCTCGAAGCGGTCACCGTCGACCCGCCGCATCCCGGCGCGCGGGCAAACAGTCTCTCGGGCGGAAACCAGCAGAAGGTGCTCTTTGCCCGCTGGCTCTTCTGTAACCCCAAGGTGCTGATCCTCGATGAGCCGACGCGCGGCGTCGATGTCGGGGCGCGCGCGGCGATCCACCGACTCATCAACGGTCTCGCCAAAGATGGTGCGGCCGTGCTTATGATCTCGTCGGAGATCGAGGAGGTCCTTGGACTAGCGCACCGCGTGCTCGTGATGCGCCGTGGCGCGATCACGCGGGAGTTCCCCGCTGATCCGCCGCTCAGCGAGGTTATGGAAGCGGCCTTCGGCCTGCCAGGGAGCCAAACATGACAGTCCAGCCACCGAACATCACCGGATCAGACGACATTCCCGCGAACGCGGTCCTGGCCACCGGTGGCGGCGGTCCCGGCACCTTCGACCGCCGCGTGCGCACCGGTCGCCGGATCAAGGCCGAGCACATCCGCGACTACGGGATCGTCGTCTTCTTCGTCGCGATCTTCGTGTATTTCTCGCTCGCCTCGTCGGTGTTCCTCACGAGCGGGAACCTGCTCAACCTGGTGTACGCCAACGCGGTCGTGGGAATCCCGGCCTGCGCAGTAACGCTGACCGTCATCGCGGGCAACTTCGACCTCTCGCTCGGCGGGATATTCACCCTCGCCGAGGTCCTCTGCGCCTGGGCGGCGGTGCACTGGGGCGTGTGGTGGTGTTTCCCCGTCGCGATCGTCGTGGGCGGTGGCATGGGCTTGGTCAACGGCCTGATCAGGACGAAGCTCCGCGTCAACGCGTTCCTCGCGACCCTCGCGACGGGCTTCGTGTTCACAGGCGTGGCGCTCGCCGCCAGCGGCGGCTTCAACATCATCCCTTCCAAGGGAGTGAACATCTTCACCTTCATCGGTCAGACGAAGGTGGGTGGCATCCAGTACCCGGATTTGATCCTGCTCGCCGTCGCGGTGGTGCTCCAGTTGGTGCTCGCGCTCACCGTCTTCGGCCGACACCTCTACGGGCTGGGCGGTAACACCGAGGCGGCGCGGCTGTCCGGTCTCAAGGTCGACCGCCTGGTGATCATCACCTTCGTCCTCACCGGCGTCGCTTGCGGTATCGCCGGGCTGATCGATGCCTCCAACACCGGTCAGGGCTCCGCGAGCAACGCGCTGGCGCCGAATCTGGCGCTCGACGCGATCGCGGGGGTGGCGCTGGGCGGTACCAGCATCTTCGGCGGCGTCGGGGCGGTCTGGCGCACGATGGTCGGTGTGCTGATGCTGGGCATGATCACCAACGGTTTCGATCTGCTCGGCGTCGCCACCTACTGGCAGAGCGTCGTCACGGGTGCGCTGATCATCATCGCCGTCGCCGTCGGCGCATTGATCGAACGCCGCTGAGGCTACGAGTCGCCTGCGGGCGGCCGAGGGACCAGACGACGCGCGCCGTCGCGCGCACGGCCGTAGAGCTAAGACCGTGCGCAGCGAGGGCGGCCCCCCCGCAGACCTCAGGCCGCGCCGATGAACTCGCCGTGGACGGCCAGCAGGCGCTCGAGCTCCCGCTCGAACTCGCCGGCGTCGCCGGTCATCGGGATGTAGTGCAGCCAGCGCTCCGCGCCGGCGTCGGCGTATTCCTCGATCAGCTCCGCGGAGAGCTCACCGCCCACCCCGAGCGCGGACGTCGTGACGCCATCGGCGGCGGCCTGCTCGGTGTAGGCGCGGATGCGCTCGGGGACGCCGAGGCCCGGAATGTGCAGCGGCGCCCAGCCGGTTCCCGAGCGCAGCGCACGCGCCTCGGCCTCGGGGCTGTTGCCGCCGATGAAGATCGGCATCGGGTCCTGAGCGGGCTTCGGCCAGGACCAGATGCGGTCGAAGTTCACGAAGTCGCCGTGGTAGCTCGCTTCGTCGCTCGCCCAGATCTCGCGCATCGCCTGTGCGCGCTCCTCGAGCAACTGGTAGCGAGTGTCCGGATCCGTGCCGTGGTTGCGCATCTCCTCGAGGTTCCAGCTCGCGCCGACAACGAGCACCACGCGGCCACCGGAGAGGTGGTCGAGGCTGGCGACGGCCTTGGCCGTGAGGATGGGGTCGCGTTGGACGAGCTGGCAGATGCCGCTGCCGACGCGCAGCTCGGTCGTGGCCAGCGCCGCCGCTGTGAGTGCGACGAAGAGGTCATAGGTGCGCTCGTACCCCGCGGGCAGCACGCCCTCGGGATCGCCGGGGTAGGGTGACTCGCGCGACGCCGGCACGTGCGAGTGCTCGCCGAGGAAGAGCGATTCGATGCCAGCGGCCTCGACCAGCTGGGCCGTCGCCGCCGGATCAAGGCTCCAGTCGGCGCTGTTGGAGAGAATGCCGATGTGCACGCCTGGTGACCTCCGTTGGTGAAGAGCGGGACGGGCCGCCGGCTTCTTCGGCGAGGCCGTGGCGGGGCAAGAGAACCCTCGAGCGCGAAGTAAACCACGGTGCCGCAGCCGTGTACAGCCGCCCTCAACACTCCTGTTCAGTCTCGCGCCGCAGCGCGAGACTCAGCCGAGCTTGCGAAGCAGGCTTCGGAGGCTGCGGGCTCCCTCACCGAGGGCGTCGGCGATCTGCGTCCCCGCGTCGCTGAGGACGGCGCCGATCGTGTCCTCCGCCTCCTCGCCCGGCGCCGGCGGCTCGTAACGGGGCGCCAGGCCGGCGAGACGGCGAGCCTCATCCTCGAGCCGACGGGACTCGGCGAGGAGGTCGTCCATGCCACGGCGCGCCTGCTGCGGATCCGGCGCCGGGGCGGGCGGATCCTGGTGGCGAGGAGTCTTCGGGCCTTGCGGGGCTCGCGCGCTCGAACCGGACAGCCGGGCCCGGGCGAGCGGATCCCGCAGCGTCTCAAATGCGTCCTGGACGGCCTCGAAGTCCGCCGCGTTGCCGCCGGCGTCCGGGTGAGTCCGTCGCACCGCGGCGCGGTAGGCCGCGTGGATCTCAGCCTCGCCGGCCGCTTCACTCACCCCCAGCACCGCAAAGGGATTCTGGCCCGTGGGCATCTGCCCACCCTAGCCGACCCACCGCTGGGCGCGCGGCGGATCTAGTGGGCGCTTGAGCTCAGCGCGTACAGCGGCCGCGGCGCGAGCGCCGGCCGCGTGTCGACGGGCTCGCAGGCGTCCGTGCCACAGCCGAGGCAGCTGCTGAAGCGCTGGCCGTGGAATCCGCGTCCGCGGTCAAGCCACTCGACGTAGCAAGAGGGGCAGGTCCAGCGCAGCACCGTGTCGCTATTTGGATCAAGCACTTTTTCGTCTCCCGGCTTCCAGCACTCAAAGGATGGACGAAGCATGCAGCGGCGAGGAGGCGTTTTGGGTGTCCAACGGACACCATGCGGCGCAAATCCGGCAGCCGTCGAGGGCGCTGGACGGCGGCCGCAGCGTCCAGGCGCTCTGCCGGGTGGCTCGGGCCGCCAATCGGCGTTCCTGCGGCAGCCCCGAAGGCGGCGCCTCAAGTGCCACCTCTGGAATGCGTCGCCCGAGGTTTCGCTACAACGCCGGCGCTTCGGCCAGCTGCGCGAAGCGCTCGAACGCCGCGAGCGTCTCCTGCTGGGCCGACAAGAACGGCGCGTGATCGGTTGCGATCTCGACCACCTCGATGCACGGGTTCTCGCTGATCATCCGGCGCTGGAGCGGCGGTGGAAGCGCGACGTCCTCGGTGGTGTGGATGTAGACCCGGCGCAGGTGATCGAGCGACCCTGGCGCAATCGAGACCGGCGTCGCGAACGGCGCCACCGGCTGCGGCCGCGCACGCTCTACGGCCCGCGCGATCTGCTCCGGGCTGCAGCGGGCCATCAGCGACGCGCGCGCCTCGGGGCTCGTCATCGTCGCCACGGGCGGGTCTCCCTCGACGATTATGTTCGCCTGCACCTGATCGCCGGCCCCCTCCGGCAGCTGCGTGAGGCCGATCAGACTCTGCCCATCGCGGGGCATGAAGGCAGCGACGAAGACGAGCAGCGAGATCTGCTCCGGGCAGCGGGCTGCGGCCTGCGTGATGACGACGCCGCCCATGCTGTGGCCGACGAGGATCGCCGGCTCGGGCGCTGCGGCGAGCGCTTGGCACACGCGATCCGCGCAGGCGTCGAGCGTCACGCCCTCGACCGGCGTGGTGTCATCGCCCGAGCCGGGGAGGTCGATCGCCGTGACCGTGTGCCCGGCGCGCTCGAGCTCGCCGACGAACTCGCCCCAGGACCAGGCGCCTCCGAACGCGCCGTGTACGAGTACGAATCGGGCCATCGCCAGCTCTCCTCTCGCGTCGGTTGCCGCGCGGGTAAGCGCGCGGTCGCCATTCTGGCGTATCGCGCCCCGGCGAGCCCGCCCGTCCAGCGCCTTCCCCCAAACGTCCACGTCCAAGTGGACTCAACGCCCGCCGGCGACTTGGCGCGCGCCGGCTCAATCGTCGGGTCGTCCGTAGACCGCGCGCCACCACAACTCGGCGAGCACGCGGGCGGTTTGGGCCGCATCCGAGCCACCCACGACGACCTCGCGCACGATCTGAGCCTCGACCATCGCGAGCAGCGCATTGGCGGAGGTGCCGGCCGGAATGTCGCCGGGCGCGATCCCGCGCTGCTGGTCGCCGCGGATACGGCGCGCGGCGGCGTTGCGCAGCCGCATCACGTAAGGCTCCCACTGAGCCGGGATGCGGTCGTTCTGTCCCGACAGTCGCGCCGCCAGCTGGAGCACGGTCGCATTTCGCTCGACCGCGGTCACGGTCGCGGTGAGGGCGCGGTGCAGGTCGCGGCGCGGGTCGCCGTCGCCGTCGAGATACGGCGCTGCCGCTTCGTAGATCTCGCTGAAGGCGAGTTGGATCAGGCGGTCGATGACCGCCCGCTTGTTGGGGAAGTAGAAGTACAGAGCGGTGCGGCTGACGAACGCGCGGCGCGCGATCGCATCGATCGTGATGCGCTCGTAGGCCTCCTCGGCGAGCGCCGCGCGCGCGGCGTCGAGAATCGAGGCTTCCGTGTCGTTACGCGAGCTGCGGGTGGGGGCGGCGATCGCCGAAGCCTACGCCGCCGTGATCGCCAGACACGCGTTCTGGCCGCCGAAGCCGAACGAGTTCGAGAGGGCCAGCTTGACGCCCGGCGCCTCGCGCGCACCCTCGACGAGGTAGTCCAGATCGCAGTCGGGGTCGGCGACCTCATAGTTGATCGTGGGGGGCAGCAGCCCGCGCCGCAGCGCCTCGACGCACACCAGGGCCTCGGTGGAGCCGGCCGCCCCGAGCAGGTGCCCGATCGCCGACTTGGTCGAGGAGATCGGCGGCGCGTCGGCCCCGAAAAGCGTCCGGATGGCCAGCGACTCGATGCGGTCGTTGATCGGCGTCCCGGTGCCGTGGGCGGAGATGAAGTCGACGTCGGTGGTGCTGGCGCCGACGTCCTCGAGTGCCGCCCGCATGGCGATCAGCGCTCCCGCCCCTTCGTCGTCGGGTTGGACCATGTCGAAGGCGTCATTGGAGGCCCCGTAGCCCGCGATGTGCCCGAACACGGTGACGCCGCGTTCGCGCGCGTGCTCTTCGCGCTCGAGGATCAGGACGCCGGCGCCTTCGCCCATCACGAAGCCGTCGCGGCGCGCGTCGAAGGGCCTCGAGATCCCCTCACTCGAGAGTGCCCCCATGCGCCGGAACGCGGCGATGCACAACGACGTCAGCGCGGCCTCGGTGCCACCGGCCACGACGACGTCGGCGGCTCCGCGCTCGATCATCCGCATGCCCTCGCCGATCGCGTGTGCGCCGGTCGCGCAGGCCGAGGCGATGCTGAAGCCGGGGCCGTGCAGGCCGTGGCGGATTGCCACCGCACCCGCGGCCGCGTTGGGCATCATCATCGGCACGAAGTTGGGGGAGACGCCGCGCTCGCCGCGCTCGAGAAACGACTCGCAGTTCTCCTGCAGCGTGATCAGGCCGCCGACCCCGGTGCCGATGACGACCGCGACCCGGTCGGGGTCGCAGTCGGAGAGCGTTGCCTCGCTGGCGGCCTGCTCCGCCGCCGCAACGGCGAACTGCGCGTAGCGGTCGGTGCGGCGCGCGACGCGCGGATCCATGTAGGTCTCCGCGTCGAACGCGGTGGCTCGGGAGATGCCATCGACGATGCCCGAGGCGCCCGCCGCCAACGACTCGAAGAAGGAGTCCGCGCCCTCGCCCAGCGAGGTCACGACGCCACGGCCGGTTACCGCGACGCTCACGCCGTGGCCGAGCCGTCGTTGGCGAGTGACATCGTCAGGCGCACGGCATCGCCGACACCGCTGATCGACTTCAGCTCGCCGTCGGCGATCTTGACGTCGAAGCGATCCTCGAGTGCGGTCACGAGCTCGACCAGCTCGAGCGAGTCGATGTCGAGATCGCGCCATTCCGTCTCCATCGTCGCCTCGGCGGCGCCGGGCACCTTCAGCTGTTCGAGCTCCTCGCGCACGCCGGCGAGGACGGTCTCTTCGCTTAGCTCAGCCATCTAGCTGCTCCCTTTCGGTTGTGTCAGGTTGTCTTTCCAGCGGGCGAGCCCCGCCGCCCAAACGAAGCCCGCCCCGAAGGCGACCATGCCGATCAGCGCGCCGGGCTCGAGCAGACCGTCACGCTCCGCGGCGGCCAGCGCGAGGGGGATCGAGGCGGCCGAGGTGTTCGCGGTCCACTCGACGTTGAAGGAGACCTTTTCGAGCGGGATCTCGAGGGCCTCGGCGACGGCGGTCACGATCCGCGCGTTCGCCTGGTGGGCGACGAGGTAGTCGAGCTCGGAGGCGTTGACTCCGTTGCGCTCGAGCACGAGGGTGGCGGCCTCGGTCATGCGCGCCACGGCGTGGCGGTACACCGCCTGGCCAGCCATCCGCAGCTTGCGCTCCTCGCGTTCGGCGTAGAGGGTGTCCTCGACGCTGTTGTCGTAGCCGAAGACGAAGCTGCCGAGCGCCCGCTCGCGCCCGCCGGGTCCGACGAGCACGGCCGCGGCGCCGTCGCCGAAGAGCACGGCCGTGCCGCGGTCTTCGTGGTCGGTGATCCGTGAGAGCGCCTCCGCTCCGCACACGAGGACATGCCGCGCGCGGCCGCTCTCGATGAGCGCGGCGGCTTGATCGAGGCCGTAGAGAAATCCGGCGCAGGCCGCGTTGATATCGACCACGCCCGCGTGCTCCGCGCCGATCCGCGCCGCGAGCGCGGGCGCGACACCGGGCGTGAGCCTGTCAGGCGTGATCGTCGCGACGATCACGTGGTCGACGTCGGCCGGCTGCGCGGAGGCGTCGAGCAGCGCCGCCGAGCAGGCGCTTGCCGCGAGGTCCGCCAGCGTCTCGGAACCCGTCAAATGCCGGCGCTCGCGGATCCCGGTACGCCGCACGATCCATTCGTCGCTTGTGTCGAGCCGCTCCACCAATTGCGCATTGGTGATCAGCTGTGGCGGCAGGGCGGCGCCGATGCCGAGGATCGTGGGGGCTTCGCGCGCGCTCATCCGTGGGCAGGAGACCCGATTTGCGGGTGGGGGTTACAGACTTTTGACACCTCGGCAACAACTGTCAAACGCTCGCTCACGGTATCCGACCTCCCGGTCATCGCCCCCCTCGAGCCCCCTCGCGAGTTGGTCTCGCGGCGCGCGTCCATGCGATCGCCGGACCTGGGTTTGCCGACGGTGAGCGCCGCCGGCGCGATAATCCACCGGTGTCCGATCCCAATGTGACCACGAGCGCCGCCGGTTCCTTCGAGCGCCAGGACAGCGTCTTTCGCGAGCAGCTCGACCACGCCGAGTCCGGCCGCTACCACCTCTACGTCGCCGCGGCCTGCCCCTGGTGCCATCGCACGATGATCGTGCGCGAGCTCATGGGGCTCGAGCAGGCAGTCGGCATCTCCTACCTCGACCCGATCCGCGACGACCGCGGGTGGGCGTTCACCGGCGGGCGTTTCGTCGACGAGGTCGAAGGCATGAGCTTTCTCTCCGAGGCCTACCTGCGCACGGATCCGCGCGCCGGCGGGCGGATCACCGCTCCGGTGCTGTGGGACCGCGAAGGCAAGCGGATCGTCAACAACGAGTCCAGCGACATCCTTCGCATGTTCGAGACCGGCGTCTTCGGCGGGGAGGGACCGCAGCTCTACCCGCCGGCGCTCACAGCCGAGATCGACGCCGTCAACGAGCGGATCTATGAGACCGTCAACAACGGCGTCTACCGGTGCGGCTTCGCGCGCACCCAGGAGGCCTACGAGGCGGCCTTCCGGCCGCTGTTCGACACGCTCGAGTGGCTCGAGCAGCGTCTGAGCACCAATCGCTACCTGCTCGGCGAGGAGATCACCGAGGCCGATTGGCGCCTGTTTCCCACGCTCGTTCGCTTCGACGCCGTGTACTACGGCCACTTCAAGTGCAACCGTCGGCGCATCGTCGACTATCCGAACCTCTGGGGCTACACGCGCGAGCTCTACCAGCTGCCGAAGGTCGCAGACACCGTCGAGCTCGATGAGATCAAGCGCCACTACTACTACACGCACGCTTCGATCAACCCGACACGGATCGTCCCGCTGGGCCCCGCGATCGACTTCGACCAGCCGCACGGCCGCGGCTGACGAGCCTCAGGCGTCGCTCGAGGCCTGCCAGATGTTGATGTCGCCGTCGCTGGAATGGCGGTCGATCTCGGCGAGCTCATCCTCGCTCAAGGACAGGTTCGCGAGCGCCGCGACGTTCTGCTCGAGCTGCGCCACGCTGCTCGCCCCCAGCAGCGCCGAGTTGACGCGGCGGTCGCGCAGGACCCATGCGATCGCGAGTTGAGCGAGAGTCTGCCCGCGGGCTGAGGCGATCGCGTCCAGTGCGCGTACGCGCTCGAGGTTCGCCTCGCTGAGCATCGCCTCGCTGAAGTGCTCGCCGACGCGCGCACGGGAATCCGCCGGGACACCGTTGAGGTAGCGATCCGTCAGCAGTCCCTGGCCCAGCGGCGAGAACACGATCGCGCCGACGCCGTGGCGGTCGAGCACGTCCAGCAGGCCGTCCTCGATCCAGCGGTTGAGGATCGAGTAGGAGGGCTGGTGGATGAGGAGCGGCGTACCGAGCGCCTGGAGCATCGCAATCGCTTCCTCGGTGCGCTCAGGCGAATAGGAGCTGATGCCGGCGTAGAGCGCCTTGCCTTGGCGGACGGCCGTGTCGAGCGCACCCATCGTCTCCTCCAGCGGCGTCTCGGGATCGAAACGGTGCGAGTAGAAGATGTCGACGTAGTCCAGGCGCATCCGCGTCAGGCTCTGCTCGAGGCTCGAGAGCAGGTACTTGCGCGAACCCCACTCGCCGTAGGGGCCGGGCCACTGGTCGTAGCCGGCCTTGGTGGCGATGATCAGCTCCTCGCGATAAGGGCGGAAGTCCTCGCTGTAGAGGCGCCCGAAGTTCTCCTCGGCGGCGCCGTAGGGCGGGCCGTAGTTGTTGGCCAGGTCGAAGTGCGTGATCCCGAGGTCGAACGCGCGTCGCAGGATCGCGCGCATGTTCTGAAGCGGGCGGTCGTCGCCGAAGTTCTGCCACAGCCCCAGCGAGATCCTCGGCAGCGCGAGGCCGCTGCGGCCCACACGCCGGTAGCCGACCTGGCCGCTGTAGCGCTCAGCAGCGGCGATGTAGGTCTGGTTGGCCCGCGCGGGGTCGTACGGCACCGCGCGAGTATCGCAAACGCTCGCCGCCGCATCCGTCGAGCAGCGGGCCGCTGGTACATTGCGTGGCCCTGGTGGGCGTAGCTCAGTTGGTAGAGCTCCGGGTTGTGGTCCCGGCGGCCGCGGGTTCGAGTCCCGTCGCTCACCCTCGGGCGGGAACTGCCGGTGCGTCGCGCGCGGGAGCCGCGTGAGCGCGCCGGACCCGTTCAGCGGTCTCTCCGCCGCGGAGCTGAAGCTGCTTCGCCCCGAGCGGCTTCCGCGCACCGTCGATGCCATGAAGGCCGTTTCGACCCCGGAGCGCTTCTCCGACGATGGCTGGATCTTCGAGCGCAAGCTCGACGGCATCCGCTGCATCGCGACGCGCGACGAGCAGGGCGCGCGGCTCTCATCGCGCAACAATCTGAGCCTCAACGAGCGCTTCCCAGAGATCGCCGAGGCGGTGGCGAGCGCGAGTGAGCTGCCGTTCATCATCGACGGCGAGGTCGTCGCGTTCGACGGCGCGCAGACGAGCTTCGAGCGGCTCCAGCAGCGCGGGAGACAGAGCGTGCCGGTGTTTCTGTACGTGTTCGACATCCTGCACCTCGACGGCCGCGATACGACCCGCCTGCCGTTGCACGCACGCAAGTCGCTGTTGCGATCGGCACTCGATTTCGGCGGCCCGCTGCGCTTCACGGTGCATCGCCGCCGCGATGGCGAACGGCTGTTCCGCGACGCGTGTGAGCGGGGCTGGGAGGGGTTGGTCGCCAAGCGCTTCGACGCGCCCTACACCCATGGCCGCTCGCGCGATTGGCTGAAGTTCAAGTGCTCGGCCGAGCAGGAGCTCGTGATCGGCGGCTACACGGCACCGCGCGGCAGCCGCAGCGATCTCGGCGCCCTCCTGCTCGGTCACTACGAGCACGGCGAGCTCCGCTACGCGGGCAAGGTGGGTACCGGCTTCACGCGCGAGACCCTGCGCGAGCTCGCCGCACTGCTCGCCCCGCTGCGAAGGGCCGGCTCTCCGTTCGCCGACGAGATTCGCGAGAGCGGCACCACGTGGGTGCGGCCACAACTGGTCGCGCAGGTCGCTTTCACCGAGTGGACGCGGGACGGGCGCTTGCGCCATCCCCGCTTTCTCGGTCTACGCGACGACAAGCCGGCACGCGAGGTCGTGCGCGAGTGAGCGCCACCATCGAGGCATCCGGACGCTCGATCCAGATCAGCCATCCCGAGCGCGTCGTCTTCCCGGATGCCGCGCTGACGAAGCTCGACCTGGCGCACTACTACGTCCGGGTCGCCGGCGCGATGGTCCCACATGCCCGCAACCGCCCGCTCGCGCTCGAGACCTTCCCCTCCGGCATTGAGGGTGAGCGGTACTTCGCCAAGAACGTGCCGTCGCACTACCCGTCGTGGGTCGCCACGACGAGCGTTCCCCGGCGCGAGGGTGGCTCGATCCGCCAGGCGCTCGCCAACAACGCCGCCACCCTTGCCTATCTCGTCGGCCAGAACATGGTGACCCCGCACATCTGGACGAGTCGCGCTGACCGCCTCGAGCGCCCCGACCGGATCGTCTTCGATCTCGACCCCTCGGTGGAGCACTTCGCCGACGTCCGCGCAACGGCGCGCGAGCTCGGCGCGCTGCTGCGCGACCTCGGTTTCACGCCGTACGCGATGACCACCGGTTCGCGCGGGATCCACGTCGTCGTGGCGATCCGCCGGACGGCCGACCACGACGAGGTTCACGCGTTCTCGCGCGAGGTGGCCGCGCTGCTGGCGTCCCGTTCGCCGGACATGCTGACGGTCGAGTTCCACCGCAAGAACCGTGGCCGGCGCATCTACATCGACGTGGCACGGAACGGCTACGGCCAGCATTCTGTCGCCCCCTACGCGGTGCGCCCGCTCTCGAAGGCGCCGGTTGCCACGCCCCTGCGCTGGGAGGAGCTCGATGACCGTCGGCTCGCGCCCCAGGGATGGACCGTAAAGACGCTTCCCGACCGCCTCGCCGAACTCGGCGACCCCTGGCGCGACATCGCCCGCCAGGCTGCCACGCTCGGGCCGGCGCGCCGCGCCCTGGAGCGACTCACCGCCGCGTCCTAAGCCGCTTCGCGCGGTGCTGCCCGCTCGGTCGCGGTCGTTCAGTGCCCCGCGTCGGGCCGCGCGTCGCGTCGCTGACGCTGCGGCTCGACGGTGTAGCGGGGATCGGACGCCGACGCCATCCCCGCCGCGAAGATGCCAAAGCGGCTCAGTGCGGAGCCGGCGAGGAGGGCCGCGCCGCTGAGGCCGGCAGCCACCCGGCTGTGGCGTGCGACGGTGGCGGCACCCAGCGCGCCGACGGCAAGGAGCGCCTTGGACGCGCGCAACCGCCGGCCGGCCGTACCCTTGCGGTAGGGCTCCGCGACGATGCCGCCGCGGCGCTCGAGCACCTCGACCGCCGCGAGCTCGCCGATAGCGCCGAGGAACCCCATGCGCCGGGCGGGGCTGTTTTCGGCGAGCGGCGCAGCGAGCAGCGCGAAACCGGCTCCTGAGCTCGCCGCCGAGCCGACGAACACGAACGGCAGCTCGCGCCATCCCTCGTGCCATGCGGGCACCGCCGTGTCGGCGATCAGCGCCGCGGTGTAAGAGGCGACGGCGGAGCCCAGGAGGCCGGCACCGACCCCCGCCGCGCGGCCGGCGCGCGGGGCACGCGCGAGGACGTCGCTCGCGCTGGCCGCCGCGTTCAGCGGCGCATAGGCCACGAGAATCCAGCTCCCGACGCTCATCGGAGAGGTCGGCTTGAAGACGCGCAGCATGTTGAGGAAGCGTGCCGGCCGACCGAGGTCTTTGACCAGCGCCACCAGGGAGACGCCGATCGCCGCGCTCGCCCCCAGCCGGGCTCGGCGAGCCAGCGTGCGCCGGTGGGTGAGATCCGCGCCGGCCGCGAGCAGCGAGGACGCGCCGGCGAGCCCGCCTGTGAAGAGATAACCCGCGATGTTGAGCTCCTCCCACACCGGCGCCTTGATCACGGGCGCGCCGTAATAGGAAGCGCCGGGGTGGTCGCGCGGTGCCCGCCCCGGCGTCTCCGCGGAGCCGTTGTGGGACCAGTTTCTGGCTTCCCGCCCGGGCGCCGTTGCCGCCAACCCCTCGCGCGTGACCTTTGCGTCGCTCATTTGCGCGATCCCCCGAAGGAAACCGCACCGACCAAGAGGAGCGCAGCCGCCGCCATGCCGACGCGCTTCCACATGCCGGCCAGATCGCGCGTGGTGACGACCGGGTCAGGCGGCAACCCGTACACCTCCGGTTCGTCGAGCAGGAGGAAGAACGCGCCGTCACCACCGACGCCGTCGTCGGGATCGTGCCCATAGAGCCTGGCCTCCACGACCCCGGCTTCGTGCAGCTGCTCGACGCGGGCGCCGGCACGCTCGCGCAGCTCCTCGAGCTCGCCGAACTGGATGGAGTCTGTCGGGCACGCCTTGGCGCAGGCCGGCTCCTGGCCGACGAGCAGACGGTCGTAGCAGAGCGTGCATTTGAAGATCCGCCCGTCATCCTCGCGCTTGTCGAGCACCCCGTAGGGGCAGGCCGGGACGCAGTAGCCGCACCCGTTGCAGATGTCCTGCTGGATGACCACCGTGCCGAACTCGGTGCGAAAGATCGCTCCTGTCGGGCAGACATCCAGGCAGGCAGCATGGGTGCAGTGCTTGCAGACGTCGGAGGCCATCAGCCAACGGAAACCCTCGGTGTCGCGCTGGAAGTTCGCCGCGTGAGCGCCGAGCGGAACGGGCTGCTCGATGAATGCGACGTGGCGCCAGGTGTCGGCCCCGAGGCCGCCCGAGTTGTCGTGGGAGTGACCCGACCAGTTCAAGCCGTCCTCGGGAACCTGATTCCACTCCTTGCACGCGACCTCGCACGCCTTGCAGCCGATGCACAGTGAGGTGTCGGTGAAGAACCCCATGCGCGGAGGAGGATCGTCATAACCGGCGGCCTCGACCGGATCCGGGTTTCCGAGCAGGATGTCGAGCAGGTAGCCGTTGTTCTCGCTCACGGGCTCGTCCCTGTCTGCGCCGTGATCCCGGCGCGCTGGCAGTACTCGTGGACAAGGTCTTGGCGCGCTACCCCACGCGGCCGGCGTCCAGGACGGATGTCGACGGTCAACGCCTTGACCTCCTGGATATGGGAGCTCGGATCGAGTGAGATCGAGGAGAGCTCGTTCATCGAGTCGCCGCGGGCGTAGCCGTTCGGACCCCAGTGGTAGGGCAGACCGATCTGGTGTACGACGCGGCCGTCGACGTGAAGCGGCGTCATGCGCTCGGTGACCAGGACGCGCGCCTCGACGGCGCCGCGCGCGCTGATCAGGGTGGCCCAGTCGGCGTGTTCGAGCCCGCGCTCCCGGGCGAGTTCGGGTGAGACCTCGCAGAAGAACTCCGGCTGGAGCTCGGCGAGATAGGGCGTCCAGCGCGACATGCCGCCGGCCGTGAAATGCTCGGTCAGGCGATAGGTCGTGACGATGAAGGGAAAGACGTCGCTCCCCGGGGTCTCAGGATCGGGGTGGTAGCGGTTGTCTGGGTGCTCGTAGAGCTGGCGTGCCGGATTGCGCTGGCGGCGGTGGAGGCGGTTGCGCACCGGCGAGTCCTGCGGTTCGTAGTGGGTGGGCATCGGCCCATCGGCGACGCCGGCCGGTGCGTACAGCCAGCCGCGGCCATCGGCCTGCATGATGAAGGGGTCGTCTCCCGCGATTGCCGCGGGGCCGACGGCGTCCTTGGGTGGGCGGTAGTCAGGGGGCTTGTCGACCTCGAAGTCGGGCGTGTCGTGTCCGACCCAACGGCTCTTCTCGACGTCCCACCACACGAGCGCCTTGCGTTCGCTCCACGGCCGACCCTCGGGATCCGCCGAGGCGCGGTTGTAAAGGATGCGGCGATTGGCGGGCCATGCCCACGCCCATTCAGAGCCGGTCCAGTTCTGCTCGCGCGCCGGTTTGCGACGCGCGGTCTGGTTGACACCGTCCGCAAAGCAGCCGCAGTAGATCCAGCAGCCGCAAGAGGTCGAACCGTCGTCGCGCAGGTCGGTGTAGCTCGACAGCATGGTGCCGGAGGCATCCCAGCCGTTGATCTCCGCGAGCACCGCCGTCGCGCTCGGCTCCGAGTGGGGACCCTCGGTCGGGTAGTCCCAGGTCAACTCGAGCAGGGGGCGGTCCATCTCCTCCTGTGACCCCGCCAGACGTTCGCGGATGCGACGACCCAGGTGATAAATGAACCAGAGGTCGCTGCGCTGCTCCTCTGCCGGCTCCACGGCCTTGTGGTGCCACTGCACCATCCGCTGCGTATTGGTGAAAGTGCCCTCCTTCTCGGTGTGCGCGGCGGCGGGGAAGAAAAACACCTCGGTCGCGATGTCCTCGGTGCGCATTTCGCCCGACTCGATCTCGGGGCCGTCCTTCCACCAGGTCGCGCTCTCGATCAGCGAGAAATCGCGGACCACGAGCCAGTCGAGCTTGGACATGCCCAGGCGCTGCATGCGGTTGTTGGCCGATCCGACCGCCGGGTTCTGACCGAACAGGAAGTAGCCCTTGACTGTTCCTTTCACCTGCTCCATGACCGTGTCATAGGTGCTGTGACTTCCTGTCAGCCGCGGCAGATAGTCGAAACACCAGTCGTTCTCGGCGCTCGCCGCCGGTCCCCACCACGCGTTCAGCAGGCTCACGAAGTAGCTACTGATATTGCCCCAGAAACCCCGCTCCGGCGCGTCGCCGGTGACGAAGTCAGCAAGGTCGCTGTGAGCATGGGCGTGCGGCATCGGGATATACCCCGGAAGCGTGTCGAAGAGGGTCGGGATGTCGCTCGAGCCCTGGATCGACGCGTGCCCGCGCATGGCCATCACCCCGCCTCCAGGACGCCCCATGTTGCCCAGGAGCAGCTGCAGGATCGAGGCCGCACGGATGTACTGCGAGCCGATCGTATGCTGCGTCCAGCCGACCCCGTGCACGAACGCCGCGGTCCGCTCGCGACCGGAGTTCTCGACAAAGAGCCGGCAGACCGTGGCGAAGAGGTCCTGCGGCACTCCGCACACGCGTTCCACCATCTCGGGCGTGTATGGGGCGTAATGGCGTTTGAGGATCTGCCACACGCACCGGGGATGGGTGAGCGTCGGATCGAGGCGAGGGGTCCCGCGCGGACCGCTGCCCTCGTTACCGCCTCGTACTCGTGCGATGTTGCCCTCCTGGTCGCGCTGCCCGGCGGCGGCGGCGACGAAGGCCCCCTCGTACTGCCAGCTGTCGGGCTCATACGACAGCGTCTCGCTGTTGTAGCCCGAGAAGACGCCATCGTCGCCGACGTCCTCGAACTCCTCGCTGATGATGGTCGGCGCGTTCGTGTAGGCGAGCACGTATTCGCGAAAGTCCGACTCGGTCTGCAGGACATGATTGATGATGCCCCCTAGAAACGCGATGTCGGTGCCGGCGCGCAGGGGCACGAAGATGTCGGCCAGGGCGCTGGTGCGGCTGTAGTGGGGGTCAACGTGGATCACCGTGGCACCCCGCGCCTTGGCCTCCATGACCCACTGAAAGGCCACCGGGTGGGCCTCCGCCATGTTCGAGCCCTCCAGCACGATCAGATCAGCGTTCTGGAGGTCTCCGGGGAGGGTGCTTGAGGCGCCACGTCCGAACGACGTGCCGAGGCCGACGACGGTGGAGCTGTGGCAGACGCGAGCCTGGTTCTCGATCTGAATGATCCCGAGTCCGGTGAACAGCTTCTTGATCAGGTAGTTCTCCTCGTTGTCGAGCGTCGCTCCTCCGAGCCCGGCGATGCTCATGCAACGGCGCGTCCGACTGCCCTCGTGCTCCCACTCCCAGCCCTCACGGCGAGTGGCGACGACGCGTTCGGCGACCATGTCCAGCGCGGTATCGAGCGGAATGCGCTGCCACTCCGAGCCGTGGGGCGGCCGATAGAGCACGAAGCGCTCTCGAGCGGAGCCCGTCGTCAGCTGGAGCGTGGCGGATCCTTTGGGGCACAGCCGACCGCGGCTGTGCGGCGCGTCCGGATCGCCCTCGATCTGGACCACCTGATCGTCCTTGACGTACACGTTCTGCGCGCAGCCGACGGCGCAGTAGGGGCATACCGACTTGACCACGCGGTCCGCGGCCGCAGAGCGCGCTCGCAGCTGAGCCGACTGGCGGGACTTGACCGCCGCGCCGCGCCCGAGGCGGTCATCACCACGCAGCTGGCGCATCAGCGGCCAGCCGCCGGGTCCATCGAATGCGGGAAGGGGCGGGCTCACTTCTCGGCCGTGAGGTCTTGCGCGGCGCGCGTACGCACCCATACCAACACCTGCTCGTCACTGGTCGGGTTATGGGCGGGCCGATTGACGAGCCGTTGAGGGCTGAGAGGAAGCCCTGGCGTCTCCGAAGGCTCTCCATGAGCCGCCACCTCGCTGCCGTCAGCGGCCCTGCCCGTGGCGATCATGAACGCGAGACCAGGCGCTAATCCCAGCTCGCGAGCCGCCGCTTCGATGTCGTGGCCGCGACTGAGAAGACTCTGTACCTGGGCCCGCGACGACACGAATGCCCGCTACCCGCTGGGGCGTGGCGCAAAACGATCCAGCGCCGTAGGCACCATCGAGCGCGCGCACGCCGCGGCGCCAGAGGCCCAGGCCACGGCACTCACATGTTCGAGTGTCGGTGTTCGCGGGTACCTCGCGGCCTTGTGATGGGGCGATTCACCTCGAATCAGACATCGCTGCGGGCCGGAGTACCTCCGCTCGCGGCCGCTCTGAGCCGTCGCACGGTGGCGCTGCGCTCGGTTGCCGACGGCGGCGGCGGGGTACGAGCGGGAGGAGATCTGTGCTTGATCGCGGCGTGATTCTCGACGTCGACGGCACGCTGGTCGACACCAACTACCAGCACGCGCTCGCGTGGTACATGGCCTTTCGCGAGCACGAGGTCACGGTGCCCATCTGGCGGGTACATCGCCATCTTGGTATGGGCGGCGATCAACTCGTGGAGGCCGTTGCGGGAGCCGAAGTCGAGCGCGAGTTTGGCGATGAGCTCCGCGACGCACACGACGTGCTCTATCTCGCATCGATTCAGACGATCAGCGCCTTCGATGGGGCCAGAGGCCTGCTCGAGGATCTCAAGTCCGCAGGTCGGCAGGCGGTGATCGCGAGCTCTGCCGGCGAGCGGGAGCTCGATCATTATCTGGATCTGCTCGACGCGCGCGGTCTCGTCCAGGGATGGACTACGGCCGCCGATGTCGAGCAGACGAAGCCGGAACCGGACCTCGTCCTTGCCGCACTCAACAAGCTCGGCACCGAGGATGCCGTCATGGTCGGCGATACGCCGTGGGACGTCGAGGCCGCGCGGCGGGCGGGGATAGCGACGGTGGCCGTTCTCACCGGGGGCTTCTCCTCAGCCGAGCTGATCGAGGCGGGCGCTGCTGCGGTCTATGAATCTCTCCCAGCTCTTCGAAACGAGCTCGAAGCCGCCCTCGAGATCGACGCGTAACTGCACGCTCGATGGCGACCGCCACCAAGACGAGCCCCGCGCCCCGGCTGCGGCGGTCGGACTGCTCGGCCCCAGGCATTCGGCGCGTGGGGCGGGGCCGTGGCTTCGGCTACCAGGACGCCGGTGGCGACGGCATAAGCGATCCGCAGACCCTCGCGAGGATCCGAGAGCTTGCGATTCCGCCAGCCTGGCGTGACGTTTGGATTTGCGCAGACCCTGCCGGGCATCTGCAGGCAACCGGCGTGGACGCCGCGGGTCGCAAGCAGTACCTCTACCACGCTGCGTGGCGCCAACGCCGCGACCGCGAGAAGTTCAGCCGCATGCTCGAGTTCGGGGCTGCGTTGCCGCGGCTTCGACGCGCGGTGGCCCGCGATCTGCGCGCGCGCGGCCTGGGACGCGAGCGCGTGCTCGCCTGTGCCGTCCGGCTGATCGACGTTGGGCTCTTTCGCATCGGGGGCGAGGAGTACGCCGATGAGGGCGGAGGGCTGGGGCTCACGACATTGAGCAGACGCCATGTGACCGTGCGGGGCGGTGTCATGCACTTCGACTATCCCGCGAAAAGCGGCGTGCGACGCGTTCAAGACGTGGTCGACGCCGACTGCGTGCGGGTCATCCGTGCGCTGCGCGACCGGAGCGGGCGCCCAGCCAAGCTGCTGGCCTTCAAGGACGGTAAGCGGTGGGTGGGTGCGCGCGCAGACGACGTCAACGCCTATCTCAAGGACCAGATCGGCGAGGACTTCAGCGCGAAGGACTTCCGCACCTGGAACGCGACCGTGCTGGCCGCGACGATGCTCGCGAGCGGCGACCTCGCCCCGGCGAGCAACAACGCCGGCAAGCGCGCGATCGATGCGACCGTGCGCGGCGTGAGCGACACACTGGGGAATACGACGGCCGTCGCGCGGCGCGCCTACATCGATCCGCGCGTCTTCGATCGCTACCGATCCGGCTGGACGATCGCTCCCGCCCTGCCTCGTGGCGGAGCAGTCGGGCCGCGGATCCGGGCACGACTCGAGCGCGCGGTCATCGATCTCCTCGGCCAAGACCACGATCCGGATGCGGTCTCCCGTCTGGACTCGTGATCTCGCTGCGGCTGGGACCGGCTAGCGCCCGCGAGCCCGCGCCAGGGCTCTTCGCTTGCCGAATGGCCGAGACGGGTAGGGCGCGCTGCGAGCGCACAGGAAAGCGCGAGCGCGCTGTCGCTGCGCCGCGTTGAGCCGACGAGCATGCCCAGTACGCAGCACGCCTACGATCACGTCGCCGGGGTCTTCTTCCCCATCGCAATCGCAGTCTTCGCGAGTGTGGTGATCGCGCTGGGCGTGCTCCTGGTGGCGGGCAGACGGCGACGGGTGCCCGGCCGGGGCAGCGAGGCCAATCGGCTCGAGGGTCTCTACGCCGTGGTGTTGGGGGCGGCGGCGGGGGTGCTGGTCTGGGTCACCTTCACGGCGGAGACCCCGATCGATCGGCTGGTCACGCGGCCCGGTCTGCAGGTGGGAGTCGTCGCGGCACAGTGGTCGTGGACGTTCCGCTACGCCAACGCCACCACCGTCAGGGCGGTCGCGTCGTGGAACCCGCCGGTCGCGGTGGTCCCGACCGGCGTCGAGGTGCAGTTCAACGCCACCTCGCGGGACGTGATCCACGGCTTCTGGATCCCGCAGCTGCACTACCTGCGGCAGGTCGTCCCCGGGTACACGACCCGCTTTGACCTGTTGTTCTCGAAGCCTGGCCACTACGAGGGTGACTGTGCGGTGTTCTGCGGCGTGCTGCACCCGCAGATGCATTTCGAGATCCAGGCGGTCAGCCCGGCCCGCTTCCGACACTGGCTCGCGAGCGGTGGGCGGAGTCTGTGAACACCATCGCCGCCGCCCCGCTTCGCAGCCGCCCACCGCTCCGCGGGTTGTCGGCCACCGACCACAAGCGTCTGGCGCTCAACATCGGCGTGGTCGCCTTCGTGTTCTTCATCGCGGGCGGGGTGCTCGCGCTGATCATGCGCACCCAGCTCGCCGCCGACGGAGGCGTGGTCTCCCAAGAGGTCTACGACGAACTCTTCACCATGCACGGCTCGACGATGGTGTACCTGTTCGTCGTACCCGTGGCGCTCGCTGCCGGCCTCTACCTGGTGCCTCTACAGGTCGGGGCAGCGGAGATCGCGGGCCCAAGGATCGCGCTGGCCGGGCTCTGGCTGCTGATCTGCGGCGGCATCACGATGTGGTGCGGGTTTTTGACCTCGGGCGGGGCGGCGCAAGCCTCATGGTGGGGATTCGATCCGCTCTCGAGCGTGCCCTACTCACCGGGCGCCGGAATGGATCTATGGATCTACGGAGTGGTCATGGCGACGATCGCTGTGATGCTCTGGTCTGGCTGTGTCATCGCCACTGCGCTGTGGCGCCGCGCGCCGGGCATGACGCTGATGCGCATGCCGGTGTTCACGTGGACGATGGTCGTCACCTGTTTGATGGTGGTGTTCGCCTTCCCAGCGCTCCTGGTCGCTCTGGGCTTACTGTGGGCCCAGCGCCACGTAGGTGGGGTTCTCGTGGGCAACGATGGCGCCGTCGCCTATCAGGAACTCTTCTGGTTCTACGGGCATCCGGTCGTATACGTCATGTTCTTCCCGTTCGTCGGAATGGTCGCCGAGATCCTGGCGACATTCTCGAGTCGCCGCTTCTTTGGCTATTCCGCCTTCGTGGTGGCGTTGCTGGCGTTCTCGGGGCTGTCGATGACCGTGTGGGGGCATCACATGTTCACCTTCGGTCAGACGACCAACAAGTATTTCTCGCTGACGTCAACGGCACTGATCGTCCCGGCGGGCATCGAGTACTTCGACTTCCTCGGAACGATGTGGAAGGGCACCTTGCGGTTTACGACCTCGTTCCTTTTTGCCCTCGCCTTCCTCGTGCAGTTCCTCATCGGCGGGCTCACGGGGGAGATCCTCGCCTCACCGCCTCTGGACTACGGGCTGAACATGTCGTATTTCGTGGTCGCGCACTTCCACTACACGATTTTTGCCGGAAGTGCGTTCGGTCTTTTCGGAGGTATCTATTTCTGGTTTCCAAAGCTCACGGGCGCGATGCTGCGAGAGCGACTCGGAAAGGTTCACTTCGTGCTCATGGTGGTCGGAA
>DASXEZ010000095.1:0-11749 GCA_036489875.1 Solirubrobacteraceae bacterium | reverse complement strand
TTCTCTTGTCACGATACAGGCGGGCGCGGACGACATCGACTTCTCGACGTGTCTTCTCCATGACATCACGCACTTTGCTGGAACCGAGTGCGTTTCGAATGGGCATGTGATTTCCACGGTAGCCACGAAACTCCAGCACGTGGAGGCCGCGATTACCGCGACAGTGAAGGCGCTTAGTCCGTATGCGGGCGACATCGCTGTTCTCGGCTATTACGATCCCGTTCCCGCACCGGAGGACTTTCAGAGCAGTACCGAGTTTCACGGTGCAGCAGTTGATCCGGTTTGCTTTGGTTTGGCTCACAACCAGGCGAAGACGTACAGCGATTCAGTCGTGATTCAGGCAGCGCTGAACAGCGCTATTCGGGCGGGGGTCAACGCCGCTGGGGTGTCGAACGCGATGTACGTCAATATCGAGAATGTCTTCGATCATCACGAAATGTGTACTGGATCTTCCGCTGTGTTTGCGGGTGAGCCGATGGGCGTTAGCGCCGCGGAACTTACGGAACTCGGGTTGTGTGTCGGGGGAGCCGTTGTAGCTACGGCCGGCTTTTCGCCGTTTTCGGTCTTTGGGAATATCGCGGCGACTCTCGCCGCCTCACTTGCGTGTGAGCCAATCGCAAACACGATCAAGTCCCATTTCTGGCGCGCCGCACATCCAAACTCGTACGGCCAACAGGACATTGCTAACGCTCTTGTGCAAGCGCTTGCGTCTGCTCCAACGACTCCACCCACCTAGCAGAAGCGCGCCTCGGCAAGCGCGTCGTGACGCGCCGCACGTACCGCGAGCAGTGCCCGAGAATGCGGGGCGGAACCGCTCCGCCGGCGGTTCCGCCGAGCGAAGGACGGTCGATGGCCAATGTATTGGCCGAATGGACGTCAGCCGTATCGTCTAGGCCCGCTTCGAACAATGCGACGAGGTCGGCTCGCGCGTCTCCGCGTTTGCTAAGGCCGCTTCGATCGCACCGTCGAGGCCTCCGGCCATGCCTACGCCGACCGCGGGGTCGGCAAGTCGCAGCGCGTCAGCGGTCCTGTCGCCAATGCGAAACCGCTGCTCTAGGCGCGCACAGCGCAAGGGCGTCCAGCGTGCTCGCCCGGATCGCGACGGGAGTCGCCGGCAACGCTGCTTCGGAGTCACTACTCGCGGCGGGCGCGAAGCCCGCCACCGAAGGGGCGCTCCCTTGTGCCTGAGCTCAAGCCGTTAGCGGCGGTCGCGGCCGAGCAATCGCGATGCGCCGGCAGGTTTCAACCGCTCGCGTTGCGCGTTCCGTCACGATTGGGGTCGTGGAATCGAATCCGTACGAAGCTTTGTTTGCTTTGCATCGCTCGGCAGCCGTGCCGAATCTGTGGCCTTGGCAGACGGAGGTGCTGGCGGCCTACGCTGGTATAGGCGGCGATGCCGCGGTAGAGCTGCCGACGGGCACTGGGAAGACACTCGTAGGGCTCCTGGCGGGCGAGCACTTCCGCGGGACGGGCGACGGGCCGGTCGCGTTCCTGGCCGGCAACAAGCAGCTTGCACAGCAGGTGGAGCGGCAGGCGCGCGAACTCAGCTTCCCGGTCGTGCGCTTCCAAGGACCGAAGGATGGGTGGGCCTCGCGCGACGTGCGCGCCTTCAACTACGGCCAGGCGATCGGGGTCATGAACTATTGGAACTACTTCAACGCCGCCCCCGGGGTCGAGCCGGCTGGGATGTTGATTCTCGACGACGTGCACCTGCTCGAGGGACCGCTACGCGATTTCTTCACGGTGTTCGTGCGCCGTAGCGACGCGCTCTATCGCGACGTATTGGAGGTGATCTTCGCTCGTTGCCCCTATTACTCGCTGGTCGAGGATCTGCTCAACGGCGTTGAGCCAATCCACGCGCCTGAAATGCTCGTCTTCCTTGATAGCGCCGATCTGAGCGCGGATCTGCGCGATCTACTGGATGCACGACTCGCCGAGGGCAGCGAAGCGTGGTGGGCGTGGCAACGGATCCGCGACCGAGTCGAGGTCTGCTGTTGGCTCGTCTCGGCTCGCGGCGTCACATTCACGCCCTATATCCCGCCATCGCAGACGATCCGCCACTTCGCCGAGCCTGCGCGCCGGCTCTACCTCAGCGCTACCGTCGGGAACGTCGACGATCTGCGCCGTCGTCTGGGCACGCCAGCGTTTGAGAAGTTGTCGGCAGCGGTCCAGCCCCGGCAGGGCGAAAGACTGGTCGTCATCCGCGACGCCCCCGACCTGCCGGCCGTCACCGATCTCGTCGATGAGCTACGGCCTTTCGTGGAGGGGCACCGAAAGGCACTCTGGCTTTGCGCTCGGCGCGACACCGCGCAGGCGGTCAACTTCGCGCTGACGCTCTCGGCAATGCCTGGCCAGGTTCGCATGCTCGAGGGCGACAATGGCGCCGACGACCTGTTCGCCTCGGAGCCCGCCGGACATCTGATCGCCGCCGGACGCTACGACGGGATGGACTTTCCCGGCCACCGCTGCCAAGTCGAGGTGCTGCCTGAGGTGCCGGTGGCGACGAGCGACCTGGAAGAATTCGTGTCGTCCTACCTGCGCGACGCGCCGTTTGCGGCGACCCGGTTCGGCCAACGTGTCGCCCAGGCCTTAGGCCGGTGCAACCGCGGCGAGGATGACCGGGCCGTCTACATCCTGGCCGATCCGGAGTTCCTTGGCCGGTTCTCACAGCAGCGGCTACTCGATGCGCTGCCCGAGGACGTCCGTGCTGACGTGTTCGCCGGTGTCACGCGCTCGGACCGCGGGTTTGCGGCCGGGCTTGCCGACGCGGCGCGTTTCCTTGACGGGGAGGACCCTGCGGCCGCCCAAGCGCCGCCACGCCGCCTCGTCGCCGCTCCGCCGCCGACAGCAGAACAGGAGGTGAACGCGATGCTGGCGCTCTGGCGCGAGGATTACGCGCTGGCCGAGCAGCTCTGTGACGGCGTCGCCCGCGACCTGTCCAACACGCCCGAGCATCGGGCGTTCTGGCTGGCTTTGCGCGCGCTCGCACTCAAACTGGCTGGGGACTTCGGTGACACGGCAGCGGCCGCTCAGAGTCGCACAGCCCTCCGCGCGGCGGCAACTGCCGGAGCGCGCAGCACCTTCTTCACGCGCCTTCGGTTGGCAGGCAGCCGCCTGGCGGGCGAGGCGGTCGCAGTATCGACAGATCGAGACGACGAGCTGTTCGCGACTTGGGATCAGCTAATCGCCCGCCACGGCGCCGAAGGTCCCCGGTTGGATCGCTGGCGCGGCCAACTTCTCGACGATCTGCGCTCAAGCGACCACGACACGGTGTCCCACGCGATCGCCACCGTTGGCCGTGACCTTCTCGGCCTTGCCGGAGGCAATCGCCAGCCGACGGCCGGCGAAGAGGACGCGCTTTGGGAGCTCACGGCGCCACGGCGGACGCTGGCCTTCGAGGTCAAGCTGGCGCCCCAGGCGCGGCGGGTAGTCAACGACGACGTCGAGCAGGCCGAAGGGGCGGCTCGCGCGCTCGAAGCCGAGCGTGGCGTCGCCGCCCGTGGACTCCTTGTGATTCCTTACCGTGCCTGCGATCAAACGGCCGCGGCCCGGCTGGAGCGCGTCCGCCTGATCGAGCGCGACGTTTTCGTTGCCGAGATCGAACGCTTGGTCGCAATCCTCCGCGAGTATCGCCGTGGGTGGAACGAGGACGCCGGCGTTCGCGCTGAGCGCCGTACCGCTGTCGCCGGGCAGCTGCCGCCGCCCGACTGGCTGTGGCGGGCAGCCGAGGCGAGCGAGCAATGGGTCGAAGAGGAGACTATCGCTCGTGCCGCTCGGCGCCGGCGGACTTGAACCCCTGGTCTGCGGGCGGAGTCCCGTCGGTGCTCTGCCGGGGCAAGGTTGCCGGTTGAGGGTCGGTAGCCTCATCTCGCCGACGAATGCAGCCCATTCCTGCGTTAGCCGTCCGCGGGGAAGAAACTCTGCGGAATCGAAGAGGATCGGGTCCCGGCGTGGCCCGCGGCCGGGCTTGTCGAGGCCCGACGTCGCGTCTTCGGATGCGTCCCGGCCCCGACTTGAACCTGCGACAACCCGGCGGTTCCGTGCGTGCTGTGTTCGCATCGTGGCGTCGGCGGTCAACCTTTCGCCGGCGCGGCACCGCCAGGGGATCGTCGTGGCTTCATTGGGGCGACAGCACGTGCCCCCGCCTTTCCGGGCCAAGCGAGACCGTCCGCGGCCGCATGACAGACGCTCCAGACGTCAAAGCGGGTCTGGTCCGCTCCCTGATCTCGTACTGACGCCCGCACGCTTCGGTACGATCTGTAACAGCGGCGACCACCCCTAATGGCGGCGCCGGGTTACAACAACCGAAGGAGACTTAATGACTCCGGTGACGGCCGATAAGGCCCTCTACGACGACCTGCTGTCCATCTACGCGCGCTGCGGCGCTGAAGTGACGTATGAGACAGACAGGGGCGAGATCAAGGCCTATTGGCCAAAGCGTTTCCTGCAGGCGGTCAAGCGCGCCGAGAAGAACGACGAACTGTTCCCGTTCGTCAGCCGCCTTGTGACCGAAGACGAGCCGTCCCGCGGCTTCTTCATCTTGAAGAACGTCAACCGGCTGGATCTAACGGTCGAGGCGTTGATCTGCGATCGCTCCAAGCCGTACTGGCCGGAGTTCGACTCCGCCGTGCTGGAGAGCGCCAGGCAGCGGCTAGCCACGCATGGGTTCGACACGCTTGCCGCTGACGATGGTCCGCCGGAGGGCGACGGCGATGATTGGGCGGGCGGCCGTGACGAGGGCGTGTTCTCGGCGGGCTTGCGGGGGTCCGATGACGCCGCAGTTCGTTTACGGCCCGACCGTCTGGGCGGCGGCCGGGTTGATCGCCGATCGGGGTTGCTGACGACTCGATTCGACGGGGTGGTGTCCGGCGTAGAGGTCCGCGATCAGCTCGTTGCGTTACTCCGGGCGAACGATGAGATCGGCGTTTCGGATCTGCTGCGAGTGGAACGCTACGGCTTCTCCCGGGATGTGCTGCGGCTGCTGCAGAATGCCGGCGATCATCTCGATAGGGACGCGAGTCCGGAATCGATCTACCGCGTCGAAGCAGTGTCTCGCCGGTTGCTGGATCGCCGGCTTGGGTCATTGCTCGCGGTGATGGAGTTCCGCCCAGATCTCCTGGGCGCCGATCTGAAGGCGCTCGCGGTGCTGGCGGGGTCTCGTGTTGAAACACGCTCGACGGCCGGGGCGTGGCTGCATGGTCCTCGGTGGTTCGTGTTTCTGCTGGCCTCGCTTTTGGGTGCGACGGCCGTTGCGTTGGAGCGGCCGGAGGTGGTCGTGGAGATGTGGGGGCACCGGATCCTGTTCGATGAGCGGCGGCCCCTGCCGATCATGCGTCTTGGAGGCGGCGATGAGCTGGGCCGGGCGTTGTTGAACTCGCGCCCGAACACCCATGTGGTGGGATCGCCGCAGCTCTGGTATCCAGCGTTCGCACTGACCCGGCTCGATCTTCTCGCCGAGCACTATCCGGAGACCATGACCACCGAGCGCGAGTCCGTCGCGGTTGAGGGCTTCTTGTCTCGCGCTGGTGACTACTTCTGGCTGGCGAGCGCACTCGCGGGACGGGACCAGCTGCAGGCTGAGGTCTACTGGGCAGAGAGCGAGGTTCAGCCGCTGTTGCCGCAACGGCTGGCGGATGATGACGCCCTCGCGGCCAAGTACGCACATGTGCTGGGGCTGAGCCCGGGCGATGTCGTAGCGACGCTGCGCGGCTGGGTCAACACCGTCTGATCGCATACGGCGAACTCGATCGTGAATACCGGTGGGCTGCTTGGCGGCGGCGCTCCTTCGGGAGTGCCGGCCAGCTCGGCTCGTGCCTCGGGCCGAGCTCGGGCTTCGCGCCTGCGCGTCCTAGCGGCGGAGCGCCGTCCAACGAGGAGTGGCCTCTCGCATCTGAAGCGATATGTCGACAGCGAGGTGATCGCTCGTTCTGCCTGCAAACGAGCGGAATACCGGAGCTCTGCTCGCTGCCCTAGTTCTGTGGAGTTTGCGTGTGTTTCACGGGAGTTCGGGCAGTTGCGACGACTCAGCTGCCTATTCACGCAGAGACCGAGGAGCGAGTGCGCGTCTCCTTGGCGAGTGATCGGGAGCGTGGATATCGCTGATCGTCGAGCACGCGACGCCCGGTGCGGCTGACCAGTCCGGCTGGGAGGCTTGGAGTTCGCGCGACCTCTTTTCAGGCGGCTCTGCCGCTTGTGGCTCGTCAGGCTCGATCCCGGATGCCAGCTGGTCGGCCCATCGGTGGGCGAGTGTCTTGGCGGTTTCGTAGTCGTCTAGGTTCGCGGTTGTCCTTCGGCTGGCCCGTGATGCTTCGACGAGGAAACTGGTGGGTTCGTGGTGTCGGCGGCTATCGCGGTCACTGTCGTGAGGGCATCGTTGGAGGGTCCGCCCGGACGGATCGTGAGGAACGGGCCCGACGCGCTGGTCATCCATGACTCCGCGACACGGCCAGGAAACCTATCCGCCCCAGAAGACGGTCAAACACCATGCCGTGCGCTCGGTGGCAGTCACGAACGGCGTTGTCGATTCCGAGACTCTCGACGCAAACTCACAGCGGCACCGAACAGCATGCAGGACACCCACGTGGTGTCGAAGTGGTCGATGCCGTGGCCGACAAGGGGGCATCGCTAGTTGGGGGCGGCGTTCAAGGCGCTGCGGGGGATCGATCAGGAGGTCTACGCGGTTGACGTGGAGCTAGCAATTACGACAGAGAAGCCTCTGATTGTGGGGGCTTTGCCGTACTGGCCCACTGCGAGACAGCGCCCATCAGCGAAGCATTGGACCGCATTGAGCGCCGCTCCAGTGCGCGGATCGAAGCCGTCGATCTTGCTGAGCGTCCAGCTTTTACCGATCGAGTGCGCGTCGACGGCGCCTCCCGTGCTCTTCCCCACAGCCAGGCAAGTTGCGAGCGCGACACAGGAGATGCCATTGAATACGCTGGCGCCAGAGAGAAAAACGGATGCGGTAGCTCCGCCTGCGAGGTGCAAAAGTAGGCTTGCGCTCCCCGAGTCTCCGCCAGCCCAACAGTCGCTCGCGCTGCCGCAAAAAATCGCCTGCAAATTTGGCGTCGGCCCGGCCGGGAATGCGGGTGCCACACTCCACACACGTCCGTTCCAAGTCAGCAAGAGCGGTGCGGTACCAGCGAAATTCTGACCTACAGCCGTGCACGCGGTCGGCGATCGGCACGCCACACTTCTCAGGACCCCCGTGAGGTGAGAAAGAGGAGTGGCTTTCCAAACCCCACCCGTCAGAGTGGCACTCCACGGCTGTGTAGGAGTGCCGCCGACAGCCATACAGAACGCGCCGCTCACGCAACTTATGCTCCCAATAGCCACAGATCTCGGAAGTGGTGGCCGAGCGAGGGCCTTCCAAGCCGTGCCGGCCCATCGAAGTGCGCGTGTACCTCGGGCGTCACGACCGACGAGCACGCACACGTTGGCGGTAGCGCAAGAGACTCCCCCCAAGGCGCCGGCCGAGCCAAAGGGGCTAGACAGACTCACCCGCCAGCGGCGCGCGCCCAACCGGAATACGTCGCTATCACCGAGAGCGAAACAGGACGACGCCTTCGTGCACGCCACAGCGTAGAGTGGCTCGGCTACCCGGGTCACGGCCACCGGAGGAAGGTTGGGCCCGGAGTGCGTTGCTCCCACGGCGTCGCCGCTGGCGAAACCGAACCCCAGAGCCGCAACAGTGACGGCCGCGGTCGTGCGCCCACCGCGCTGGCAACGCGACCTAACGCCCGAGCGCCTCATCCGATGTGTTTCACAGATCATCCTTCGCTCACACCTTTCAGTGGTGTCGGCACTCGTCCGACGACGACCGTGCGCGCCGGGGCATGTGGCCCTGGGCCGCCCCGGGTGCATCTACACGATGCACCCGGGGTTCGGTAGACCTATTGCCGGCGTCGGCGGGCCAGTCCGATTCGCCTAATCCGATTCGCTAGCGGAGAGTGTGATCGGCGACCAAGTGACGCCGCTGTCTGTCGAGGAGAGGAGCGAGCTGCTGTCGGCGCACGAGGCTTTCCCGTTCGGGCACCCGCTCGAGACGACTGTGGCTAGCACGGATCCGCCACCGGAGCTCAACGCGCCAATCGCTGTGCCCGGAGCCGAAATGCTCGACTGCGTCGTCGAAACCGTCGAACCCTGCGCGGAGATCACATAGACACTGGATGCACCCGGCGGCGCTACCAGCACCGTGCCGTTCGTGAGCGTCGCCTCGGGTCCAACACCGCCGCCGACCGACCCATCGCTCGTCAGGGTTGCGAGCGGCGTCCAAGAAGCTCCGCCGTCAGGCGAAGCGATGACATTGGTCGTAATGCCAGTGCCGGCAGCGTTGGTCTGCGACGTGGCAGCCACAACGCGGCCGTCCGCCAGCGATCCCACGATCACCGTCGACGCTCCGACATCGGCAGCCGGCAACGAGACCGGAGACCACGAGACGCCGTCCGTCGTGCTGACGTACACATTGCTTCGGAGAGGCCCGCCGACCAACCAGAGGTCGCCACCAGCAACCGTCACCGTTCCGCCTGAAGGCGTGGCATCGTGATTCCACGTCGTGCCCCCGTCGGGTGTCGAGTACCAGTCACCGTCGGAGAATGCAGACGACGACTCGTCAGTCACCAGCACGCCGGCGACCGAGGTTCCATCGGTGGCCAACCTCGCATAGCCTGGCGCGCCCGAGCCGGCTGGCAGGACGCTCGTGCGCCAACTGCCGCCGGTATTGTCGGATTGCGCGATCTCGATAGCCGCGGAGCCGCTGCTCTGCGGGACACGAGCAGCGACCGTAATCGAGCTGCCCGCCGTAGCAACGTCGGTAATGGTATTGAGCCCAAACGGCGCTGCGACCGTTTGGAACGACGTCCCGCCGTTACGAGTCACTTCTAGGCCGGCAGTCGTGAGTGCCCAGCCGCTTCCGTCCGCACTGAGGCCTGCGCGCTCTATCGGCGATCCTGCCGCGGTCGCAATGAGACGAACGGTGGCGTGACGCTGTCCGTGGACCGTTTGATCGCTCCCAAAGACTAGACCGAGCGCAACCGCGCAAGCCGTCCCGAGAACAGTGATGAAGTACCGCTTCGAAATGTGGAGATACAGACGCATTACGCAGCTCCTCAAAAGTAAACCGGTGCGTCAGCACCATCGGCATCGATGTAAAGAGTAACGCCACCATACGTCTGATTCACGTTTCCGCTGTATTGCTTGAGACGCTGGGGGCCTCCCCACCAACCGGGAGTGACGCAGGTCATCACAGAGACATTCGAATTGCCATCCCAGTCGGCTCCCCAGATAAAGTAAGGCACGGGGCTGCTTGATGCAAACGCGTTTAGATCTGAGCCACAGGTCGATCCATAGACGCCGACAGCCTGCACCGGCGGAATTCCAAGCTGCGCGGACCACCCCGAAATGAACGCCTGCGCCGCTGCTATACACGTCGAAGTCTGACTATAGGCCTCCATGTCATACACAACCGAATCGTTCCAGTTGCCTGCCAGCGGAGCAAAACCCGCCGTCGCAAGCGCCCCGATGGCGTCGCTAGCTTGTGTCTCGCCCTGAGAATAGGCCGTCGAGGTGTTCGTTGAGAACGTGGCGCCGCTTCCGCCCCAGCAGGGGTTTTGAGGGCCAACCCAGATCGGTTCTACCCCCCAGCCCGCAGTTGTGACTGTACTAACCCAGGACGAACCGGGATTGCCGCAGCTTTGATCTGAGCCGCCGATGTAGACCCCAATCCAGTAATACGGACTCGCGCTCCACCAGGTACTCATTTGTGATGTGCTCGGCAGGCCACAGCTGTCGAATCCCAAAGACATCTCTGTGCCGGTGACTGCCCTTGCGGACGGCGCAGTCGCGGCGACGTATCCGCCGACCGTGACTGCGACAAGGCCCAAAGCTAGTAGTTGATACGCGCGCCGTAGCTTCAGCGTGCGTAGCGGGCGGGCAAGACGCATATCGCAACCCCCTACCGTGGATGTGTGCAGGCGCGGCGCGGCACCGCACGCGAGCAGGGCACGCCGCTTGTCTATGTGTAGCCGTTGTCGCCAGCTTGTGACCAGCTGCCGGCTGGACATCGGCAAATAACCGCAAAATCCGACAATCGTCGTATCCGTTGTCGCCGAACAGTGTCAGGAGGGCTTCGGTGAGGCCTTCCTAGGCCGGGTCCGCGAATTAATTCTCCGGCGCCTTGGGTTACGGGACTCTGACGCACTCCTGACGCACATTCAGCTACGCGTACAACGTCCCGGTGGATCCGTCACGTCTGCTGTATTGCCTGCAAACGCTCGACATCGGCAGACGCCGCCGGACATACAAGCGCCTCTCACGGCGGAAGCCGGCTCGAATCCCAGCGGCAGCGCTTACAAGGCGACGCCTCGGCAGGACTAAATCCGGCCGTTATGCCTGCAAATGCACCGTGTTGCTTGTGTCCGCCGCCCGGCGGATTTGGGCCAGTATGGGCTGATTTCGGCGCGGTTCAGGACAACGGTGGCCGCCGTTGTCCTAAACGATTCGCTTGCCAGGGTCCTGAGGTCCAGACTCTGGGCCGGCGCGTCTCTGGGCGGCGTCACGCGGATCCCGAGTCCGCCCAAAGCGCGGGTTGCCGGCGAGCACGATGCGCGCCGTGTCGGGCGCTGCCGAGCCGAAGGCGCTCTGAGCCCTCGTGAGCATGCCCCGGGCTGGGGCCGGGCGGTCGCAGGTTAAAATCCTGTCTCCCCGGAGAAAACAGCTGCAACTAATATGTGGCCTGGGTTTATGCCGCAAGGAAGCGCCATGGTCCATTCATGGTCCAAATGTGCAGCGAGGCGACACTACGGGAGACGCTCGCTCGCGCCGCCTCGTACTACGCGCAGTCCGCACGTCCACGAATACGACGAGTGGCGGCAGCGCGAGCTACGCCTGGCTACTGCCGAAGGCAATGACGCGATGCAGGTCCCGAGTACTGACCATTTCGTGAGCGCCATCGCGGTTGGGAGAGCGCTCCTGCACTTCGGCTGTCCGCCCGACGAGATAGCGAAGCGTTTGGAGCGACCGTAGCTACGCCGAAGCTTTGGGTGGCGCCGTGCAAGCGAACGATGGTTGCGACATCCGCACCCTTGCGTATCATCTGTCACGTACATATGTTCGACGCGACAGGAGGTCGCATGGCAGGCGAAAGACGACATATCACCAAGAGGCCTGATGGCCAATGGCAGGACAAGCTCGAAGGTGCGCAGCGGGCGACCTTCGCTCCACAGGACGCAGGCGGAGGCCCAGGCTGCTGCCACGTCGCTCCTGAACCGCACGCGTGGTGGCGGCGAGGTCATCATCCACCGTCCCGACGGAGAAATCCGTGACTCGAACACCATCAATCGCAAAGACCCGTATCCGCCGAAGGGATGAACGCCGCCGGGAAGCGGCATCGCGATTGAGGACGCCAATGACCGAGGATGCCACGAAACCGCGCCAGCAGCGCGACGATCACTTCACCGAGCGAGGCGGCTGGCAGAAGCAGGTGACCTCTCCCACCGCCGAGGCGACCCCTCCGGGTCCCGTGCCGAAGACCGTGAACCCGGCCGCACGCGCACCCGCTGCCGAGAGCGAGGGGAACAGCGATGGCTGACAAGCGCCTACCCAAGCCCTCCTCTCGCCCGGCGAAGCAGGGCGGAGTTCGCAAGGAGGGAGGCGGCTGGGAGAAGAAGGTGGTGGCCCCGAGCAAGGGCACGGCGCCGCCCGGTCCGAAGCCGAAGAAGTAGTCCGTGCCCAGCGACGTCGTCTTCAATGCCAA
>DASXEZ010000058.1:0-1796 GCA_036489875.1 Solirubrobacteraceae bacterium | reverse complement strand
AGCCCTCCTGCAGGCGCGCCGTCCGAAGCTTTTCGCTTGCGTAGGTGTCGTAGCAGAGGTCGAGGGTGACCTGGCCGGCCACCTGGCGGCCTCCGGGGATGGCCTCGCTTCGGTAGCCGGCGCCGACCTGCGACGCCTTGAGCACGATCGCTGCCGGAGTCGGGCCGGCGGCAGCGGCCGACCCCGAGGCCAGCATTGCTCCGGTCCCGCCAGCGGCGAGGGCCGCCGCTAGCGAGAGCGAGAGAGCAAATCTGAGTCTCGCCGCAGGCGCAGGAGCCGTCTCGGTCGGCGCAGTCGGGGCTGCCGGCCTCGGCGTCACGGAGCCGATGTTGCCGCTCCCGCGCCGACCCCCGCGCGACCGCCCCGATAGGCCGGGTGAGCACGCCGCAGAATCGGCAGCAGCAGCAGGCCGAGGAGCGCGAGAAGCGAGGTCACGGCGAGGAAGCGGTCGAAGGCAAGTCCGCTCAACGCGGGCTTAACTCCGCTCGCCGTCGGATTGCTCGGCGACGGCGCCGACCCCGTTGCGAAGACGATGTCGATGATCAACGTGATCGCCAGCACCCAGATCGCCAAGAGGGTGCCGACCATCAGCGAGCGGATCGCGCCCGGATCCTCCTCGCGTACCTGCGAAAGCAGGAAGCCGGTGAGGCCGAGCGCGAGGGAGAGCAGGAGGCCCGCGCCCGCGATGCGCGCGACCGTCTCACCGATGTGTCCGCCCCATTCGTCAACGAGCAGGATGACCGCCGCGAAGACGCTCGCGAGGACACCGATCAGCGCCGGCACCCGCAGGGAGGGCGAGCGCTGTGCGAGCGTTGCGGCGCCGACTGCGAACAGTCCTTCGAACCCGCAGGCGACTCCGGATGCGGCGAGGCGAACCGCCGTCTCGCTGAGCGTGGCACCGAGGATCGCCGAGATCCCAAGCGCCGTGGCGAGGCACAGTCCGATCGCGGCCACCCATGCGAGCACGGCGCGCAGCGACGGAATGTCGCTGTCGGCCTGTGTGACGGGCGGTTCTTGGGGTACGTCGACGAAGCTCATCGCACGACTCGCAGATTGCTTCGTCACCAACGCGACAAACCTTGAGGCCGAGTGTCAGCTGTGCGTCAGGGACCGAAGTTCACGGCGCGCCGCGCCCTATCGGCGCACGCGGTAGAGGGTCGTGGCGAGCGACGGCGAGCTGAGGAAGTAGAACGCACCATCAATGAACAGCTGGCCTTCGTCTGTACCTCCAAAGGGTTGCTCGGGGGGTATCGGGAAGCAGGGGTCAGCCGGAATCCTGAGCGTCCTGACGATGGTCTGACGGCCGCTGCTGCCATTGATGGCGACGACCTGCTGGCGTGTGCAGGTCGTGAAACGGTTGCTGTCGGGGACGCTGTTGAGCGTCCAGAGGGTGTCGGTTGTCGGCTGGAGGGCGGGCTGGTTGCCGTTGAGGTTGTCGAGGCGGGCGAGCTTGCGAGCTGTCCCCTCGGGACCATCCAGGCGCCACAGCTCCTGACGCGTATTAGCGGCGCCGCGCCGGAACGTCTCGAGGTCCTCCCAGACGGTGTGGCGGGCGGCGAGCAGCCAGACCGCCGCGTCGCCGCCGCGCCGGACGATTCGAAGCGCCGTCGCATTCGGTGTCAGCAGGTAGGTGGGTGCCGGGCCCGGCTTGCCCGTCTCGGGCGAGGGCGCGATCCATAGTCCGTCGTCGTCGGCGGCCAGGAACGGCCGGGTCAGTCGCGGCATCGCCACGGCTCGCACGACGCGGCCGCTCGCGAGCGAGATCTCCACGATCTCGGCGCGTGGCCGCGCGGCTC
>DASXEZ010000037.1:0-18116 GCA_036489875.1 Solirubrobacteraceae bacterium | reverse complement strand
GCCACCCACAACCTCCTCAAACTCCACCAACACTTCAACACCCTCCCCGCCTGACGACGGCACACCGTCGCGGCGACGGCCGCCCCCCGACCACCGAGAACCACCGCGAGCATCGCGACCTTTCCGCGACAGCCTCGCGTGCAAGCAACCGCGTTGTAGCCAGAGATCGGCCCGTAGGGAGGGAAGACGGTCCTTGGAGGAAGCCGCGCAGCGGCGACCGGTCAGGGTATGCCTACCTCCCGGTCCCAGCACAGCGTAGCGAGCACGGGACCGCCACCCGGCCAGGGTCCAGACCGCCTGCTGGTCACTCCCGCCGCCGAAGTGTTCGTCGCTCGAGCGACAAGTGGTGGGATGGGGCATAACGGCAGTAAATGGGTCGCTTGATGTGACGTTGAGTGTTTCCGAGGCGACCCACCACTGAGCGGTGCTAGCTTGAGCCGATGCGGCGACGGACGGCGTCGGGCCGACCGGCCAGCCGGCGGCAGCCGGATGAAACTAGGTCCGCCCTTGGGGAGCGGACCTACTGGTCGCTGCCGGTCCGCGCCGCCGCGGTCACAGGGGTACTGCTCGGATCCGCGGCGGTTGGGCTGGCATTGGCTACGCCACGGCGTCCGTGGCCCTGGTGGGCTGTCGCGGCCTGTGGGATTGTCTGGACGTTCGTAGCAGGGCGCTTTGCGGTGATGCTCGCGCGGTCCGGGGTGCGCGAGACGCCCCAGGGTTTGATCGATCGTTCTGGCCCGTACACCCGCGAATACCTGTGGTCCGACGTGGGGAGCTTCGAGTACATGTCCGCCGGGTGGAGGGATCTCGTGATGGTGAACCTCGCTGACGGGTCGCGGCTACCCGTGCGCGGCGCTTCTCGGAACATGCACTGGCGCGGCGGCAAGACACCCAACTTCGTGGCGCTGCTGAACCAGCGGGCAAAGCAGTGGCCGCCCCTCTAGCGTCTCACGAGCGGGCAAGGTACGCGGCCGGGGGCGCTCGTAGAGCCTCCGCCGCTCGCCCTGAACTGCCCGACGTCATTCGCGGCAGTCGCTCCTAGCGGTCGTGCCTGCGTAGGCTGTGAACGCGACTGGGGGCCGGGCGGTCGCAGCTTCAATGCGGTCACACCGTCGGTGCGTTCCACGATTTCGGTCGTGTCGGCGTCGGAGAGCTGCAGCGGGACACAGCGACCGATCCCGGCACAGCGCAGCGAGCACGGGACCGCGACCCGGCCGAGGTCCAAGCCGCCTGCGGGCCGCCCCAACGGCTGACACCATCACCGCTCGATTCGCCCGGGCTCCCCAATAGGCTCCCCATTCGAGCGTGTTTCGAGAGCATCTGACGGCACCTGAGAGCCGCGAATCGCCAGTAACGGCGGTCAGGGCGTCCTCGGAGGGCGTCCTGGGAAGCCGATTCGTTGCACGCCGGATGCTCGGGTTGTTACAGGCGTGGGTCGATTGGTTCGCTTTCGAGGGCGAGGACGCCGAAGACGCATTCGTGGATGCGGTAGAGGGGTTCGTTGCGGACGAGTCGTTCGATGGCTTCGACGCCGAGCGCGAATTCTTTGATCGCGAGCGCGCGTTTGCGTGCGAGTCCGCGATCGCGGAGGCGTTCGATTTGGGTGGGGTCGGTGTATTCGGGGCCGTAGATGATGCGGAGGTATTCACGGCCGCGGCACTTGATGCCGGGTTGGAGGAGTCCGCGCTTTCCGTGGGCAACGAAGGAGAGCGGCTTGACGACCATGCCTTCGCCGCCGTTGGTGGCGAGTTGCTCCCACCAGGCGGTCGCGTCTGCCTGGCTCGCGTCGTCGGTGAGGTCGACGAATTTGCGTGCGGTGGTTGTGATCCATTCGGGGTCTTGGGCGCTGAGGCGGTCGAGGTGCTGGAGGTGCCAGGTGTGGGGTTGTTCGACGTTGACGCCTGCTTCGCCGGCCAGGATGTGGAAGGGCGCGATCTTCAGATCTCCTGGGTCATCGACGGTCCAGCAGTACGCGCGGTAGGCGTCGGTGTACTGGTCGATGTATCCGCGGCGCGTTTGTTCGTGGGCAAGCAGGTCGGTGACGTCGAGACCTCGCTGGCTGGCGCGTTCGAGCTGCGTGATCGATGCGTCGAGGCTCGCGCGACCGGCGGATCCGACGGCTGCGTACTGGCGCTGGATCAGCTCGATGGCTTTGACAGACCATGGCATGAGCTCGCAGTCCAGGAGCAGCCAGCCCGTCGAGAGCTCGTCCCACAGGCCGGCGCCGTCTATCCCGCCACGCAGACGGTCGATGACGGCTGTGGTCCATGAGGGGTCGTTGAAGAACGGCCGGCCGGTGCGGGTGTAGAGCGCGCCGAGATCGCCGGTGTCGACTCCAAACTTTGTGCGTGCCGTTTCGCGGTCGCGGCAGACCAGCGCGAGTGCGCGGGATCCCATGTGCTTCTCTTCGCAAACGACGTGCGCGACGCCGGCGGAGCGGTACTCGGCGAAAGCGTCCTCGGGATGCTCGAGTAGGCCGGGTCGGGCCGAGGTGGCGGTGGGCGCCATGGTTGGGGGCAGGTAGACGAGCCAGCGCGGGTCGATCGCGTAGCGACCCATGACCTCCAGTGCGGTGGCCGCGTTCTCCTCGCGGACGGTGACCGTGCGCGCGAGACGCGTACTGATGATCCGCTTGCCGAGGACGTCTTCGAGGTCGAGCAGGTGCGCCGGACGCGTTTCGGTTGCTGCCGCGTGGTCGTCGGTGAGGAACGGCTTCGCGGGCTCGTAGTAGGTCTGCTTGGCGGGGACCGAGACGAGTTCGCGTTCGGGCCAGCGCAGCGCCGTGAGCTTGCCGCCGAACACGCAACCGGTGTCGATGTTGATGGTGTTGTTGAGCCACTCGGCTTCGGCCGTCGGTGTGTGGCCGTAGACGACGGCGGCTTTGCCGCGGTAGTCCTTCGCCCATTCGCCGCGCACCGGGAGGCCGAAGTCGTCGGTTTCGCCGGTCGTGTCGCCGAACAGAGCGAACTCGCGAACGCGACCCGACGCGCGACCTTGGTAGCGCTCCTTCATGCCCGCGTGAGCGACAACGAGCGCCCCATCATCGAGGACACAGTGGCTCACGAGACCGTCGAGGAACTTTTTGGTCTGCTCGCGAAACGCGTCCGTCTCGCCTTCAAGTTGCTCGAGCGTCTCCGCCAGCCCGTGGGTGATCTGCACGTCGCGGCCGTTGAGCTTGCGCACGAGCTTCGCGTCGTGGTTACCCGGGAGACAGAGCGCGGTCCCTCGTTCCACCATCCCCATCACGAGCTTCAAAACGCCTGGGCTGTCGGGTCCACGATCGACGTAGTCGCCGACGAACACCGCTCGGCGGCCATCCGGCGGGTCTACGGTCAGCTCTGCGCCGGTGTCGTTGACTTGGTAGCCGAGTTGGCGGAGGAGCTCGACGGTCTCTGTGAGGCATCCGTGGATGTCGCCAATCACGTCGAACGGTCCGTGCTCGTGTGAGCGGTCGGTCCATAGCGGGGCGCGCGTGATCGTGACGGCATCCGCCTCTTCAGGCGTGTGAAGCACGTGAAGGCGCCGGAACCCCTCGCGCTGTAGACCCTTGAGCGACCGGCGCAGGCTCGCGCGCTGCTGGCGAACCACGTGCGCCCCGAATTGGCGATCCGTTCGGTTGCGGTTGCGCTCTTGGCAGAGCCCCTCCGGCATGTCGAGCACGATCGCGACCGGAAAGAGATCGTGCTCTCGCGCCAACTCGAGCAGAGGCTTTCGAGCTTCGCGCTGCACGTTCGTGGCATCGACAACCGTCAAGCGGCGAGCCGCAAGGCGCCGGCCGGCGATGAACTGCAGCACGGCAAAAGCGTCCTTGGTCGCCGACTGATCGTTCTCATCATCACTAACCAGCCCGCGACAGAAGTCAGAGGAGATCACCTCGGTCGCCTTGAAACGGGCCGCGGCGAACGAGCTCTTGCCGCAACCACTCGGGCCAATCAGAACCACGAGCGAAGGGTCCGGAAGCTCGATGTTCAACGCGAAAACACCGCCATCTGCGTCGGCGACCCAACATCTGGGTCCACAGGGCCAACCGGTAGGAAGCGCACGGCGTACCCAAACCGGTCGCGGACCCCGGCCGCCCACGCACCGAGCTGCTCACGGGTCCATTCGAAACGGTGGTCCGGATGGCGAAACTCGCCGGCCGGCAGCGTCTCCCACCGCACGTTGTAGTCGGCATTAGGAGTCGTGACCACCACCGTGCGCGGCTGGGCGCTGCCAAACACGTTCTGCTCCAACGAGACCAACCGGGCAGGATCGAGATGCTCAACGACCTCCACCAACACCGCAGCGTCGTAGCCGGCGAGACGCGTGTCGCGGTACGTCAACGCGCTCTGCAACAACCGAACGCGTTCGCGCTTGGCCTCAGGCAGCCGATCAAGGCGCAGCCGACGCGCCGCCTCCCCAAGCGAGCGCATCGAGATATCAGCGCCGACGATCTCCTCGAACGAACCGTCGCGAACGAGCAACTCGATCAGCTGACCGCTACCGCACCCAAGATCGAGAACACGCCTCGCACCCGCCGCCTTCAGCACCGACACCACGCTCCCCAGCCGCTGATCCTGCAACCGAACAGTCTCCTCGAGCGCATCCTCAGCCACAGGCGCGTCAGCGTCGGCTGACTCCTCGATGTCCAGGTCCTCGAGTTGCGCGAGCGCATCGCGCCACAAACTCCGCTGATGCTTGAGATAACGGCGCGTGATCAACTCGCGCTCCGGATGCGACGAAAGCCAACCCTCACCGTGGCGAAGCAACTTCGCGATCTCGTCCTCACTCACCCAGTAGTGCTTGTCGTCATCAAGCACCGGAAGAAGCACGTAAAGGTGCGTCAGCAACTGCGACAAGCGCACCACGCCCGAAAGGCGCAGCGAAACATGCCTGTCCGACCCCCACTCCGGAAACCGCGAGTCAAGCTCAAGCGCCGACACCTCCACCGTGTAGCCAAGCGGCTCGAACAACCGCCGCACCACCGACTCGCCCCCAAGCGCCGGCACCGCCGGAAGCTCCGCCGACAACGGAATCGCCGTCAACGCCAACTCGGGACGCGCATCACACACCCCCCGCAACGCGCTCGCAAACACCCGCGCAATCGCCACACTCACGAACGACGAAGCCGCATACGGACGATCATTCACATAATCAAACAAGCTCCGCGCACGATCCCCAGGCGCCCGCCGCACCAACCCAACCGGATCGATCTCCAAAAGCAACGTCGCACTGCAACGCTCCTCAGTCGCCTCCGGATAGAACACGACAGCCTCCCCAAACGGCAGCGAAAAGCTCTGCACCCGGTCGGGATGCTTATGCAGTAGAAACCCGAGATCGCTCGCAGGCTCACGCCAAGTCGTCAACGTCAAAAGCACCTACCGAGCCTATCGGCGCACCCCCAGCCCAGGCTGAGCCCCGAGACCCGGGCCCTCCGGCCGGCCCACTCCGTCGCTCCGTCGCGCAACCGACAACGCGTCGGTTGCAGTTTGGGCTACGCGGCGCGTTGCCGATACTGCCCGTGTGCCCGCAACTGCGTCAGCGGAGGCGCGGATCGCTGATATCGATCAGGCGCGTCAGGTAGACCTCGCAGCCCGATGGCTTCGGTTCGCACTCTGGGCGGCAGCCGCACACTACGTCGTTCTCTTCGCGCTCATCAAGCTCTATACGCGTGTGCCGCTCGCGGTAGTGATTGCCCTCGGCGTGGTCGCCGTGGCCGGCAACATCGCGTTCGAGCGGAACCTCTGGCGTCGCAACCAAGCACGCCTCGGGCCGCTTCTGAGAGTGTCCTGTTTTCTGTGTGCGCGGTGGTTAGTCGGGGATTCGGTCTCCGAAGTGGATTTTGAAGGCGAGTAGTGCTGCGGTCCAGTTTCTAGTTCGTGTCCAGGCTGGCACTGCGTTGAGGACGGCGAGGTAGATCAGTTTCCTCGCGGCGTCTTCGTTGGGGAAGTGGCCCTTGGTCTTGATCGCTTTCCGTAGCTGCCGGTTGAGCGCCTCGATCGCGTTCGTGGTGTAAACGACGCGGCGGACCTCCGGACCGAACGCCAGAAACGGCGTCACGTACTCCCAAGCGCTGAGCCAGGCATGCGTGATCACGGGGAACCGCTGCCCCCATTTCTCGTCGAAGCGCTCGAGCTCCTCGTGGGCGTGGTCGGCGTCGATCGCCGTGTAGATCGGTTTGAGGTCTGAGGGCTCCGGCGATGCAGCCGGTCCATGCCGCGACGTCCGCGCGAATCGTCTGGTCGAGGTCGGCGTCGGTGATCACATCTGAGATCGCGAGCCTGCCTCCGGGGCGCAGGACGCGCGCGGCCTCACGCAAGACGATGGTCTTATCCGCGGCGAGATTGATCACGCAGTTGGAGATGACGATGTCGACGCTTGAATCCGCTAGCGGGAGCTCCTCCAGATAGCCCTTGACGAACTCGACGTTCCCCAGGCCCGCCTCCTGGGCGTTGCTGCGGGCGAGTTCGAGCATCTCGTCGGTCATGTCGATCCCGATCGCCTTGCCCGCGGGACCGACGCGGCGGGCGCTGATGAGGACGTCGGCGCCGGCACCCGAGCCGAGATCGAGGACCGTCTCCCCCTCGTGCAGGTCGGCGACCGCGGTCGGGACTCCGCAGCCCAGCGACGCCGCGATGGCGGCCTCGGGGGCGTCGGCGGCCTCCTCGTCGTAGAGCGCAGCACCCCACACTTCGACGCCTCGCTCGTCCGTCGTCCTTGTGGTTGCATCGCTGCCTTTGGCGCCGGTCGCCGCCGCGGCGTACCGTGCGCGCACGGCCTCGCGAACATCGGTCTCGGCTACCGAGCCCGCTCCACAGCCACAACCACTCGACTCGGGCGCGCAGCATTCGGCCTTCTCGCTGGGCTCACAACAGGTGAGATGCGCTTCCAGGGCGCAGCACGCAGGCGGTTCGCTTGGGAGGGTGAGGTCGGTCAGCTCAGCCATGCGGATAGCTCCTCGAGGGCGTCGGGGATCACGTAGTAATAGGCCCATAGACCTTGACGCTCGGAGTCGACGATTCCGGCCTCGCGGAGCTTCTTCAGGTGGTGCGAGAGCGTCGGCTGAGCTATATCGAACAGCGGCACGAGCTCGCAAACGCAGACCTTGCCCGCGTGCTTGCGCAGCACGTCCACGAGTTGCAGGCGGATCGGATCGCCAAGCGCTTTTGCCACAGTCGCCATCCGTACCGCCTGTGCGCGCTCGACGTCGGGATAGACGACCGGCTCACAGCACGGCGCTCCCGCCGCCCGTTTCTGCTTGGGGGCGAGTTCCAGATCGGCATTCATCGATCTACGTATACCTATTGAACTGATGTTTGTCAATGGATACGATCAGTCGCGTGACGTCATCGAGAGGAGATCAGCGATGAAGTACTTCCTCTTCATCTGCACCCACAACGCAGGCCGCTCGCAGATGGCCCAGGCGTTCTTCGAACGCGAGGCGCCCGAGGACGTCCGTGCCGAGTCCGCCGGCTCACAGCCCGCGCACGAGTTGTGGCCGGCGGTGATTGAGGTAATGGGCGAGGTCGGGATCGACCTATCGGACCGCAGGCCGCGAAAGCTGCTTGTCCAGGATCAGCTCCATGCCGACGGGGCCGTGACCATGGGCTGCGGCGACGTTTGCCCGTATGTCCCGTCGATGGTCGAGGCGTGGGATATTCCCGACCCTGCGGGCCGGCCCCTCGGTGAGGTTCGCGAGATCCGCAACAAGGTGGCCGAGCACGTCCACCGCCTGATTGTCGACCGACTCGACGAGATCCAGGGCGACCGCTCAGCGCACGAGTGGCGGCTGCGCAAGATGTTGCCGACGCTCATCGCGGACTTCGAGAGCCGACGCACGCCGGAGGAAATTCGTGCCTGCGCGGACGCGATCCTCGACCGCTACGACGACGTACCGGTCCGCTCCCACATCCTCATGCTCGCCAACCGGGCAGCCCACGACTGCCTGGCGAACGAGCACTGCGACGCCCTGCGGGCAGCCTGACTGCGCGCACATGGACACGACGCTTCGGCGCAGCCTGCTCGCCGAATTCCTCGGTGCGGCGTTTCTGACAATGGTGGTCATCGGCTCGGGGATCGCGGCGCAGCGCCTTTCCCCGGGAGATGTGGGCCTCGAGCTCTTCGAGAACGCCGCAGCGACCGCAGCCGGTCTCTACACGATCATCCTCATGTTCGGCCCGATCTCAGGAGCTCATTTCAACCCGGTCGTGTCACTCGTCGACGCGAGCTTTGGCGGTCTCACGTGGCGGCGCGTATTCGCCTACATCCCCGCCCAGATCGCGGGGTGCATCGCGGGCGCGATCGTCGCGAACGGCATGTTCGCGCTCGCAGCGGTGAGCATCTCGACCAAACACCGCGCGAGCCCTTCGCACCTGCTGGCGGAGGTGATCGCAACCTTCGGGCTATTGCTGGTGATTTTCTCGCTCGCTCACACGAGGCGAGCGGGGTCAGCGCCGGCGGCCGTGGGCGCCTACATCGGCGCTGCGTATTTCTTCACGAGCTCAACGAGCTTCGCCAACCCCGCGATCGACATCGGCCGCATGTTCTCGGACACCTTCGCCGGCATCGCGCCTGCGTCGGCACCCGCCTACGTGATCGCACAGCTCCTCGGCGGCATCGCGGCGGTCGCCGTGCTGCGGGCGCTCTATCCGGCCGTGACCCCGGAGGAGGCAGCAACCGTCCTTGTCCCTCACCCTGCCGAGCTAGAGGAGCCCCACGATGGCGAACGTTCTCTTCGTGTGCCTGCATAACGCCGGGCGTTCTCAAATGAGCGCAGCCCTTTTCAACGAGGCCACCGATGAACGCCACCACGGAGAATCAGCCGGCACCGAACCCGCCGAACGCGTCCATCCTGTCGTCACCGAGACGATGCGAGAACTCGGTATCGACCTAACAGAGCGCACCCCCCGGCTCCTCACCCGCGAGCTGGCCGAGCGGGCCGATATCGTCGTGACCATGGGCTGCGGCGACGCCTGCCCATACATCCCGGGTAAGCGCTACATCGACTGGGATCTCACCGACCCCGCCGGCCGGCCACTCGACGAAGTACGCGCCATCCGCGACGACATCGCACGACGAGTCCAAGAGCTCGTAGCAACAATTGACCAGCGGCCTTAGTCGGAGCTCAGAGCGCCGGGGCACTCCCTCTGCTCGGACGACCGAAGTTCGGCAGGCGTTCACCACGCCTCGCGAGCACTATGCGCTCTGCGTCGCGTGCGCACAGTCAAGACGAATGCTGCGCTGGCGAGCACGATGACGATAAGCGCGATCGTCGCGGCGGCGGGGAACGTGAAGCGCTTCTGAGGAAGCCAGTAGAGCTTCCCGAAGAGGTAGCCGTACTGTGGACCGATTTTGATCGGGACGTACCAGTCGAACACGAATTGGCGGTGCGATACGCCTCGCGCCTTGATGAACGCCGGAACGTCCGGAGACGTGTAGTGGATGCGGTGGTCGTGCCAGATGTAGGTTGCGGTAGTTGAGACCGTTACCCATCTGGCCGGTTCTCCGTCGAGGCTGGTCGCAGCGGGGACGTTGACTGGATCGGCGAAGAAGCTCTGGTTGAGGTAGTAGGCGGTCGAGTTCTCGTTGAGTTGTACGGTCCCGTTGGCGAGGATCCGAGCGTAGGGGCCGCCGTTGTAGCTGACGTTCTTTGGCGAGTTGGGGTAGCCGTAGACCACGACGGCTTCATGGCTGTGGTTGATGAGCTCGATTTCGTCGTTGCGGTCGATTACGCGCCAGGTGACGCCGGGAGCGACCGGATGGACCGTCTCGAGAATCGATTGGTAGCGAGTGTCGGTGACGTCGGGGTTCTGCGAGACGGTCGCGGCAGCACCGGGCGTCAGGGCCACCAGCGCGAGCGTTGCTGCTGCGGCGGCCACGAGAGAGCAGAGGCTTGGCCGGGAGGGCACGCAGTTGCCTTCGGACGGACCGGGCTAGAGCCCGAGGTAGTGTTGGATATCGCCGTCGAGGGCTCCTTGGGAGTCGTATTGGCCGGGGACTGCTTTGATAACTCGTCCTTTGCGGTCGATGTAGATCGTGGTCGGCAGTCCAATGATCGGGGCGAGGCCGGTGAGCTCCCCTTGGGGGCTCTGGTAGCTGGGATAGCTCAGCGGATGCCCGGAGAGGTATGCGCGGGCGTCGCCAGCGTTGGTGTCCAGGGCGTCAACACCGATGAAGGCGACCTGCCGGCCGTAGCGAACCGACGCGTCGGCGAACAGCGCGTATTCCTCCCTGCACGCGGTACACCACGATGCCCAGGCGTTGATGACGATCGGGTAGCCGTGGAGGGCGTGGACGCGGCTCATCAGTGCCCGCTCAGATCCCAGGAGCCGACCCGCTTGGGCGTGCAGACGCGCAAGCGGCTCCGGAGATCCGGCGAGGAGCTGGCTGGCTTCGCGGATCGTGGGAGGCTTCACGCTGGGCGTGGCGGTGAGTGCGGCCTTTACGTGCTCGGCTAGGTCGACCGCACTCAGTGGCCCTTCACTGGAGCCGTCCCAATACCAAAGGGTTGCTCCTGAGCGTGAGGCAAGCACGAACCAAGGCTGATCCTGGACCTGGAAGCCGTCGCTCACGCGGCCGCTGTCGTCGATCGCGACCGGAAAGGACAGCGGCGTCCGCAGTCGATCGAGGAAATCCGGGAGCGCCTTTGGCGACGGCTCCACGGTCCCCTCGTCGACGGCAGTCAGCCGGGGAAGGCCGCGCGTGATCGCGCTCGACTCGTAGCTACGTAGTGCCTCCAGCTGGCTCCGGAGCCTCATGCTCCCGCTGAGCCAGCTGGCGAAGAACATGTAGAGCCGCGGCGACCCCTCCGGGCCGAGGCGCACGGCTCCACCACCAACGCGCGGTAGTTCCGTGCTCTGATTCGGCGCAATCGACGGGACCTGGTCGTAGCTCAGCGCGGACCTCACTCGTGGGTGGCCTGGGAGCAGTCGCGACGCGGCCGTAGCGAGGACCTGAGCCTGTTGGCCGATGCCGGAGTAGGGCGGTTGGATCTGGAAGATCTCAGCCAGCTCTCCGCGGCCGTTGATCAGGTACATCTCCGGGGTGTCGTCGATCTGGCCGATCTGCGTTCTGATCCCAAGGTGGTAGGAACGCCAGACTCGCTCCAGCGCCGGCAGCGGACCCGTGAGGTACTGCCATTCGCCGTGCAGGCCATGCGCGTGCGTGTAGGCGGCCACCGACAGGGTCGAGGTCGCGGACGGGTCGGAGTCGACGCCCAACAGGGCCAGTTTCTTTCCTCCGGGGCCCAGCAGGCGTTTGGCATCGACCATGGTCGTTGTGGCCTGCGGGCAGGGCGAGGTGCAGTTCGGATCGAGGAAGGCAAGCAGTACGACTTCGCCGCGAAACTCCGCCAGTGAGACGGGCCGCCCGGACTGATTGGTCAAAGTGAACGTCGGCGCCTTGCCCGAGAGAGCAGTCCCGGGATCGACGTCGGGATTCGTCGCAAGGGCGGTCGGTTGCTGCCCGACGCCTCCGGGCGCTGGGCCCACGAGGATCGCGGTGATCACGAGGGCGCCGGCCACCACGAACGACAACGACACCCCAGCCACCGTCCGCGCCCACGACCACCGAGGGCCGCCTCCCGCGGGCGGCTCCACTCTCGGCGTCCGGAACAACTGGTCCGCGCGCATCGCGACGATCGTGCGAGCGAGAAGCGCAGCTTGATCGTTGGCGGGCTCAGCGCTCAAAATCGTGGTAGCAACAGGTGGGGGACCAAATACTTCGCTACGTTCGTGCCAGGAGCGGCACGTCGTGGACGATCTCGCTCGGTTTGAAGCTCGAGGGGTAGATGGTCGCGATCTTCCCGCTGGCGGTGACCCCGTAGACAAGTGCCGTGTGTGCGATCAAGTCGGGGTCGCTCTCGGGACTTGACGCGACGTCCCATTCCTTCCAGATCGGGGCCAATGACGTACGCGAACCCAGCAGGTATTGCATGCGTCCGGTCATCTTGTGCTCGGCGAGAAACTGTGAGACCGCGGACGGCGTGTCACCGCGAGGATCCACCGATACAGCGACGATTTGCACCTGTTTGCGCGCGGCCGCAGACATCGCCTGCAGCGCCGAGTGGAGCTTCGAAGTGATGATCGGACACACGTTCGGACAATGGACATACAGAAACGTGACGAGCACTGCTCGGCCTCTGAAGGCGTCGATATTGATCGGCGTCCCCAGGTAGTTCTTCAGCGCCGTAGCCGGCGCCACGCGCCACGGGGTCGGCATCGCCAGACCCCGATAGGTCGCGCTCCGTGTGGCCGTCAGCCCACCTGGCCCCTTGACGGGTCCCGGACCGCGGATGAGGATCACGCACAGCAGCGCTGCGACCGCCGCGATGACGCCCAGACCGACAAAGTCCCGTCGGCGCAGATCCATGCCGCGCCCAGTACGCCGTGCGTCCGCCTCGCGAGCTTCCGGCCGCGTTCGAGATGGAGGAGCCGCTGGCCGTGGCGAGTCGATCGCTCGACCTCTGGTTTCGATCGGATCCGCCGCATCTGCAGTGACCGCGGCGATCGCCGGCGATAGATCGCTCTGGTCCTCAACCCGCATCAAACGGATGTCGCGCACCGCCAGCGCAAACCAGGGGTAGCGGCGAGCCGCCTCCTGCACGGCAAGCACCGCTGTCACGGCGCTCGTCGCGCCGAGATAGACGGTGTCCTGCTGCGATGTCATCCCGTGACGTTCGAAGACGTCCCCAAGGTCCGAATAGGCCTCCTGCCACGACTCATCTCCGTAGTGCTCTTCGAGCGCCACCGGATCGAGATCAATCGCCACTGCGTATTCGGCCATCGCTAACCCGGCCTCCGTTCACTCGGTTTGCTGTTGCCATCTTCGATTGTTGGGGCACCACCGTGCCGACCGGCCTCGGTGCTCACATCAGGACCTGCATGGCGCGAACATGCACGCCATCGCCAGCCTCATCGCGAACATCGAGGCGCGGAGGTCGCGGTCGCAGATCAGCACGCACAACTGAGCTGGATGCTGCGACGCGTAAGGCGGATCGCGCGCAACATTCAGACCTGCGGGCGCGCCCGCCCGCGCACCTATCTCGCTTGGTTGCATCGAACTCCTATCGCTAAACGCAGGACCCGGGCGGCTATCGGCGCGGGGCATGACGGTCCGCCGCACAGGCGGACTCCAGCGATGGACGCGGGCTACCGAGAGAGCTTCAGCAACCCGCGGGAAGCGGCGGCGCGCGATCCGCAAGGGACGCGCCGATCAGGCGCCCCCCGCCCAACGCTGTGAGCAACCTCGGCCGCAGCCGCGGCACCAGAAGAGACCGCCGCGCATCCGGCGCACGTCGCCCGGCCCGCCAGCGAGCGATCGCGTCCTCGCCCGGATAGCATCGCGCAAAGAGCAGGACGGCAAGCAGCAACGCGGGACCCAAGAACAGCAGGCCCGGCAGCAACGCGCTGACCGCGCCGCCTGGCGTCAGGGCGGACAGCAAGATCGTCACCAGCCCGACCAAGGCACCGAGTCCGAGAACTCGACCCCGCGAACCACGACACAAGAAGCCCATCAACGGGCGAGAATACCAACGAACCCGTGGCGCGACGCCACCGCGCTGCGACGTAACAAAGACGGCGACCGCGTACCGTCGACGCTCCCAGCGCACGCTCCACGTAGTGCGCTCATTTGCCGAGATCGCGGATTGGAGCGCGGAATGGCTGAACACATCTACGCCGTCGTCGGGATGACGTGCGCGCGCTGCGCGGCAGCCGTAACGGCGGAGGTCAGCGCGATCCCGACGGCCGAGATTATCGAGGTTGCGCTCGACAGCGAGCGCCGCACGGTGCGCGGAACCAACATCGATCACCAGGTTGTGAAGAGCGGGGTCGAAGAGGCCGGCTACACACTCGTCTGAGGTCCCGAAGTCCTCGGCCGGAAGCTGACGTAGAAAGCTGGAGGGTCCCGGCCGACCTTGCCGAGGCATCGGTGCATCGACTTGCTCGACCCTGAGCAAGTGGACCCCGACTCCTGATAGGGCGAGGTGTTTGTCAAGTGGCTGCACTGAGAGCCCCGCAAAGCGGGGCTCTTTTGTTGTTCGGGAGGGCGGGGCGTCGGGCGCGTTGACGGCGTTGCCGGTCTGATATTCGGGGGTTGGGACCTCAAGGCCTTGGTGCGCTGCCGGCGTGCGCGTGTCTAGGGACGAGCGTGACACCCGGTGGTGCTGCTCATAGGAGCTGCGCGCGTGCCCGGCCGCGTGATCGGCCCGGCGCCCCGGCCCGCTCCGTCCCGCCCGCGCGAGGCCGTCGTCTGAGAACCGAAGTACGGCGCTCACCGCGCACCACGGTGATGAGAACCGGATCCCCGGGGCCATATTGGACACTGCTGTCGACCTTCGGTCGTGACGCCGAAAGGCCGCCGCTCATATGAGCGTGGCGCCTACAGGGTTATTCGCAGTCCGAGCTCATCGACGCGAACGGAAACAGCGAACTCGCAGGTCTAGGGAACCCTGTACGCGACCACCTGCGGACTTGCGGTGCCTTTGCCGGTGGTGGGGCTGCCGGCCGGGACGATCACCGTGTTGCCGGCGATGGCGATCGGCGAGTTCGCGGAGGTGGGCAGCTGGCCGCGGTACACGATCGCGCCTGTGCTGCGCTTCAGGGCCATCAGCTCGCCGTTGTAGAGCGTCGTGAACACGAGATCGTTGGAGACCGTGGTGGCGCCGAGGGGCAGCTGCGAGACCTTCGTATCCCATTCGACCTTGCCAGTCGCGAGGCTGAGCGCCTCAATCTCACCCGTCGCAGACCCTGCGCCCTTGGTGGCGGTGGGGAGATCGAAGGTCGGGTAGGTCAGCGGCAGGTCCAAGGTCGCCACGTACACGGTGTTGCTCGCGACGGCGAGGTCGGCCAACACGCCGCCGAGCGACCCGGGGAGGATCGTGAGGGGCGGCTTGAGCTTGCTGCGGTGCTGGAGCGCCTGGAGTGAGTCGTTGTCGTGGCCGTTGTGCGCGCCGACCGGAGCCTTCCAGATGAGTTTCCCGGTGTCGGCGTTCATCTCGTACACGTAGCCCATCTTGCCGCAGCCGATCACCACAGAGACGCCGCTGCTACTCGCCGATATCGGTGAGGTCTGCATGTCGTAGTCCTTGAAGTCGTCGGGCACGCCCTGGTAGTACCACCGGAGCTTCCCGGTCGCGGCGTTGAGGCTCACGTCACTGTCGGTATAGAGGTCCGTGGCCGGATGCGCGATCGCCTCGGCGGGGGTCTGATAGGGGTTGCCGATCCCATATGTCACCGACCCGTCGCCACTGACGAGCGGCGTCTCCCATGCACCGCCGGCGCCGATGCCCAGCGATTGCACGCCCGGCTCCGGGCCGGTGACGGTGTTGAACCGCCAGATCAGTGCTCCGCTTGAGGCGTTCAGCGCGATCAGCACTCCGCCACCGGGGGCGGAGCCGTATTGGCTGGCCAGGTAGACCCGCCCGTTGGCCACCTGCGGCTGGATGCCGAAAGTTCCCTGGCCGCTGTTCAGGAGGTCGCCGTTGACCCAGACCGTCCCACCCGTCGTCGCGTTCAGCGCAAACGCAGCGGTGGGCGTGAGCCCGTACACCTTCCCGGCGGCGACGGCGACGCCGTTGGGGCCCGGCCCGCTCTTCTCGGGCTGATTGCACTGATACTCCCAATCGAGCTTCCCCGTCGCGAGCGCCAAGGCGTAGACGTTGGAGTCGAGATCCTGGATATAGACCACGCCGTTCTGCACGATCGGGTTGGCGGTCAAAGCGCCGTATGGAGCTATCCCAGTGGCGGCCTGTCCCGTCAACTTGAACGTCCAGGCCTGCGAGAGTTTGGACACGTTCGCCGAGGAGATCGTCGATCCGGCGGCGTTCCTGGTGTTCGCGAGATCTGCGTTCGAGTAAGGCCAAGACGCGGATGTCTCCTCTGCCGTGGAGGCCGCCGCGTTTGTCGCGCTGGCGCCTCTCCTCAGGCTGCAGCCACTAACCGCGGCACTGCCTCCGGCGGTCCCCACCAGGAAGACAGCCGCCCCCAGCAGTACCACGCCAAGCGCGGCGCGACGATTCAGACTAGGTCTCATGCCATTCAACCCTCAACTTAGCGCGCCTGTGCGTGTCCAGGAGCCACCAGCGCACGGATCAGAGGTCACAGCCCCCACCCGGCGTCGCGGCACCCGTTTACCCTTCAAGACGCCAATGACCGTCGGCGATCCCTACGACCTGGAGCGCTTCGTCAGGGCACAAGACGCCCATGGCACCTACGAGCGCGCGCTCGCTGAGTTGCGCGCGGGACGCAAGAGCGGTCACTGGATGTGGTTCGTGTTCCCGCAGATCTCCGGACTGGGGCAGAGCGAGACCTCGCGCCGATACGCGATCGCCTCACTAGAGGAGGCTGCCGCCTATCTGGGGCACCGCGTGTTGGGCCCCCGCCTGATCGAGTGCTCGCGAGCCCTCGAGGCGTCGCGAGCCCTGAGCGCGACCGAGATCCTGGGAGCGATCGACGCCATGAAGCTGCACTCATGCATGACGCTCTTCACGCGTGCGGCGCCTCAGGAGCCGCTTTTTGCGCGCGTGCTGGCGCGCTACTTCGCCGGCGCGCCCGACCGCAACACCGACCGGCTCCTGAGGGCACTAGACGACACATGACGCGCGAGCTCGCACGTCCACGCTCCCTGACCGCAGAGCGAACGTGGAGTCGCGCCGGGGCGATGACGGGGCGAGCGCAAGTGGCTCTTACTGCGCGCTTCGGTACCTGTGGCATGCTCGCTGAGGGCCCGGCATCCCCCGGCCGGGCCCGCCCTCGGCCTCCGCGCCGTCAATGCCGGGTGCGCACCGGCCGCCGGCAGCACTGGGCCCGCGGATCCCTCCGTTGCGAGCCGCTCCCGCGCCCGCTCACCCACGAAAGGTGTTGCCTCTCCCCCTCTTCCTTGGCCCTGAGCGGGGCCGTTGCTAGCTTCGCTCAGACGGACCAAGGAACAGTGGAAGCCACCGGCTCGGCCGTCGGAATCGGTGCGGAAAGGGATGCAAATGGGGCTCTTGCAGCAGCTGAAGACCATCAGAACGCCAGGCGAGGACAGCGCCTGCGCGATCCACACGCCGGCGATGCTCGGAAGGACAGAAACAGCCACGAGCGATGACTACGAGGCGATCTCGGGAGTCTCCCTCGAGCTCTACACCGCGATCGCCAAGGGCATCGCGGCCATCGGCTACGACTCGAGCCGCGGACCTGAGGTGGCGGCGAGCCATGGCGTCGGTGCCGAGAGCTGGAGGGAGGCCTTCGCCGGCTGGAATGGCCGGATCAAGAGGAGCCCGGAGGTGGCCGGCCGCTTCAACGCGCTCTACACCGGCAGAGCCTGATGGCAGTCGTCAAAACCATCCGTCAGACGAGCGCGCCCGGCGGCGACCTGTGGGATGCTGGCCATCAGCAGCGCGACGGTGTTTCGGCCACGGCGAGCACCGGCGCAACCACGCTCGAGGTGTCGCACGAGGCCAGCGTCGCCCGACCAGGCATCGGTGCCACAGCCGCCGTGATCTCGGCGATCAACAAGGGGTCGATGACCGACGCGGCGCCCGTGATCGAGCTTGTGTTGCGGGTCGGCGCGCAGTCCGGATTGCCGCCGTATGAGGCGACAGTCGCCCAGCCGATTCCGCAGCTCCTGCTGCCTCTGGTTCGCCCAGGTTCGAGGCTCGCGGTGAAGGTCGCCCGCTCAGACCCACAAGCGATCTGGATCGACTTCGCGACCGAGCCCGACTAACCCCGGCGATCCTCGCGTGAGGACCCACGAGCGTCGCGGCGCTCAGCCGGTGAGCATCCGGCAGTTGGCGGTCCGGTAGGAGCGGCTGTGCCTGAACGGATCAGTCAGGCGCGAAGACCGGCGTGATCATGTCCTCGAGGCCCGAGTCGAGCACGAGCAGGACCTGGTCGCCGGCCTCGACCACGGTGTCGGCGGTCGGGACGAAGCCGCGCCCATCGCGCAGCACCGAGATGATCAGGCTTCCCTGCGGCAGCGACACATCGGCCACGCGCTGGGAGGCCGCGGGAGCTCCCTCCTGGACCTCGAGCTCGATGATCTCCAGGCGCTCCTCCTCGAGCGCGAGCAGGTGCACCAGCCCGTAACGCGGGACCTCGTGCTCGATCAGGCGCAGGATCAGGTCGGTCGCCGAGACCACCGGCTGGATCCCGAGC